>JAZKBE010000053.1:0-90530 GCA_040388805.1 Pseudomonadota bacterium
TTACTGCGGGAAGATATATGAGTAAGCGTACTGCGTCGCTGGCGGCAGGCGGCCAGAAGCGGCTGCTCAGTGAGTTCCATACCTGTGCCGGTATTTTGGTATGGGTGACCTGTCTGTAATAATTGGAGTTGGAAAATGTCACAATTTGAACATTGGGAGCATGAGCTTGCCGTTGACTTGCGAATTTTACGCAGGCCGGGGGACGAAAACGACGACTATCGGATGGTCCTAAGCTTTTCCTTGGATGCTCTGACCTCAGTGCCGCTTGAGGAGGTCGAGCGCTTGATGATTGCTGGTGTGCCAGAGATCACAGAGCTTCCCGATTAAGGCTAATCGATTTGGCGCGCTTCGTTCCGAACCTGATCCTTGGCGTAGCTATCGAGGTTTGTTGTGAACGGGTAGCCAGGTGCAGTATCGCAGCAAGATTTTTGCGAAATGGCAGCTTTGGGGCGTAACCCGCCTGACGGTTTGTGCCAGGCGAAGTCCGCGCGGCTTCACATTACTTGAAGAAGCTGGTCCGGCCTTCGAGCATGAAGCGCTGGATGTGTGAAATCATGATCTCTTCCGAATATGGCTTGCCCATCAGGACGTCCACGCCGGCAGCCTCTGCCTTGGAGTGGTAACTCTCCTCGGCGGTAATCATGATGACCGGGATGTGCGCCGTCAGCGGGCTGTCGCGCAGGTGCTTGGTCAGCTCGAAGCCATTCAGGCCCGGCATCTCGACGTCGGTGATGACGATGTCCGGCATGCGCTCGGCGATCTGGCGCACCGCGTCCAGTCCGTCCTCGGCCTGCTGCACCTGGAACTGGTTGTTCACCAGCAGGCGGTTGGTTTTCACGCGCACCACCTTCGAATCGTCCGCGATCATGACCACCGTATCGGCGGCCGGCTTCGGCATGCGTTCGCTCAGGACCGGGAATACCGGTTCCGGTTCTGGCTGCGCTACCGGCTCAGGGACAGGCGCAATGACTGGTGCGGCAACAGGAGCGACGACGGGAGCGGCAACGGGCGCAGGAACAGGGGCCGGAGCAGGCGCAGGCTTGCGTTCGGTCTTGGCGCGCGCGGCCAGGATCCATGCAGCTTCCTTGGCTGCCAGGCGCGCCGCTTCTTCGCCGGCGATGCGCTCCGCTTCAATGCGTACCGCTTCGGCAGCAGCAAACTTGATGGCCTTGATGCGGGCCTTTTCTTCGGCTTCGTGGCGCGCGGCTTCGGCGCGGACGGCTTCTTCTTCGGCCAGGCGCACCGCTTCGATGGCGGCCGCTTTTTCGGCTGCGATCCGTTCCACTTCCAGGCGCGCAGCTTCAATGGCGGCGATGCGGGCCGCTTCTTCGGCGGCGATACGTTCGTTTTCCAGCCTGACCGCTTCGGCAGCTGCAATGCGGACCGCCTCGACGCGGGCCGTTTCTTCGGCCGCCAGGCGTTCGGCTTCCAGGCGGGCCGCCGTTTCCGCTGCCTTGCGCTGCGTTTCAACACGCGCCGCTTCGACGCGCGCCACACGTTCGGCTTCCATGCGGGCGGCCACTTCGGCGGCAAAGCGCGCCGATTCGAGGCGCGCCGCTTCTTCGGCGGCGGCCAGGTCGGCTTCCATCCTGGCCGTCTCTTCGGCGGCAATGCGGTCCGCTTCGATGCGGGCCGCTTCGGCGGCGATGACGCGCTCTTGTTCCAGGCGTGCCGCTTCTTCGGCGGCCACGCGCGCCGCTTCGGCCATCGCGGCCAGGCGTTCGGCGTGAATCCGTTCTTCTTCCTGGTCCGCCAGGCGTTTCGCTTCGATGCGCTCGGCCTGTTCGGCGGCGACCCGCGCTTCGCCGTCGACATCGTCTTCGTCTATGCGGGTCAGCTCATCGAAGGTGGGCTCGTGTTCCGGTTCGGGTTCCGGTTCCTGTTCGGCGGCTGCGCGGTCGGCGTCGAAGCGCTCTTTCAATTCGTTGGCGATGCGCGCCGCTTCGATCCGGGCCGCGGCTTCGGCGGCGACCAGGTCTTCTTCGAAGTCGCCACTTTCTTCCAGCGCCAGGCTGTCGTTGCGCACGCGGGCGGCATCGGTTGCCGCCAGCAATTCGGCTGCCAGGCGGTCCGCTTCGGCCAGCGCCTGCTGTTCGGCGATGCGGCGTGCCTCGGCCGCGTCGCCGGCGAAGGCCACCGGATCGGGATTCGGGTCGACCGGCGCGTTGTGCTTGAATTCGAGATCGGCCAGGGCCGCCGCCGATTCGATTTCGGCCGCCAGGCGGGCCGCCGCTTCACGCGCGGCCACCGCGTCGGCTTCGGCCTCGCGCTGCAGTTCGTGTTCCGCGGCCAGGTCCGCTTTCAGGCGCGCTTGCGCATCGGTATTGAAGAGCGTGTCTTCCCACACCGGCTCGAAGTCTTCTTCTTCCTCGACGATGGTGACCGGTTCCGGTTCGGCCGGCAGGACCGACGGCAGGTCCGCCACCGGGGCGGCAGGGGCGGCGTCGGGCGCGTAGCGGACTTCTTCGGCCGGCTCGGCGACACGGCGGCTGGCGCGCCATTTGCCATAGGCCAGCCAGGCGACGATTCCGCCGACCAGCAGCAATGCCAGGATAATTGCAAATTCTGTAGTTAGCACGCGTACGGCTCCGTCTGGGCGCGATGAAGAGATGACCGGGAACAACATACGAATATTACACTAAAGCAACGCCAAAAGGATTGCTTTTGGGCAATTCAAGCCAAATTAATGGCCCCTCGCCTGCTGTTGCGCCGCGCCGGCTCCAAGAGCCCGTGCGCAAGCTGCGTTTCATCGGCCAGCGCCGCACTTTCGTCCGACATGGTGTCGTGCGAGCTGATGATGGTGACGCGGCCGGTATCGATCATGATCTGGGCACCCAGGTGCAGTTTTTCGATCAGTTCGGCGAAATTGACGTTCGGGCGGGGACGCAGGGCGCTCCAGCCATTGCGCCCGTTTTCCTTGACCCAGTATAGCGCCGCGTCGGCCAGTTCGACCAGTTGTTCCCAGCCCACGGCATGCGAACCGTCGAGGTACAAGCCGCTTTCCGACAGGCCGACCGAGCAGGTGAGCGACACGTGCACGCTGTCGCCCAGGTCGAAGGAATGGCTGGCGATGGCGCGCCGGATCCGTTCGCCCAGCACCGGCACGAACTGCTTGGTGCTGGGCCGGCACACCAGCAGGAATTCTTCGCCGCCCCAGCGCACGATGTAGTCGCCCACCCGCACCTGGTGGCGCAGCACTTCCGACACTTGCTGCAGGACCCGGTCGCCGGCCTTGTGGCCGTAGGTGTCGTTGATCTTCTTGAAATGGTCGATATCGACCAGGGCGAACAGCAAGGTGTTGTCCTGGCCGCCGTTGCGGCGGTTTTCGCGTTCATAGAAGGCCAGGTCGGCCGGGATCTGGTTGGACAGGTAGCGCCGGTTGTGCAAGCCGGTCAGCGGATCGGTCTGGCTAGCCAGTTCGAGGGCCAGGTTGGCCACGTGCAGCTGCTGGGTGCGTTCGGCCACCTGCGATTCGAGGTCGGCGCGCTGTTTTTCGTGGGCGTGGCGCTGCAGGCGGTAGCCCAGGTACACGGTGCCGGCCAGCATGGCGAACAGGAGGCCGAAGAACCAGCGCGTTTCGTAGAACAGGGGGGCGATGCGGAAGTCCAGGCGCGCCGGCGCCTTGTTCCACACGTCGGCATTGTTGGTGGCCTTGATTTCGAAGGTATACGCGCCGGCCGGCAGGTTGGTGTAGTTGACCGAACGCGGGGCATTGGCCGGCAGTTCGCGCCAGTCCTTGTCGTAGCCGTGCAGGCGGTAGCGCAGCACCACGCTGGCCGGGTCCTGGAAACTGAGGGCGGTGAATTCGAAGGCCACGTCGCGCGCGTCGCTGGGCAGCTTGATGCTGTCGCCGGGGCGCAGTTCCAGCCATTTGTCCTGCACCTGCACCCGTTCGATGACGGCCGAAGGCGGCGTCATGTTCTTGGCCAGTCCCAGGGTGTCGAGCGTGACCACGCCGTCGCGGCTGGGCAGCCACAGCACGCCCGACGCATCCATGAAGCCCTTGGCATTGCCGGCGCCATTGCAGCAAAAGCCTTGTTCGCCGCTGCGGCGGTCGCCGCGCTCGTTCAGTATCATGTCGCCGTAGGCCGTCCTGGCGGTGCCGGCCATGACCATGCGCATGTCGGCCAGCGCCGCGCGCGTCACGCCGCGGATGCCGGCCGCCCACAGGAAGCCGGCATTGTCCTCGGCCAGGAAGAAGGGCGTGTTGGCGGGCAAGCCTTCGTTGCGGCCGAACCTGGTCCAGGTCTTGCCGTTGAACATATACATTTCTTCGCTCAGGGTACCGATCACGAGCGTGCCGTCGCGCAATTCCGCGACCGCGGTCACGTCCAGGCTGGGGCGCAGGCCGCTGTCCAGGCCCAGTTGCACCAGCTTCTCGCCGCGCAGTTCGTACAGGCCATCCTGGGTGCCCACCAGCAGGCGGCCATCCTTCAGTTCGCGGATCTGGCGGATGCGGATATCGTTCAAGCCTTCGGCCTTGGCATAGCGGGTCAGCTGTTCGCCTTCCAGCCGGAACAGGCCGTCGGTGGTGGGGATCCAGATCACGCCGTCCTTGGCGCGCACGATGCCGTTGATCTGGGCCGACGCCATGGGGGCGAACAGGGCCGGCGTCTCGAGCTTGCCGTTGCGCCACAGCACCAGGCCGCGCCGGGTGCCGATCCAGATTTGGTCGGCTTCGGCCATCAGGTTGTAGGCGTGCGGATGGGGCAGCTGGTCGCCGCGCAGCACATGGCTGAAGCGCCCGCCGGTCAACACGGACAGGCCGTCATTGGTGCCCACCCAGGTGCGCCCGTCGGGCGCGCGCGCCACCGACCAGACGATGGGCTCTTCCAGGCCTTCGGCCACCGACAGGCGGCGCGTGGAGCCGTTCCACAGGCGCGCCAGGCCTTGCCACTGGCTGCCGAACCACAGGTTGCGTTCGCGGTCTTCGAAGGCGGCGATGATGCCCTTGATGGCGGTGGGATTTTTTTCCGGGACGATTTCCACCAGCATGCCGTCGCGGATACGCCCCAGGGCGGCATTGCTGGCCACCCACAGGCTGCGGTCGCTGTCCTGGAACAGCATGGTCGTCGGCGAGCCCTGGAGCAGGGGATTGTCGGTGGCGGCCACCCACTGGTCGCCGTCGCGCTTGTACAGGCCCAGGCTGGTGCCGGCCCACACCTTGCCCTGGGCTTCGACCAGGCGCGTGACCACGCCCTTGTGCACCTCGGCCGGCAGCGGCAGGGTGTCGACCTGCTTGCCCTTCTGGCGCTGGACGCCGCCCAGGCCGCCGATCCAGAGCCCGTCGGCGCTCCTGATCAGCGAGGTGGCCGGGGCCGGGCTGCCGGCGCGGTGCACCAGCTTGCCTGCGGTCAGGTCGAACACGCCATTGGTGGTGGCCACCACGATATGGCCTTCGTCTTCGATGATGGCGTTGATGTCGAGCGCGGGAAACTGGGCCGGGTCGGCAATGGGGATGCGCTTGAAATGGCCGTTTTCAAAGACCGCCAGGCCCTTGTAGGTGCCGATCCAGACGCGCCCGTGCGTGTCGACCATGAGCGAACGGGTCCACAGGCCCGGCAATTCGGGCCGGGTTTCGGGCGAAAACGTGGTGAAGCGCACGCCATCGAAGCGCGCCACGCCGGCCTGGGTGGCCAGCCAGATATAGCCCTGGTGGTCCTGCACCACGGCTTGCACGCTAATCTGCGGCAAGCCATGCTGGATCGACCAGATATTGCGCACATAGTGATGGAAGGCCTTGCCGGGATCGAGGGCGAAGGCGGGCGCGGCGCCGAGCAGCATGACGCCGCACAGGAGCGCGCATTCCAGGAGGCGCCGTGCACACACGGCGAAAAAGTGTCGCTTGCCCATCCCTTGACCCTTGAGTAGACGGGCATGCTGCCCGGACTTGACGCGATTCTACGTTACCTGGGCGGGGCGCAGCGCCACGTCCGGCGCCGGGCGCGCTGATTGTTGCTTCGGTGCAACGCGCCTTGACAAGAAGTTCATGTGGGGGCGAGCTTGCTCATGCGGACCGGGTCAGGGCGTCGTTGCTGAGCCATTCGTCCAGCGCCGGCGCCGCCATCGGGCGCGCGAACAGGAAGCCCTGGGCCAGCGGACAGCCGAGCGCCTGCAGGATCTGGGCCTGGCGTTCGTCTTCCACGCCTTCGGCGATCACCGACAGGCCCAGGTTGCGGCCGAGCTGGATGACCATTTCGGCGATGCTGCTGCCGCGCGCCGACCCGGTGATTTCGGTCACGAAAGCGCGGTCGATCTTGAGCCGGTCCACCTGCAGCCGCTGCAGGTAGGACAGCGACGAGAAGCCGGTGCCGAAATCGTCGATGGCGATGGCCACGCCGGTGTGCTTGATCTGGGCCAGCATCTTGATCAGGAGGTCCGGCTCTTCCATGGCCATCGATTCGGTGATTTCGAGTTCGATGAATTCGGGCGGCGCTTGCGTGTCTTCGAGCGCGGTGCGCAGCATTTCAAGGAAATAGGGGTGGCGGAACTGCACCTGCGAGACGTTGATCGACATGGTGAAGTCGCGGTGGCCCGCTTCGCGCATGCGCACCAGTTCGTGGCAGGCGGTGCGCAGCACCCATTCGCCGATATCGATGATCAGGCCGGAGTATTCGGCGATCGGGATGAAGCGGTCCGGCGAAATGAACTTGCCGTCCGGGGTTTGCCAGCGCAGCAGCGCTTCGGCGCCCACCGGGCGGCGCGTGGCCAGGTCGATCTGGGGCTGGTACACCACGAACAGTTCGCCCTTGGTGAAGCCGGTGCGCAGCGCATGCATCATGCGCACCCGCTCGCGGATTTCCACGCCCATGCTGCGCGAAAAATAGAAGTGGCCGGCGCGCTGCTGGGTCTTGGCGCGCTTCAAGGCGATGTCGGCGTCTTTCAGGGCGTCGGCGCCGCTGCCGTCGTGCTCGGCCAGGCGCACCAGGCCCAGGGTGGCCGACAGTTGCACGTCCTGGCCATCGATCGAGAAGGCCGTTTCGAACAGCGCCAGGATGCGCGCCGGATTGACCGATTCGGCGTCGCCCAGCACGCAGAAGATGTCGCCGCCGATGCGCGCCACCGTCAGTTGCGCGCCCAGGCGCGTCTGCAGGCGGTTGGCCACGGCCACCAGCAGCAGGTCGCCGAACTGGTGCCCGAGGGCGTCGTTGGTTTCGGCGAAATGGTCCAGGTCGACCAGCGACAGGGTCGCGTCTTCCTTGGCCGGGCCGGCCAGGGTGGCGTCCAGGATTTCGACCAGGCGGGTGCGGTTGGGCAGCTTGGAGAGCGTGTCGTAAAAGGCGGCATTGTGCAAATGGCTGACCAGTTCGACATTGTCGAGGCCGACGGCCACATTGCTGCAGAATACTTCCAGCAGGCGCTGGTCGAGTTCGGTAATCGGGCGGCCCAGATGCATGAAGGCCACGAAATCGGGGCTGGCCTTGCCGGCAAAGAAGAGGGTGATGTAGTCGGCGTCGTAGCTATTGCGGCGTCGCGCCAGGGTCTGTTCGATCGCCGTGGCGGCCTGGGCATCTTCCTCGGCCGTCAGGCGCCCGCTGCCAAGGCGGCGGTAGCTGCCGGCGGTGGCCATGATCAGCAGTTCGGCGCACTGGCCGTCCGGACATTCGTGCACGCACAGCACGCCGTTCGGCTTGGCGCCCAGGATGTCGGCGATCTGGATCAGGACCCCGGCGGCGAAGTTCTGCACTCCGTGCAGCGCCATCAGCTCGGTGCCGGCGCGCACGATCAAGTCAAGCCCGCGCTGGCTGGTGCTGATGGCGCGGATCTGCTCGTAGGAGCGGATCGCCGCCGTCACGGTGGTAAACAGCTTGATGCGGGTCAGTTCCGACTTGGTCTTGTAATCGTTGATGTCGAAATCGCGGATGGCGTCGATTTCCGGAGCGTAGCCGGGCTGGCCGGTGCGCAGGATGATGCGGACATCGGCCAGTTTCAGCGTTTCGCGGATGTAGCGCACCAGGTGCAGTCCGGCGTCGTCCTGTTCCATGACCACGTCGAGCAGGATGACGGCGATGTCGGTTTCGGTCTTGAGCATTTCGCGCGCCTGGCCGGCCGAATAGGCGTGCACGAATTCGAGCGGGCGGTGCTGCATGTCCAGGTTGCCGAGCGCGAACGTGGTCGTCGAGTGGACGTCTTCGTCGTCGTCGATGATCATCACGCGCCAGACAGTGGCAGCACCGAAGGTGTGGGCCGGGGCCGGGTGTTCTTCCAAAAATACCAGGTCGTCGTGATCGTCCTTGATGTCATCCAAGGGCGTGCTCGATGGGGGCATGTGTCGCATCTCCAGATAATCGCGGTATTTTTCTACATCCTCTGCTCGGCTGGACTAGACAAGCCGTTTTCCGTAAGCATGCCACGAATTGACAGCCCTGCGCGAATTAACGATAAGAAAAACAAATTCCACATTGTTCGCGTTGTTGGCGGGGCGATAATTGCTACCTCGTCATCATTTTAGTCCTCCCCGGCAAGAAAGGGGGCTTCGCTGGTAGAATTGGCTTTTCTTCCACGCGTGCGCCCACCATGTCCGGCAATTCATTTGGCAAGCTGTTTACCGTTACCACCTTCGGCGAGTCGCACGGACCGGCCATCGGCTGCATCATCGACGGCTGCCCGCCCGGACTGCGGTTGTCGGAAGCGGACATCCAGCCCGACCTGGACCGCCGCAAGCCCGGCACCTCGCGCCATGTGACGCAGCGCCAGGAACCGGACCAGGTGGAAATCCTGTCCGGCGTGTACGAAGGCATTACCACCGGTACGCCGATCATGCTGATCATCCGCAACCAGGACCAGCGCAGCAAGGATTACGGCAATATCGTCGAAAGTTTCCGTCCAGGACACGCAGACTATACCTATTGGCACAAATACGGCGTGCGCGATCCGCGCGGCGGCGGCCGGTCGTCGGCGCGCCTGACCGCGCCCGTGGTCGGTGCGGCCGCGGTGGCCAAGAAATGGCTGCTGGAACAGTACGGCACCGTGTTCATGGGCTGCATGAGCCAGCTGGGCGACATTCCCGTGCCCTTCGAATCGTTCGAGCACGTGCACCAGAATCCCTTCTTTGCCGCCACCGGCGACGCGGCCCTGATCGCGCGCATGGAAGCGGCCATGGATGACTTGCGGCGCGACGGCGATTCGATCGGCGCGCGCATCGACGTGGTGGCGCACAAGGTGCCGGTGGGCCTGGGCCAGCCGATTTACGACAAGCTCGATGCCGACATCGCCTACGCCATGATGGGCATCAACGCGGTCAAGGGCGTGGAAATCGGGGCCGGCTTCAAGGCCGTCGCGCAGCGCGGTTCGGAGCACGGGGACGAACTGACCCTGGAAGGCTTTGTCGGCAACAACGCCGGCGGCGTGCTGGGCGGGATTTCGACCGGGCAGGACATCACGGTATCGATCGCGATCAAGCCGACCTCGTCGATCCGCACGCCGCGCAGGTCGATCGACAAGGCGGGCAATCCGGTGATGGTGGAAACCTTCGGCCGGCACGACCCCTGCGTGGGCATCCGCGCCACGCCGATCGCCGAAGCCATGCTGGCCCTGGTGCTGATCGACCACGCCCTGATGCAGCGCGCGCAGTGTGGCGATGTGAAAGTCGATACGCCCAACATCGCAGGAAGCTGATGCCCAGGCAGTCGTTCAATTTTTCGCTGTTCCTCTTCAATTACTACGCCTACGCGGGCACCTTCGTCACCTACGTCTCGCTGTTCTTCGCCGCCCGCGGCATGACCGTTCCCCAGATCGGGGTGCTGGTCTCCCTGGTCCAGGTCATGCGCATTTTCGGCCCCAACCTGTGGGGCTGGGTGGCCGACCACACCGAGCAGCGCGTCAAGGTCCTGCGCCTGACCGGCGTCGCAGCGCTGCTCTCGTTCTGCTGCTTCTTCATCGCCGACGGCTTCGCCGCCTTCTTCATCGTGATGGTCTTGCTCAACCTGTTCACCAGCGCCCAGGCCCCGCTGTCCGAAGCGCTGATGCTGTCCGAAATGCGCGGCGATCTCTCCCACTACGGGCGGGTGCGGTTGTGGGGCTCGATCGGCTTCATTGTGGCCGTGGTGGCCGCCGGCTACCTGCTGGAGTGGTACGGCGTGGACGCCATGCTGTGGATCTGCAGCGTGCTGCTGGTGCTGGTGATTATGTCGGCCCTGCGCATCCGCGAGCAGGCCCATCCCGTCGGCCACCACGACAAGCCGCGCCTGCTGAACGTGCTGCGCCGGCCCGAAGTGGCCACCTTCTTCCTGTCGGCCGCGCTGATGTGCGGCGCCCACATGGCCCTGTACGTGTTCTATTCGCTCTACCTGGAACGGGCCGGCTACAGCAAGCCGGTCATCGGCGGCATCTGGGCCCTGGGCGTGGTCGCCGAAGTGGCGTTCTTCTACTTCCAGGCGCGCGTGTTCGAACGCTTCGGCGCGCGCCGCATCATGATGTTCGCCTTCGGCGTGGCCCTGCTGCGCTTCGTGATCACGGGCGCGGGCGCCGACTGGCTGTGGGTGCTGGTCGCCGCGCAGCTGATGCATGCGGCCACCTTCGCGGCCCACCATTCGGCCTGCGTGCTGACCATGCAGCGCTGGTTCGCGGGCCCCTTGCAGGCCAGCGGGCAGGCGCTCCTGATCAGCATCGGTTACGGGGTGGGCGGTACCCTGGGCGGCCTGTTCCTGTCCTACTGCTGGGACAGCATCAGCCCGGAAGCGGTGTACTACGGCGCGGCCGGCATGACCCTGGCCGGGGCCATCGCCGCGCGCCATTCCTTCAAACTAGCCGGGCGCCTTGTCTGAAGCGGCGGCCAGCTCGATCTGCTGGCGCCGTTCGACCGATTTGACCACCAGCGCGCGCAAGTCGTTGAGCAGCGCGAACTCGCTCTGGCTGAGGGTAATGGCCGGGAAACTCTCGTCCCAGTCGCCATACACGAAACCGGCCGGCTGGCCGTTGGTGCACAGCGGCAGGATCACGAAGGCGCGCGCGTCGGCCAGCGAACTGACCCACCAAGCGGGCAGCTTGGCGGCGAACTTGGGATCCTTGGCGTTTTCAATGAAAATCACGCGGTCGCTGCCGAGCGAGGCATGGAAAACGTTCGGCTCGTAGGCATCGTCGAACACCATGGCGGCAATGAGCGCCTTGACGCCGGCGCCAAAACCCATCTTGGCGATGTACTTGCGCTCGCGCCGGTTGCGCAGGAAGGCCACGGCGCGCGTGCAGGACAAGCCCTGGTACACCGTTTCGAGCGCCATCGACATCATCTGGCCGGGACTGGCCGTGGCCACCACGTCGCGCATGTCGGTCGCGCCGGACATCAGTATCTTGTTGCCTTCGGCTCGCATGCGGGTCGAGGCGCGTTCGCGGGCGCGCTTCTCGGCCGGCTTGGCCAGCGGCGCGATCGACAGGTCGACGGCGGCCACCGCCTTGGCCTTTTCGACCGCGGCCAGGATGCTGTCCGGTTCCACGCCCAGCATGGCCGAAAAGCTGCTGGCCAGGGCGCGCACCGCCACCGCGCCGGCGGCGTCGTCTTCCCACAGCGAATCGGCGCACTGGGCCGACATGGTCGACAGCGCGGCCAGCCAGTCTTCGTGGCTGAAGCTGTCGCCGCGCTCGGACGGCTCGACCCTGCGCATGCTGTTGATCAGGTTCCTGGGCAAGCCCCACTGTTCGGCGGCGGCGCGGCCGATCTTGTCCATCGTCATGCCCAGCACGGCCGGCGCGGCGCCGTCCTCGAAGCCCGGGCCGCCTTGTTCCTGCAGCGCGGCCCAGCGGTCCGGCATGTAATAGGTCACCATCATCCGCCCCAGCGTGTGCAGCATGGAGCAGACCACGGCTTCCTCGGTGTCGGGGCTGGCGGCGCTGGCGGCCACCTGCTGCGCCACCATGCCGGCCAGCACGGCCTTTTCCATTTCCACGTGCGCCATTTGCGAATTGGGCGACGAGGCGGACAGTTCCTCGATCAGTTTCAGGCCCAGCGCCAGGTGGCCGATCGCTTCTATGCCCAGCACCAGCACGGCCTTGGACACGGTGTTGATGCGCTGGCCGAAGGCCGAATACATGCCGCTGTTGGCAAGGCGCAGCACTTTCTGCGTGAGGACAGGATCGGACAGCACGGTCTGGGTCATATCGAATTCGTGTTCATCCTCGCCGCGCATGGCGCCCAGGATGGCGCTGATGGCCTTGGTGAAGCCGGGCATGTCGCCTTGCTGGCGCACCCGTTCCCAGAGCAGGGCGAGGGTCGCTTCGGCGCTGGCGGTGGCGGGCGCGGCGGCGGTCGTCATTGAATGCCCGCCCGCAGTTCGGTTGTCATCACGGCCGCATAAAGGCTTTCCTTGAGCGCCGCCATGGCCACGTGGGCGGGCATCGGTTTGCCGGTCAGGTAGCCCTGCAGGTACTGGCAGCCCCGTTGTACGAGAAATTGCAGCTGCTCCTCGGTTTCCACGCCTTCCGCCACCACCGACAGGCCCAGGTGCTTGGCCAGGTCGAGCACGGCGTTGCAGATGGCGCCATCCTTTTGCGATGCGGGCAAGTCCTTGATGAAGGCGCGGTCGACCTTGAGCACGGAAATGGGGAAGCGCTTCAGGTAGGCCAGCGAAGAATAGCCGGTGCCGAAATCGTCGATGGCGATACGCGCGCGGCGCTCGGCCATGCGGGTGAGGATGGTTTCGGCATGGACCGGGTCGATCATCAAGGTACCTTCCGTGATTTCCAGCACCAGCTGTTCGCCGCCCACGCCGGAATAGGCCAGCGCGCCGTCGAGCACGTCGAGGAATTTGTCGCTGCGGAACTGGCGCGGGCTGATGTTGACCGAAATGTAGAGCGCTCGCTTGGCCACTTCCTCGAAATGGCGCAGCTGGACGCAGGCCGCCTTCAGGGCCCAGGCGCCGAGCAGGTTGATCAGCCCGTTGGTTTCGGCGATCGGAATGAAGCGCACCGGCGGCACCATGCCCAGGGTCGGGTGCTTCCAGCGCATCAGGGTTTCGAAGCCCTGGATCCGGCGCGTGCCGGCGTCGACGATGGGCTGGTAGTAGAGCAAGAATTCGCCTTCGCGCACCGCCTGGAACATGGCCGCTTCCAGCGAAATGTCGTGCGCCGGCGGGCCGTTGGCGGTGGTGCTGTAGATGACCGAGCGCGCCTTGCCGGTTTCCTTGGCGCGCGAAAGGGCGGCGTCGGCCAGCGCCACCAGGCGGGTTTCATCTTCGGCGTGTTCGGGATAGAGCGAAATGCCGACCGAGGCGCCCACGTAGATGGTGTGGCTGTCGACTTCGAAGGGCGATTGCACCGCCGCCAGCAGGCGCCCGGTGACGAGCTTGATCTGGGCTTCGGTGTGCGTGCCCGGAAGCACGGCGACGAATTCGTCGCCGCCCACGCGGGCCAGGGTGTCGCTGTCGCGCAGCGTCTTGCGCAGGCGCACCGCGGCCAGCTTGAGCACGGCGTCGCCGACCGGATGGCCGAGGCCATCGTTGACTTTCTTGAAACCGTCCAGGCCCAGCGTGGCGATCGCGAAGCCCTGGCCGGAGCGGCGCGCCTGGGCGATGACCATGCGGATGCGGTCCGACAGCAGCAGGCGGTTGGGCAGTTCGGTCAGGCCGTCGTGGGTGGCCAGGTGGCGCAGGCGCATTTCGGTTTCGTGCTGGAGCGACATGTCGCGCCCGACCAGCAGCAGCTCGGCGGGCGCGCAGCGCGCCAGGCGCAGTTCGAACCAGGTTTCGGTATCGGCCGTCTTGAGTCGCACTTCCACCTGCACCGGTTCGGCCCCGGCCGGCGCGGCGACGATGTCGCTGATGGCGCTGCGCAGCGCGCTCTGGTCGAGGTCGTTGGTCAGCGACGAGATCAGCATGCCCTGCAGGGCGCGCGGCTGGCGCATCAGGCGCGTGGCGCGCTGGCTGGAAAAGCGGATCTGCCCCGTCAGGTCGATCCGGAACACCACGTCGCCGGCCGCTTCCATGAGATGGTCGATCTCGGAATGCACGGCGGTGACGGCGGCGGTGGGGGCAGTGGAGCGCATGGGGAAACGAAAACCGCCTTTTTAGTTAGTGAAACTTTACCAAACTAAACGAAATGTAGCATCGAAAGATGCCAAAAAACACTAAAAAACCTTTTCCTGGCGTCTGATTCAATCAATCTTGAGCCAGCTCATAAGATCGTCTCGTGAACGACGCTGGCGGCGGCTTGCTTCCTGATGGCGTTTAAGCTAGCCTGCGGCTCCGGATCCATTGTCGCCGAAGCAGCGCGTCCGTGGGTATTGACGATGCTTTATGATGCGTTGCCGCAACATAAAACGTCGCTTGCGCGCCATCACGAGGAATCAAGCATGAGCCACTACGACACCCACCAGGTTTTCAACCAGGCCGGCGCTTTCCAGGACGTCAATCTGTTCGCCTGCGACCAGGCGCTGCAAGAAGCCCTGGCGCGCGAAGGCGGCGCCTGGGCCGGCCCGCAATTGCAGGAACTGGGCGCCCGGCTGGGCACGGCCGACGTGCTGGACCTGGGGCGCCAGGCCAATGTGAACAAACCCATCCTGCATAATTTCGACCGCAGCGGACGGCGCGTCGACGAAGTCGAATTCCATCCTTCCTGGCACCGGCTGATGGCCATGATGATCGAAGGCGGAGCCCATGCCGCGCCGTGGGACACGCCGCGCCCTGGGGCGCAGGTGGCGCGCGCGGCCCAGTACCTCCTGTTCGGGCAGGTGGAAAACGGCGCCCAGTGCCCGGTGACCATGACCTACGCCTGCGTGCCGGCGCTGCGCCATGCCGGGCCGATCGCCGACAAGTGGCTGCCGAAGATCTTGTCGCGCCAGTACGATCCGCGCTCGCTCCCGGTCGAGCAAAAGCATGGCGCGCTGATCGGCATGGGCATGACCGAAAAGCAGGGCGGCACCGATGTGCGGGCCAATACCACGCGCGCAACAAAGCTCGATCCCGTGTCGGCGCTGGCGCGCTTCGGGCTTGATGCCGAGGGCGCCTGGAGCCTGGTGGGCCACAAATGGTTTTTCTCGGCGCCGCAGTCCGATGCGCACCTGGTGCTGGCGCAAACGGACGATGCCGGTAGTGCCGGCCTGTCCTGCTTTTTCGTGCCGCGCTACCTGCCCGACGGCAGCCGCAATGCGATCCGCGTGCAGCGCCTGAAGGACAAGCTGGGCAACCGTTCG
This sequence comes from Pseudomonadota bacterium, assembly GCA_040388805.1. GTDB lineage: Bacteria > Pseudomonadota > Gammaproteobacteria > Burkholderiales > Burkholderiaceae_D > Telluria_A. The sequence goes on from JAZKBE010000053.1 coordinate 15,122, forward strand.
AACGCATCGTCGGAAGTGGAGTTTTGCGACGCCACCGGCTGGCTGCTGGGCCAGGTCGGACGCGGCATTGCGACCATCATGGAAATGGGCGGCCATACCCGCCTCGATTGCGTGGTCGGCAGCGCCGGCATCATGCGCGCGGCCCTGACCCATGCGCTGCACCACGCGCGCGGGCGCAGCGTTTTCGGCCGCACGCTGGCCGAGCAGCCCCTGATGCAGAACGTGCTGGCCGACCTGGCGCTCGAATCGGAAGCGGCCACCGCGTTCGCGCTGCGCCTGGCGCGCTGCTTCGACGAGGCGGGCGACCCGGCCCAGGTGCTGCTGGGACGCATCCTGACCCCGGCCGGCAAATACTGGCTGTGCAAGCGCGGCCCGGCCTTCGGCGCCGAAGCGATGGAAGTCATGGGCGGCAACGGCTACGTCGAGGATGGCCCGCTGGCGCGCCTGTACCGCGAATTTCCCGTCAACTCGATCTGGGAAGGCTCGGGCAACGTGATGTGCCTGGATGTGCTGCGCGCCTTCGGCAAGACCCCGGCCGCGCGCGCCGCGCTGGCCGCGGAACTGGGCGCGGCCGCTGGCAACGCCGCTTTTGATGTCTACACGGCGCGCCTGCTGGCCGACCTGGACCGGCCCCAGGGCGACGAATACGGGGCGCGCAGGCTGGCCGAACGCATCGTGGTGGCGGTGCAGGCGGGCCTGCTGCTGCGCCATGCGCCGGCCTGCGTGTCGTGGGCCTTCGTGGCCTCGCGCATTGCCGTCGACGCTGGCGGGGCATTCGGCCGCCTGCCGGATGGCGTCGATTGCGCCGCCATCCTCGCCCGGGCCTTGCCGGTGGCGATATAGTAACTATATTCGTCGAAATGAGGACAAACCGGGCCGCGGCTGGGATAATGGTGGATAAGCCACAACAATGAAAAAAGAATATTCCATGAAACAAGATCCACGCTTTCCCAATCTGTTCATCCTGAATCACCCGCTGATCCAGCACAAGCTGTCGCACATGCGCGAACGCGATACGTCCACCCGCACTTTCCGCGAACTGCTCAAGGAAATCACGCTGCTGATGGGCTACGAAATCACGCGCGACCTGCCCCTGACCACCCGCAAGATCGACACGCCGCTCGAAACCATCGACGCGCCCGTCATCGCCGGTAAAAAGCTGGCCATCGTGCCCATCCTGCGCGCCGGCATCGGCATGAGCGACGGCTTGCTGGAACTGGTGCCGTCGGCGCGCGTGGGCCATGTGGGCGTGTTCCGCGACCCGGAAACCCACAAGCCGGTGGAATACCTGGTGCGCCTGCCGGACACGGCCGACCGCATCTTCATCCTGTGCGATCCGATGGTGGCGACCGGTAATTCGGCCGTGCACGCGGTCGATGTGCTGAAAAAACGCGGCGTGTCGGACGAGCAGATCATTTTCCTGGCGCTGGTGTGCGCGCCCGAAGGCGTGCAAGTGTTCCAGGATGCGCATCCGAAGGTGAAGCTGTATGTGGCCTCGCTCGATTCGCACCTGAACGACCACGCTTACATCGTGCCGGGCCTTGGCGACGCGGGTGACCGCATTTTCGGCACCAAATGATGCATCGTCACTAATGGCAACACTGATCGACCAGGATTTTTTTGCGCGGCTCAGTGCGCTGAACGACAAGTTTGCCGCCAGCGTGCCCGATACGCTGGCGCGCCTGAAAGCGCAGCGCGCGGCCTTCGACCCGGCGGCGCCCGATCCCGCGGTCCTGCGGGAAGTGCACCAGATCCTGCATACCATCGCCGGTTCGGCCGCCACCTTCGGCTTCCGGGTCTTCGGCGTGCAGGCGCGCGCCCTGGAACAGCGTCTGCGCGTGCTGATGGCCTTCGAGTCCATCGCCGAACGCGACTGGCGCCACTGGCTGGACACCCTCGATACCTATATCGCCTGGGCCGAACGCGATCCGCGCGCGGCCGACTACGTGGACGGGCGGGGCGAGTAGCACGGCTGTGCCCGCGACGGAATGCGCTGTTGCAACGACACCTGCGCGTATCGTTTGATCTTGCGCAAACTTCGACCCCTTCGATGCCCTATATTCATCGTACTGCCGCTGCAAAAGGGCTGCGTTCTGAATTATTTTCGCGGTTCGGGATTTTATTTTGCAGAGAACGTGTTTTTTGTGTTTTATTGAGTATAATGCGGGATCGTTGGATTCGAGGTAGTAGTGCAGTCTGTCTGTCATTTCTTTCTTGCTTCTTTAAACGATCTAAAACGGGCGCAAGCCCAACTTAACTGAAATAGGAAATTTGTAATGGCAACTGGCATCGTAAAATGGTTCAATGATTCGAAGGGTTTCGGCTTTATCACTCCTGATGAAGGCGGCGAAGATCTGTTCGCTCACTTCTCGGCGATTCAGTCGAACGGCTTCAAATCGTTGCAAGAGAACCAACGCGTCTCTTTCGAAGTAACCGCTGGCCCTAAAGGCAAGCAAGCTTCGAACATTCAGCCAATCTAATCGCTGAGTCAACGACAAAAAGATCCCCGGTTTCCGGGGATTTTTTTTGTCTATTCCTCGCGCAAGCGGGGATCCTTATCGTTTCCACGTTTTACGCTTTCCGCCAGTATCCCGGCTGCGCATAGCTGTGGCGCAGGAAATCGACGAAGGCGCGTATGCGCAAGGGCAGGTGGCGCCGCTGGGCGAACACCGCATAGATGTCATTCCCGGGCGCCGAATACTGATCGAGCACCGTCTGCAGCTTGCCTGCACCGATCTCCGCATCGACTTCCCACATCGACCGCCACGCCAGCCCCTTGCCGGCCAGGGCCCAGTCGTGCAGCACCGCGCCGTCGTTGCACACCATATTGCCAGCCACTTTCAAGGTCACCGTCTTGCCGTTCTCGCGGAAGGTCCAGCCACGCTGGCTGCCTTCGCTGCTGATCGCCAGGCAGTTGTGGCGCGCCAGGTCGGCCAGGGTGTGCGGCGTGCCGTGGCGCTTCAGGTAGGCCGGGGAAGCCACCAGCACGCGCTGGTTGTCGGCCAGCTTGACGCCCACCAGGGATGAATCGGACAGGCTGGCGATGCGGATGGCCACGTCCACGCCTTCGCCGATCACGTCGACCACGCGGTCGTTCAGGTTCAGGTTGACGGTGACGTCGCGGTGTTCGGCCAGGAACGATGGCAGCAGGGGCGCCACGTGCTGGCGCCCGAAGCCGGCCGGGGCCGACACCAGCAGGTGGCCGGTGGCCTTGGCGCTGCGCTCGGCCACCGCCGATTCGGCGTCTTCCAGCTCGCCCAGGATGCGCTGGCAATCTTCCAGGAAGGCCGCCCCTTCGTTGGTGAGCACCAGTTTGCGCGTGGTCCGCTGCAGCAGCTTGACGCCCAGGCGCGCTTCGAGCGCGTCGAGGCGGCGCCCGATCATGGCCGGCGCAATGCCTTCGGCGCGGGCCGCCCCCGACAGGCTGCCGCGCGCCACCACCTCGACAAACGTGGAAATCTGTCTGAACTGCCCCATGCTTTCTCCCGCTTCGCCTGTGACAAAAACGCACAGATGAATGTATAAAATGTCTCGTTTAGCTACCAGATAGTGAATATACTTGATGGCATATGATTCATCCATCTTTACTTCCACAGGAGCACGTATGACACTCGCAATCCCAGCAGGCATGGAGATCTCGGCCGACATCAAGCCCGGCTACGAACAAATCCTTACCCCCGAAGCACTGGCCCTGGTCGCCAGGTTGACGCGCGCCTTCGAACCGCGCCGCCAGCAATTGCTGGCCCTGCGTGTCGAACGCGCCAAGCGCCTCGATGCCGGCGAGCGTCCCGACTTCCTGGCCGAGACCGCGCACATCCGCGCCGGCGACTGGACCATCGCCCCGATTCCGCCGGCCCTGGAATGCCGCCGCGTCGAAATCACCGGCCCGGTCGAACGCAAGATGGTCATCAACGCCTTCAACTCGGGCGCCGACAGCTACATGACCGACTTCGAAGACTCGAACACGCCGAACTGGGACAACCAGATCACCGGCCAGATCAATATGCGCGACGCCGTGCGCCGCACGATCTCGCTGGAGCAGAACGGCAAGGTCTACAAGCTCAATGACAAGATCGCCACCTTGGTCGTGCGTCCGCGCGGCTGGCACCTGGACGAGAAGCACGTGCTGGTCGACGGCAAGCGCATCTCGGGCGGCATCTTCGACTTCGCCCTGTTCATGGTCCACAACGCCAAGGAACAGCTGGCGCGCGGCGCCGGTCCTTACTTCTACCTGCCGAAAATGGAATCGCACCTGGAAGCGCGCCTGTGGAACGACATCTTCGTCATGACGCAGCAGGAACTGGGCTTGCCGCAAGGGACCATCAAGGCCACCGTGCTGATCGAAACCATCCTGGCCGCCTTCGAGATGGATGAAATCCTGTACGAACTGCGCGAACACAGCGCGGGCCTGAACGCCGGCCGCTGGGATTACATTTTCTCGTGCATCAAGAAGTTCAAGCTGGACAAGGACTTCTGCCTGGCCGACCGCCCGAAAGTGACGATGACGTCGCCGTTCATGCGCGCCTACGCGCTGCTGCTGCTGAAAACCTGCCACAAGCGCGGTGCGCCGGCCATTGGCGGCATGGCGGCGCTCATCCCGATCAAGAACGATCCCGAGAAGAACGAGATCGCCATGGGCGGCGTGCGCAACGACAAGGCGCGCGACGCGACCGACGGCTACGACGGCGGCTGGGTTGCCCATCCGGGCCTGGTGGAACTGGCCATGGGCGAGTTCACCAAGGTCCTGGGCGACAGGAAGAACCAGATCGAGAAGCAGCGTCCCGACGTCAACGTCAGCGCCGCCGAACTGCTGGACTTCAAGCCGGAAGCGCCGATCACGGAAGCGGGCCTGCGCTACAACATCAATGTCGGCATCCACTACCTGGGCAGCTGGCTGGCCGGCAATGGCTGCGTACCGATCCACAACCTGATGGAAGATGCGGCCACCGCCGAAATCAGCCGCTCGCAAGTGTGGCAGTGGATCCGTTCGACCAAGGGTGTGCTGGACGATGGCCGCAAGGTGACCGCCGACATGGTGCGCGCGATGATTCCGCAGGAACTGGCGAAGGTCAAGGAAGTGGCGCCGAATGGCGACAACCCGACCTATGTGCGCGCGGCGCAGATCTTTGAAGAGATGTCGACCTCGGAGCAGTTTGCCGAGTTTCTGACGCTGCCGCTGTACGAAGAGATTTAAGGCGCGGCAATAGCAGGCAGGGTGGAAGAGCGCTTCACGCGCTTCACGCGCTTTCCACCCTTTTTCATGCGCGCAGCGGTTTCGCTTCGCGCTCGAGCACCAGCTCCGCGAATTCGGCGGCCGGCACCGCGGGACTCAAGTAATACCCCTGCAGCAGATCGCACTTCTGCGACTTCAGGTAGTTCAGCTGCGCTTCCGTTTCCACCCCTTCCGCGACAACTTCCAGCCTGAGGCTGTGCGCCAGCGCGATGATGCCGGCGATGATGGCCGCATCGTCCGCGTCCTGCGGCACGTCGCGCACGAAGGAGCGGTCGATCTTGATGATGTCGACCGGGAAGCGCTTCAGGTAGGACAGCGAGGAGTAGCCGGTGCCGAAATCGTCGATCGACAGGCGCACACCCAGCGAGCGCAGGCGGTGCAGCGCTTGCAGCGTATCCTGCGCGTGCTCCATCAGCGTGCTTTCCGTGATTTCCAGTTCCAGCAACTCGGGCGGCAGGCGGGTGTCGACCAGCACCGATTCGACCGTGTCGGCGAAATTTTTCTGCAGCAGCTGGCGCACCGACAGGTTGACCGCCACGCGCAGCGGCGGCAAGCCCTGATCTATCCATTCGCGCAGCTGGGTGCAGGCGCGGCGCAGGACGAATTCGCCCAGCGGGTTGATCAGGCCGGTCTCTTCGGCCAGCGGAATGAATTCGTTCGGCCCCACCATGCCGCGCGTCGGATGCTTCCAGCGCACCAGCGCCTCCATGCCGATGATCTTCTGGTTGTCGAGGCGCGCCTGCGGCTGGTAATACACTTCGAGTTCCTTGTGCTCCAGCGCGCGCCGCAAATCGCTTTCCAGGCGCACGTGCTCGGAGATGGTGTGCTCCATCGACGCTTCGTAGAACTGGAAGCCGGTATTGGTCTTCTTGGCGCGGTACATGGCGCTGTCGGCGTGCTTGACCAGGGTCGGCACGTCCAGGCCGTCGTGGGGATACATGGCGATGCCGACGCTGCTGGTGACGAAAATGTCGTGGCCGTCGATCTGGAACGGCGCCGCCAGCACGCGGCAAATGTTTTGCGCGGCCGCCGCGGCCGGGGCCGGGCCGTCGATGTCGGTCAGGACGATGGTGAATTCGTCGCCGCCCAGGCGCGCCAGCACGTCCACGCTGCGCACGGTGCGGCGCACGCGCTGCGCCACGGCCACCAGCAGGCGGTCGCCCACGTCGTGGCCCAGGTTGTCGTTGACGTACTTGAAGCGGTCCAGGTCCATGAACAGGACCGCCAGCAGGGTCTTGTCTGCGCGCGCCTGGTCCACCGCCTGGCCCAGCAGGTCGAAGAACAGGGTGCGGTTCGGCAGGCCGGTCAGCAAGTCGTTGTAGGCCAGGTGGCGGATGCGTTTTTCGGCGCGGTTCGCTTCGATGATGCGGCGCACGCGCTGCGACAGCACGGCGTAGTGGATCGGCTTCGGAATGTAGTCGCTGGCGCCGGCGGCAAAGGCCCGCTCGACCGAGGAATTGTCTTCCAGCGCGGTGATCATCAGCACCGGAATGGCGCTGCCGCCCGGCAGTTCCTGCATGCGCGCGCAGGCCGTGAAGCCGTCCATGACCGGCATGACCGCATCCATCAGGATCACGTCGGGCTGGAAGCGCTTGAGCATCGTCAAAGCCTGGGCGCCGTCGGCCGCTTCCTCGACCCGGAAGCCGTCGCGCTGGAGCGTATAGCGCAGCGTGCTGCGGGTGCTGCGGTCGTCGTCGACGATCAGCACCTGCGGGATGTCTTCGGTCTCGGTCAGGCCGCTCGGGTCTTCGCCGGTGACTTCGGCCGCCAGGGCATTGGCCACGGCATTGTAGGCGATGCGCAGGCGCGGCAGCAGCGGGACGATCAGGTCGGTGTGGCCGGCGATGGCGTGTTCTTCGGCTTCCTTGGCCAGCTGCGCCAGCAGGGTTGCGCCCAGGTTGCCGGACGAACCCTTGATGGCGTGCGCCTTGGCGCGCGCGGTCTCGCCGTCGCGCGCGTGGACGGCCGTTTCGAGGTCGAGCAGGTATTGCGGCGTATCTTCCAGGAAGGGGCTCACGGCCTGCGGCAGCATTGGCCCCATGATTTCGCGCAGCTTGGCGAAGAGCGACTGATCGATCGGCGCATCGCTGCCTTCGTCCAGCTGCGCCGCATCGGCCAGGCCGCTTCTTTGCTCGTCCCCGCGCGGCAGCCATTTTTCCAGCTTCTGGCGCAGTTCGACCAGGGTGATCGGCTTGGCCAGGTAGTCGTCCATGCCCGCCGCCAGGCATTTTTCGGCGTCGCCGCGCTGGGTGTTGGCCGTCATGGCCACCAGCGGCGTGCGGTGGCCGGTGATGATTTCATGGGCGCGGATATGGGCCGTCGCTTCGTAGCCGTCCATCTCGGGCATGCTGCAATCCATCAGGATCAGGTCGAAATTGCCGGCGCGCGCAGCTTCCACCGCTTCGCGCCCGTTCGATGCGAATTCGCAGGCGCAGCCATTCATGGCCAGCATGCCGGCGGCGACCATTTGATTGGTGCGGTTGTCCTCGGCCACCAGGATGCGGAATTCCTTGCGGTTGGGGGCGGACAGCTTGCGGGTCTGCTGCTCCGGTATCAGGCGCCCGGCCAGCAGGTCCTTGATGGACAGCAGCAGGCGGTCTTCGCGCAGCGGCTTGCCGAGCGAGGCGTAGCCGTCGACCAGGGTCCCGCCGGACGGCGTGCCGAAGCGGTCCAGGATCAGCACGTGCGTGCCCGGCGCCTGCACTTCGATCTGGCGCGCCAGGTCGTTGCCGTCGTCGTCGAGGGCGCCGATGTCCATGATGACCACGCGGTAGGGATTGGCTTCGTCGCTGCCCACTTTCAGCTGCAGCAGGGCGGCCCCGCCCCAGCGCGTGGCGTGGCAGTCGATGGCGTGGCGGCCCAGGGTCTGCACGATGAAGTCGCGCACGATCTGGCTTTCGTCGACCGCGATCACGCGCAATCCCATCATCTCGGGATGGAGCGGTCCGGTCAGGGTGACCTGGCCCGGATTGCACATCACGGTAAACACGAAGGTGGTGCCTTCGCCGAGCGCGCTGCTGACGTTGATCTCGCCGCCCATCAGGCCCACCAGCTGCTTGCAGATGGCCAGGCCAAGGCCGGTGCCGCCGTACTTGCGGGTGGTCGAGGGATCGGCCTGGGCGAAGGATTCGAACAAATGGGTCTGCTGCTGGGCGCTCATGCCGATGCCGCTGTCGCGCACTTCGATGCGCAGCCCGAAGCGCGGGCCGGCATCGCGCGTGATGAGGACCGCCACGTCGCCATGTTCGGTGAACTTGACGGCATTGCCCAACAGGTTGATCAAGACCTGGCGCAGGCGCAGCGAATCGCCGTTGATGCGTTCCGGGACGTCGGCGGCGAGCAGGTAGCCCAGCTCCACGTCGCGCTGCTGCGCCTGTTTGGCGACCAGTTCGATGACTTCCTCGAGCAGCTTGCGCAGGTCGAAGTCGACTTCCTCGAGCGTGAGCTTGCCCGCTTCCATCTTGGAGAAGTCGAGGATGTTGTTGATCAGTTCAATGAGGGTGCGCGAGGAATTCCAGGCCACGTCCACGCATTCGGCCTGGCGCTTGTTCAGGTTCATTTCCTTGAGCATGTCGAGCATGCCGACCACGCCATTGAGCGGGGTGCGCACTTCGTGGCTGACGGTGGCGGCGAACTGCGCCTTCATCAGCGCCATGTTGACGGCGGCGTCGCGCGAATCCTTCAGTTCGGCCTCGCGCTGTTCGAGCACGTTCATCATCTTGTTGAAGGCGAGCGCCATCTCGATCAGGTCGCGCGGGCCGGCGGGCGCGGCGCGCATGCCCGATTCGCCCGATTCGGCGCGCCGCATCAGGTTCGACAGGGCGTTGAGCGGATTGATCATGTGGCGCGTGAGCAGGCGCACCACGGCCAACAGGATCACCGCGAAGGAGAGCGTGATGACCAGGTTGCCGATCAGGAGCGAGAGCGTCAGGCGGTTCAGCGTGCCCTTGCCGATCCAGACGTGCACGTAACCGAGCAGCTGCGGCTTGGCTTCCTGCAGGTCGAAGGGCGAGGCATCCTTTTCGCCGCCGTACACGGGCGCGATGAAGCGCCAGGCGTCGTCGGTTTCGCCGGCCAGCATGGCGCGCGTGAGCGCCGCGGTGACCTGGGGCGTGACCACGGCCGGGGCGCCCGGCTGGTTCTTGGCCAGCAGCACCTGTTGCTTGGTGTCGGTGATCTGGACGTTGAGCACGTCGGGGAAGGTGAGCGTGGTGGCCACCACTTCCTGGGCGTTTTCGGCGGAATGGTAGAGCAGGGCCAGGGTACTCTGTCGGGCCAGGTTTTCAGCGATGCGCTGGCCCTGGTCGGCGAAGTATTCGCGCATGCGGGTCGATGCTTCCCACGAGTTGATCAGCGATGAAAACAGCGCCAGGCCCAGGATCGCGGCCGACACGATCACGGTCAACTGGCGGCGAAATCCGGTACGGCGAAGGAAGTCGTTCAGGATCAACTCAGGGCTCCGGGTAGATGAAGTCGAAAGTGCGCTGCTGCTGGTGGCCGATGATCAGGCCCATGTGGCTGGCAGTGCGCAGGTTGATTGCCGTGTGCAGTTCGCGCAGGGGTTGCACGCCCTTGCGCCGCATTTCGCCCGAGATCAGTCCCAGCGCGGAACTGGCCAGCGAGCGGCCCAGTTCGACGTTGTTCGGACTCATGGCGAACAGCGCGCCCTTCTTGACATGAAGGACGTTGCTCGAAAAAATAGGGACGCCGTGGTTCCAGGACTCCTTCAGGATCAGCGGCAGCAACGTGCTTTCCTCGACAGTGGTGGTGTCGTGGGGCAGCCAGATGGCATCGCGCTTGTTGTCGGCGCCATTGATCAGGGTGGTATAAAACTGGGCGGCCTGGCCCAGGTCGCGTGCTTCATAGGATACCAGTTCCAGGCCCTGGTGGCGGGCCGCATCGCGCGCCAGGCGCAACAGCCATTCGGTTTTCTTCGGGTCGTACACCACCATCACGCGCCGCACCTCGGGCAGCAGGGCGCGCAGGCGGGTAAACAGCATGGCCGGATCGGGGGTGAGGCTGATGCCGTTGACGTTGACGATTTCCGCGTCCGACAGCAGCAGCGCGCCGCCCACCAGCACCACGATGTCGCGGTCCAGGGCGGCGGCCACGTTCAAGCCCTGGCGCCCGAGCGCGATCACGACGCGGGTATTGTTGCGCTTGAGCTGGCCATTGAGTTCGGCGGCATCGGTTTTGACTTCCACCGGATAGCTGCGCACGCGCAGGCGGGTGCGTTCCTCGATGCCCTGGATCATGCTGATGAAGGCGCTGCGAAACGGTTCCGACACATTCGGGTACAGCACGGCGATCGAGCCCTTGCCGACCGAGGCTTGCAGTTCGGGCCGGCGCAACTGGTCTTCCAGCTGGGCCAGGGTGATCGGACGCAGCTGGTAACTGCTGCCGGCCGAGGAGCCGCCGTCATAGCGTTCGAACAGGCCGGCGGTGGCGCTCACGCCGGCGCTGGCCGCGGGTGCGCCGGCGATGCCCTTGGCCTGGGCCGCCTGGCCCGAGCAAATGAAGAGTGCCAGCAGAAAGCACAGGAAAGCCCGCACCGGTCGATGGGCGGAAGAAGTAATAGTTGTCATTACGTACAGCGAAGGCGACCTTGCGGTCTTGTTAGCGTGAAGCGGCCGTTGGAAAACAGGCATTTACAGCCCCCAGTATACGTCAGGGGAGTAGCCCCAAAGAAATTAATTTGACAAGGCGGGATCGAAAACCGACGTTCAGGGGTCGCTGTAGAGGAAATGGAATGCACGTTGCATACGCGGGCTCACGGTGATCCCGAAATGGCTGGCCGTGCGCAGGTTGAGGGCGGCGTGAACATCGCGCAAAGGGGTCACGCCGCGTGCCGGCGCTTCGCCGGCCAGCATCGACGTTGCCAGGTTGGCAAGGGCCCGGCCCAGTTCGCCATTGTTCGGGTAGAGGGCGAACAGGGCGCCGCGCTTGATATGCAGGAAGCTGCTTGAAAAGATGGGCACATTGCGGTTCCAGGCTTCGCGCAGCACGATCGGCAGGATGGTCGCTTCGTCGACGGTGGTGGGATCGATCGGCAGCCACACCGCATCGCGCGGGCTGTCGGCGCCGGCGAAGGCGCTTTCGTACAGGCGCGCCGCGCTGGCCAGGTCGCGCGCTTCGAAGGACGCCAGTTCCAGGCCCTGGGCGCGGGCCGCTTCGCGCGCCAGCTTGAGCAGCCATTCGTTGTGCTGGGGATTGTAGATGACGATCACGCGGCGGGTGGCCGGCAGCAGCAGCTTGAGCTGGCTGAACAGCAGGGCCGGATCGGGCGTCAGGCAGATGCCCACGTGCTTGTCGCCGTCCGGCACCGACGAGACGCCGCCCAGCACCACGCCGAGCGGGGCCTCGATGGCGCTGGCCGCCTTCAAGCCCTGGCGTCCCAGCGCGACCAGCACGCGCGTGCCGTTGCGCTTGAGCGCGGCCGACAGTTCGACCATGTCCTGGTTGGGCGAGATGGGATAGGCGCGCACGCGCTGGCGCGCCTGCTCTTCGATGCCGGCGATGATCTCGATGAAAATCTTGCGGAACGGCTCGCCGATATCGGGAAACAGCACGCCGATCGGTTCGCCCGTCTTGGGGGGCGCCTGGGCCAGCACGGCGCGCACCGGCAGCATCAGGGCGGCCAGCAACGCACCGCAGCGGACCAGGAAAGCGCGTGTGGACGCCACCGGTTCTGCCAGAACCGGCAAAGGCGGTCGCGCCTTACGGGCTTTGCGTGGCCGGGGCATCAGAGCCCGTGCCAGCGTGCGCAGCCGGCTCACCAGCTTGCCGACCCGTTCCGTGGAAAGAAGGTTTCATGGCGGGATAGTCGATAATGTTTCCTTATGGAACATGTTATCCCAAATGACACGCGATTGCTACGCGGAGTGCTGATCATCATTGAATTTGTCGCGCCAAAGTGAAGTGCCGGACCTGCCGCTGGCTGCAGGGGCAGCCCTTTCCATCAAGACGCCAGCCTGCAAATTGTAACGATGCCGACTCCACTCGGGTGGATTTGTCGCGCATGTTGACAAAAATATTTCGCTGGACATTCTGGCGGGAATGGATGCGGCAACGCAACTTTGATGATTGTTGGTATCAAAATGCATTTTTCCAGGCGCGCAGGGCGGTGAAGGCGGCCAGCGCGTCGGCGCCTGGCGCCAGCTTGCCCTGGTCGACCAATTGGGCGACGATGGCCGGTTCACGGTAACGAAGGAAGGGGTTGGTGGCCTGTTCGAGCGCGATGGTGGACGGGATGGTGGGCAGGCCGTCGCCGCGCTTGCTGCTTTCGGTAGCGATCCGGCGGGCGATGGCGGCATTGCCCGGTTCGGCGGCCTGGGCGAAGCGCAGGTTGGCCAGGGTATATTCGTGCGCGCAGAATACCAGGGTGTCGGCGGGCAGGGCAGCCAGCTTTTCCAGCGAGCCGAGCATCTGGGCCGGGCTGCCTTCGAACAGGCGGCCGCAGCCGCCGGCGAACAGGGTGTCGCCGCAAAACAGCCAGCCGGCGTGCGGGGTCTCGCTGACATAGGCGATGTGGCCGAGCGTGTGGCCGGGTACGTCGAGCACCCGCAAGCCGAGCGCCAGCCCGGGCACGCTGACCCGGTCGCCATCGGCCAGCGGCACGGTCACGGCGGCAATGGCTTCGCCGCGGGGGCCGAACACCGGTACCGGCGCGTGGCGCAACAGGGCCGGCACGCCGCCGATGTGGTCAGCATGGTGATGCGTGAGTAAAATGGCGGTGAGCGTAAGATGGTGCAAGGCGAGCGCGGCCAGGATCGGTTCGGCGTCGCCGGGGTCGACGACGGCAGCGTTGCAGCCATCGTGGATCAGCCACAGATAATTATCCTTGAACGCTGGGACGGCGAGAACGCGCAAGGCGCTGTGCGGCAACATCGGCATAGTGGAAGTTTCGACAAAGGTCAGGCATGGATAGTGCGGCATCCGAGAAGTCCATTATAGCGCTCGACGGCTGGCTGCAGACGCCGGCCGGCGCCTACGTGCGGGCGTGGGAACAAGCCTGCCTGGACGAACTGACGGCCGACATCTTCGGCTTCAATGCGGTGCAGATCGGCTTGCCGCAGATCGATGCGCTGGCCGCCAACCGCATGCCCAACAAATGGCAGGCCGCCACCCGCACCTCGTCGCGCGAACAATTATTGCTGGCGCCGGGCGGCAAGCAGATTGCGGTGGCGCTCGATTTTTCCGATTTGCCGTTCGCATCGCAAAGCCTGGACCTGGTGGTCTTGCCGCATGTGCTCGAATTCGCGGCCGAGCCGCACCAGGTGCTGCGCGAAGTCGAGCGCGTGCTCATTCCCGAAGGCCAGGTGATCATCTGCGGCTTCAACCCGGCCAGCCTGTGGGGCCTGCGCCAGGGCGTGGGACGGCTGACGCGCTCGCATTACCTGCCCATCGCCGGCGAATTCATCTCTATGCCGCGCATGAAAGACTGGTTAAAATTGTTGAATCTTGGCGTGAGCCGCAGCCATTTCGGCTGCTATGCACCGCCTTGCCGTACCGCGCAGTGGATCAACCGCTTTTCCTTCATGGAAGACGCGGGCCAGCGCTGGTGGCCCTACCTGGGCGCGGTCTACATGGTGCACGCCATCAAGCGCGTCAAGGGCATGACCATGATCGGGCCGGCATGGAACAAGAAATCGGCGACGGGACCGCAAGCGGTGCCGGCGACCAACAGGAAATATTCACAGACTTACGAAAGCACGGATGAGTAAAGTAGACATTTTTGCCGATGGCGCCTGCAAGGGCAATCCCGGCACGGGCGGCTGGGGCGCATTGCTGGTCACCGATGGGCATGAGAAGGAAATTTTCGGTGGCGAGCTCAACACCACCAACAACCGCATGGAATTGCGCGCCGTGATCGAAGCGCTGGGCGCGCTGACGCGGCCGTGCGAAGTGACGCTGTACACCGACAGCCAGTATGTGCAAAAGGGCATTTCGGAATGGATCCATGGCTGGAAAGCGCGCGGCTGGAAGACGGCGGCCAAGGAACCGGTCAAGAACGAAGACTTGTGGAAAACCCTGGACCTCGCGCAAGCCCAGCACAAGGTCGAATGGAAATGGGTGCGCGGCCACAACGGACATCCGGGCAATGAGCGGGCCGACCAGCTGGCCAACCGCGGCGTCGATACCGTTCGCCGCTGAGCATTTGCTATACTGCGCCCCATTCCCAGCGTCACCTGAAGAGAACCATGCGCCAAATCGTCCTTGATACCGAAACCACCGGCCTGAACCCGCGCACGGGAGACCGCGTCATCGAGGTCGGTTGCGTCGAACTGAACAACCGCATGCTGACGGGGAATAACTTCCACCGTTACATCAATCCGGAACGCGATTCGGAAGAGGGCGCGCTGGCGGTGCACGGACTGACGACCGAATTCCTGCGCGACAAGCCCAAGTTTGCAGAGATCGCCAACGAATTGCGCGATTACATACAGGGCGCCGAAGTCATCATCCACAACGCCCCCTTCGACCTGGGCTTCCTAAACAACGAATTCAAGCTGCTGGGCCTGCCGTCCTTCACCGAGCATTGCAGCGGGGTGATCGATACCCTGGTCAATGCCAAGGAAATGCATCCCGGCAAGCGCAACTCCCTCGACGCCCTGTGCGACCGCTATGGCGTGTCGAATTCGCACCGCAAGCTGCACGGCGCGCTGCTCGATGCCGAATTGCTGGCCGACGTCTACCTGTCCATGACGCGCGGGCAGAACAGCCTGTCGATGGACCTGGAAGAAGAGGTGGGGCAGGGCGGCGGTGCGCTGGAGGCGGTGGCGCTGGCCGAAGTCATCATCCTGGCCGCCAGCGCGGACGATCTGGCCGAGCACGAGAGCCTGCTTGGCGGCCTGGACAAGGCGGTGAAAGGGAGCTGTGTTTGGCGAAATTACGCCGACGCGTGACGTTTTTGAAACGGTGTGCGATAATACGCCCCGTTTTGGGAGGTTAGCTCAGGGGTAGAGCACTGCATTCACACTGCAGGGGTCGCAAGTTCGAAACTTGCACTTCCCACCAAGAATTTTCAATAAAAAAGGGGCTCGCGCCCCTTTTTTTATTGCCCATCGCCTCCCATCGCTGCCAATCCGGTTTTCCCTGCCAGGCGAGAAACCCGTCGATATCACCCATCCTTGCCCTACATCAATCGCTCTCGTTTCTGCTTGGATACGATTCGTATGGATGCACTCATGCGTCCAGGAAAGCACATAGTGAAGGAGTGATGATGGGTATCGACATGGGATTGCACCACTCTCCATTCTCGACCAAGGCGCCACATCGCGCGATCCGCAGGCAGCGGGGCGCCGTGCTGATCCTGTTCGCCGTGTTGCTCTTGCTCATACTCGGTTTCATGGGCCTGGCGATCGACTCGAGCCGCATGTTCAATCGCAAGGTGGAACTGCAGGCCGTGGCGGACTTCGCTGCGATGGAGGCAGCGCAAAAACTGGTGGGTACGCCCGCCGGCATCGACGAAGCGCTTGCCGCCGCTGCCGCCGCGACTTCTGTGCAGAAATATCAGTACGGAAATTCCAGCAATGCCTGGTCCGATGCCGCCATCAAATTTGCCGTCTCGCCGACTTCCGGCTGGCTGGATGTTTCCGTCGCAAGAGACGCGCCCGGCAATATCAAGTACGCCAAGGTTGAAACGGCCGACCTCGCCGCCGACAGCGGTGCCGTTGCAACGACCTTCATGAAGGTCCTGTCCCCCGACCTGCTGAGCAAGAACGTCAGCGCCTCGGCGGTGGCCGGCCGCACCATGGTCAATTTCACGCCGCTGGCGATCTGCGCCATGTCCGCAAGCGCCGCCGTTTCCCGGCCTCCGAGCGGTGAATTGGTCGAGTATGGATTTCGCCGTGGCGTGGCCTACGACCTGATGCAATTGAACTCGAGCGGTACGTCCCCGGTCAATTTCGTCATCAATCCGATCGACGCCGGCGGCAGCCCCGCCGGGGCGGGCAATACCGCGCCGGACGTGGTCGGGCCGTTTGTGTGCGCCGGGTCCATGCCGGCCGTGGGCGGCGTCGGCGGGCAATTGTCAGTCAGCCAGCCATTCCCGCTTGCCTCGCTGTACGAACATCTTAATTCGCGCTTTGGCCAGTACGCCGGGGGCGCATGCGACTTTCGTTCCGCTCCGCCGGACACCAATATAAAGTCTTTCGTCTATAACGCGAGCTCGTCCTGGATGAAGAGCGTGCCTGGCGGCCAGGGCGCGCAATCCCTGGTCAATGCGGGCCGCTTGCAGACCGTCGCCGATCCCCAGCCCCATCCTGCCGGCAACACGGCAGCCATGTACGGACAGATGTGGGCCTATGCCAGGCCGGTCCCCTTCAGTGCGTACACCCCCGGGGTCCCTGAGCCGGGCACGGGATACACGCCATTTGCCCCATCCGCCTGGCCAGCGCTTTACGCGCCGGGCTCGCCTGAACCGAAGGGCTCCTACCCCCTGAACACCCCGTACATGTACGGCATGCCCCAGCACCAGGCGCCATCGGTGGCGTACGGCAGGCCGCTGCGGCACAGGCGGGTCCTGAACGTGCCGCTCGTCGCCTGCCCGGTTGCGGGCAGCAATGCCGACGTGCTGGCAATCGGACGCTTCTTCATGGCCGTCCCGGCGACATCCACCAGTCTTTATGCGGAATTCGCCGGCATTGCATCTGGACAGGCCCTGTGGGGCACCGTGGAGCTCTACAAATGATTCCTTCCCTTCTCCCTCAAGGTGTGCGCCACCCGGGTCCGGTGCGTGCCGCCGCCTTGCGGCGCCAGGCCGGCGCCTTCGCTGTCGAGTTCGCGATTGTCGCGCTCTTTTTCCTGACCCTGGTTTTCACCATCATCGAAGTGTCGCGCGCGCTGTATTTGTGGAACGCCCTGCAGGAGGTGACGCGGCGCGCCGCGCGCGATGCCGCGGTGACCGATTTCAGCAATGCAAGCGCCATGGCGCAGGTGCAGCAGAAGGCCATTTTTCGCAACTCGGCCGGGAAGCTGACCCTGGGGGGCGCCGTCACCGACCAGTACGTTCGCATCGATTACCTGTCGCTTCAGAATGAATCGAACAGGACCTTGAAGATCGTGCCGATACCAACGGCTTCCATGCCCGCTTGCCCGACCCGCAACAAGATCACCTGCACCGCCAGGTCGGGCGACGCGAGTTGCATCCGGATGGTGCGCGTACGCATTTGCCAGCCGGGCGGCGCCAGCGCGTGCAATCCTGTCTCCTATCAACCTTTGCTGCCGCTGGTCCATTTCGGGATCGACCTGCCTGTCTCCGAAACGGTGATGCGCGCCGAGTCCCTTGGCTACTATCCCGGCATGGCCTCGTGCAACTGATTCACGCAAGCATATGTGACACGCTGAACAGCGCTGGCAACGAAGGCTCCGGGACAATGGATCAAGCCTTCGCCAATTGCCGCGGCCCGGCAACCGTTCAAACAAGGCTACTTTTGCACGATGCATGTTTTCAAATTGCATCTACAAACTGCATTGACCGAGGATGCGGACGCGGCTAACGTATGAACAAGCCTAGGAGTGTGCGCGGCAGACCGTTTTTTTGGACGTTCATGCAATGGGTTTCTTGGGCGGCGCATACGCCGATTCACTTTCGCGCGCGAAAGTTGGGTGAAACCAGGCATTGAAGGGCGAAATCAGGCGGTTTTTTGCCCTTCTTCGCCTTAGTTGTACAGCATCTTTGCCATTCGGCGCAGGTTCAGCGCCGTACAGACGAGCCTCCACTCGGCCTGGACCTTAGCCAGTCCGCGCATACTAAATTGCCGGAAGCCCAGCACGCTTTTTACCCAAGCGTTGGGCGGTTCAGAAATCCATTTGCGTTTTCGATAAGCCGCCTGTGTCGTCGCCGATTTGAATTTTTCGGCCATGGCGGCGCACAGCGGACGCTTCTTCGGATCGACGATCGTTTCCTTTTTCCCGGTGCTCCCGAACGCCACGATCAGTTCAGATGGGTAATTACAGAGTTGTTCGAACATGGCCTCGGAGCGATAGCCAGCATCGGCGAGTACCTGCTTGGCATCTTCGCCGACGTCCCGGTTGACGGCGGCAAGCACCATCGCCAGTTGGCCGCTATCGGCCGCGCTGTTGACCAGTTCCGCAGCCACGATGATGTGGGCGCTTTCATCTACCGCAGCCTGGGCGTTGTAGGCGTAGTCGAAGCCACCACCAGCGCGCTTCATGATGCGGCTCTCCGGATCAGTGAAGTTTTCCTGAGCGTCGGGTTTGGGTTCGCCGAACTTATATTTGAAGCGCGACTTCTTTTGTGGCTTGCCCGAGTCATCTGGGGGCGCATCATCGTCGCGACGTCCGCGTGCTATATCGGCTTGGCGTTGGCGATCTTCGAGGCGCGCCCGAGCGGCGCGGATGACCGCGAGGCGGTCTTCTCGCCTGGCGATCTCCGCCGGGGTATCGAGTTCCGGCGCGTTCCTCTCGGCCGCATCGGCCGCCTTGGCCTTGGCCAAAAGCGCGTCGATTTGCTCCTTCAGTTCGCGTTCGGCCTTCTGCATGCGATTGTAGCTCATCGCCTTGTGGCGCGATGCATTGGCCTTGATCTTGGTGCCGTCGACACCGATCGTGCCGAGCTTGATCAGGCCGCATTCCTTCGCCAATTTCACCACTTGGACGAATAAGTTCGACAACTCCTGCAAGTGGAAGGCGCGGAAATCGCAAATCGTCCGGTGCGCCGGATAATTATCGGCAGCCAGCATCCGCCACGCCACGTCCTCATGCAACTTCCTGGCCAACTTACGCGATGAGAATACGCCCGTCGCGTAACCGTACACCAGCACCTTGACCATCATCGCCGGATTGAATGGCTGATTGCGCGACCCGCCTGCCGCATACCGCGCGTGAAAGGCGGACAGGTCGAGCGAGTCGACCGTGTCGCTAATGAAATATGCCAAATGGCCTTCGGGGAGCCAGTCTTGCAACGCATGAGGCAGCAACATCTGCTGATGGGGATCGTATGGAAGATCGCTCGTCGTCATGTGACAAGTTTACCCCGTCCCCCCGTTTGGATGAAATCAATTTCTGCCGCGCACACTCCTAGGCCAGCAAGAGCGCGACGCGGCTGAAATCCTGGTCGCTGAAGTCTTCATACGCACTGATCAATTCCACCATCTGCTTCACAGCGGCGCGCTCTTCCGGTCGCAGGTGGGGATTCCAGCAATCCATCAGCAGGATGATGCGCGTCTGCGCCGAGCGGTTCCATGCCTCGTGCATGAAGGTGTCGTCGAACATCATCGGTTCGCGTTCGCGCCAGTGGTGCTCGCCGCCGCCGAACACATTGAGCGCGCATTGTTCCGGCACCACCAGCGGCAGGTGATACACCAGGCGCGTGTTGGTCACGCCATGGTGGGGCATGATGGTGGTGCCCGGCTGCAGGACCGAAAAACAGATTTCCGGCGCCTGGCCGTGCACTTCGCACAGTTCGATGCTCTCGAGCAGTTGCGAGGTCCGCGGGCAGCGCGCATGGTTGGCGTCGTAGCGCTCGCCGTGACGGTAAAAGAAGAAGGCATCCCAGGCCGGGCGCGGGCCATCGCCACCGAGGTAGCCGGCCTTGCTCTGGCCGGGGGTAAAGGTCAGGAAGTCTTCCAGGGCATCGTTGTCGCGCATCACCGACATGGCTTCGGCATGGATGGCATCGAAGGCCTCGACCAGCGTGGCGCTCCACGGGTGCAGCGCCGGATCGTGGTAGGGCCCTTCGGGCAAGCCCGGGAAAAACAGGAATTTGGGCGCCTGGTGCGGGCTGCGCGGATGCTCCTGGACATGGCCGAGGAAGGCATTCATGGCATGCGTGACGCGCTGCATGGATGGCGCGCCGAAGCGCGCATGCACCTGGTCCAGGCCCTTGCCGACCACCTCGTACAGTTGCTGGTTGACGGCGCCGATGACGCCCTGGATGACTGGCTGAAAAGGGACGGGCGTGGTCGCCATGTTCATGAAATAGCCGGCCGCGCGGCCGTGCCTCAGGGCCTGGGAACGGGCGCGGATGGCGTCGTGACGCAGCCCGGCGCGTTCGAGGGTGTCGCCCAGGGCCATCCAGGCAAAGATATTGCGCGGGTCTTGACGGAGCAAGCCGCGCAGCCTGGTTGCCGCAAGGGCCAGCTGGCCAAGCTGCAGGCTCGCCAAAGCCTGTTCAAGTGTTTCTTGCATGATATGCACCCGATGGGAGTGTGGCGCTGTCTTTACGCCATGACGCGGCTATCATACATACAGTTTCTGGCAACGTCATCAACAAAACTTGGTTTCTGGAAAACTATTGCTCTTGACTAAGGGTGCACTGTTGGTATTGCATTTTGTGCAGCAGTCAGGCAGTCGGGTGGGGATGTATGCATGTAATTAATATTGACTATTGAGTAACTGCCGCGCATGATGCCATTCTCCTGTCCAGGCCACGTTGCCCCCGCATGATCCCACCCCTGTTTCGCACACTTCTCCTGGCCGCCATGGTGTCCGCGCTCGCGGCGTGCAGCGGCGGCAGCGATGCCCCGCCACCGCCGCCAGCGACGGTCGATACCGACGCCGACGGCGTGCGCGACCCGCTCGACGTGGCCCCCGGCGATCCCTTGTGCGCGGCCGCCTCGGACGCCGCCGGCGGCGTCTGCCATGCCAGGACGCTGGCGGCGTCGCCCCTGACGGTGATCGGCCATGGCGGCGGCAAGATCTATTTCAGTTCCGAAGAAACAACCGTCCGGCTGTACGCCTATGACCTGGCGACCAGGCATTTCATCGCGCGCACCACCATCACGGGCTACACGCCGCGCGCATATGCCTATTCGCCCGACCATGGACGCATCTACGTCGGCGACACCAACGGCAAGATCCACAGCTTTTCGGAAACGCTGCAGGAAAGTCCCGCGCCCTTTGCCGACATGCAGATGCGCATCGATGCCCTGGTGGCCGCCGGGACTTACCTCGTGCCGGTGAACCGCACGGGCGACATCGAACAACGCTGGACGATCAGCCGCGAAGGCGTCCAGGCCGATCGCCGGGTCTATACATCGCCTTCCTCCCACTTCAACTGGAACGCCGCAACGTCGGCGCTGTATTACTACCGCGACTACGGCAATCCCAACGACCTGTTTTTCCAGACCATCGACCAGTCGACCGGAAAATTCAGTGCGCCGGGAGAAACCCCGTACGACGGCGCCTATGCTTTCGGCGGCCCCATCCGTTCCAGCGTGGACGGCAAGCGGGTAATGATCGGCAGCGGCGCCATTTTCGGCGCACCGGGCCTGGCCTGGCAGGGCAGCCTGGGCACCAGCTTCACGGACGCGACCTGGATCGCCAATGACGACGTGCTGACCATGGAACCCTTGCAGGGCAGGACCTGGCTGCAGCGCTTCAATGGCGACAGGGTCAGGCAGGAAGAAGTGTACGTGGTGGGCGACGTGCTGGCGGTGGCCGTCGTGGGCAGTGCCAACCATCTGGTTGTCAAGCGCGCCGGCCACATTGAATTCCTCAATTACGTGCCGTCGAATGACAGCGATGGCGACGGCGTGCCCAATGCGAAGGATAAATTTCCGGCCGATAAATCCGCCGCCGTCGATAGCGACAATGACGGTTATCCGGACGATTTCCTCGGCACGTACACGGCCGCCGACAGCAATAGTGGATTGAGCAAGGATTTCTTTCCGCGCGATGCGGCTTGCCATGCAGCCCCGCAAGGGAGCGATACACCGGGAAGCATGCCCGCCAACTGCAACTACGCCACCGCCATCCCCGCCTACGATCCCGATGCCGTCACCGCCGACGAGCAGGGCATCATCTACCTGCTGAGCAAGGTCAATGCGCGCATCTATCGCTGGTCGGCCGTGCTGGGCGCGCACCTGCCGCCGCTGGTGGTGGGCCAGAAGAACGAGGTCACCACCAGGCAGCCGAACGTGATGCGCTATTGGGCACATGAAGCACGCCTGTATCTCGGCTACCAATCGGGGCTGGTCAGCTATATCGCGCTGGCCGGCGACAGCCGTGAAACCAGTTTCACCGTCACCTCCGGCGCCGTCACGGGCCTGGCGGCCGTTGGCAACTACCTGCTGGTGCAGGGGCCGATCGGCGACAAGTACACGCACACCATCTATGACAGCGCCGGGCGCCGCACCGATGGCCAGGGCAACTACCATTATTCCAATTCCTGGGAATGGGGCGCCGCCCAGGGCCGCGTGTATTTCTTCCGCGCCGATGCCGCCACCAATGACTTGCTGTTCGAGACAATCGACCAATTGACCGGCAAGATCACCGGCAGCGGTGGGACGCCCTACAACGGCGCCCATGCCATCCTGGGCCCGATCCGCGCCGCGGCCGGCGGTGCGCGTATCGTGCTGGGGACGGGCAATATCTACGAAGGCAACGGGCTAACTCTGGTCAAGTCGCTTGGCGAGCCGCTCAAGGATGCCCAGTGGCGCGCCGATGGTGCGCTGGTGACGATCCCGGCCAGCGGTAGCGATACCCGGGTCAGCCTGTACGACGCGCAATTCGCGCTGCTCGGCCAGCGCACCGTGGCCGGCACGCCGCTGGCGCTGCTGGCGAGCGGCGAACGCATCACCATCGTGACCCAGGTCGCTGGCAAGCCGGTGATGACGGCCTTCTAATGCATGCCGGCGCCCGTCGACAGCATGCCGAGCAAGGTGTGCTGCGATACGGCCGGGCTAAAGTAATTGCCCTGGATATGGTCGCAATGATGGTGGCGCAGGAAATGCAGCTGTTCCTCGGATTCCACGCCTTCCGCGATCACTTTCATGTCCAGGTTGTGGCCCATTGAAATGATGGTCTGGGCGATCATGGAATCGCCCCTGTGGTCGAGGTCGACCAGGAAAGCGCGGTCGATCTTGATGAAGTCGACCGGGAAGCGCTGCAGTTGGCGCAGGCTCGAATAGCCGGTGCCGAAATCGTCGATCGACAGAGCCACCCCCAGCGCCTTGAGCCGGTCCAGGGTCAGCACCGCCTGGTCCGGATTGTCCATCAGCTGGCTCTCCGTCACTTCCAGTTCAATGGCGCCATGGCCGATGCCGAAGTCGGCCAGCAGCCGTTCCACGCTGTCGACGAAGTCGGGGCGGCGCAGCTGGCGCGCGGACAGGTTCACCGACATGGTGAAGTCGCCAAAGCCGGCGCGGTGGATGTCGCGGATGGCGGCGCAGGCGCGCTTGAGCACCCATTCGCCTAGCGGCACGATGAGGCCGCATTCTTCGGCCATGCGGATGAATTCGACCGGCATCAGCAAGCCATCCTTGGGATGGTCCCAGCGCACCAGCGCCTCGGCGCCTATCATGCGCCCGCTCTTGAGGTCCACCTTGGGCTGGAAGCACAGGAACAGTTCGTTGCGCTCGATGGCATGGCGCAAGCTCGTTTCGCGTTCCAGGTAGTTATGGACCGTCAGGTCCATTTCGGGCGCATAGAATTTGTACTGGTTCTTGCCCGAGGTCTTGGCGCGGTACATGGCGGCATCGGCCGCGCGCAGGATGGCGTGGTGGTCGCGCCCGTCGTGCGGGAAGAGGCTCACGCCGATGCTCACGCTGGGCAGGATTTGCTTGTCCGGAATGTCGATCGGTTCGATGATGCCGCGGTGCAGGCGTTCGACCAGTTCGCCGACATGGTCCGCGCCGTCGCAGTCGTTGATGACGGCCACGAATTCGTCGCCCCCGAGGCGGGCGATCAGGTCGCCGCGGCGGACCGCGTCGCTGAAGCGGCGCGCGATCCCCTTGAGCACCAGGTCGCCGGCGTCGTGCCCGCAGCTGTCGTTGATGGTCTTGAAATTGTCCATGTCGAGGTAGACCACGGCGATGAAGCGCAGCTTGCGGCGCGCATGCTCGATCGCCAGCTTGAGCTGGTCGTGCAGCACGGCGCGGTTGGCCAGGCCGGTCAGCTGGTCGTGGGTGGCCAGGTAGCGCAGTTCGGCTTCGCTTTTCCTGGCCTGGGTGACGTCGTGGATGACGGCCACGAAATGGGTCACGCTGCCGTCGGCGCCGACGACCGGGTCGATCCGCATGTCGTTCCAGAAGATGCTGCCGTTCTTGTGGCGGTTGCGGATGACGGCGTGCACGCCTTCCTCGGCCAGGATGGCGCGCCGCACACGGTCGCGTTCGGCCAGGTCCAGGTTGCCGGCATGCATGAAGGCAGGATCGCGCCCCATCGATTCTTCCTTGTCGTAGCCGCTCAGCCTGGTGAAGGCGGGGTTGACGTACTCGATCAAGTTTTCCGCGCCGTCGCGCCGGGTGATGACGATGGCGTCGACGCAGGCATCCATGGCGCGCTCGGTGACCAGCAGGCGCAATTCGGTTTCCTTGAGCCCGGAAATGTCGATGCCGGTGCCGAACAGGCAAGTGTCGCCGCCCAGCATGGTGCGGGCGCAGTGGAACAGGCAGGGCGTCTGGCGGCCGTTGGCGCCGACGATCACCGCTTCGTGCGAGGAATGCCCCTTGCTGTAGGCTTCCTTGATCTTGTGCAGGATGGCGGCATGGTCGCGCGTATCGAAAAAACTCATGACGTCGGCGTTCAGCAATTCGGCCGAGGGCCGTTCCACCGTTTCGGACAACTGTTCATTCCATACCAGCAGGTGGCCATGGATATCGATGATGTAGAACAGGCAGGGCAAGCCTTCGAGAATGGTGGTCAGCGTCAGCGCGGCGCGGCCCGGATGGGTCGCGGGCGCGGTGGGATCGACCGTGCACGAGAGCATGCACTGGTCGCCGACCTGCCGGGTTTCGGTGGTCAGGCTGGCCGGCATGCTGCTGCCGTCACGGCAAAGGATGCTGGCCGCTTCCTGGTGGGACTTGTCGCGCGACAGGGAAACGAGTTCGCTGACGGCGGAAGCCGAGGTCAGCAGCGAAGCGAGCGGCAGGTGCAGCGCTTCGAGTTCGGAGTAGGACCACAAGCTTGCGCAGGCGCTGCTCCAGCTTGCCACCTGGCCGTGTTGGTCGACAAGGAATTGGGCGGGGGAATGCGAACAGCGCTCCACGGTTGCCTCCAGTACCAAGCTCATGCATTGTTGATTCGTCTTTTTGAAGCACGACCAATATCATAATGATCCCGGAGGAATTTGCCGCACAATTCGTGCACGCCTGTCGTAAAGTATTGACAGAAAATGCCGGGTGCGGGCACAGTAGGCGCACTGGGCAATATGAGGGGATATGGCGATGGCGTTGAAGATCTGGACCGGTGTGTGCGAAGAGCACGCGCCTGTGCTTCGATGCGCACGGCAACACCAACAGCGACAAGACGGTGGTCCTCACATGCAGCAGCGACAAGGACCAGCCCCTGACCCTGACCCTGACCCTGCGCCTGGACCTGGGCGAGGAAACCATCGACTACACGGTGTCCCTGGCAGGACCGGTGACCCTGCTGCCGCCGGCAGCGCGCGGCGCCGCCAGGCCCGTGGCCGGCGCGGTCTCGACCGACATCGATGCGCCGACCCGGCTCGCGACCAACCGCATCAAGGGCGCGGGCAGCAAGCAGGCGGTCTCGTACTTCTATGCCTTCAACGCGGTCCCGGGCGAGCTGCTGCTCACGGGCGATGGCAGGAACCTGCCGGCCGCCACCACCGACGCGCTGACCTTCGGGCTGTACACGCTGCGTTCGGAAAAACTGTGCGAACACGCGCTGGGCAATACCACGCTCGACAAGCGCGCCGTCATCGGCTGCCAGCTGGACCGGCGCCAGCCCGTGATCCTGCGCCTGGACTTGCGCGTGGAGTCGCTCGACTTCCACGTCAAGTTCGACGGGCCTTACGATTTCGAGCCCTGCACGGCGCCGAAGGAAGCCACGATCGCGCTCGACGCGGCGGTGCTGTTCGACAGCGACAAGGCGGAACTGAAAGGGGAAGCGCAGCGCGTTCTGCACGAAGCGGCCGAGCGCGTGAAAAAGTTCAGGGGGCGCCTGCGTGCTCTTCGCGGGCCTGTCGGTAAGAGGCTACGGCAAGTCGCAGCCCGTGGCCGACAATGGCCAGGAAGGGGGGCGGGCGCGCAACCGCCGGGTCGATGTGCTGATAAAGCCGGCTGCGCCGTAGAGATTGACATTCGAAAAACACAGGCGTAGTATCGCCGCATGGTAACGTTTCCACATTCGGTGGCGACGGCAAGTCTGGAGAAACGATACGTGGCGACGATCAAAGATGTAGCCTTGCTGGCGGGTGTGGGCGTGGGAACGGCCTCGCGCGTCGTCAGTGGCAAGGGATATGCGTCGCCCAGCACCGTCGAACGGGTCCAGAAAGCGATCGAGGAGCTCGATTTCCGGCCCTCCCATGCGGCGCGCGCCCTGTTGTCGGGCACATCGCAAATGATCGGGGTCTACATTCCTATCCTGAAAGGCAGCTTCTACACGCCCATCCTGGCCGCCATCGATACCGAACTGCGCAACGCGGGCTTGCACATGGTGGTGGCCTTCGGCGTGGGCAAGGGCGACGCCCGGCGCCAGGCGGTGGAAGGCATCGATTTCCTGATCGAACGCGGCTGCGACGGCGTGATCGCCATGAGCAACCACCTGTGCGAAGAAGATATCGGGCGCCTGGGGCGGCGCCAGTCGCGCATCGTGCTGATGAACCACCGCCTGGCCTGCATCGACGCGCAATGCTTCACGGCCGACCATGCCTACGGCGGCAGGCTGGCCGCGCGCGCCTTGCTCGAGCATGGCCACACCAAGCTTGCCGTGATCGGCGGCCCGTCGACCGCTCCCGACAATATCGACCGCATCGCCGGCTTCATGCAGGAACTGGCGGCGGCCGGCATCGACCCGGCCGGGGTGTGGCAGGCCGAGAGCGATTTTTCTCCTGAAGCGGGCTGGGCCGAAGCCAAGCGCCTGATCGATTCGGGCTACAACTTCAGCGCCGTCTTTTGCGCCAATGACGAGATCGCCGTTGGTGCGATGGCCTATTTCCAGGAGATCGGGCGCGCCGTGCCCCACAATATTTCCGTGGTCGGCTACGACGACACGCCGAGCGCGGCATTCTCGAGCCCGCGCCTGACCTGCGTGCGCATTCCCTGGCTGGAAATGACCATGGGCGCCCTGAGCGAACTGCTGAACCAATGCTATGGCAGCAAGCGCATCATCAACCGCGATTTCACGATCAGCCTCACGCAAAGGGCATCGCTGGCCAAGCGCGCCGGCACCATGTAGCGCGCAGGACTCCGGCCGCGGCACGGCCGGACGCAGCACCGGTTTTTTTTACAAGACTGTGGAATCGATTCCATCAAGACAGGAGACATGAATGAGTTTGAAGCACACATGGCTTGCCGCGACCGTCGCGCTGACCCTGGTAGCCTGCGGTGGTGGCGGCAGCCCTGCCGTCGCCACCCCGCCGACCCCGACCCCGACCCCCACGCCGGCGCCGGTCGCCACGCCGGTCGCGCCGCCGGCGCCGACCCCGCTGACCAGCGCCGCCCACATGGTGCGCGCCCAGGGCGCCAAATGGGTGCGCGCCGACGGCAGCCAGGTCATCCTCAAGGGCGTCAACCTGGGCAACTGGCTGCTCAATGAATTCTGGATGATGGGGCAGGGCTCGAACGGCATCGACGACAATTGCAAGCTCGACGCCGCCCTCGATGCCCGCTTCGGCTATGCCGAGCGCGACCGCCTGATGACCCTGTTCCGCGACAACTGGATCACCGGGCGCGACTGGGACCTGATGGCCAAATTCGGCTGGAACGCGGTGCGCCTGCCTTTCCTGCACACGGTCGTCGAAGATGAAAAAAAGCCCGGCACGCTGCGCGCCGATGCCTGGAAATACCTGGACGACGCCATCGCCCAGGCCGAAAAGCGCGGCATGTACGTGATCCTGGACTTGCACGGCGCCGCCGGCAGCCAGGGCAATGAGCACCACAGCGGCTGCGCCAACCGCAACCTGTACTGGTCCACGCCCGAATACCAGCAGCGCACGATCTGGCTGTGGCAGCAGGTGGCGGGGCGCTACAAGGACCGGCCTTCCGTGGCCGGCTACAGCCTGCTCAATGAACCATGGGGCACCACGGCGGTCAACCTGGCGGCCGTGGTCACTACCCTGTACGAAGCGGTGCGCGCGGTCGACCCCAACCACGTGATCATCCTGCCTGGCCATAACACGGGCGGCATCAGCGCCTACGGCAATCCGGCGGCCAAGGGCATGAAAAATGTCGCCTTCGAAGCGCACTTTTATCCGGGCCTGTTCGGCTGGGGCCAGATCGGCGTGGACGTGCACCGCGACTGGCTCACTTGCAGCGGCGGGGCCAACAGCGGCATGTGCGAATGGGACCAGCGCATCAAGGCGCTCGACACGCCATTCTTTGTGGGCGAACTGCAGCCATGGACCGGCCTGGGCCTTGATGTGGGCGGCCAGATCACGCGCGCCACCTTCGACGCCTACGGCAAGAGCGGCTGGGCGGCCACGGCCTGGGCCTGGAAGTACGTCAGCAATAACGGCGGGCAGGGCAACGGCACCTGGGGCATGGTCACCAATGCCGCCGGCCAGAGCGTGCCCGCGCTGGACTTCAAGAGCGCCACCGTGCCGCAGATCGAATCGCTGTTCAAGCTGTACGGCACCGTGCCCTACGAACCGCAGCAACGCCTGATGGACTGGATGACCAGTACCACGGCGCCGGCCCCATTCACCAAGTAGACCAGGAGGAAACCGACAGGCAGCCGCACACCATGCCGCGCAGCGACGTTCTGCACGGTCACACCTAAAAATGGAGATAAGATGCATTCGCAACTTTATTCAGGCGCCTCGGGCGCCCGCCGACTATTGCTGGCGATCGGACTGGCATTGGCAAGCGCGCACAGCGTAGCCCAGAACGCCTTGCCCGGCAGGCTGCAGGCCGAATCGTATGCAAGCATGAGCGGCATCGCTTTGGAAACCACGGCCGACGCCGGCGGCGGCAGCGATGTGGGCTGGATCGATGCCAATGACTGGATGACCTACTCGGTCAACCCGTCCTCGGCGGGATGGTACACCGTGCAGTACCGGGTCGCCTCGCCCGGCACCACGGGCCAGCTGGTGCTCAGCCAGAACAGCACCGATATCAGCGCCATCGCCAGCGTGCCCAACACGGGTGGCTGGCAGAACTGGGCCACGGTCACGTCGCGCGTGTACCTGAACGCCGGCACCCAGAACCTGACCGTGTTCGCGCGCGGCGGCGGCTTCAACCTGAACTGGGTGGATTTCGCGAAAGAGGGCGGCACGGCCTTGCCCGCCATCCGCCAGAGCGGCAAGTACTGGGTCGACAGCAACGGCAACCGCGTGAACCTGCGCGGCGCCAATGTGGGCAACTGGCTGGCGCTCGAGTTCTGGATGATGGGCCAGCAGATGTCGAACAACAGCGGCACCATCGGCGACCAGTGCACGCTGGAAGCGACGCTGTCGTCGCGCTGGGGCCATGCCGAAAAAGAGCGCCTGATGGGCATCTTCCGCGACAGCTACATCACCACCCGCGACTTCGACAACATGAAGGCGATGGGCATGAACGTGGTGCGCGTGCCTTTCCTGTGGAGCGTGGTGGAAGACGATACCCGGCCCTACAACCTGCGCGCGGACGCCTGGAAATACCTGGACTTCGCCATCAATGAAGCGGAAAAGCGCGGCATGTACGTCATCCTCGACCTGCACGGGGCGGTGGGCGGCGCGGCGGCGGCCAGCGAGCAGCACGACGGCTGCGTGGGCCCTGCCGCCATGTGGACCAATGCCGCCTACAAGGACCGCACCAAGTGGCTGTGGGACCAGATCGCCAGCCGCTACAACGGCCGCAGCGCGGTCGCTGCCTACGACTTGCTGAACGAACCGTGGGGAACGGACGCCACCACCCTGGCCACCTTCGCCTACGAGCTGTTCAACGTGGTGCGCGCGAAAGACGCCAACCACGTGATCATTTTACCGGGCCATAATTCCGGCATCGATGCCTACGGCAATCCGAATACCCGCGGCCTGACCAACGTGGCCTTCTGGATGCACTTCTATCCAGGCCTGTGGGGGTGGAATGAAGTCTCGGGAGCACAGGCCCAGGCCAATATGTATGCCGACTGGCTGCAATGCGGCACGGCCGACACGCGCAACGTCTGCGCCTGGAACAACAAACTGACCGCCCTGAACACGCCTTTCCTGATCGGCGAATTCCAGCCATGGACGCTGTTGGGCAGTTACGGGCCGCAAATGACGCGCCACAGCTACGACATCTTCAACATGCTCGGCTGGGGCGGCACCAACTGGTCGTACAAGACCACCTCGCCGGGCGGATCCAATGGATCGGGCTGGGGCTGGGGCATGGTGACCAACAACGTCAATGGCGGCACCTACGGCACCATCAACGTCAGCACGGCGTCGACGGCGGCCATCGAGTCGCACTTCCGCGGCTTTGCCACCCAGGCGCTGCTGCGCAACGAGGCGCTGTCGACCTGGATGAATTGGAAGCCGACGGTAGGCACGCGCATCGAAGCGGAGATGTTCAGCAGCCACAGCGGCGTACGGGTGGAAACCACGACCGATGCCGGCGGCGGCTTCAACGCGGGCTACCTGGACAACAATGACTGGATGAGCTATCCGATCAATGTGCCGGTGGCGGGCGCGCACACGGTGCAGTTCCGGGTCGCGACGGCCAATACGGGCGGGCAGCTGGTGCTGAGCAGGAATGGCACCGACCTCGCGGTCATCAACGTGCCGAACACGGGCGGTTTCCAGAACTGGACCACGGTCAGCGCGACGGTGCAACTGGCGGCAGGGCAGCAAGACCTTGCCCTGTACGTGCGCGCGGGCGGTTTCAATGTGAACTGGTGGCAGCTGAACAAGCAGTAGCGCAGGAGGGCGGCGCGGCGGCACAGGCCGCGCCGCCTGGATTGCAACAAATCGTGCGATGTTGATCATCAAAGTCGTTGACTTTGTAAAGTTGACAAGCTACGATTCAAGGACGATGTGGGAACGTTTCCATATCCAGCAATACCGGTAGGGCCCTTTTTTTTTGCATGTATGTGGGAAGGATTCCACATCAAGACGACGTATTTATAATAATTAACTGCCAGGAGACATGAGCATGAACCAAACCCCCATCGCCGCAGCCTGCGCGATCCTGTTTGCAACGGCCGGCGCACAGGCCCAAACAGCCGCCGCGGTCGACGCCCCGTCCAATGTCGTGACCGTCACGGGCATACGCGGCAGTATCGCCAGCTCGATCGCCGTCAAGCGCGAATCGGACTCGATCGTGGAAGCCATCACCGCCGAAGACATCGGCAAGCTGCCCGACGTGAGCATCGCCGAATCGATTTCGCGCCTGGCCGGCCTGACGGCGCAGCGCGTCGAAGGCCGCGCCCAGGTGATCTCGATCCGCGGCCTGGCGCCCGATTTCGCCGGCACATTGATGAACGGACGCGAGCTGGTATCGACGAGCGACAACCGCGGCGCGGAGTACGACCAGTATCCGTCGGAACTGATCAACGGCGTGACGGTGTACAAGACGCCGGACGCCACGCTGATGGGCCAGGGCTTGTCGGGCACCGTGGACTTGCAGACCGTGCGTCCGCTGGACCGCAAGGGCCGCACCATCGTGTTCAACCTGCGCGGCGAGCGCAACTCGAACGGCGCGCTCAATCATGGTTCGAAAGCCACCGGCAAGCGCATGAGCTTCTCGTATATCGACCAGTTCATGAACAACACCCTGGGCGTGGCGATCGGTTACGCCCACCTCGATTCGCCGGGCCAGCAGCTGGAATACAAATCGTGGTGGTGGGGCGGCGACAACAATGGCTTGCCGGCCGACGTGATCGCCCTGAAAGGCGCCGAAGTGACCGCGTCCTCGCGCCAGCAGAAACGCGACGGCCTGATGGCCGTGATCGACTTCAAGCCGAGCAAGGATTTCCGCAGCGCCCTCGATTTGTACTATTCCCAGTTCGACCAGGAAACCACCATGCGCGGCATGATGTGGAATTCGCATCAGTGGAGCGCGGTGACCTATGCCAATCCGGTGGTGCAAACCATCGGCGGCACCAAGCTCGCCACCAGCGGCGCGCTGGTGAACCTGGAGCCGATCGTGCGCAACGACTTCAATACCCGCAAGGACAAGGTGGGCGCGGTCGGCTGGAACAACCGCCTCAAGCTGGGCGGCTGGGCGCTCGATGGCGACCTGTCGTACTCGACGGCCAAGCGCACCGAGCAGGTCCTGGAAACCTATGCGGGCCTGGGCCCGGCCGGCTCCGGGCTGACGGACAATAATTTCGGCTTCACCATTCCGACGGGCGCCGGCTTGCCGGTGTTTACCCCGAGCATCAACTTTGCCGATGCCGGCCGCATCAAGCTGGCCGACGTCGGTGGCTGGGGCAAGGATGCGGACATGCACCGTCCGGTGGTGGAAGACACGCTCAGCGCCATCAAACTGAGCGGCAAGCACGACCTGAACGGCTTCTTCCGCAGCGTGGAAACGGGCGTGAGCCATTCGAAGCGCGAGAAGACCCACCTCGACATCAACAATTACTACTTCCTGAAGAACAACCGCGCCGCCACCACGGTGTCGTCCGAACTGCTGGTGCCGACCACCTCGCTGGCCTTTTCCGGCCTGCCGGGCGGCCTGAGCTATAACACCCTGGCGGTGCTGGACAAATACTACGTCCAGCAGCCGGCCCGTCCCGACAACGATGCCTTGAACAACTGGGGCGTGACCGAGAAGCAGAGCACGGCATTCGCCAAGCTGTCGATCGACACCGACCTGGGACCGATTCCGCTGCGCGGCAACCTGGGCTTGCAGATGATCCACATGCAGCAGGATGCCGACGGTATCGCCCTGGTGGGCGGCGTGACCAAGCCGATCAGCGGCGAAGACAGCTACACCGACGTGCTGCCGAGCGTGAACCTGATCTTCGACCTGGGCAAGTACCTGACCAGCACCACCGTGCGTTTCGGCGTGGCCAAGACCCTGGCCCGTCCGCGCATGGCCGATATGCGCGCCGGCGCCACCGGCGGCGTCGACGCCACCACCAAGATGTGGAACGGCAGCGGCGGCAATCCCCATTTGCAGCCATGGCGCGCCAATTCCTTCGACCTGTCGCTGGAGCACTATTTCGGCAAGAGCGGCTACGTCGCGGGCGCCATGTTCTACAAGAAGCTCAAGAGCTACATCTACAACCAGCAGACCGCGTTCGACTTCACCGGCTTCCCGAATCCGTCGACCGTGGTACCGCTGACCAATATCGGCACCATGAACCGTCCGGCCAACGGCCAGGGCGGCATGGTGCGCGGCATGGAACTGTCGGGCTCCTTCGAACTGGGCACCTTGCACAGCATGCTCGATGGTTTCGGCGTGCTGGCCAGCGTGTCGGGAACGGAAAGCTCGATCCATCCGAACGGTCCCGGCACCAAGGAAAAACTGCCCGGCCTGTCCGGCGTGGTGCACAACATCACCGCCTTCTACGAAAAGCATGGCTTTTCGGCACGGGTGAGCCAGCGCTATCGTTCGGCCTACCGCGGTGAAGTGACGGGCCTGTTCGCGCAGCGCGCCTTCAGCCAGATCCTGGCGGAAAAGCAGATCGACTTGCAGCTTGGCTACAACTTCGAAGATGGCCCGATGAAAGGCGCCTCGGTGCTGTTGCAGGTAAACAACCTGCAGAACGCGCCGTACCAGACCATGCAGGGCGACCCGTTCTCGGGCGGCTCGTATGCGCCTGAACGCTACACCACCTACGGCCGCCAGGTACTGCTGGGCCTGAACTACAAACTGTAATTGTTGAACCGCCGGTCCGCCTGCCCTGTGGGCGGCGGACCCGGCTTTTACGAGCAAATCCATGCGCAAACATTCCTGTTTTATTCTCGCCGCCGGACTCCTGGCCACTGCTGCCGGAGCGGCTCCCCTGACTGACTGGCCGCGCATCCGCAGCGCCGTCCGTCCGGATGCCCAGATCGAAGCGCGCGTGCGCGAGATGGTCGGCGCCATGACGCTGGCCCAGAAGGTCGGGCAAATGACCCAGCCTGAAATCAAGACGGCAACACCGGACGATGTGCGCACCTATTACCTGGGCTCCGTGCTCAATGGCGGCGGCAGCTGGCCGGCCATGAACAAGCACGCCACCCAGGCCGACTGGGTGGCGCTGGCGGACAAATACTACGCGGGCTCGATGGCCACCGGCATGAAGTTCCCGGTCCCGGTCATCTGGGGCATCGATGCGATTCACGGCAACAGCAATGTGGTGGGCGCCACCCAGTTTCCCCACAATATAGGCCTGGGCGCGGCGCACAACCCGGCCCTGATCGGCAAGATGGGCGCCGCCGTGGCGCAAGCCGTGCGCGCGACCGGCATCAACTGGGTATTCGCGCCCACGCTGGCCGTGGTGCGCGACGACCGCTGGGGCCGCACCTACGAAAGCTTTTCCGAAGACCCCGCGCTGGTGAAGGCGTATGCCGGCCACTACGTGCGCGGCTTGCAGGGCAAGCTGGGCAGCGAAGACAGCGTGATCGCGACCGCCAAGCATTTCATGGGCGACGGCGGCACCGACCAGGGCAAGGACCAGGGCAATGCGCTGGCCACGCGCGCGCAGATGATCAATATCCACGGGCAGGGCTATTACAGCGCGCTCGCGGCCGGCGCGCAGACCGTCATGGTGTCGTACAACAGCTGGCACGACGTGGCCGGCGGCCAGGACTACGGCAAGATGCACGGCAGCAAAGCGCTGCTGAACGACGCGCTCAAGCACAAGATGGGCTTCGACGGCTTTGTGGTGTCGGACTGGAATGGTATCGCCCAGGTGCCGGGCTGCGCCAAGGATAGCTGCGCCCAGGCGATCAACGCCGGGATCGACATGGTCATGGTGCCGGACGACTGGAAGGCCTTCATCGCCAACACCATCCGGCAGGTGGAAGGCGGCGAGATTCCGATGGCGCGGATCGACGACGCGGTGACGCGCATCCTGCGCGTGAAGCTGCGCGCCGGGATGTTTGGCGTGAAGCCATCGGACAGCCGCCATGCGAAGAACGCCGCATCGCTGCAGGACCGGGCGCTGGCGCGCGAGATGGTGCGCCAGTCGCTGGTCCTGCTCAAGAACGATGCCAATGTCTTGCCGCTTGCGCCGGGCAGGAAGATCCTGGTGGTGGGCAAGGGCGCCGACAACCTGCCGCTGCAAAACGGCGGCTGGACGCTGACCTGGCAAGGCACGGACAACAAGAACAGCGACTTCCCGAACGGCGACACGATTCTTGCGGGCCTGGTCGAGAAGGCCGGCGCCGGCAACGTCACCTACAGCGTGGACGCGAGCGGCATCGACGTGGCCAGGTTCGACGCAGTGATCGCCGTGATTGGCGAGAACCCGTATGCCGAAGGCGCTGGCGACATCGGCCCGGCGGGAACCCTGCGCCACAGCGCACGCTATCCCGAAGACCTGGCGGTGTTGAAAGCGGTGGCGGGCAAGGGCAAGCCGGTGGTGACGGTGCTGCTGTCGGGGCGGCCGGTGTATGCCAACGACCTGATGAATCTGTCGAACAGCTTCGTCGCCGCCTGGCTGCCTGGTACCGAAGGCAAGGGCGTGGCCGATGTGCTGTTCAAGGGCGGCCAGCCGTTTCGCGGCACGCTCTCGTTTTCATGGCCGAAGTCGGTGTGCCAGGCGACGGTGAACGCGGGCGACAAGGAGTACGCGCCCCTGTTCAAGCTTGGCCATGGGCTGCGCTACGGCAGCCGTTCCACGCTGGGCCAGCTTGACGCCAGCTTCCCGGAAGGCGGCTGCGGCGTCACGACCGCCTACCCGGTGTCGAACCAGAGCGACCGTGCGCGCTGGCCGCTGTATGTCGACCAGCTTGCCCTGGACAGCGACTTGAACAAGGTCTTCACGCTGCCCGGGGCCATCGTGGAAACAGTGCAGGTCAACACGCAGCAGGACGCCAAGCGCATCACCTGGAGCGGCCCCGCGCGCTTCGAAGCGCGCGGCCCGGAAGTCGCCTTGCCGGCCTTTGCCACCAGCGACGGCGCGCTGCAGTTCGATACCATCGTCGATACCGTGCCGGCGGCGCCGGTGCTGGTCGGCTTCGGCGCGGCCCAGGTCGACGCCACGGCCGTGCTGGCGGCCCTGGCGGAGAAAAAGAAGCAGACGGTCAGGATACCGCTGGCCTGCTTCACGGCCAGGGGGGCTGAGCTGAACAAGATCGCGGTGCCCTTCAGCGTCAGCACCAGCGGCGCGTTCCGGGCTGCCTTCGCCAACATCGAGATCGTCGGTGGCGGCGCCACGCACAAGGATGCCATCGCTTGCAGCGCACTCAAATGAAGCGGGACGACTTCGGCAGCGACTTCGTATGGGGATGCGCCACCTCCTCGTACCAGATCGAAGGCGCTGCGGGGGAGGGCGGCCGGGTCGACTCGATCTGGGACACCTTCTGCCGCCGGCAAGGCACGATCCGCGATGGCAGCAATGGCGACGTCGCGTGCGACCACTACCATCGCTGGCCGCAGGACCTGGACCTGGCGCGGTCCATGGGCGTGGACGCCTACCGCTTTTCGATCGCCTGGCCGCGCCTGTTCGTCAAAGGCAGTGCGGCGGCCAACGAGGCCGGGCTCGACTTCTATTCGCGGCTGGTGGACGGCATGCTGGAACGGGGGCTGCAGCCATGGGCCACGCTGTACCACTGGGACTTGCCGCAAGCCTTGCAGGATGCGGGCGGCTGGACCAACCGGCGCACCATCGACGCGTTTGCGCAATTCGTGGACCACATCACGCGCCGCCTGGGCGACCGGGTCAGGCACTGGATCACGCACAACGAACCCTGGTGCACGGCCTTCCACGGCAACCTGGAAGGCAACCACGCGCCGGGGATACGCGACCTGCGCACGGCGATCCAGGTATCGCACAATGTGATGGTATCGCACGGCCGCGCCTTGCAAGTGATTCGCGCCAACGTGTCCGAAGCGCTGGCCGGCATCACGCTCAGCCTGCATCCCCTGCGCCCCGCCAGCGACAGCGCGGCCGACGTGGCGGCGACCGCGCGCCATGACGGCTTGCGCAACCGCTGGTTCCTGGACCCGCTGCACGGACGGCCCTATCCGGCCGAGACCATCGCCGCGCTGGGAGCGGCAGCGCCCCTGGTGGAAGAAGGCGACATGGCGCTGATCGCCACGCCGACCGACTTTCTGGGCGTGAATTACTACTTCCCCGAAGTGGTGGCCGACGCCCCGGGCGAAGGACCGTTCGGCCTGCGGATCGTGGCGCCGGAAGGGCTGGAGCGCACCGCCTTCAACTGGGAAGTGGCGCCGCAAGGCATGGTCAGCCTGCTGCGGCGGGTGTACCGGGAATACGGGCCCGAGGTCATCTACCTGACCGAAAACGGCTCGACCTACGACGACGTGCTCAATGCCGACGGCAGCGTCGACGACGTCCAGCGGCGCAGCTACCTGCAGCGCCACCTGGCGGCCCTGCACGAAGCGATGGGGCATGGCATCCCGGTGCGCGGCTATTTTGCCTGGAGCCTGCTGGATAATTTCGAATGGGCGGAAGGCTACCTACGCCGTTTCGGGCTGACCTACGTCGACTACAGCACGCAAGAACGGCGCCTGAAATCGAGCGGCCTCTGGTATCAATCCTTCCTGAAAGGGGACAGTCCCAGGTTGTCAGGAAATATTTCCCCCTCTTGAAGTGGGACTGTCCCAGGTTTTAGGGAAATAGTTCTCTGATTCACGGGGCGACCGGGTTTTGCGGGATTGGCACGACGTCCCAGCGCCGCCGCGATTTGTGCGGTGAAGGCGGCGTCGCCCGTGACCCGGTTGCGTTTGACGTTGCGCTGGAGCTCGGCGAGCATGTCGTCGTTGATCTCTTGCTCGAAGAGTTGCTTGTATGCGGCATGGCGGCTGGCCGGATCGGCCGCCAAAGCCGCATAGACCAGGTGGGGCTGCAGCAAGGGATCGTGCTTGTCGCCCGTATTTCCCGCGTAGCTGGACCAGCGATAGTCGGCCGGTGATGCGGCGATGCCGGCACGCACGGGATTGAGCTCGATGTAGCGATGGCATGCAAGGAAGTAATTGTCCTCCTGCACGAGCGATGAATAGAAACGGCTGTCCCACAGCGAACCGCTGCGCTCATAAGTCTTGTTGATGTACGGAACGTAGCGCTCGCCGACTGCCTTCATCAAGGACGCGATTGCGGAATCGGACTTGCCGGAGACCAACAGGTGGACATGATTCGTCATCAGGACATAGGCGTGCACGGCGCAGCCAGTGCGCAGCGTGTGGGTGGCGAGCAAGTCGAGATAGAGCGCGCGATCGTCGTCGCAAAAAAAGCATGCTTGCTTGTTGTTTCCGCGCCGGACGATGTGCATGGGGGCGTGTGGCAAGACGAGGCGGGCGCCGCGGGGCATGGTGGTCTCTCGCGCAAAAGAATACGCCACGGTACTTGCAGCGCGCGCCGCCTCATCTGTTCAAAATCAATCGAAAATGCCGGACGCGCTCAAACGTTTCCTGGAAACCTGGGACAGTCCCCAAGGGAAGGTGAAGAAACGTTTCCCGGAAACCTGGGACTGTCCCACCTGGATGGTCCCACCTGGAAGGAGAAGGAGCTAGAAGGGGGCGGGGCCAAGGCGGGCGGTGGCGCCTTCGATGACGGTGGCCGGGAACATGCGCCGTTCGGCGCTGCTGCAGTTGCCCTGGATGAGGCCGCTCAGCATGTCGCTTGCCGCTTGCGTCATCGTTTGGATCGGCAGGCGCAAGGTGGTCAGCTTGTAGCTCGTCCAGCTGGCCTGGGCCGCGCCGCCGAAACCGGTGATCGAGAGCCGGCCCGGCACGTCCAGCCGCAGGTCGTGGCGCGCCGTGTCCAGGCAGCCGATGGCCATGATGTCGTTGCCGCAGATGATGGCATCGGGCACCCCGCCCAGGCGCGCCACGATGGCGTGCAGGCAGCGCCCGCCGCTGGCGTAGTCGTAGCTGCCGCGCACGATCAGCGGCGCGGCCAGCCCCAGTTCGGCCAGCCGCTCCGATACGCCGCGCGTGCGGTCCTTGGCCACGCTCGAGTCGGCCGGGCCTTCGATCATGGCGAAGCGCCGGTGCCCGGCCGCCGCCAGGCGCGATACCAGCACCCGCGCCGCTTCGGCCTGGTCGCATACGATCGCGTTCACGCTGTGCCCGCGCAAATGGCGGTTGAACAGGATGAAGGGAATCTCGCGCCGCTCGAATTCGGCCACTTGCCCGGGCGACAGGTGGGCCGCCACCACGGCGCCGTCCACCTGGTGCTGCCACACGTCGGACAGGGTCTGGCCGACGTCGCCTTCGCGCGGCAGCGAAAACAGCAGGATGCGCATGCCGCGCAAGCCGAACTGGCGGCTCAGCTCGGACAGCACTTCCGGGTAGTACAGGGTCACCACGTGCGACACGATCAGCGCCACCTGGTTGGAGCGGCGCGTGATCAGGCTGCGCGCGGCCGCATTCGGGGTGTAGTCCAGCTCGTGCGCGGCCTGCATCACGCGCGCCAGGGTCGCCTTCGAGACGCTGGCCCCCGGCTTGAAGCAGCGCGATACCGCCGATTGCGATACCCCCGCCACGGTCGCGACGTCGTAGGACGTCACCCGCCGCGATTCGCGCCGGATCAGGGCCTTGATGTCGGCGATGGTGGGACTGAGCGGCGGCGCTGACTGGGTCATGGATGTAAATATGCCTGGTGGGTGGCCAAGTGTAGCAAAAAAAATTGCTCAGCCGCAATATGTTTCCATGCGGAATGAGGCATTTGTTGCAAATCTGAACTGGTCCCCGCACCCCGCTTTATCTGGTAAGATACCGCCCCTTACAATGAAGGGTCACATGGCGAATGCTTGCGGCGTCGATTTTGGCACGTCAAATTCCACGGTAGGCTGGGTCGGCCCCGGCACGGGCGCGCCGCGCTCGGTCTTGCTGCCCCTCGAGGATGGCAAGGCCACCTTGCCGTCGGTGGTGTTCTTCAACGCCGACGATGACGAAGTGAGCTACGGACGGGCGGCGCTGGCCGGCTACCTGGCCGGCTACGAAGGCCGCCTGATGCGCTCGCTCAAGAGCTTGCTCGGCACCAGCCTGATCGACGGTCAGACCGAAGTGGGCGGCCGCGCCTTGCCATTCCGCCTGCTGCTGTCCCAGTTCATCGGCGAGGTCAAGCGCCGCGCGGAACACGAAGCGGGGCGCGAATTCACCACGGCCGTGTTCGGCCGCCCGGTGTTTTTCATCGACGACAGCGCCGCCTCGGACCAGCTGGCCGAAGATACCCTGCGCGGCATCGCGCACGCGGTCGGCTTCAAGGACATCGCTTTCCAGTTCGAACCGATCGCCGCCGCCTTCGACTACGAATCCCAGATCCGCAGCGAAGAACTGGTGCTGATCGCCGACATCGGCGGCGGCACTTCGGACTTTTCGCTGGTGCGCCTGTCGCCCGAACGCGCCCTGAAGGCAGAGCGGCGCGACGATATCCTGGCCACCGGCGGCGTGCACATCGGCGGTACCGATTTCGATAAATACCTGAGCCTGTCGTCGGTCATGCCCCTGCTTGGCTACCAGAGCCTGATGAACAATGACAGCGCCATTCCGTCGAGCTACTACTTCAACCTGGCCACCTGGCACACCATCAACCTGGCCTATACCAAGAAGATCTGGACCCAGCTGGCCGACGTGGTGCGCGATGCGCGCGAACCGGACAAGCTGGCCCGCCTGCAGCGCCTGATCGACGAGCGCGCCGGCCACTGGCTGGCCATGAAGGTGGAGGAGGGCAAGATCGCCCTGTCCGACGCCGGCAGCGCGGCGCTCGACCTGGACCGCCTGTCGCCGCC
This sequence comes from Pseudomonadota bacterium, assembly GCA_040388805.1. GTDB lineage: Bacteria > Pseudomonadota > Gammaproteobacteria > Burkholderiales > Burkholderiaceae_D > Telluria_A. The sequence continues at coordinate 56,041 of JAZKBE010000053.1, forward strand.
GCACACGGTGCAGTTGCAGCGCAGCAGCTTCGAGGAATCGATCCAGCACCTGGTCGGCGCCATCGACCAGACCGTGCTCAAACTGCTGGCCGATGCCGGCGTGCCGGCCGGCGCGGTGGACACGGTGTTTTTCACGGGCGGCTCGAGCGGCGTGCGCATGCTGCGCGAGCGCATCGGCGCGCTGCTGCCGCAGGCGCGCAAGGTCGAAGGCGACCTGTTCGGCAGCATCGGCGCCGGCCTGGCCCTCGACGCAGTACGCAAATACGGATAGCCATGTTCGAACGCCCCATCGTCATGCTCGACTTCGAGACCACCGGCCTGTCGCCCGCCATGGGCGACCGCATCACCGAAGTGGCGGCCCTGCGCATCGTGGACGGCCGCGTCACCGAGCGCTACGTGTCGCTGATCAATTGCCAGGCGCGCATTCCTTCCTTCATCACGCAGCTGACCGGCATTTCCCAGGCCATGGTCGATACTGCGCCGCCGGTGTCGCAGGTGCTCCCCGAGTTGCTCGACTTCATAGGCGGCGATGCGCTGGCCGCCCACAATGCCAGCTTCGATGAAAAATTCCTCAAGGCCGAGGCGCAACGGCTGGGCATGCAATGCGGCCACGCCGGCCTGGTGTGCTCGCTGAAACTGTCGCGCCGCGTGTTTCCCGGCTTGTCCAGCTACAAGCTCGGGCTGCTGTCGGGCCAGCTGGGCATCCGCTTCCGCAGCGCCGCCCACCGCGCCGAATCGGATGCCGAAGTGGCGGCCGAAGTGCTCATACATATCAGTAAACACCTGGGCCATGCATACGGGCTCGGCCCCGTCGACCCGCAGTTATTGGTGTCCTTGAACAAATTAAGCGCGGCCAAGGTGCCCGATTTCCTGCGGAAATTTGCATCTGCAAATAAATCGTCGGAATCGGCTTAAGCACCTTACAATATCGCCGATGATGCGATCGACCTTGTTCCGTGTGATGCTGTCCCTGCTTCTGCTGGTCTCCCAGCAGATGGCGACCGCGCACGCCCTGTCGCACCTGACCAGGTCCGACCAGGCCGGGCAGGTGCAGGCGGGCCAGGTCCAGGACCAGGACGACCTTTCCAGCTCCTTCGCCCAGGACCAGACCTGCAACCAGTGCCTGGCCTTCGCGCAACTGGCGCTGCCCATCGGCTGTACGCACCGCGCCTTCGCCGCGCCCGAGCTGGTGTCCATGGCCGTCGCCAGCGCAGAAGCACATTCCGCCATCGCCCGCACGCGCCTGGCCTTCCGTTCGCGCGCCCCTCCTCAAGCCTGACAGCAAGCCTTTCCCACTAGCGCAACATGACCGCACGCGGTCGTACTGCCATTGCCTGTCAATTTTGTTTGCCTGAGGTTTTACCATGCACATCCCACGTACGCTGCTGGCCAGCGCGGTCCTGTCCGCCCTGTCGTCGTTCTCCCATGCACAGACCGCGCCGGCTCCTGCCGACGACGACGCCGTCATTCCTAAAATTATTGTCACCGCCACGCCGTTCGGCCATGGTGAAAGCGACCAGATCCTGGCCCCCGCAAAGATCCTCGGCGGCGACGAGCTGCGCGACAAGCTCGGCGCCACGCTGGGCGAAACGCTGTCCCATGAGCTGGGCGTGTCGGCCTCGTCCTTCGGCGCCGGTGCCTCGCGTCCTATCATCCGGGGCCTGGAGGGCAGCCGCGTCAAGATGCTGGAAAATGGCATGGGCGTCGCCGACGTGTCCGGCCTGTCGAATGACCATGCTGTGTCGGCCGACGGCGCCACCGCGCGCCAGATCGAAATCCTGCGCGGCCCTGCCGCCTTGCTGTACGGCTCCGGCGCCATCGGCGGCCTGGTTAACGTGGTCAACGAGCGCATTCCGGCGGCCCTGGAAGACCATGTCGGTGGCCAGGCGGAAACGCGCTACAGCAGCGTGGACCGGGGGCGCGCCGCGTCCGCATCGGTCGATGGCGCGGCCGGCATGATCGGCTTCCACCTCGACGGCAGCGTGCGCCACGCGGACGACTACAAGATTGCCGGCCGGCGCGACCGGCGCGATCCGCAATCGGCCGGCGGCACGCTGGCGCAATCGTTCACGCGCCAGGAAACGCTGGGCGCGGGGGCCTCGGTGGTGGGCGACTGGGGCTATGCCGGCGCGTCGGTCTCGACCCTCGATCACCTGTACGGCATTCCCACCATGGAAGGCCCGCGCATCGACCTGCAGCAGAGCCGCTACGACATCATCAGCCAGTTCAAGGCGCCGCTGCCGGGCATCGACTCGCTCAAGTTCAAGCTGGGCTATACCGACTACCAGCACGAAGAGCTCAACGTCGAGAACGAGGCGGAAATCCGCTACACCAATCGCGCCTTCGAATCGCGCCTGGAAGCGAGCCACGCAGCCGTGGCGGGCTGGAGCGGCACCCTGGGCATGCAGACGGAAAACACCCACTTCGCCGGCCAAAGCACCAGCGGCGGGCCCGACACGGTGCCGGTCACGCACTCGACTGCGACCGCCGCCTTCCTGGTCGAAGAGCGCGTCTTCGGCGCCGTGCGCATCAATGCCGGCCTGCGCCTGGAACAGGTGAAGCGCAAGCCGGTTACCAGCCTCGACCGCAAGTTCAGCCTGTCCTCGTATTCGGTGGGCGGCCTGTGGACCCTGGCCAAAGGCTACAGCACCGGCGTGACCGTGTCGGTGGCCCAGCGCGCGCCGACGACCGAAGAACTGTACTCGGCCGGTCCGCACGAAGCGACCGAAACCTTCGATATCGGCAACCCGAACTTCCGCAAGGAGACGTCGCGCAATATCGAATTGTCGCTGCAGAAAACCCAGGGCCTGATCCACTGGAAGGGCAATCTGTTCCTGAACAAGGTCAGCGACTTCATCTATGGCCACGTGACCGGCGTGCTGCTGGACGACGACTTGCGCGAGCGCGTGTTTTCGCAGGCCAATGCCAGCGTGCGCGGTGCCGAAGCCGAGCTGGAATACAATCCGCATGGCCTGGGCTTGTCGCTGCGCGGCTTTGCCGATACCTCGCGCGGCAAGCTCGACGCCGGTGGCAGCCTGCCGCTGCAGCCGGCCACCCGCATCGGCGTGGACGCGGCCTACCGCACCACGGCATGGCGCGCCGGCGTGTCGCTGGTCCAGACGCTGAAACAGGATCGCCTGGCCAGCTTCGAAGACAGCGCCACGCCCGCTTACACCAGCCTCAACGCCAACCTGTCGACCACCCGCCGTTACGGCAAGCATGACGTGACCTGGTTCCTGCTCGCCAAGAACTTGCTCAACGAAGACATCCGGGTGTCGACCTCGGTGCTCAAGGATATCTCGCCCCTGCCTGGCCGGAACTTTGTGTTCGGCGCGCGCGCCAAGTTCTAGCCAGCCTCGTCCGCGGAGAACTTTCCGCTCGCTACCAAACCCCGCCGATCAGCTCAACGGCGGGGTTTTTTCATTGGCCGAAGTCGCTTCCTGCGACGCCGACGCTTGTGCGCAGTCAAATCCCGGCGCGCTTGTTACCTTAAAATTTTAGCAATACTTCTCAGGTCGCTTGGCTGCCTGGGCGGCGCCACTCTTTCTGCGTTAACAACGGCCTCGGGCCGGAGGGTCAGCATGAACCGCCAAAACATAACGCGTGAAAATTACCAGACTTACATATGGTTTCGCCAGGCAGCCGAGCGCGGCGACGCCTATGCCCAGTTCAACCTGGGACTCATGTACAAAAAAGGCGATTGCATCGAGCGCGACTACGCGCATGCTTTCAAATGGCTGCGCCAGGCAGCCCTGCAGGGCCTGGCCTTCGCCCAGAACCATCTCGGCGCCCTGTACTACAACGGGCGCGGCGTCGACCGCAGCGACGCCGAGGCGGCCTACTGGTTCCGCCACGCCGCCGAACAGGGCGACGCGTCGGCCCAGCAGAACCTGGGCCAGATGTACCGGAAAGGGCGCGGGCTCGAACAGAACCACGAACTGGCCCTGGCCTGGTTCTACCGCGCGGCCGAGCAGGGCGTGGCCAGCGCCCAGAGCCTGCTGGCCGAATGTTATCTGTTCGGCCACGGCGCCCCCATGAACTACCCCCTGGCGATGGCCTGGTTCCGCAAGGCCGCGGTGCAGGGCGAAGCCATCGCCCAGCTCAATCTGGGGCTCATGTACAAGCGCGGGCAGGGCGTGGAAGCGAACGACGCGCAGGCGCTGTGCTGGTTCCGCCAGGCCGCAGCGCAAGGCAATGCCGTGGCCCAGCGCCAGCTGGGCGTGGCCTATGCCGAAGGCCTGGGCGTGCGCGCCGATCCCTTGCGCGCCTTCGCCTGGCTGCAGCGGGCCGCCGACCAGGGCGACAAGGATGCGCAATTCAATCTCGGCGTCATGCTGGCCGACGGCCAGGGCGTGGACCAGGACGAGGAAAAAGCCCTGGCCTGGTACCTGCGTTCGGCCGAACAGGGACATATGCTGGCCCAGTACAACCTGGGCAGCATGTACGCCAACGGCCGAGGCGCGCCGCGCGACGAGCTGCGCGCGCTGGAATGGTATCGCCGCGCAGCCGACCAGGGAGCACCCAACGCCCAGTTCAACCTGGGCGTTATTCATGCAACAGGCCAGGGCGTGCCGCGCGACGAAGCGCAGGCCGCGCGCTGGTACCGCATCGCCGCCGAACAGGGCGACGCCTCGGCCCAGAACAACCTCGGCGTCATGTATGCCAACGGGCAGGGCGTGCCGCACGACGATGGCCTGGCCGTGTTCTGGTATGGCCAGGCAGCCGAGCAGGGCCACGCGCTGGCGCAGTACAACCTGGGCGGCATGTACAGCAGCGGCCGCGGCGTGCCGCGCGACGCCGTGCGGTCCTATATGTGGATGCTGCTGGCGGCCGATGCCGGCGACGAAACGGCCAGCGCCAACAAAAGCATCGTGGCGCGCCGCCTCACCCCGTCCGAGCTCGGCTCGGCGCTCGACCTGTCGCGCCAGTGGCAGCTCGCCCACGGCAGCCTGGGCAATATTCGCGGGTCTTGACGTTCAGGCAAGCGCGCACAAAGTTCTGCGCGGAACTAACTGCCAGGCGCTACAATAAGCCGGTACGCTGCCCATTCTCCGCCAACCACCGACTGCCTGCGACCATGACAACAGTTCTCCGCTTTTCCAGCCTGGCTTGCCTTTGTTTCGCCAGTGTTACCGCCTTCGCCACCGGCGTGGCGGTCCAGGTCAATGACAGCAGCGGCAAGCCGCTGGCCGACGCCGTGGTGGTGGTCGATCCGGAAGCGGGCGCAACCATGCCCAAGCATTTGAAACCGGCCGAAATCGAGCAGCGCGGCCTCAAGTTCCTGCCCTTGGTCAGCGTGATCCAGACCGGCAGCAGGGTCGCGTTTCCGAACAACGACAAGGTCAGGCACCACATCTATTCTTTTTCGCCAGCCAAGAAATTCGACCAGAAGTTGTATTCTGGCGTTGCGGCTTCGCCACAGGTGTTCGACAAGGCCGGCACCGTGGTCCTGGGCTGCAATATCCATGACCGCATGATCGCTTACGTGAAGGTGGTCGATTCGCCATATTTCGTCAAGACCGACGCGTCCGGCCTGGCCCGCATCGAATTGCCGGCGGCCGGTAAATACACGGTCTCCGTCTGGCACTACAACATGGTCGGCCAGGCGGCCGAACAGGGCGCCCTGGTGAAAGCGGGCGACAGCGCCGCGCTCAGCTTCAAGCTCGCCATGAAACCGCCGGTCCTGGAGGCTGAGACTGGCAGTCCGGGATACTGATTGATGAAGCTGCGTTTCAAAAGCCTGGAACGGCGCATCGCCACGCTGTTCCTGGTCCTGATCATCGTGGTCCAGGTCCTCGGCCTGCTGGTCATCCAGCAAGGCATCGACAGCAATGCGCGCGCCTCGATCGCCACCGAACTGCTGAACGGCGAAAAAGTGTTCCGCAAGCTGATGGAGCAAAGCGCCCAGACGCAGCGCTTTTCCGCCCAGGTGCTGGCGCGCGATACCGCCTTCGTGCAAGCCATCGGCAATGGCGGCGAAGACGACCGCGCCACCATCGAAACGGCGCTCCAGAACAGCGGGGATCGCGCCAAGGCCGACCTCACCATGCTGATCGACGGCGAGCGCCGCGTCAGCGTGTCCACCGGCCTGGCGAAAGGAGCCAGCCTCGATCCCCTGGTCCTGGGCCTGCTTGACCGCGCCGAACAGGCCAGCGGCGCCAGCGCCGTCACCATCATCAACAGCAAGCCGGTGCAGATCGTGGTCATGCCGGTCAAGGCGCCGATCACCATCGCCTGGGTTGTCATGGGCTTTACCATCGACCGCGACATGGCCGTCGACATGCAGCAGCTCTCCGCGCTGGAAGTGGCCATCGTCACGCGCGAAGGCGGCGCGCCATGGAAGGCGGGCGAGTCGACCCTGGCGCCGGCGCTCATGGCCGGCGCTGCCGCGCAGCTGCAAGGCCAGTCCGAGGCGCAGGCAAAAACCTTCGACATCGAGATCGGCGGTCATCGCTACAGCGCCCGCATGCTGCCGATCGGCCTCGATGGCAAGCGCGCCGCCAGCGTCATGCTGGCCCGTTCGATCGACGACGCCACCGAGCAGTACACCCGGCTCGAACGCACGCTGCTGGTGCTCACCGTGGTCGGCATTGCCGTCGCCGCGGTGGCCGCGATCCTCACCGCCAAGCGCATCGCGCAGCCGCTGCGCGAACTGGCCGGCACCGCGCGGCGCCTGGAACGGGGCGACTACCGCGGGCAGATCGACGTGCGGCGCGAAGATGAAATCGGCGCTCTGGCCAAGGCTTTCAACAGCATGCGCGAAGGGATCGCCAAGCGCGAACAGGAAATCCGCCGCCTGGCGTACTGGGACACCCTGACCAACCTGCCGAACCGCGCCCAGTTCGTGGTGCTGCTCGACGAGGCCCTGGCCGAAGCGAAGCGCCACGAGCATGCCGTGTTCGTTCTGATGATGGACCTGGACCGCTTCAAGCACGTCAACGACGTCATGGGCCACAATTTCGGCGACGCGCTGCTGCGCCAGGTGGCCGAACGCCTGACGCTTCGGGTGACCGAAGCGCATCCCTCGGGTCATGTGGCGCGCCTGGGCGGCGACGAATTCGCGGTGCTGCTGCCGGCCACCAGCATCGACAACGCCCAGGTGGTGGCGGCGGGCATCCTGCGCGTGCTGGAAATGCCGCTGTCGCTGGAAGACCAGACGGTCGATATCGGGGCGGGCCTGGGCATCGCCGGCTTCCCCGACAATGGCAGCGAACCGGAAGAGTTGCTGTCGATGGCCGAAGTGGCCATGTACGCGGCCAAGCAGCGCAACGACGGCGCCATCGTCTACGAGTCGGCCATGGACAAGGCCAGCGCCAAGAGCCTGGGCCTGCTGACCGAACTGCGCAACGCCATCGAGCGCAACGAATTCCGCCTGCACGTGCAGCCCAAGATGAAGCTCGATACCGGCGAAGTGGTGGGCGCCGAAGCGCTGGTGCGCTGGGTCCATCCCGAACGCGGCACGGTGTTCCCGGACGAATTCATTCCCTTCGCGGAGCAGACCGGCTTCATCCGGGTCCTGACGCGCTGGGTGCTGGACCGCTCGGCCGCCCTGTGCCGCGAGCTGCAAGAGCAGGGCGTCGACCTGAAAATTTCGGTCAACCTGTCCACGCGCGACCTGCTGGACCAGGACCTGCCCAACAAATTCAACGACATCCTGCTGCGCCACAGCCTGTCGCCGGCGTCGTTCTGCCTCGAGATCACCGAGAGCGCCATCATGGACGACCCGGTGCGCGCCCAGCAGACGCTCGAACGCCTGCATGCCATGGGCGTGGACCTGTCGATCGACGATTTCGGCACCGGCTATTCGTCGCTGGCCTATCTCAAGCGCCTGCCGGTGGACGAACTGAAGATCGACAAATCCTTCGTGCTGAACATGGAAAACGATATCGGCGACACCAAGATCGTGCGCTCGACGATCGACCTTGGCCACAACATGGGTCTGCGCGTGGTGGCCGAAGGCATCGAGAGCGAAGCCGTGTGGCGCCTGCTGGCGGCGCTGGGCTGCGACCAGGGCCAGGGCTATTTCATGAGCCGCCCGATTCCGGCCGGCGAACTGGCGGCGTGGATCGCGAACTGGGCGCCGCCACTGCGCCCGGCGCTTCCCGCAGTGGACGACGCGCCAGCCACGGTTTCCTGAAATCGCGCTATCATCTTGCGGGGCATCGCGCCCCGCACCGGCAGCGCCGCCACCCGGCCTGCCGTCTTCGACTCTTTACCTAAAGACGGAATCTCTATGCAAATGACATATGCATCGCTGGTCGTCGGCCTGCTCGCCTCCATCGGCGCAAACGCACTGGCCCAGACCACTTGCCCGGCCGGCGCGCCGATGGTGTACCCGGCCTCGAAAATGGTGGAACAGAATGACGTTTACCACGGCACCACCATCGCCGATCCTTACCGCTGGCTGGAAGACGCCAACAGCGCCGAAACCCGTGTCTGGGTCGATTCCCAGAACGCGGTCACCCAGTCTTACCTGGGGCAGATCGGCGAGCGCGCGAAGATCAAGGAACGCCTCACCAAGCTGTGGAACTACGAGCGTTACAGCGTCCCGTTCAAGGAAGGCGGACGCTATTTCTACAGCCGTAACGACGGCTTGCAGAACCAGGCTGTCCTGTACACCATGAAATCGCTGTCGGACGCGCCGCGCATGCTGCTCGACCCGAATACCCTGGCCGCCGACGGCACCGTTGCGCTGGCAAGCACCACCATCAGCCCGAACGGCAAATACCTGGCCTACGGCACCGCTGCCTCGGGTTCGGACTGGAACGAGCTGAAAGTGCGCGACATCGACACCGGCAAGGACCTGGACGACCACCTGAAGTGGGTCAAGTTTTCGAACACCGCGTGGACCCCGGACGGCAAGGGCTTCTTCTACAGCCGCTACGACGAACCGGCCGAATCGGCCAAGCTGGCAGGCATCAACTACTTCCAGAAGATGTACTACCACGTGCTTGGTACGCCGCAAAGCGCCGACGTGCTGGTGTACGAGCGCAAGGATGAAAAGGAATGGGGCCTGACCGGCGAAGTGACCGACGACGGCAAATTCCTCATCGTCACCGCCAGCAAGGGCACCTCGCCGAAGGTGCGCATCTTCTTCAAGGACTTGTCGAAACCGGATTCGAAGATCATGCCGCTGATCGACGCCTTCGAAGCGTCGTACAACTTCATCGACAACGACGGCCCGGTGTTCTACTTCACCACCGATAACAAGGCGCCCCGTTCGCGCGTGATCGCCATCGATACCCGCAAGCCTGCCGCAGCAGACTGGAAGCAGGTCATCGGCGAATCGAAGGAGACCCTGGTCGGCGCGAACATCGTCAACAAGCAGATCGTCGCCGAATACCTGGCCGATGCACGCAGCCTGGTGCGCGTGACCGACCTGAAAGGCAAGCAGGTGCGCGAAGTCAAGCTGCCTGGCATCGGTTCGGTGGGCGGCTTCGGCGGCAAGCGCGGCGATACCGAGACCTTCTACTCGTTCGCCGGCTATACCAACCCGACCACCATCTACCGCTACGACATGAAGAGCGGCAAGAGCACCGTGTTCCGCCAGCCGAAGGTGGACTTCGACCCGAGCCAGTACGAAACGCGCCAGCAGTTCTTCACCAGCCGCGATGGCACCAAGGTACCGATGTTCATCGTCGCCAAGAAAGGCCTGAAGATGGATGGCGCCAACCCGACCTACCTGTACGGCTACGGCGGCTTCAACATCTCGCTGACCCCGTCGTTCTCGCCGGCCAACCTGGCCTGGATGGAAATGGGCGGCGTGTTCGTGGTGGCCAACCTGCGCGGCGGCGGCGAGTACGGCGAAGCCTGGCACGAAGCGGGCACCAAGCTGCAAAAGCAGAACGTGTTCGACGACTTCATCGGCGCGGCTGAATGGCTGATCGCCAACAAGGTCACGTCGCCGGCGAAACTGGCCATCGGCGGCGGCAGCAATGGCGGCCTGCTGGTGGGCGCGGCCATGACCCAGCGTCCGGAACTGTTCGGCGCGGCGATTCCGCAAGTGGGCGTGCTCGACATGCTGCGCTTCCACAAGTTCACCATCGGCTGGGCATGGACCTCGGACTACGGTTCGGCCGACAACGCCGACGAGTTCAAGGCCCTGGTCAAGTATTCGCCGCTGCACAACCTGAAGAAGGGCAGCTGCTACCCGGCCACCATGATCACCACGGCCGACCATGACGACCGCGTGGTGCCGGCGCACAGCTTCAAGTTTGCCGCCGCTGCCCAGGCAGCCCAGGGCGGCGCTGCGCCCATCCTGATCCGCATCGACGTCAAGGCGGGCCATGGCGCCGGCAAGCCGACCACGAAAGTAATCGAGGAAGTGGCCGACCGCTGGGGCTTCCTGAGCCGCGCGCTCAAGATGAACGAGCCGGCCAAGGTCGCGAGCAAGTAAAGTATTACAATGATGTACGGGACGTCGCCTTATCGGCGACGTCTTGCTGTTTGGTATCAACTTTCACACCTGCCGGGCACACTACAATCCTGCACAACGAAAGGATTGCCATGCCGCTCACACAGACCCGACCACCGCTTGCCCTATACGCCGCGGGCCTGCTCATCATCGGGATGGCCCTTGCCGGTCCCATCGTCCAGCCAGCCAATTACCACCACTTTGCAGATGCGCGCGCGCTGTTCGGGATACCGAACGCGGCTGATGTGCTGTCGAATATCGGTTTCCTGCTTGCCGGCGTGTATGGACTGGCGCTGATGTGGCGCGCGCGCCTGCGCAACGCCGGTTTCGCCCTGTTTTGCGTGAGCCTGCTGCTGACGGCGTTCGGTTCAAGCTGGTATCACCTGGCGCCGGACGACGCGCGGCTGGTGTGGGACCGGCTACCCATTGCGCTGGCCTGCGCTGGATTGCTGGGAGCGGTTGTGCAGCAGGCCTATCCGCGGGTGACGCTGGTGGCGCCGCTGGCCATCTTCGGTGCGCTGAGCGTATTCTGGTGGGCCCGGACGGGGGATTTGCGGCCTTACCTGCTGCTGCAGCTGGCGCCGCTGGTGCTGATTCCGTTGCTGCAGTGGCAGTCGGGTGCGTCAGTGGGACAGAGGAGGGCGTTCGGGGTGGCGATTTTCTTGTACGTGCTGGCCAAAGTATTTGAACTTGGCGACCTGGAAAGCTTCAAAGCCCTGGGTATCCTGAGCGGCCATACCGTCAAGCACATTCTGGCAGCGTTGGCCGCTGTACTCATCGTGAGGAACCGCGCTCGTTAGGTCGCGTTCGCTTGTCTGAGTCGCCCCGGTAGGCTAAATTGATATGGAAAAGAACACGCCCCATTGCAAGCTGCTGCGGATAAAGGCGCTGGTCGGGGCTGGGAAATTTCGTGCTACACGCTCAGCTCTCCTCGGCGCGGCAAATCTTGGAATGGATCTGGACGACATTGTAGATGTGATCCTAAACCTTTCCTGGTTCGATTTCTACAAGAGTATGACGAGTCTTGGTGACCATCGCGTCTGGCAAGATGTATATCGGCCACTCGTCGGATTGAAACGGATCTATCTCAAATTGACAGTTGTAGATGATGTGCTTATTGTTTCGTTCAAAGAACTGTGATCATGAAATGTCCAACTTGCGGCGCCGCTGAATTGATTTCGGGAACGCGTGATATCACTTACATGTACAAGGGGAGGTCCATGCTTCTCCCAGGCGTGACAGGAGAATTTTGTCCTGCTTGCGGTGAAGATATCCTCGATGCTGCCGAGTCGCGCCGCACGATCAACTTGATGTTGGCATTTAACCAGCAGGTCGATGCGGAGCGCCCCGATTTAGCGATGAACGACGACGAGTAATGCCTTCGCCTCGGTCTTGCCCGTATTCCTCAAGATATGATTCTGGTCGGCCGGATACCTGGCCGTCCCGCCCATCTTCAGCTTCTTCTTGTCGGTCCCGACTTCAATCTCGATGTTGCCATGAAGTAAGGTGACATGTTCGCTGGTGCCCGGGTCATGCGCCTGGGACGCCAGTTCGCCGCCCGGTGCCAGTGTCAGTTCGTACCATTCGTACTTGCCGGCCAGGTCCATCGGCCCCAGGATACGCAGGATATAGCCCGCGTGCGCACCCGGCAGGGTAGGTGTTTCGTGGGCATCGAGCACCCGGATCGTCTCGGTCACCCGCGCTTCCGATTCCAGCAACTCCCCGATCGGCACGCCCAGCGCATTGGCCAGGCGCCAGGTGATGGCAATGGTCGGGTTGGCCTTCTCGCGCTCGATCTGCGACAGCATCGACTTCGACACCCCCGCGATCCTGGACAAGTCTTCCAGCGTCAAACCGCGCGCGAGACGCAATCGCTGTAGCGTTGCGCCCACTTCAGGCGGAGAATTGAGACCCATAGCTGTGTTCATATTTGTTTTTCAATCTTTTATATGCGCCGCAGCGAACTCGTGCTTGCCAAGTTCACCAGCAATCGGTAATATCCACTATATTGAATTTCAGTTCGATATCACGGAATTAACGATGTCGAGTGATCACGGTACAGCATACTGCGACAATTGGTCAAGCCGGCAACCAGACGACGAGGATAAAAAATGAGCGATCAAGCGAAAAACGCATTTTTCAGTGGCCTGAAGCAGAACCTGGACGGCTTGCGCGAACAGGGCCTGTACAAGCCTGAACGCGTGTTGGCGTCGCGCCAGGGCGCCGAAGTGGTGGCCGACGACGGCCGCACGCTCATCAATATGTGCGCGAATAACTACCTCGGCCTGTCCGGCGACCTGCAGACCCAGCAAGCGTCCATCGAAGCGACCGAAAAATACGGCTATGGCCTGTCGTCGGTGCGCTTCATCTGCGGCACGCAAACCGTGCACAAGGAACTGGAAACGGCCATCTCCGCCTTCCTGGGCACCGAAGACACGATCCTGTACGCCGCCGCGTTCGACGCCAACGGCGGCGTGTTCGAGCCCCTGTTCGACGAGAACGACGCCATCATTTCCGACGCCCTGAACCACGCGTCCATCATCGACGGCATCCGCCTGTGCAAGGCCGGCCGCTACCGCTATGCGCACAACGACATGGCCGACCTCGAAGTGCAGCTGCAGGCGGCCATCGCCGCCGGCAAGCGCCACAAGGTCATCGTCACCGACGGCGTATTTTCGATGGACGGCACCATCGCCCAGCTCGACAAGATCTGCGACCTGGCGGACAAGTACGGCGCGCTGGTCATGATCGACGAATGCCACGCATCGGGCTTCATGGGCAAGACCGGGCGCGGCACGCACGAACACCACAATGTGATGGGCCGCATCGACATCATCACCGGCACCCTGGGCAAGGCCCTGGGCGGCGCCATGGGCGGCTTCACCTCGGCCCGCAAGGAAGTGATCGACACGCTGCGCCAGAAATCGCGTCCGTATCTGTTCTCGAACACCCTGGCCCCGTCGATCGCCGGCGCCTCGCTGTCGGTGCTGGCGCGCCTGGCGAAGTCGACCGAACTGCGCGACCGCCTGCATGAGAACACGGCATACTTCCGCAAGGAGATCGAGCGCATCGGTTTCACCATCAAACCGGGTACCCACCCCGTGGTGCCCGTCATGCTGTTCGAGGCGCCGGTCGCCCAGAAATTTGCGGCACGAATGTATGAACTGGGCGTGTTGCTCAGCGGCTTCTTCTACCCGGTCGTACCGATGGGGCAGGCCCGCGTGCGCGTCCAGCTTTCCGCAGCGCATACCCGCGAACAGCTCGACACCGTGCTGGCCGCCTTCGAACAAGCCGGACGCGAGCTCGGCATCCTGAAAAATCAAGAATAAACGGAACTACAACATGGAACGCATCCTCATTATTGGCGCAAACGGACAGATCGGCAGCGAGCTGGTCGGCGCATTGGCCGAACAGCACGGCGCGCAGAACGTCATCGCCAGCGACATCGGCGCGGTCAACGTCTACAAGGCGGCCCGCTACACCCAGCTCGACGTGCTCGACCGTGCGCGCCTGGCCAAGCTGGTCGCCGACGAAGGCATCACCCAGGTCTACCAGCTGGCGGCCTTGCTGTCGGCCACCGGCGAACAGGCGCCCCTGAAGGCCTGGACCCTGAACATGGATGGCTTGCTCAATATCCTGGAAGTGGCGCGCGAGCGCGGCGAAGCGGGCACGCCCCTGCGCGTGTTCTGGCCATCGTCGATTGCAGCCTTCGGCCCCAACACCCCGGCGCACAAGACGCCGCAGTACACCGTCATGGACCCGACCACCATCTACGGCATCAGCAAGCTGGCCGGCGAGCGCCTGTGCGAGTACTACTACACCAAGTACGGCGTGGACGTGCGCAGCATCCGCTACCCGGGCATCATCAGCTTCAAGTCGCCTCCGGGCGGCGGCACCACCGACTACGCGATCGCCATTTTCCATGCCGCGCTGCGCGGCGAAAAATACGATTGCTTCCTGGGCCCGGAAACCGCGCTGCCGATGATCTACATGCCCGACGCGATTCGCGCAACCATCGAATTAATGGATGCGCAAGCTGATCAAATTGCTATCCGTTCAGCTTATAATGTTGCCGGCCTGTCGTTCAATCCACGAGAGCTGGCCGCCGCGATTACCCTCGCCGTGCCATCCTTCGAAATCGGCTATACCCCTGACAGTCGTCAGGCGATCGCCGATACCTGGCCGCAAAGCCTGGACGACAGCAAAGCCACCGCCGATTGGGGCTGGAAAGCCAGGATCGGACTCGAACAGCTGGTCACCGACATGCTCGCAAACATCGACGTCGGACTGAGCCAGGCTGCCTGACACGTTTCACAAGAACAGAGGCCACAGATGGACATGAGCGTATTCGACCTATTCAAGATCGGCATCGGGCCGTCGAGTTCCCACACCGTGGGGCCGATGGTCGCGGCGCGCCGCTTCCTGGTCGAATGCGGACCGCTCGATCACGCGGTCGGTGTCGAAGCGGCACTGTACGGCTCGCTGGCCCTGACCGGCGTCGGCCACGCCACCGACAAGGCCGTCATCCTGGGCCTGATGGGCGAAACGCCGCAGGGCGTCGATCCGCAATCGGTGGACGACCGCCTGGCCGAAGTCGAACTCGACGGCGTCATCAGGCTGCTGGGCGAGAAGGAAGTCCCGTTCACGGCCAAGACCGGCCTCATCTGGAACAAGAGTTCCAGCCTGCCGGAACACCCGAACGGCATGCGCTTCACCCTGAAACTGGACGACGGTTCGGCCATCGAGCGCGTGTTCTATTCGGTGGGCGGCGGCTTCATCCACGCCGCAGGCGAATCGCATGCACGCCAGAGCAATTCCGGCGGCAGCGCGCCGATCCCGTTTTATTTCGACACCATGGACCAGCTGCTGGCGCACGGCAAGGCGAGCGGCAAGACCATTCCCGACATGCTGCGCGCCAACGAACTGGCGCGCATGAGCGCTGCGGATCTCGACGACGGCCTGGACCGGATCTGGCAAGTCATGCGCGACTGCATCGCCCACGGCCTGGTCACGGCCGGCCAGCTGCCGGGCGGCCTGAACGTCAAGCGGCGCGCCGCCGGCCTGTGGAAGCAGGCGCTCGACGCCAAGAATGGCGACAACCGCGCCAACGATTTGCCGCACGACGCGCTGCACCAGGTGTCGCTGTACGCGATGGCCGTCAATGAAGAAAACGCGGCAGGCGGGCGCGTGGTGACGGCCCCGACCAATGGCGCGGCCGGCATCATTCCCGCCGTGCTGCGCTATTACGCCGAAGATTGCCGTCCGAGCGACCCGGCCACCGGCGTGCGCGCCTTCATGCTGACCGCGGCCGGCATCGGCATGCTGTGCAAGAAAAATGCCTCGATCTCGGGCGCCGAAATCGGTTGCCAGGGCGAAGTGGGCGTGGCCTGCGCCATGGCGGCGGCCGGCCTGGTGGCGGCCCTGGGCGGCACCAACGAGCAGATCGAGAACGCGGCCGAAATCGGCATCGAGCACCATCTCGGCATGACGTGCGATCCGATCGGCGGCCTGGTGCAGATTCCCTGCATCGAGCGCAACGGCATGGGCGCCATCAAGGCCATCACGGCCGCCTCGCTCGCGCTCAAGGGCGATGGCACCCACTTCGTCAGCCTGGACGACGTGATCGAAACCATGCGCCAGACCGGGGCCGACATGCAGGACAAGTACAAGGAAACCTCGCTCGGCGGCCTGGCCATCCACGTGGTCACGGTGAACCACGCCGCCTGCTAAGTCTTGTCAGTACGGCAAAAATAGTTTACTTTCGGAGTTGAAACGCAAGTTTCCCTCCGGAGGTGTTGATGTTGCGTCCCGTGCGTGCGCTTTTCGCCTTGCTGGCAGTGCTGGTGCCGCTGCTGGGTAGCGCTGCCCCGACCGTCGTCACCATTCCGCGCGCCGAATCGGAGCGCGACGCCCGCAGCCAGTTTCCCTTCTTCCTGCTCGAACAAGTGCTGCAGCGTTCCGGGCGCCACTACCTGCTCCAGAAATCGGACGTGCGCATGCAGCAGGGCCGGGCCCTGCTGCAATTGCAGAAAGGCGAGGGCATCGACGTGGTCTGCTACATGACCTCGGCCGAACGCGAATCGCTGCTGTTGCCGATCCGCATTCCCGTCGACAAGGGCCTGATCGGCTGGCGCCTGTTGATGATCAAGAAGAGCCAGGCCGCGCGCTGGAAACAGATCGCGGCCAGCGGCGAGCTCAGGGACCTGACCGCCGGCCAGGGCAGCGACTGGCCCGACTTCGCCATCCTGCGCGCCAATGGCTTCAAGGTGTACGGCACGACCAACTACGATTCCCTGTTCAGCATGCTCGAATCGGAGCGCATCGATTATTTTCCACGTTCCGTCAACGAGGTGTGGCTCGAAGCCGACGCGCACCAGGATCAGCTGATGGTCGAACCCACGCTGGCCTTTCGCTACGCAGCAGCCAGTTACTACTTTGTACGCAAGGGCAATGAACAGCTGGCGGCCGACATCACCATCGGCATGGAAAAAATGATCGCCGATGGCAGCTATGAAAAGCTGTTCCAGGAATACTATGGCGAGGTGATCCGCCGCTCCGGGCTGAAAGACAGGCGTATCATCGAGCTGAACAACCCGCTGCTGCCCAACGGCCTGCCGGTGGAGCGGCGCAATCTGCAATTTCGCGAATGAAAAGGGGCTCGCCATGCGCCTGTTGACACTCATGCTCGCTGCCGCAGTCATGCTCCTGCCTTGCCCGTCGGCCGCCACGGAATACGTGACCTTTCCGCAGGCGCTCACTTATACGGCGCCACGCCTGCAGTATTGCTTCATCCTGCTGGAGAAGGCGCTGGCCAGCCATGGCGGGCGCTACAAGGCGCGCCTGTCGACGCTGCCCATGCACCAGGGGCGGGCCCTCCTGCTGCTCGAAAGGAACGAAGGCATCGACGTCACCTGCTACATGACGTCGGCCGAGCGCGAGGAGCGCCTGCTCCCCATCCGCATCCCGGTCGACAAGGGTTTGATCGGCTGGCGATTGCTGCTGATCCATAAATCCCAGGCCGACCGCTTTGCCCGCTACAGCAGCGGCGACGACCTGCGCCCTTTGACGGCGGCCCAGGGCAATGACTGGCCCGATACCGAGATCCTGCGCCTGAACGGTTTCAAGGTCCACAGCACCTCCAATTTCGAGGGCATGTTCAAGATGCTGATCAAGCAGCAGCTCGACTATTTTCCGCGCGCGGTGAGCGAAATCTGGGTGGAGGCCGATGCCAATGCGCCCCGCCTGATCGTGGCCCCCGGCCTTGCGCTGCGCTACAACACGGCGGCCTACTTTTTCGTCCGCAAAGGCAATACCGCGCTGGCCGCGGCGCTGGCCGAAGGGCTCGACAAGATGATCGCCGACGGCTCGTTCGAGAAGGAATTCGAGGCGTACTACGGCGCTGCGATACTGCGCGCCAGGCTGAAATCGCGCAAGATCATCGAGCTGCACAACCCCTTGCTGCCCAACGGCATTCCACGCGAACGGAGGAACATGCTGCTATTTAGCCGCGATTGACAGATACGTATTGTGCATACTGCTCTGCTTGAAAGTCATGACGTCCCGTCCGGAACGCGCAGATCCTGGACGAACGAGCCTCCGACGAGTGCCAAGACGCGCTTTGCGCTAGCGATCGTTTCTGGCCGATGGGCCACGATGATGCGCGTAATGCTCAAGCTGGCAATCGAAGCATTCACAGCCCGTTCGAGTTTTACATCCATGTGGCTGGTCGCCTCGTCTAGTATCAGCACTTTGGGCTTTTTGTATAGTGCTCGTGCGAACAATATGCGCTGCTTCTGGCCACCCGAGAGTGTCGTTCCCATGTCGCCCGTCAAAGTCGAATAGCCCATCGGCATGGCTTCGATATCGGAATGTATTGCCGCCATACGGGCGCATTGCTGCACCTGT
The DNA here is from genome assembly GCA_040388805.1 of Pseudomonadota bacterium. Lineage (GTDB taxonomy): Bacteria > Pseudomonadota > Gammaproteobacteria > Burkholderiales > Burkholderiaceae_D > Telluria_A. The sequence continues at coordinate 74,360 of JAZKBE010000053.1, forward strand.
TCCATGTCGACCTGCTGGTCGAAAAAACTGATGTTGTCGGCTAAAGAGCCGGTAAGCAATTGATCGTCTTGCATGACGACTGCCAGCGCTGCGGATCGGTAAGTGCTGGCGCCGATCTGCCGGATCGGCACTCCGCCGTAGCGGATTTCGCCTTCGGTCGGCGCCAACACGCTCAGTATCAACTTGATGAGCGTGGTCTTGCCTCCACCGGATGGGCCGACGATTGCCACCGAGTCCCCCGGCTCGATCACCAGGTTCAGATGCCGGACGATCCAGGGTCCGTTTTCGCTATATCGAAATCCCACATCGATCAACTCTATTCGCGATTCCAGCCTGGCGACGCTGCCATCGTTCGGCACATCCGCCTCTGGTGGTTCCAGCACGATATCGGCCAGACGTCCTGTGTGCAGCGACAGCATCCGAAATTCTATGAGATTGTCGATCAACGAGGACATGCGGGCGCCGAATTGGGTGCCATAAGCTGTGAATGCGAACATCATGCCGATGGTGAAGACCCCGTCCATGACCATGCCGGCGCCGAGCCAAAGCATAAGCGTGCCCGACGTCCCGGTGATGATTAAGTTTGCGTTGCTGAATAGCATTCCCAGTTTCTGGGTCCGAACGCCTCGGTTCATTACGTCGACCATCAGGCTGAGCCAGCGGTTGCGTCGGTCTTTCTCGCGGCCATACAGCCTGATGGCCTGAATTGCGCGGATGGTTTCGAGAAAGCAGGTCTGTTCCTTAGCTGCCAGGAATAGTCCTTCCGTGCTGGCTTCCCGCAATGGCAGGTATGCTACTGTCCGCAACAACGCATAAAGGATAACGGTAAGAATAACCACAAGCGATAACAGTGGGCTGTAGAAAAGCATCATCACGAATGTCGCTATTGCCATCAATCCATCGAGCATGGCTCCGATGAAACCGTTCGTGATCGTGCGCTGGATAGCCCTAACGGAACCGAATCGGGAGACAACGTCGCCCAGATGGCGTTTTTCGAACCATACAAGCGGTAGATGCAGGAGGTGATTGAAAACGTTGCCTATCCATTGCAGGTTCAGGTGCGTCGACAAATACATGATGGTCCAGCTACGCGCTTGGGAAACCGCCGCTTGGGTCAGCATTAGCAGTAAAGACCCCAGCGCTAGCACATTGAGCATGCCGCGATCCGCCGACACCAGTGCCTCGTCAACGACCCACTGATTGAACATCGGTGTGAGCAGGGCAAACGCTTCCAGAGCGAGCGCCATGATAAGAACGAGACTGAACGACTGCCACAGGCCTTGAACTGACCCTATCAGGCTGGTAAGTGAGACGTGGCGTTGTTCTTCCACACACTTGAAATCCATAGCCGGTGTCAGTTCCAACGCCACTCCGGTGAAATGTTTTCCGACCTCAGCATAGGAAAGGCGGCGCACACCAACCGCCGGATCATGGATAGTGATGTGCTTTGAATGGACGCTCTTTAGAACGACAAAGTGGTTCAGGTCCCAATGGAGAATGCAGGGCGTCTTCAGCTCGCGCATTTCGTCGACTTCAAGGCGCAAGGGGCGGGGGGTGAGCTTGATCCTTTCCGCGAAGTCAGCTATATGGCCCATGTCGGCACCTTGGAGCGAGACACTGAATCGTGCTCGCAAAGCTGGCAAGTCGGTGTGGAAACCGTGATGACAGGCCACCATCGCCAGGCAAGCGAGCCCGCATTCAGCGACCTCGGTTTGCAGTAGCGAAGGCATCTTCTGTCGGCCGAATTCCAGGCTAACGCTATTGCGCATAACTCCCCCAGACACCTTTACATAATCCGAAAGTCGATATCCTTCTTTTCTGGTGACCTATGCGAGAGGAAGAATGCAATCGCTACGCCCCAGATAGTTAGCGGTACCCACAATTTTTCCCAATCAGCCCAAGAATCGCCCAAGCTTGTAAAGAATAGAAGTGGAATCCAGCTGAGGCAGCCAATGCCAGTGCCAATGATCACTTGCAACATTAATACAAGTCGTGTCGGTGCAATGATCCTCATTTCGGCTCCTTGATTTTCAGATAGGAAATGGAGGTGTTCATGGAGAGCCAAAGATCCAATCGACAAGATCACCGAGTCTTCTGTTCACGATATCGATGTCGTTGATGGCCGTGCCGATCGCAAATCCAGCTATAAAAGCAGCGGTAGGGCCACCGACCGCCGCTGCACCCGGCCCAGCTCCAAGGCTGCCGAATCCTGCCCACCCGCCAGCCGCTGTAAGTTGTCCTGATACGCCAGCACCGGCACCGATGGCGCCCGCAAGAGAAAGCGCGCCAGCAGCCTTTTCGACGACGCCACTGCCACCATATACAAGGCCAAGAGTTTCACGAGAAATTTCCGTCATCATGGTAGTTCTCCATATAGGTTGAATAATTTATGATCCGCGACAGTGATCGGGTTCGGACTGTTGCAACTTCGTCGAATCGAACAAACGATTCGGTGGACCGCCCGCGGTTTGCGGGTAAATTCAGGCAAACCATTTCCCTTGCTTTTCTAGGATGGCTCACCAGACCTTGTACTCGACACCTTTTTTATCTGGCGTCCTATGCATAATGATAAAAAAGACACCAACAACCCACAGGCCGATCGGTGCTGAAATCCTGAGCCAGTCGGGCATTGCGTTGCCCAGACTTGTCTGGAAAAGAAGAGCCATGAATACTACGGCGGCAATAGCGCCACCGGCCGCCATTTCAACGATTAGCCACCAGCCCGTTGCACCAAATGCACTTCTCACTTTCATATTTCCTCCATGTGCGTGCAGAATCGAACGAACGCCGCGCGCTTTGAGAGACCACCAAAATTCGACCGTGGTGACCATTCGCGATCACCCCGTCCGACCCTTCGCAGCGCTGATAATTGGATCAACCACCCATTCAATCAGTCGCCTGCGATCCTGAAGAATGTCCGCATCGAGCGTCATCCCCGCCTTGAACTCTTGCTTCCTGCCATATGCGGATACAGATTGTTGTGAAAGCTTTACGGTGATCCGGTACACCGCTTCCGTGCTCCCGCCACGGGCGCCTTGGGTCTCGGAAATTGGGCTACGCTCGACTCGCGTAACGGTGCCTGCGACCTGTCCGAACTTTTGATATGGGAATGAAGACAGCCTCAACAGCACGCCTTGGCCAGGCTCGATGAAGCCGACCGCGCGAGACGGCACCATCATGTGGGCCTCCAATTCTCCTTCGGCTGGAAGAATCGTCGCCAGTACAGTGCCAGCTGGAACAGTCTGGCCGGGATCGAATGTCAGGGCGGTAACAATGCCGGCCGCCGGCGCGACGATCTGAATGCGGCTGCGTCCTTCATGCTCGGCTGCTTCCTGTCCAAGGGCAGCCAAATTGCTCTCGGCCTGGCTCGCCGCCAGCGCGATCTTGCCCTTAATCGAAGCCGATTCCGCGATCACCTCCAACTGATCTCGCCTGATAGCGATTACATTGCTTTCGAGCGATTTTTGTCGTGCCTGATGGCTGATCACTTCGTCGGCAACGAGGCCAAGCTGCGCGGGCGACAAATACCCCTTTTTCGCTAGCACGGTATGACGCTGCAGTTTCCCGCGGGCACTTTGAACTTGCCGCGCCAGCAATCTCACCTCTTGTTCGCGACTTTCGATTTCTGCCTCGATCGAGCGTTGCCTTGTGGCCAATGCTTGCGCACGCGCCGCCAATTCTTCTGCTTGCAACTGGCTGGATCGCATCAGTTCGTTTCGACGCTCGGCCAACAATGCATCAATGCGCGCATCTACTCCGCCGCTCGTGCTTGCTCGTTCCGATGTCAATTCAAACATGGCTTGGCCGATCGAGACCCTGGAACCCTCATCGACGGTGCGCGCGGCGATACGGCCGAATTGGCCTGCCACTACTTGAATACTGCCGCCTGTAGGAACGATCCGCCCCGTCACGCGGATTTTGCGCGTGTAATGGCCGAAAGTCAGAAACAGGACGATTCCGAAAAGGATCAATCCTGTTATCGCTGCGGCAACACGCATGGGAATCGGCCGCGCCAGCAGAATAGTGCCACTCGCCTTGTTGCTGTGGGCGGTGGCGACTTCAGGCCTGAAAAATGGGGTAGTCAAGTTTCACCGCGAGGTCTGTTACGAATTGTATGAGGACTTGAATGGATGAGCTAGGAATGCATGGTGCGTCGATTGGGGCAAGTCGCTGTTGAGGGTACGCAAAAAAATTCAACTTGATCAACATGAGGTGCCCACAACGGTCCGCAAGGAAATATGTTTTGGAACTGGTGACAAAGTGTGAATCTTGGCAGGGAACAACTCTATAAGATGTCGGATATGTTCCGATTCCCACTCGTTTTCCTTGCGACCATGCAGGCCTGCACCGTCCAGGCGCAGACCCTGAGCGCGGCCCGCGTGGACAAGGGCCAGGCCATCGTCATCGATGGCCATCTCGATGAAGCGCACTGGAGCGTAGCGCCGGATTTCGACGGCTTTCTCGAATTCGAACCGAACAACGGCAAGAAGGCGCCCGCCAACCTGCGCACCAGCGTCAAGCTCCTGATCGACGACCAGGCGCTCGTGTTCGGCATCCGTGCCTGGGATAGCGCGCCGGAAAGCATGCAGGGATCGCTGGCCCGGCGCGACAAGGTGGGCACCGAACAGGACTTCATCGGCATCTGGATCGACCCGACCGGCCAGGGCCAGTCGGCCCAGTTCGTGCGCGTCAATATCGCCGGCGTGCTCACCGACGGCATCAGCCGGCGCGACGTGGACGACGACCTCGGTCCCGACTACCCGATCGACGCGGCCGTGCAGCGCCATCCGGATGGCTACAGCATGGAAGTGCGCTGGCCCCTGTCGAGCCTGCGCTTCCCCTACAAGGATGGCAAGCCCTGGCGCGTGATGATCGAACGCAGCGTGCCGCACGCGGAAGGCAAATTCCTGCTCAGCGTGCCACTGAAGACCGGAGTGGCCAACTACATGGCGGGGATGACGGACATCGGCGGCATGGCCGACACCGTGGAAACGGTGCGCGACCGCCGCTTCGTGGAATGGCGCCCCGAGCTGACCGTACGCAGCGGCAAGGGCCCCAGCCAGGGCCTGGAAATCAATGCCAGGCCCCGCGCCGACTGGGTCTTCAACGCCACGCTCAATCCTGATTTCTCGCAAGTCGAAATCGACGAGCCGACCAACAACGCCAGCCGCATCGCCCTGAGCCTGCCGGAAAAGCGCGGCTTCTTCCTCGAAAGCGCGGACGTGCTCGGCTTGCCGCTGGCGCCGTTCTATTCGCGCACGGTGGCCGATCCGGCCTGGGGCATGCGCGCCACCTGGCGCTCGGCCACGGCCGACGCCACGGCCATGAGCTTGCGCGACCGCGACGGCGGCATCGTCCTGCGCGGCGGCACCTACGAAACCGCCGCCTATGTGCAAACGCGCGAGACCCTGGCCAGCTTCGCGCGTACGCGCTGGCACAGCGGCAGCGGCGTGCTGGGCGCCTTCGTCTCCATGCGCGACTATGGCGACGCCGGCAGCAATGTCGTCGCCGGCCTCGACGGCAAGCAGAATTTCGGCCCCGAGAACCAGGCCACCTGGGTGCTCATGCAGTCGCGTACCACGGCCGGTTTTGGTGCCGCCGGTCCGCAGCTGGCGCCCGCCCGGCGCGGCGCCTACCTGTGGACCCAGCTGAAACATAATTCCGAACACTGGATCAACGAATTCGAACTGCAGGCCATTTCGCCCGGCTTCATCAACGACAACGGCTTCGTGCCGCAATCGGGCGTCGTCATGGCCAAGCTGAACCTCGCGCGTCGGCTTGGCCCGCGCGACATCGGCATCAAACTCTACGAATCCGAGGCGTATTTGCGCCTGCACCAGATCAACACCATGCCGGGCAGCGACGTGGTCGAACGCCGGGTCCATCCCGGCTTCTGGATGTTCGGGCCGCGCCAGACCAGGATCTGGGCCGAATACGGCGTCGCCGACCGCCAGCGCGGCCACAGCCTGGGCAAGCTGCACGATGTTCCAGCCTTGCACATGGGAATCGAGACCAGGCCGGCGCCCTGGATTTCCTTGCTGGAGACTGAAGTATCGCTGGGAAAACGCCTGGACGTGGAAGCGGACCGGGTGGGGCAGGGTGGCGACGTGGTGGCCATCCTCAAGCTCCGCTTCGCGCTGCCCTTCGGCTAGGCCACCGAGCTGGACCACCGCATCAACCGCAGCTGGGTGGACGGCAGCACCGGCCACGCCGCCTACGCCGATACCGGTTGGCGCTGGCTGGGCATGCTCCATTTCACGCCTCGCGATTCGCTGCGGGTACTGGCCCAGAATACCGCCTACGCGCGCCGCGTCGACCCGCGCGCGGGCCTGGACGCCTATGCCGACCGCCAGGTGCACCGCTCGCTGCTGTACCGCCACCTGTGGCGCCACGGCCGTTCCTTCTCGCTGGCCTGGTCTGCCGACCGTTCGCGCAATCCGGACCTGCTGGAGAAGGTCGTCACCGCCAAATTTCAGTGGGAGATATAAGAAAATAGCGAATTTATGCAAGAGAAAGGACGCCGCACTATAATAAGAGTCCGTTTGCCCAACCCGGACTTTTCTACTCTATGCACTACGTGTCTACCCGCGCCGACCAGGCCGCCGCATCGCAAGCTCCACAACAGTTCTCGAGCATCCTGCTTGGCGGCCTCGCGCCCGACGGCGGGCTGTACCTGCCGTCGGAATACCCGCAAGTGACCGGCGCCGAACTGGACGCATGGCGCAAACTGTCCTACGCCGACCTGGCCTACGAAATCCTGCGCAAGTTCGCGACCGACATTCCTGCGGCCGACCTGAAGGCGCTGACCGACAAAACCTACACCGCCGACGTCTACCGCAATGCGCGCAAGGGCGAGTCCGCCAAGGACATCACACCGCTGCGCGTCCTGGAAAAGGACGGCGAAAAGACACTGATCCTGCAAGCCCTGTCGAACGGCCCGACCCTGGCCTTCAAGGACATGGCGATGCAGTTGCTGGGCAACCTGTTCGAATACGCGCTGGCCAAGGATGGCGCGGAACTCAATATCTTCGGCGCGACGTCGGGCGACACCGGCAGCGCCGCCGAATACGCCATGCGCGGCAAAAAAGGCATCCGTGTCTTCATGCTTTCGCCGCACAAGAAAATGAGCGCCTTCCAGACCGCGCAAATGTTCAGCCTGCAGGACCCGAACATTTTCAATATCGCCGTCGAAGGCGTGTTTGACGATTGCCAGGACCTGGTCAAGGCGGTGTCGAACGACCTGCCGTTCAAGGGCGCGCAAAAAATCGGTACCGTCAATTCCATCAACTGGGCGCGCGTCGTGGCGCAGGTGGTGTACTACTTCCGCGGCTACCTGGCTGCCACCACCAGCAACGAGCAGAAGGTGTCGTTCACGGTCCCTTCGGGCAACTTCGGCAATATCTGCGCCGGCCATATCGCCCGCATGATGGGCCTGCCGATCGACAAGCTGGTGGCCGCCACCAACGAAAACGACGTGCTCGACGAATTCTTCCGCACCGGCGTGTACCGCGTGCGCAAGTCGTCCGAGACTTACCACACCAGCAGCCCGTCGATGGACATCTCGAAGGCGTCCAACTTCGAACGCTTCGTGTACGACCTGGTGGGCCGCGACGCCAAGCGCGTACGCGCGCTGTTCAACAAGGTTGAAACAGAAGGCGGCTTCGACCTGTCCGGCAAGCCGGGCAGCGACGGCGACGAATTCAGGCTGGTGGCGCAATATGGCTTCCTGTCGGGCCGCTCCACGCACAAGGACCGCGTCAACACCATCCGCGACGTGCAGGACGATTTCGACATCACCATCGACACCCACACCGCCGACGGCGTCAAGGTGGCGCGCCAGTTCATGGAAGACGGCGTGCCGATGATCGTGCTGGAAACGGCGCTGGCGGCCAAGTTCAACGAAACCATCCTCGAAGCCCTGGGCCTGGACGCCGAGCGTCCGGCCGGGTTCGAGGACATCGAATCGCTGCCGCAAAAATTCATCGTCATGCCGCCCGATGTAGCCAGGATGAAGGCTTACATCGCGTCCAACACGGGACTGTGAGATGCACGCGCCACGCCCCATGCTGACGGTCCAGCAGGCGCTGGACCTGATGCTGGCGGCACCGCGTCCGCCGGCCGCCACCGAGATCGTGGCCACGCTGGGCGCCAACGGCCGCGTGCTGGCCGAGGCGCAGGCGTCGACCATCAATGTGCCGTCGGCCGACAATACCCAGATGGATGGCTATGCGGTCCGCGCGGCCGATTGCGCCGGCGGCAATGCCACGCTCACCGTCACGCAGCGTATCGCGGCCGGCCAGGTCGGCCAGTTCCTCGCGCCCGGCAATGCCGCCCGCATTTTTACCGGCGCCCTGATCCCCGAAGGCGCCGACGCCGTCGTCATGCAGGAGCAATGCGACAGCGCGCCGCCGAACATGGTCACCATCAAGCACGCACCCAAGCCAGGCGAATGGATACGCCGCGCCGGCGAAGATATCGTGGCCGGCTCGGTCATCCTGGCCGCCGGCACGCGCCTGCGCAGCCAGGAGCTGGGGCTGGCCGCATCGGTGGGACTGGCCAGCCTGCCGGTGTTCCGCAAGCTGCGGGTAGCCGTCTTCTTTACCGGCGACGAGCTGACCATGCCGGGCGAAGCGCCGGGCGGCCAGCTGCCGCCGGGCGCGATCTACAATTCGAATCGCTTCACGCTGCGCGCGCTGGTCGAAAACCTGGGCTGCACGCTCACCGATTTCGGCATCGTCCCCGACACCCTGGAAGCGACGCGTGCAACGCTGCGCCGTGCGGCGAAGGAAAATGACCTGATCATCACCTCGGGTGGCGTCTCGGTGGGCGAGGAGGATCACATCAAGCCGGCGGTGGAAGCCGAAGGGCAGTTGAACATGTGGCAGATCGCCGTCAAGCCGGGCAAGCCGCTGGCGTTCGGCGAAGTGCGGCGCGACGGCGGTTCCGCGTATTTCATCGGCCTGCCCGGCAATCCGGTATCAAGCTTCATCACCTTCCTGCTGTTCGTGCGTCCGTTCATCCTGCGCCAGCAGGGCGTGACAGGGCCGGTGGCGCCGCGCGGCTATCCGATGCGGGCCGACTTTCATTGGCCCAAGGCCGATCGCCGCAATGAATTCCTGCGCGTGCGCATCAACGACATGGGCGGGCTGGAGCTGTTCCCCAACCAGGGTTCGGGTGTGCTCACGTCCACCGTGTGGGGCGACGGCCTGGTGGACAATCCCGCCGGCCATCCGATCGCCCAGGGCGAGACGGTGCGCTTCATCCCGTTCAGCGACATACTCTATTAAGGCAGCATGGACATCAGACTGAAGTTTTTCGCCAGCGTGCGTGAAGCACTCGATACATCGGACGAGCAATTGGCCGTCCCGGACGGCGTGACAACCGTCGGCGCCGTGCGCGCCTTGCTGCAGCAGCGTGGCGGCGTGTGGGCCGAGGCGCTGGGCGCCGACAAGCCCCTGCGCATGGCCTTCAACCACGTCATGTGCGGCCCGGAGACGGCGCTGGAAGCTGGCGGGGAAGTGGCGTTCTTCCCGCCGGTGACGGGCGGCTAGGGCAGCTTTTTCAGGAATGCGCGGATCGCGTCGGTGACCTGCTGCGGCTGGTCGAACATCGCGAAATGGCGGGCCGGCGAAATCGACACCACCTGCAGGTTCGGCGTTCCCGCCATCAGCACCTTGTAGTAATCCGTCTTGGCTGCCTCGGTCATGCGCAGCTGCTCCGCATCGGCGTCGAAGTAGGGCGACAGCAGCAGCACCGGCGCCTTGATGGCCGGCAGGGACGGGCGCAGGTCGAGCGCGAACGCCTCTGCCATGAATTTCATCACCGCCACCGGTTCGCTTTTCGCGGTCAGCCTGGCCAGTTCGTCGGCGCGCGCCATGTCGACCACACCCGTGCCGCGCATGTATTCCTGCTGCTGGCTGGCGAACAGGCTGGCCGTCGTGGCCACCGGCCGCGACTTGACGTCTTCCGCCACGCGCGCGCGCTGGATGGCATCCCAGTCCTCGGTGCCCGGAAACAGCGGCAGGCCGTCGATCGACACCACGCCGCGCACGCCATCGGGATACTGCGTCGCATAGCCGATGGCCATGGTGCCGCCCAGGCTATGCCCGATCAGCACGGGCCGCAGCAGCTTGCGCGAGACGATCAGTTCGCGCAGCGAATCGCTCGCCGCCGCCGTGCTCTTGCCCGGGATGGCGGGGCGGCCGTCGAAGCCGGGCAGCGTCAGCACGTAGATCGCATGCTCGCCTTTGAACTGGCGCACCGTTTCCTGCCACACCCACGCGCCGCTGGCCAGGCCCGGAATCAGGATCAGGGGCGTGCCGTCCGCGCCGTGGCGTTCGACCAGCGTGCCTTCGATTTCAAACCGTTCGGCCGGCACCAGGGTGGCGGCGAAGCGGTTGGTGTCAAGGGCATGCGCCAGGTTGGCTGCGGACAGCAACAGGGCAAGGGCAATGTGCTTGATCATGCTTTTTCCTCGGGCGTGAAAATCGATTCGATGGGTTTGCCGAAAATGCGCGAGATGGTAAACGCCAGCGGCAGGCTGGGGTCGTAGCGCCCGGTCTCGATGGCGATCACGGTCTGGCGCGATACCTGCAGCAGTTCGGCCAGGTGCGCCTGGCTCCACCCGTTCTCGGCACGCAGCGCGCGCAGGGTATTATTCACGGTTCGCGACGGCGCGAGCGCACGCGATGACGCCGTACAGAATGAACATCAGCGGCAGCACGGCAAACATCGACAGGCGCGGAAAGCCGGCCGTTTCCAGGAAGCCGTAGGTAAACGTCAGGCCCGCCGTCAGTCCGGCGGCAAGCGACATGTTTTCCAGGGCGAACTTGCGGACGAATTCGTCGACCCGCTGCATGTGGCGGGCCAGGGCCCATACCAGCAGGACCACGCCGACGATGGGGCTCACCAGCAGCAGCGTGCGCAGAATGCCGTCGGCCATGCCGCGGGCGTAGAGGATGGTGCCGAACAGCAGGACCAGGTAGACCACCATGGCGATCGCCATGTCGCGCTGGTAGGCGCGTCCTACGCGTTTCTCGTACATCTGTGTCTCCGGCTTGGTAAAGTATGCTTTACATGGTACGGGCTGACATTGCGGATGTCAAGCACCCTTTACACGGTTTTTCGTCTACAATGCGGGCCATGCCAGAAGCTATTACCATTCCCCGCGTCGCCGTCATCGGCGGCGGCCCTGCCGGCCTGATGGCCGCCGAAGTCCTCTGCCAGGGCGGCGCGCGCGTCGACCTGTTCGACGCCATGCCCTCGGTCGGCCGCAAGTTCCTGCTGGCCGGGAAGGGCGGCATGAACATCACCCATTCCGAACCGAAGGCCGACTTCATCGCGCGCTACGGCAGCCGTGCGCCGCACGTGGCGCCCTGGCTGGCGCAGTTCGACGCGCAGGCCGTGCGCGACTGGATCCACGGGCTGGGCGTCGCGACGTTCATCGGCACGTCCGGCCGCGTTTTCCCGACCGACATGAAGGCGGCGCCCCTGCTGCGCGCTTGGCTGCACCGCCTGCGCGAAGCCGGCGTGCAGTTCCACATGCGGCACCGCTGGCTGGGCTGGGATGGCGACGCCCTGCGCTTCGCCGGTCCGGACGGCGAGATCACGCAGCGCTTCGACGCCGTGCTGCTGGCACTGGGCGGCGGCAGCTGGGCGCGGCTCGGTTCGGACGGCGCCTGGGTGCCGCTGCTGGCGGAAAAGCAGGTCGCGGTCGCGCCCCTGGTCCCGTCGAACTGCGGTTTCGATGCCGGCTGGAGCGCGCATTTCAGCAGCCGCCATGCCGGTGCGCCACTGACCACGGTCGCCGTCACGGCCAGGGGCGTGGCAAAGCGCCAGGGCCAGTTCGTGGTCACGGCCACGGGCGTCGAAGGCAGCTTGATCTACGCCTTGTCGGCCGGCTTGCGCGAGCAGATCGCGCAGGACGGCAGCGCCACCATCCACCTCGACCTGGCGCCCGACTTCAGCGCGCAGCGCGTGCACGACGAAGTGAGCCGGCCGCGCGGCGCGCGCTCCATGTCCAGCCACCTGCAAAGCCGGCTCGGGATCAAGGGCGTGAAATCGGGCTTGCTGCGCGAATGCCTTTCGGCGGAACAGTTCGGCGACACCGGACAGCTGGCGCAGGCCATCAAGATGCTGCCCGTGGTGCTGACCAAAGCGCGGCCCATCGATGAAGCGATCAGCAGCGCGGGCGGCGTCAGCTTCGATACCGTCGATCCGCACACGCTGATGCTCAAGGCCTTGCCGGGGGTGTTTGCGGCGGGGGAAATGGTCGACTGGGAAGCGCCGACCGGTGGTTACCTGCTTACTGCCTGTTTCGCCAGCGGCCGCTTTGCTGCGCGCGGCGCGCTGGCCTGGCTGGCGCTTACTCGCGGAAGGTGACGTCGCCCGAACCGGTGCGGTTGACGTTGCGCGAGTTCGGATTGCCCAGCACGCTCACGTCACCGCTGCCGCGCAGCGTCACATCGGCCGACTTGCGGGCCTGCACCACCGAGGTGCCAGAGCCATGCAGGTTGACATTGGCCAGGTCGGCCGCCAGGTGCTCGGCGTCAAGGTCGCCCGAACCGGTCTGGTCGGCCTTGAATTCCTTGCACTGGCCAACCACGGTCATGCCGCCCGACCCCATCAGCGCCACATCGACCTTTTCGCTGGCGCCGCCGTTCAGTTCCATGTCGCCGCTGCCGTGCACGCCGGCCGTGACATCCTTGTAGCGGCCATTGAACTTGACGTTGCCCGAACCATAGAGCTGGACGTCGATGCGATCGCCCGAAAAACCGTTGATGGTGCTTTCGCCGCTGCCGTGAATGATCAGCTTGCTGATCGATGGCAGCACCAGGATCACTTGCAGCGGCTGGCGATGGTGCAGCAGCATGCCCTTGGTGCCGATATGCAGCACGCCGCCTTCCTGGGTGGTGTCGATATTGCCCAGCAGGCGCTGTTCGCCGCGCACGATCAGCGAGGCCACCGCGCCCTGGCGCAGGGTCATGTCGATCGGGCCGTTCAGGTCAATGGTCTCGATTTCCTTGCCCAGCTTGCGCGTTTCGCTGGTGACCGTGCGTCCCTCGGTGCTGGTGTGCTTGCTGCTGCCGTTGGCGCGCAGCACGCTGAAGGACGCGCCGATGAGCACGAAGGCCAGCAGCAGCATGCCGAAACCTAATTTGATGAGTGTACGCATGTCGTTCTCCGGAAGATTCTTTTAATTTCCCTTGAGCAGGGAAAAATTCATTTGGATGTAGCGCTTGATGCCGATGAAGGTGTAGCGGGTCACGACCAGGCTGAGCAGGAAGAGGATGATGCCGCCCAGGACCATGGCCAGGCCGACTACGGTCTGGGTGGCCCGCGATTCGTCATCCATGTCGGTGGAAATGGTGATCCCTTCGCCGGCCACCGATTCGACCCGGCGCATCGCCCGGCTGGTGCCGCGTTCTTCGTTCTCGACGTCGTCGATGGCCGCTTCCACTTCGCGGGCCGCATCTTCGGCCGCGGCGATGGCAGCTTCGCCGGCGGCAACCACGCCGGCCTGGACAGCCTTGCGGCCTGCCGATTCGGCTGCCCTGGCGGCGGCGTCGGCAGCCCGGACCACGGCGTCTTCGGCACGGGCATCGGCGTCGGCGGCGCGCGCTTCGGCATCGGCGGCGCGCGCTTCGGCATCGGCTGCCCGGGCTTCGTCGCGTTCGCTCAGCGGATCGGTCGAGACGCGCACGCCTTCCGAGCTGATCAGCACCTTGGTCGGCACGTTGCGGCGGTCGCCGTCGTCCTGGACGAAGATTTCACGCAGCGGGCCGGACAGGGCGACTTCGTTGGCGCCGGACAGGCCGCTGGCGGTGATGATGATGCCGGCCGAGTAGAACGCCAGGCCGCAGACGTACAAGGCGAACAGCAGGGAAGCGTAGACGATGGCCGGGACCACCATGAACAGGTTGAAAATGGCCAGGCCCACGACCGCGACCAGCATGCGCAGGGCGTTGGCGGGATTCTTTTTCTCTTCGAAGGCCTTCATGTGGGTGCTGGCGCGCAGCGTCATGGCGATCTTTTTCGGATCGTCGAAGGCCTTGGCGATGTCCGCTTCGGCCTGGCCGGCAGCGACGCCGTCGACGAAGCGCTGTTCGTAGTACGCCAGCGTCTTGGCCTGCAGTTCCGGCGCCAGGCCGGTCATCGCTCGCTTGAGCGCATCGAGGAATTCAAGTTTGCCCATGGTGTGGCTCCGTATTCGTTGCGGTCAGTTGTGGCCCAGGGCCACGACCGAGTTGAGTGTTTGGACCTTGGCCGCGGCGTTTCCGCCTATCAGTTCCGGTCGGATGATTACGCATGTACTTGCGACAACAAATGCCAGCAAGGTCAACGCACGCAATCCCAAGGTGATGTTCATTTTGCTTTCCCGTTTCAAGAAGCTTTTACGATGGTGTTACTTTACGAAAACGGGGCTTGCAATACCATGGGAATGCGACAGTCTGCATTTTTGGGGGCTTAGAGGTCGAATTCGGGGGACAGGAGTCTGCGCGCAGCCCCGCAACCGCTGCGCACGGCCGATTCCAGGGTGGCCGGGTAGTCGCAGGCGGTGTAGTCGCCGGCCAGGGCCAGTGCTGTCAATCCGACATCATTGCCGGGCCGGACCAGCCCCGGGGTGCAGGCGAAGGTGGCGCGTTTTTCGGTGATGAGCTGCACCGACAACGGGCTGGCCAGCTCGGGACGCCCGAAGACGGCGGCCAGCTGGCTCGCCACGGCCGCGCCCAGCGCAGCCTGGCCCAGGGCGCTCGCTTGCGCGGAAGCGCTGATGACGACCGCCAGCAGGCCCAACTGGCCGATATCGAGCTGGCCGCGGTCGAAGGCGAACTGGCCCCAGTGGCCGCGGTCCGGGTCGTCGACCAGGGCGTAGAAGGGCAGCGCCAGCGCAGTCGTGGGCGCATATTGCAGGTAGCAGGTGGTGATCGGCTCGTATTCGAAGCCGAGCAGCTGGGCGCAGAGGGCCGGCGTGGTGTGCGGTCCCAGCAGCACGGCGGCGGCCGGCGGCGGGGTGGCCACGACCACCAGGTCGGCGAACACGCTCCAGTTGCCGCCCACGGCGGCGCCGCTGGCGTCGACCATCCAGCCGCCATTGTGCTGCTTGACTGCCCCGGCCTTGGCCCCGGTGCGCACCGTGCCGCCCCGGCTGTCGAGGTAGTTGCAGGCCGCTTGCGGGAACAGGGCCGACAGGTCCAGCCTGGGCAGCAGCATGTCGGAACTGGCGCGGCTGGCGCCCAGGCTGTCGCGCAGCACGTTCAGGAATACCTGGGCCGAGGCCCGCTCGGGCGGGGTATTGAGCGCGGCCAGGCACAGCGGGCGCCACATCAGCTGGGTCAGGCGCTCGGTCTGGTCGTAGCGCTGCAGCAGTTCGGCCACGCTGCAATCGGTGTGCAAACGCCAGTCCATCCAGCGCGCGGTGGTCGAAAAGCGCGCCAGCGCCATCTTGTCGTCGCGCCCCAGGCCGCTGGTGCGCCACAGCGCCAGGGCCAGGTGCAGCGGCGCGGGCAGGCGCGGCGCCAGGAAGTCCATGCCGCCGCTGGCGGGCGGGTAGCGCATCTGCAGCGGGAGGTTGAGCAGGGCCGTGCCGGGATCGATGCCGACCTGGCGCAGCATGCCCAGGGTGGCGCTGTAGGCGCCGAGCAGGATGTGCTGGCCGTTGTCGAGCGGTTTGCCGTGCGCTTCGACCACGCGCGCGCGCCCGCCAACGACGCGCGCCGCTTCGAGCAGCGTGACCTTGCAGCCGGCTTGCGCCAGGGTGACGGCCGCGCTGCAGCCGGCCCAGCCGGCGCCGATCACGACCGCGCTGCGCGCCGTCCTAGCCACGGATGTAAGTCTTCCACGCCAGCCACAGCTTGCGCAGCGGCGTGAGCGAAATGCGCTGGCTCAGCACCTTGTAGTTGTCCCGTTCGATCTCGTCGAGCACGGTGCGGTAGATGGCGGCCATCATCAGGCCGGGGCGCTGGGCGCGCCGGTCCTGCTGCGGCAGCAGGGCGAAGGCTTCGTCGTAGACTTGTTTCGCGCGCTCGACCTGGAAGCGCATCAGGGCTTCGAACTTGTCGCTGTGGCGCGCATTGAGCAGGTCGGCCGCGGTCACGCCGAATTGCTGCAATTCGTTGACCGGCAGGTAGATGCGGCCCTTGCGCGCATCTTCGCCGACGTCGCGGATGAT
>JAZKBE010000054.1:0-36578 GCA_040388805.1 Pseudomonadota bacterium
TGCTCCCTAAACTAATTGCAAAAACTGTCTCAAATAGTTTGACACGTTCCGCTGCTTCTCGTCACCGCTCAGCCGGATCGTCGACTTCTTAGCGGCCACGATGCGTTTCAGGGCTGCTAGATCTTCTGCAGTCGCAAGGAAATCGGCAGATTCAAAAACACCGGCGGTATTATTGTCCCGAACCACGTTTGACCGACCGAGATCCTTAGCATAGACAACCTCATCGTCAGACATGACCTTAAACTCGTTCCAAAAAATCCAGGAATCTGCATGAAAGTCGACCTTCACGCGCAGGTACGTCCGTGATCCGTCTGGTTGAGAAATGTAGGCGGACAGGTGGTCGTTGTATGGCCTCACGGATTCGGCAGTGTAGAACGAGACTTTTTCGATTTTGTCTCGGTTCAACTTAAAACCCTTTGTTAATTCGGCTATGCGCTTTTCCTTCTCTCCCTTTGTCATCGAAGGCGCGGGCGGTGCAGCCGGCGCATCGGTCGTAGAATCGGTAAGCATGGCAGGCGCTTCAATGGCCGGGGTTGCGACTACCGCGCTGGTGTCTGAAGAGGTGCAACGGCTGAGAATGAATGCAAGCAGAAACAGGCCAATGGCCCATGCAAAGACATTTGAGGATTGTTGTTTTGGTTTCGCGCCACAGTTCGGGCAGACTGCAGCGGTGGTGCTGACGTCGTTGCCACATTCAGTACATTTGATGAGGGCCATAATTTCACATTTAAGAGCATCTAAGCGTGCCGTTTCGCAACTTGATTTTACTCAAATTTCCAAAAGGAAATGTCA
This sequence comes from Pseudomonadota bacterium, assembly GCA_040388805.1. GTDB lineage: Bacteria > Pseudomonadota > Gammaproteobacteria > Burkholderiales > Burkholderiaceae_D > Telluria_A. Next base: position 793 of record JAZKBE010000054.1, read on the forward strand.
CCAATATTCACTAAAATGGGGCGGCCTTATCTGGAACACGCACCGTGAGGTCGAGGTACCTCGAAAGCTAGCTGCTCCAGCTGCAGCGCCAGAATCTCGCCGGTCTTAAGCGCGGCGTGAGCGCCGCATACGCCCACAAAACCTTCGTAACCATAGCTATCACCCATATCGAAACAGCAACGCGCAAGTCTACTACTGATATATGTGTACAAAAAAGATCTGTGGACTATTGGTACATCGACCAGGCGCCCTCAGTTCACGCGATACTTTGTGCGGCTGAGTTGAGTCCGTGACAAATCGATAAATTAAAGGCAACTATTTGATGTACTATCAGACAATTACCCTTGCCTGGAGTCTGACATGGTTGCCTCTATTTATTGTCGCGCCACGTTCATCGTGCTGTTAGCGGTCCTCGTGACTGGCTGCGCGCAGCAAGTCGGCCAGAAGGCGATCAACTCAGGCAATCTCGATCTGGGAGAGAGGCAGGCCCGAGCCGCGGCGCAAAAAGGACATCCTGTCGGATTTAACAACCTCGGCGTCATCGCCCAGCGTCGCGGCAATCACGACCTGGCCCTGCAAATGTTTACGACGGCCGCGCGCATGGGCGACCCTACCGCGAGAATGAACCTGATCAACCTCGGTGCACCGGTGCCGGCCGCCGACCTGGCCCAACAAGATGCCGGCGCCGATGGCTGGCAGCTTCTTGCTGCTGGGATGTCAGGGTATGCGCACGGAAGATATGCCGCGCCAGTTCACCAGCCGAACTCCACCCCACCAAGGCAGGCGCCGGCGTCCATCTACCCAAGGCCGCCGCCAGCTCCAGCGCTATTGCTGCCATACCCGCAGTGCACGGACCAGACGATCACTGAGAACGGCAAAACGCGCCGGGTCCGTGTTTGCCAATGATCATTTCGGAGCGTCGCAACTACAGTTGAGAGTTTAACCGTATCGCTCATACTTGCTTCTGCTGCAGAACGCGTCAATATCCGACTTGTCATAGAAAGCAATTCTCATGGGGGGAAAAGCACTCCACACTGCCAAAGCTCCGCGTGATTGGTTATCGTTGGAATATCACGACCCTGTCCATATCTTGCGAGGTTTGCGCGAGATTGCAATCGATATTGGTCGCACTTCCACGCCGGAAGCCATAAGGAACCTACGCACAAATTCTCTGAAGCCCTATCGCGAAGGGCGTCAAGCAGCGCTGTTTTGCTATGGACTGTCTCAAAGGTTAGGCACACGAGTTAGGTTCGCCCTTCAGGGCCGGCAGGACCACGAGACGGACGCGATTGGATTTTATGCGATCGACGGAAAGGCGTTCTTCCTGCCAATTCAGATCAAGGAATTACCCCCGGCCGGAATAAATCCTTTGATCGCGCTTCAAGACGTCCTGTCCAAAGTTGGCACCCACTACGCAGGAACCACTGACATGATTGTTGCTATCCATGTCAACCGCGATGTACGGATAGTGATCTCAGAACTTAAAATTCCGGAAAACATAGCTGAACTTTGGCTATTCGGGGCAACCGATGAATCTCAAAATACTTGGTTTTTAATCGGCGATCTGATCTCTCAGCCAGGTCTGTCCACCGAGTTTTCCCATCCAGGCCGCACTTTGCTAATTCGTGTGCAATGGCCGCACACAATTCCCAATAGTGGCTATGCATAGTCGCCGACTGGGCGAGCGCCTGGTCGGCCTGCACGTCGATGGTTTCGTAGGTGTCCTCGTCCACAATGTAGACGTCATGCGGGACTTTGAAGCGGGCCCAGAACTTCGGAGGGATGCCGTCGGCGGCGCGGCGGGATTGAGATGGACCGGCGTCGGCAGCAGGCGTTACTGCTTTTTCAGCAGCTTCGCCATCTCCCGCATTTCGGTCTTGAAATGCTCCCGCAATGATTCGATCTCGGATTGCGGTAGACGGTCGGTAGCCCGCGAGGTGCCGGGCTTCGGATTCTGTGAGCGCGTCGAAGCCGTAGCCGGTTTGGGCTCGGAATTGATCTTCGATGCGGAACGTTTCGCTTCCGCCAGTGCGAGCGCTTCCGCCCGCTTCGACGGCCTCAGTTTCATCAATTCTTTGGCTACGGCCAGTAGTTTCGGATCGGGCTTGCGCATCTTCCAGTTCCTCAATAAATTGGCGCAAGGATTCGTCCTGCAGTTCCTGGCGCTGCGAGTATTCGCATCGACCCCGCCAGCTGTTCGGATTCGTCGCCGCCACCTATCTGCATCCGCAACCGGCACCACGAAACTAAGGCGGCTTGCTGCCGGCGCTCGCTGGATGTGACGGCGCCGATCGCCCATAGGGCCGCGAGCCAAGTTCAGTTTCCATAATATTCTAGTGTCCCGCCACCAGCAGCGATGTCAGTGACAATTTTGAAATGACCGGTTACGCCCCTTTGCCGTCGTTCAGACCCAGGCCGAACTTGCTACATCAGCGGTGCCGAAGGCGCCAGTTGGCGCTTCAGGTTAGGCAATTGCGTCACTCTCATGAAGTTCGCCTTACCCAAAGAAGTTGACGTACAAGAAACGGAAGAATAGGAGATTGAAGAACAACCCAGCGCTACAACTCACAAGGAACGCTAACCAATCTAGTCGTTCGATACGACGAACGTGCTTTAAGAAGGACCAATATGACTGAGCAAGCGCTGGTATGCCAATTGCCAGTAAGAAGGCACCGAAGTAATTTCGTTCTTCCAGCGACGCCAATCCGTACGTCAAAAATACTAACCAGCAAAATGCAGGTGCAAGTACTCTGAATGCATAGCTAAATCGTGGTCTGGTTGTTTCCATGAAAACTAGTTCAAACGTTAAAGTTGAGCCACGAGCGGCGGCCTGCCCGGTGAACGTCGGGTGCTGGCCGATAGCATACGCTACAGTAAGGTGTCTGGCGCCGGCCATGACCTGCCGGTCGCGAGTGATGCCCTTCTGGCCAGCTGAACGTCGACTCTCGCACTATCCTCCGCCGATTGCTTTCGTCGGTGCTGCGCGGTGACAGCCTCTCCGGGGACAAGGCGGCTGCGGTGACTCTTGCATACGGTTTTACTGCCGAGCCGCTTCAAGTGCGGCAATGAAGTCATTGACCGTATGCCGCGAGTAGCAAGTCGCGAGCTTTCCTTCGATGCCGGCCTCGCGAATACGCTGCGTCGCGAGTTCCACCTTGTGGCACCAAGCCCCGTCCAACAGCACCATGTCGCAGAGCTGACAGGCCGGCAGCGCGTGCACGAAGTCGACCGCGTCGTTTTCTCGGAAGCGCTGGTTGGCTTGCCCTGCCGGCTCAACGAGCAGTTCTTCCTTGAAGATTTGAACGAGCCGCATGTTCTCGCGGGGTGCTAGTTCATCGCGATTCTGATTAGCAAAGATCCGCTGTCTCACTTCGGCGATGTGGTTGCGCTGGCCCGGCACGGCCGCCGTCGGCCGACAATGTTGAAGCGTCATCAAGTGCTTCAAAACCCTACTAAAATATAGGGTATGAGGTAACTTGATATGGACCGCGGTTCGGCAGGGGGCTATACTAAGCCTATTGATCCCCTACCTTGCATTCGAGTTCAAAGATACTTCATGAAGAAAATCGAACTGATTCGGAAGCTCTCGGAACTAGATCGGCGCGGGGTGCATGTCTTGGCCCGACGCGATATCGAGAAAATTTTTCCCGACGAAGGTGAGAAGGCGATGGAAAAGTCCTTGCAGCGGATGGTCGCGGACGGCCTCCTGCAGCGCGTGGCCAAGGGGCTCTACCTGAACCCCGCCGCGACGAGCAAAAACCGCTGGGTCGCGGAGGAAATCGCCAAGGCCCTGCGCCCTGGCTACCTGTCCTACGTCAGCCTGGAATCGATCCTGTCCGAGTATGGGGCGATCTCCCAAATTCCGATCAACCGCATGACTGTGATGACAACCGGGAAGAGCGGCGTGGTCGACACCCCCTTCGGGACGATCGAGTTCACGCACACCAAACGTGGGGTCGCGGAGATCATTAAGCGCACGATGTTGGCCAAAGGCCGGCCGCTTCGTATCGCAAGCAAGGAGGCGGCCATCCGCGACCTTTTGCGCGTAGGGCGCAATGTCAACATGATAGATCGCAGCGAACTCGAAGGCGAGTCGCAAGGAGACGATGCATGAGCGAGGACATGAAGGATTTCAACGAGCTGGTCGACTTGGCCATGGCCCATCCAGGCCTGTCGGCGATGCGGCCGGTGGTGGAGAAGGAGCTGTTGCATTACGAGATCTTTCAGGCGCTTGACGCGGAGGGGCTACTGAAAGACCTGGTGTTCCAAGGCGGCACCTCGCTGCGGCTGTGCCGCGGTTCGGATCGGTTCAGCGAGGACCTTGATTTCGCCGGCGGCGTGAATTTCTCATCCGCGAGCATGCAGAAGATTAAGGACTGCGTCGAAAAGCGCATCGGTGCGCGCTTCGGCCTGAAAGTCTTGGTCAGCAACAAGCCGTCCAAGGTGGGCGAGGATGGAATCAAGCATGTCCGAGTCGACAAGTGGTGGATCTCGATTCAGACCGCGCCAGAGAATCGCGCGATGCCTATGCAGAAAATCAAGCTGGAGATCGCGAACATCCCGGCCTACACTCGCGAACTGGTGCCGCTCAGAGCCCACTACGATGTCTTGGGCGGCATGCCCATGGTGCTGGTCAACGCCGAGTCGCTCGACGAGATCATGGCGGACAAGGTGCTGGCATTCCCGACATCGCTCCTGGACAACGAAGGGCGGCCGGTCGGTTCCGACTCGGCCAGGATTCGCCACCGTGACATTTGGGACTTAGCCTGGATGGCGTCGCGCGGCGCCAAGCTCGTTGCGGAACTTGTGGTCGCCAAGATCGAGGATTATGGGGTAGTGGACTATCCCGTACTGTTGGCGTCCGCGATCCAGCAAATGCCGCAGATCGTCAAGAGCCGAGAGTTCAAGGCCCAGATGACGCGCTTCATCGATTCGTCGACTATCGCGAAAACACTGGGTGTCGTCGGCTATGACGACTACTTGGCGTCGTCGGTTGGTGGCTTGCTCGGCCAGATGCAGATTGCGCTGAACGCCATGGCCGTCGCGGTGCCAGCGCAGTCACGCCATCAGGGTTCGAACAGGCTAAGCGAGACGTAGCGCAATCTCGCCCGACTGCGCCAGACTAAAAAACGGTCCACGTGGTTTCAGGCCGCAAGCACCTGATTCGGACAAGGCTGGCCGCGCCTGTAGTGTTCCAGGTTCGCCATCGTGGTCGCGGCAATCTCGCGCAAGGCCTCAATGGTAAAGAAGCCCTGATGCCCCGTGACTAGCACATTGGGAAACGTCAGCAAACGCTGGAACACGTCGTCGGCGATGATATCGGAAGAGCGGTCATGAAAGAACAGCTCTGCCTCCTGTTCGTAGACATCGATCGCCAACGCGCCGAGATGGTGCGACTTGAGCGCATCGATGGCCGCCTGGGTATCGATCAGCGCGCCGCGCGACGTATTGACCAGCATGGCGCCGGGCTTCATGCTCGCCAGCGCCGCGGCATCGATCATGTGGAAGGTCTGTGCCGTCAGCGGGCAATGCAGGGACACCAAGTCGGACTGGGCCAGCAATGCCGGCAGCGCCACCACCGTACCCAGCGCTGCAAATGCGGGCGGCGGGGCAGGGTCATGCCCCAGCACCCGGCAGCCAAAGCCATGGAAGATGCGCGCGGCCGCCAAGCCGATCTTGCCCAGCCCCACCAGGCCCACGGTCTTGCCGTGCAAATTGCTGCCAAGCAGACCATCGAGTGCGAAGTTACCTTCGCGCACGCGGGCGAACGCGCGGTGCGTGTGGCGGTTCAGTGTCAGGATCAGCGCCAGCGTATGTTCAGCGACCGCTTGCGGAGAATAGGCAGGTACGCGGGCCACGAACAGGCCAAGCCTGGCCGCGGCGGGGACGTCGACGTTGTTGAAGCCCGCGCAGCGCAGGAGCACCGCGCGCACACCGGCCGCGGCCAGGGCTGACAATGCCGGTTCGTCGAGTACGTCGTTCACGAATACGCAGACCGCTTCGCAACCGTGGGCCAGGACCACGGTCGACAGGGAAAGCGGGTCGGTGAAGTACGCCAGTTCCAGCGCTGGCTGCGACTCGCAATGGGCAATTGCCTCGTCGAGAAAACGCCGGTCGTAGGGTTCGGCGCTGAATACGGCCATTCTCATTATGCGTCTCCAGGAAACGTATACTTTACTTCAGTTCGCGCGGCGGCCGCTTTCGGTTCGCCCTGATGGCGCGACCAGGAATGGTAAGCTGGCTGGAAATTCACTCAGGAGATCGTTAGATGAAATTGGTGTCACGTCTGGTATGGATGGTCCTTCTGCTGGTGGCAGGCAGTGTGCAGGCTGCGCCGCAGGGCACGCTGGTGATCATCGGCGGCGCGCTGCGCAGCGACAATGCACCCGTGTGGGAGCGGATAGTGCAGCTGGCCGGTGGCAAGGGCGCGCGCATCGCGGTCTTCGCATCGGCGGCAGGCAGGCCGCAGCAGGCAGGGGAAAGCAATGCCCAGCGCCTGCGATCGTACGGGGCCGATGCATTCGTGGTGCCCATTGCGGTCAAGCTGGCGGGCACGGACTATGCCGCCCTGGCGGACGATCCCACGCTCGCAGCCCAGGTGCGCAGTGCCGGCGGCGCCTATTTCGCCGGCGGCGACCAGGGCCGGATCACCAAGGCGCTGCGTCGTCCCGATGGCAGCAATACGCTGGTGCTGGACGCCTTGTGGGACATGTACCGGCGCGGTGGCGTTATCGCCGGCACCAGTGCCGGCGCCGCCGTCATGAGCAGCACCATGTTTAATGATGCCAAGACCGTGCTGGCCACGCTCAAACTGGGCGTCAACGACGGGCGCGAGATCGCGCCTGGCCTGGGCTTCATCGGCAACGATGTGTTTGTCGACCAGCATTTGCTGATCCGCGGACGATTCGCGCGCATGCTGCCGGCCATGCTCAAGAAAGGCTACAAGCTGGGCATAGGCATCGACGAGAATTCGGCCCTGGTGGTCAACGCAAGGCGCGACATGGAAGTCATCGGCTACAAAGGGTGCATCGTGCTGGACTTGTCGTCGGCCCGGAGCGAGCCGGGAAAATTCAATATCAGCGGTGTCCAGATCAGCTATCTTGATAGCGGCGACCGCTACCAGCTCGGTACGGGCGCCTTCACGCCATCGGCCGACAAGGTCAACGGCCGTGTCGATGCAGCGAGCCCCGGCAACCGGGGCGAGATTTTTTATGCCGACATCCTTGGCAACACGACGGTGGTCGACCTGATGTCCCGGCTGATCGATAGCGACCAGGTTGACGCCATCGGCCTGGCGTTCGGGCGCGACAAGGATGGCGAGGCCGATCTTGGTTTTGAATTTCGCTTCAGCCGCACGAAAGACAGCGCAGGATTCGCATCGGCCACGTCGTCGGCGTACTCCATACATCGCTTGCGGCTGGACGTGCGGCCGGTCAAGATGCGCTGGCCAATTTACCAGTAGCGATCCGCGCGGCTCCGCTTGGCCGTAGACGCGCAGGGCATGGACCTAAATAAACTCGGACAGGTCGGCGTCGGACGCCGGCTTCGCCGGTTCGGCCGGTTCGGCCGGCGCCGAGAACGTTGCCAGGATGGCGGCAACGTCGCGCACGATCTGGCCGGCCTTGACCAGCGTGGCGGTATAGCCGCTGATCCGCTCCAGCAATGCCCGGACCATGTCCAGCTCCTCCTGCGAGATCGGTGTCATGACCGTGCCGTTGGAAAGATAGGCAGTCACCATCGCGCTCAGTTTCAGGTAGTCGGCATCGATCATGCCTTCCTGGATGGCGATGTAGCGGGTTTCATCGCTGCCGGCGTGGGCGGCCCGCGCGACCAGGGCCTTGGTTGCGGCGCGCAAGCCCCGTTGCGCCTCCAGCAGGGCCAGCAGATAGCGGTCCCCCGGGCTTCCTCCGACGGGCTTATCGGCGGCATGCGGGGCGCGCGCGGTCGCCGCGTTTGTCAGGAATGTGGTCGCGCTCATGGTGTCGCTCCTTTGGCTGGTGTGGTGGCGCGTTCCTGTGCCTGTGCGGCAGCGGCTTCGCTATCGGTCTTGATTTCGTCCCGGATCTTTTTCCCGAAATTGAAAAGGAATTTGGCCTCGTCTTCGCGCGACGGTGGTTCGGCGAGCGTGATCAGGCCCAGGGCAGCTTCATGCAATTTTTCCGACTGGAAGGCAACCGCACTGCGCACTTGCGCAAGCGCGGCGGCCTGTTCGCGCGCGCGCGCCTGCTGTTGCTCCGTGGCCAGCGACAGCTTGTCGGCTTCGTTGCGGACCGCATCGAACATGTTCAGGCGGTCGGCCTGGCCGGCGACGCGCCACGATCCGGCCGTCGCGATCAGTTCGGTTTCAAAGCGCAGCGCGCGATTTTCAAGGGCATTGCGTTCGATCTGCGCTGCCGTGGCGATGGCATCGCGCTGTTTCTGCAGGCTGGCCGCGCTGCTGGCCAGCGCGTTCGTCATCAATGCCGCCTTGCGGGTATCGGCGCGCGCTTGCGCGGCATCGCCTTGCATGACGCCGCAGCCGGCCAGGCAGGCTGCCAGGGCGGAGGCGCCGAGCAGGGTAAGGAATGTCGATCTCATGGTGTTCCCCTTACTTGACGCGAATGGCGATCACGGTGGCCGCTGCCGCCTGCCACAGTCCGGCAATGTCTTCCGGTTTGATACCGGCAGCATTGAGCTTGGCGATCTGCGCGAAGATGGCCTTGAGCACACTTTCACTCTGCTGCAGGGCCGCCTCGGATTCATCCAGCGCGGCCAGTTCGTCCTGTTCGATGAGGCGGTAGTCGGCCTGGGTCGCGGGCAGGCGTCCGGCGGTCCAGGATGCGGCGAAAGCGAGCAGGGCGCGGGACGCGAGGTTGCTGCAGGGGGAACCCGATCCCCGCGCAATGCTGTTGAAGTAAGGCTTGGCCAGGTCGCAATGGCGCGCGGCTTCCTTCAGGTGGGCTTGCGCCTGCATCAGGTAGTCCAGCTCCGCGGTGAGGGCCGCGCGCTTGCCCTCGGCAATGTGCATGATGGCGTCCGCCCGCGCATTCCTGACCTTGGCGGTGTCGATTTGCTGGCGGAAGAATTCGGCCTGCATGAGGATGCCCGCCGTGGGCGGGGCGGTCGTTGCGGTGCTGTGATTGACCAGGTCCGCAATCAGCCTGGTGCGATGCAGCGCCGGCGTCGCGTCGGCATTGTCGGCGCCGTTCAGCGCGGCGAGGTACTGTTCGAGTACCGCGCGCTTCTGTTCCAGCGACGCCAGGCGCCCTTCGTCGGCCAGCCGGGCGAGCAGGGGATTGCTACCCTTGGCCTTGCCTGGCTTGATGCTCTCGAGTTTTGCGAGCTGCGCTTCCACGCCGGTGGCGAAACTTGCCGCCGCGCCCAGGCCGCCCTTGGCGGTGTCTGCCTCGGCAATCAGCTTGGCAAGGACTTTTTTTGTCTTGGCAATGTCCGCGCCATAGGCCGCCTTGACTTCCTGCGCTTGCCGGATCTGCGCGGAAATCGCGCCCAGGGTACCGCCGCTTCCTTCCAGTGATGCAAGGCAGGCCGTGGCCTTGTTCACGACCGCGCATTGCTCGTCATAGCCTTGCAACAGTGCCGCGACCACCAGCGACGCGCCCTGCGGCAGCGCGCTCGGTATCGCCTGGCAGGAGAGCGACATGGCTTGCTCGCTATCGATGGTGGCCAGGTACACCTGGGCAGCGCCCAGCGCCGCCTTTTCCGTTTCGGCCACCAGGTACTGGCGCGCATCTTTCGCCAGCGGATGGCAACCCTGGGCCTGCGGTTTTACCGCGCCGCGCAAGGCCGCAAGGCGATTTTCGGTTTCGGTCCTGAGCATGTCCCAGGTATAGGCCGGCGTGGTCCCGTCGATGACCAGTGCCAGCGTTGCGTCGCGCAACGCCAGTTCCTGGCGCTTGACCAGCGCCTGCCGCTCCGCCTGGTTGGCCAGGAGCACCTTGCGTTCGTCCTGCATGGCCTGGCCAATCGCCGCGTCACTGAAGGCTTGCTGCGCCGCCTGTGCGGCCTTGTCCCTGTCCGGGTTGTAGAGCGCGGCACATCCTTGCAGCGTACTGATCAAGGCAACGCCAATTGCAGCGGCAAAACGTGACATATTTCTCCCAAAGTCCGTCGGACGCCGAACACGATGCGAAGCGCCAGGGCAGTATTATTGCTTGCGAAACAATGAATATTGCACACAATATTGGCAAAAATACTCTCCAATGCTCACGAAGTGGCGAAAATAATGTCGCTACGACAAAAAAGCGCGAAGTCGTATCCTCCTTGCAACACTGCGGCGTTCAGGGATTGGCCATGCGGGACGATGCGCCGGCACGGCCATTGCTGGCGAAAGCGGCAACGCGAATGACGCCCTTGTCGGCGATCGGTCCCGTGACCAGGGCACTGCCGGCGTGCGGTTCGCTGCCGTCGCTGGTATAGCGCAAGGTAAAGCCGGGCAGCTGGTGATTGGCCAGCACGCGCCCGCCATCGCGTTTCAGGCCGGGCGGCGCGATCCGGTAGGCAATGCCGCTGCCATCGGCATCCAGGCGCGGCAGGACCCGCTTGCCCAGCTGGTTTGCGAACAGCGTCCAGCCGGTTTTTGCATCCTTCGCACTTGCCCAGGCCCGTTCGGCCAGTGCCAGCATGCGCGGCATGATCAGGTAATCCATCCTGGCCACGTCACGCACGGTCTCGGTGAACAACGTGGCTTCCAGTCCGCGGATATTCGCCTTGCCGAGGTCGGTCAGGCGCTCCTTGCCCTGTGGCGCGAAATCGAAGGGGACAAAATTGTAGACGTCTTCCAGCTCGATGTAGGCGCCCCAGTGCACGCCCGGCTCCTCCGGATTCTTGTTGTAGGCCATGTCGAAATACATATTCGTCACTGGCGCGAGCACTGTCCCATAGCCGGCATTGGCCAGGCGGTAGGCCAGGTCCGCGGCGTCGCCGAGATTGTTCCAGACGTAGACATTGAAACCGCGCCGCGCAAATGCCGGATTCGGGACCAGCTTAGCCTGGCCGTCCTGCGTCACCTTGCGCGCGCCGAGTTCTTCCCAGCCGGACGCGAACAGGCCATGCTTTTTCAGGATGGCGTCGACGCGGTCGTAAAAGTAGTCCCACAGGTCGGCGCTGGTCGCGAGTCCATGCTTCTTCATCATCGCCAGGCTGGCCGGCGATTTTTCCCAGGCGCCGGTGGGCAGCTCGTCGCCGCCCACATGGATAGTATGCAGGGCCACGCCCGCTTCCCGGTGCATCGCGGCGATGTCGGCCACGACGCGCTCGATGAAGGCGTAGGTGCCCGGCATGCCGGGATTGAGCACGTGATCGTTGTACAGCTGGGGCGAGGTGTAGACGGAAGCATCCTGCGGGTCGTTCAGCAGGCAGGCCGTGTCCGATTTGCAGCGACTTCTCATTGCCATGACGGCAGCGCGGGCATGCCCCGGCATTTCGATTTCGGGAATGACCTCGATGTGGCGCGCCGCGGCGTAGCGCAGGATGGCAAGGTAGTCGGCGCGCGTGTAAAAGCCGCTGCCGTGCGCATCGTCCAGGGACGGGCCGGAACCGTAGGCCGGCTGCAGGTGGTCGGCTACCGACAGGGTGTGGCCGCGGCGGGCGCCAAACGTGGTCAGCGCGGGCAGACCGGCGATGGCAAGGCGCCAGCCTTCGTCGTCGGTCAGGTGGAAATGGAATTTGTTCAGCTTGTAGCGCGCCATCAGGTCCAGCAGGCGGAAGATGGTTTCCTTCGACTGGAAATTGCGCGCCACGTCCATCTGGAAGCCGCGGTAGGTGAAGCGCGGCGCGTCGGTGATGCGCAGGGCCGCCAGGTCGAAGGGGCCGCTGGCGGTCAGCGGCAGCAGCTCGCGCAGCGATTGCAGGCCCCGGTACACGCCGGCCGGCGTGGCGCCGGTGATGCGGATGCCTTTGGCGGGGTCGATGTCCAGTGTGTATGCCTCCGGTGACGCCTGGCCCTTGATGGCAGCAAGGCGCAGCCTCAGCACGGTGCTTTGCGCTGTCGCAGGGCCGGCGTGGGCGGCAAATAGCGCGCGCGCCGTGGCAGCCTCGTTGCGCAGGGCCGGGAGTGCATCGATACGCGGCATCGATGCGATGCGCAGGCTGCCCGGCAGCCGTTCGTGGAGCAGCGGTGTGGGGAACACCGGGGGCAGGGCGCTGGCGGGCAGGTCGGCCGTGCCTGCATTGCGCGCATGCAGCATCTGCGGCGTGGTCAATGGCGTCAGTTCGCCCGGGCCGGTGTCGAGCTGCGCGGGTGCCGTCATCACTTCGATCTGGTAGTCGGCGATGGCCACGCCCGATTCGGGGAGATTGTCGAAGGCAAGGTATGGGCCCACCGGCGCCTTGTCTGTCTTCATGACGATGGATGGATGGTAGTAATCGATGTCCAGCGCGGCGCCGGGCGCCAGGCCCGTGAAGGCGGGGCCGGGGCGGAAGCGGAACAATTGGCCGCTGAGCTGCTCGGCAACCAGGCCGCTGCTGACGGGGCCGGGCACTATGCCTTCGAGTGCATTGAAGTACAGGCCCCAGCCTTGTGACGGCAGGGCAGTGCTGCCGGCATTGGTCAGCGTCAGGCGCGCGAGCGACCTGCCGTTGGGCAGGTCGGGCGTGAACACGTTGCGCAGTAGTTGCCAGCGTAGCTGCAAGGTGCTCGCGGGGACGGGGGCGGCCGCGGGAACGGCGCCGGCGAACGCGGCAATCGCGCCTGCGAGCAGGACGCGTATCAGGAATTGGTGCATCGGGCCTTGTGCATGTGTCAGATCGTCGGGCGATATTAGCACTGGCTTGCCAGGCGAATTGTCTGGCTAACAATTCGCAACGCAGACTTACGTAACTTTACAAATGGCAGGCGGAAGGATCAGGTTTTCTGCTTTTTTAACAGCGAAAGAATGACAAAGGCGAACAGTGCACTCACGACGGCCGTGCCTTCCCTGCCCATGCCCGCCGCGATGCCGACGGCGGCTGTCAGCCAGATGCTGGCCGCGGTGGTCAGACCGACGATCTGGTTTTCATCGGTCAGCTTCAGGATCGCGCCGGCGCCAAGAAAACCGATGCCCGCCGTCACGCCTTGCAGCACGCGCGACAGGTCCGTTAGTTCCATGCCCGCCTGCAATGGAATGATCACAAACAGGGCGCAGCCCAGCGACACCAGCATGTGCGTGCGCAAGCCAGCGGCGGCGCCTACCGATTCGCGCTGATAGCCCAGCAAGCCGCCCAGGGTGACGGCAACCAGCAGGCGAACACAGAGGCGCGTGATGTCTTCCGCGTTGCCGAGATCGGAAAATTCATTCTGTACGGTCATCCAGCTTCTTTCCCACCACACAATAGCTCCCGGCATTTTTTTGAGCAGCGATCATGACAGAAAGGAAAAAAGTATGACGCACGGATAGTTAAGCCGCTGAAGCCGGACTGGTAAAATTGACCAGAAATACATCCTGCAACTGGACTTTCAGGAATCCTCACTTCGGAGCAAATTATCGAATCAGCGAACGTTGCAAAGCTAAGTTACGACGAATTTGCGCTCGCATTACATCACGGGCGCGGCAAGGCGCTGATGCATGTGCTGGCCTTCGGCATGGATGGCCTCGAAGACCTGATACTGAATGCCTGCCTTGAAAATCAGGCATACGATGGTCAATGTGAGGGGAACCGCGCTCGCTGGATGTATGAAATGATCCGGAACACGCCTGTTTGCGCCCGCGTTTCCGAGTCCATTGTTGAGTTCATGCAGGGCAATGAAATAGATCGCGACAGTGAGCAGGTTTGTACAATCGCGGCCCTGATGGGCAGGGATGGGGACGTGCGTGCGGCATCGGCCGTGCGCGATTATGTGTGGGCCCAGGAGCTTGATGATGGCTTTCTGACAGGCGCCTCTGCCGTCATTTCTCTCGATGGCATTCCTGCCGTCGTTGAAGTGGCCCGCCGATTGGGCCACTATCTGCAAGAGCATCCAGGCGAATACTTTGATTCGCTTGATACCCTTACCGAAGGCACGCCTCTTTTCGACCACGCCATGGCAGAATTGCAGCGCATGGCCGCCGACGACGCTGCAATTTCCGTCTACCTCGCTGCACAAAAAGAAGAAGAAGCGCGCTCCGAAACAAATAAGTCGGAGGCTGGCCAATCGACTCTCCTGGAACGCTTGCGTGCCGATTCGCTACGCGACGATCCGGTCGCGCGTATCCTGGCTGCCGCAGCCAATCACGATAGAACGGGGAAAGGCCCGTTCATGAAATTCGGGCGTTGGGCCAGCACCGAACACCTGGACCGCATCCTCGACGAACTCCATGTCGAATCCAATCCGGAGACATGCCTGCGCCTGCTTTGGATTTTCCGGAAAGCGACACTCCCGCGTTTCGATGACCGGATCTGGTCCCTGGCACAAGATGGTCCGGCAGAATTGCGCGCCGCGGCGCTCAAGGCTTTATCAACGCTCAAGGATCCGCGGCTGGGCGATCTTGGCCGCGCCAGGCTAAGGGACGGAACCTTTTCGCCAGACAATGCGGAAGTGATCGATTTGTTTATTCATAACTTTCGCACTGGCGACGAAACGCTGCTATTGGCCGCGCTGCGAGAACTGACGATCGATGACGATGAGGCGCATTTTCTTGGTAGCAGCGTGATCGATGTCTGTGAAGAAAACAATTCGCCGGCGCTTTCAGATTTGCTCCACTGGATTTACAGTAGCAATCCCTGCACAATCTGCCGCAAACAGGCGATCAAGTTATTGATTGCCTCCGGTAGCCTGGCCGAGTCCACGGCCATCGAATGCCTGCATGAGGCATCAAGCGACATCCGTGACATCGTTAAAAACAATGAAAAGGTACCCATGTTCACAAAAGCAATCGTCCGTCTCCCTGCCAGCAACTTTGCCGACGGCCTGACCACGGTCTCGCTGGGCACGCCCGATTTTGCCAAGACCATCGCGCAGCATGAGCGCTATTGCGACGCCTTGCGCGAATGCGGCCTGGAACTCACCCATCTCGATGCCGACCCGCGCTATCCCGATTCCACCTTTGTCGAAGACGTCGCCATCCTGACCGAACGCGGCGCCATCTTGACCCGCCCCGGCGCCGACAGCCGCGCAGGTGAAGTGGCCGACATGCGCGTGGTCCTGCCCGCGTTTTATCCCGAGCTGGCCGAGATCGTGGCGCCGGGCACGCTCGACGGCGGCGACATCTGCGAAGCGGGCGAGCATTTCGTGATCGGCATCTCGCTGCGCACCAACGAGGAAGGCGCCCGGCAACTGGCGGCCTGGCTCGGGCAATTGGGCTACACCACGTCGTTCGTCGATATCCGCCAGACTCCCGGCATCCTGCACCTGAAAAGCGGCATTGCCTATATCGGCGAGAACCGCATGGTGGTCATCGATTCACTGGCCAATGAAGCGGGAATCGCGCAGTTCGACCTGGTCCGCGTGGCGCCCGGCGAAGACTACGCGGCCAACTGCGTGCGCGTGAACAAGCATGTGCTGATGGCGACCGGCTTCCCCCTTCTGGAAACGACCTTGCGCGATCTCGGCTATGCCGTGATCGCGCTGGATATGTCCGAATACCAGAAAATGGACGGCGGCCTGAGCTGCCTCTCGCTGCGCTTCTAGCCCTGCTTTTTCACGAAGGCCGCCACGCGCTGCAAGAGCAAGGGGGCGATAGTCTCCTCGATAACCTCGTACTCGTCTTCGGCGCCGGTTTTTGCGGTCTGCAACAGGTGATTGATCGACGGCAGGATCGCCGATTCCACTTTCCGGTTGCCGCCTGCCTTGAGCGACGCCAGGATGCCGGCCAGGCTTTCCACCGGTACCTGGTGGTCGAGACTGCCGTTCAGGGCCAGCACCGGTGACTTCACGCCGCGCCAGTCATTGTGCGGATCGGCCATGAGCACCACGCGCAGCGCGGGCTGGCCGGCAAGCTCGATCGACAGGCTGCCGCCGTTCATCTTGTACTTCTTTACCAGTTCCTTGTCTTCGGCAGGCAGGGCAGCGCGCATGGCCTTCAATGCCGCCACGCGCGTTTCGGATTCGGGCTGGGCGATGATGATGTCATAGAAGCGGCTGACGTATTCCATCAAGCGCTCGACCTCTGCCGGGCTGGCGCCATTGTCCTTTGCCAGCAGCCGGTCCTGTGCTTCGATCAACTGTTTGCCCGGCAGTCCAACGCCAGCCAGCGACACCAGGAAATCGACCGACGCCGGGTGCCTGGCAGCGACGGCCGCCGCAATCATTGGGCCTTCGCTATGGCCCAGGATGCCGACCCGCCGAAATTGCTTGCGTGCTTTCATGGCTTGCACGACAGCGTACAGATCGCCCGCCAGTTGCGACTGGGTATGATTCGCATAATCACCGGTTGAGCGCGAGATGCCGCGCTTGTCGTAGCGCAGCACCGCAATGCCCTGGCGCGCCAGGTAGTCGGCCAGCACGGTAAACCTGCGATGGCCGCCATGTTCTGCTTCCCTGGTATTCGGTCCGCTGCCATGCACCAGGATGACCAGCGCGGGTTTTGCCTTGCCCATGGGCGTGGTGAGTGTGGCGCCCAGCATCACACCGTCGATGCTGGGAATGGCGACCGTTTCTTCCTTGTACGGGAACGGTCCGGCAGGCGTCTGCGGACGGCTCTTTTTTGGAAATTCCTTCACCTGGGTAAGTTTCTCGATGGGGAAAGTCGCGCCACCTTGGGTCCATTCGCCCTTGAAATGATCGCCGGCCCAGGTCAGTTTCATGGCACCAAATACGAGATCGAATTCCGCGACATCGCCAGTTTCCTTGATATGCGCGATAGGAATATCGTATCCACCCTGGTCGGGACTGGAAAAACTTGCCCAGGTCGATCCGTCGGCCCGGGCGAAAATTTCGACGCCGCTCTTGAACGTCGGGCCGTTTGGAATCTTGAGCTCCCCCATCCAGTGGCCGGGATGGTCTTTTAGTACGCCCGCCTGGGCGGTGGCATGCAAAGCAAACAGGAATGCGAGTGGTTTCAGGAGCGACTTCATCGTTCAATATCCTTTGTGTAGTGAAATAGTGACATGGTGATGTAGCGTACTATAACACTGATTTTATGGGTTATAGTGCAATTTTCTGTGGATCACCAATCACATGCGCATTCCCTCGTTCGGCTTTGCCTTGCTTGCCACTGCTATCGAAGCTGGCGCCGCCACCTGCGGCGGCTTCCCCCGGCTGGACGTGAAGACGCCGGACCAGTTCTGTGTCGCCTTGTTGGCCGACAAGTTTGACTTTCCGCGCGGCATACAGCCGCTGCCCAACGGCGACCTCATCGTCGTCGACATGGGGAGCTGGGAAGCCAATGTGGGCAGTGTCTGGCTGTTGAAGCCGGGCGACGGCGCCTACCAGCGCACGCGCTTGCTGAATGGACTCGACCGTCCGAACGGTATCGTGCTGGGGCCCGACGGCCTGGTGTATGTGGGCGTGGTCGGGCGCATCTTCCGTTTCGATCCGCGCGATCCCAGAGGCACGATGAAGGATGTCATTGACGCGCTTCCCGGTACCGGCCGCCATGGCCTGACGACCATGCGCTTCGACCAGCGGGGCGATTTGTTCGTCAACATCGGATCGGCCAGCGACCATTGCGAAGGCGCCGACGGCAGCGCGCCGGTGTCAACGGCCTTGTGCGGCGAGGCGCAAGGGCCGAATGCCAAGGGTGTCATCCGCAAATATGCCATGCAGTGGCCGGCCGGCACGGTTGGCAAGTTCGAGGTCTACGCGGAGGGCTTGCGCAATTCGATGGCGCTGGCATTTCACCCGGCGAACAACGCCCTGTGGCAGGCGGATAATGCGCGCGATGCGATCCAGGTCGCCATGCCGGGCCTGAAAAACGATAACGACTTGCCGCACGATGAATTGAACCTGGTCAGGAAAGGCCGGCACTACGGCTGGCCCTACTGTTACGACGACAACCAGGCCAGCCCCGAGTATCCGGCCGCCAAATGCAGCGCCTACCAGGCGCCGGAGCGCCTGCTGCCGCCCCACGCAGCGCCGCTGGGCATGGTCTTCTATACCGCCGACCAATTCCCCGCGAAGTACAAAGGCAGCCTGGTCATCGGCTTCCATGGCTACCGCCAGTACGGCCACCGGCTGGTCGCCCTGTTGCCCGACAAGAAAGGCGAGCCGCGCGGCAGGATGGTCAACCTGATCCACGGCTGGAGCCGCAAACCGAAGCAGGACATGGGCGCGCCGGTCGACGTCAAGCTGGGGCCTGACGGCAACATCTACCTGGTCGAAGACCGTCCGGGCCGCGTCATCAGGCTGGCGCTGGAGCGTCCGTGAACACCTTGCTGACGATGCGCCACTGCCCGTCCTGGCACACGAAGGACAGGTAGTCGGTGTAGTCGAATTCGAAGATGGGGCAGCGCAGCTTTGCCAGGGCGATGTTGCCCGTCACCTCGAGCGTGACAGTCTCCATGCGGAAAGGCTCGCCCAGAGCTTGCGGCGAGCTGCGCTGTGCCACCACATCCAGGTAGTCGTCCAGCGTGCGGTAGTAGGGCGCGCCGCGCACGTCGCCAAACAGGGCCGCCTTGGGATCGAACACGGAGCGCAGCAGCGCAATATCGCCGCGGTAGATGCCCTGGCAGTAAGCGTCTATTGCCGCCTGCAAGCCTGGCGCGTTCACGTCAGGCGCTCCGCCGCGGCGCGCACGCGCTGTCCGAACAGGAAGGCGGTGCGCAGGTCGCCCGGCGACATTTGCTCGGGCGACGCATCGGCAGGCGCGGCCGTCGCAAGGCCTGCGAACGACGACAGGTAGTTGACGTCGTCGCGCGTGGACGCCATCGAATTGCTGGGCATCATGCCCGTGCCCACCCACATCATGCTGTGCTGCTGGGCCAGCGTGAACAGGGTGTACAGCGTGGTCTGTTTGTCGCCCGCCACCGATGCCGAATTGGTGAAGCCGGCGGCCAGCTTGTCCTTCCAGCCCTGTTTGCTCCATACGCTGGACGTGGCATCGGCGAAGCGCTTGAACTGCCAGCTCACATTGCCCATGTAGGTGGGCGAACCGAAGATGATGGCATCGGCATTGGCCAGCAAGTCCCAGCCTTGCTCGGGAATGGCGCCGTCGGCATTGATGTCGAGCAGGGTGCCCTTGCTGCCTTCTGCGACAGCTTCCGCCACCCGGCGCGTATGGCCGTAGCCGCTGTGAAAAGCGATCACGATCTTTTTGCTCATTTGATTTCTCCGGTTTGCTTGCGTAGTTCGGTGACCTGCTTGCCCGCCACGCCCCAATTGTCGGTGTCGACCTCATCGATGACGACAAAGGTCGTGGCGGGGTCCTTGCCGAGCACGTCGACGACGAGTTCGGTGGCGCCCGCGATCAGTTGGCGTTTCTGTTCCTTGGTGACGCCTTCGCGGGTTACCTGAATGTTGATGTAGGGCATGTGCTGCTCCGTTCTGTTGATCGAGCTTGCATCTTATTGCCTGCTTTGAAGTGAATAAATATAGAATATGACATTACATTTATAACTTGGTGTAATG
The DNA here is from genome assembly GCA_040388805.1 of Pseudomonadota bacterium. GTDB lineage: Bacteria > Pseudomonadota > Gammaproteobacteria > Burkholderiales > Burkholderiaceae_D > Telluria_A. Next base: position 20,252 of record JAZKBE010000054.1, read on the forward strand.
ATTATGGCGCGTGGCGACGATACCCAGATGCTCGGCAGCATAGAACTGTTCTGCAAGACGGCTGAACTCCAGAGCTTTACCAAGGCAGGTGTGCAGGCGGGCGTGACCCAGGCGGCGGTGAGCCGGTCGGTGTCCAGGCTGGAAGCGCGGGTGGGCGTGCAATTGTTTGTCCGCTCCACGCGCAGCGTCCGCCTGACCGAGCGCGGCCGTGCATATTACGACCAGTGCCGCCAGGCGCTCGGCCAGCTGGCCGAGGCGGAACGTGAACTGACGGGCGAGCAGGCCGTCACCAGCGGACTGGTTCGCATGAGCCTGCCCACATCCTATGGCCACTATCGGGTCTTGCCCATCCTGGGCGAGTTTCGCCGGGCCTACCCGGACATCCGCCTGGATATTCAGCTGAGCAACCAGAGCGCGGACTTGTTTGCCGACGGCATCGACCTGGCCATTCGCGCGCGCAACACACCCGATTCAGGCTTGATCGCACGCAAGCTGGAAGATGCCGAGCTGGTGGTGGTGGGCAGCGCCGCCTACCTGGCATCGCGCGGCACGCCGCAGTCGCTGGACGACCTTGGGCGGCATGACTGCATCCAGTTCGAACGGCCGCGCACGGGGCAGGTCATACCATGGCTGCTGCGAGACGGCGGCAAGGATGTGGAAGTGGGCACGGCCGGCGCGATCTGCATCAGCGACGACGTGCTGGGGCTGGTCACCGCGGCCCTAGCGGGCCTGGGGCTGGCGCAGACCTATCGCTTCATCGTGGCCGACGACCTGGCGAGCGGGCGCCTGGTCGAGGTGATGCAGCAGTTTGGCGGTGCAGCGCGGCCGATGAGCATCCTGTACCCCAGCCAGCGGCACATGCCGCAGCGGGTGCGGGTATTCGTGGAATTTCTGCTCGAAAAATGCCGGGTCAGCGCTTCGCGATGACGTCCTTGCGGAACCAGTCGTCGAGCATCTGCTTTTCATGCCCGTACAAATCGTTGCCGTAGCGGTTGCTGCCCACCAGGTAGGCGGCGTCGGACAGATGGCTTTCGCCTGAGCGCAGCACCTTGCCATTTTGTTCGATGCTGTAGCGCAGGTGCATGGCCGGCCGGTCGCCGAGGCCCTTGAGCACCCGCACATCGCGGATGGAGACGCGTGGGAACACATCGCCGGCCAGGTCGACATCGATGATTTCGATCTTCAATTCCTGGTCCGCAGGCAGGCGCGCCGCCAGGGCGTTGAAATGATCGAGCAGTATCGCCTTCATCGACTCGCGGTCCGATTCGTGGCGGGGCACGTCGGTCATTTTGTCCGGATTGACAAAGGTAACTTTCGCCGCTGCCAGCGCGCCGGCGCCGGGCGCCAGGCAAGCGAGGGCAAGGGCGGCGTGGAAAATGAGCTTGTTCATGGCGGATCCTGCATTGGATGGTGGGAACATCATTGAATATACGCTCGTTTTGCCTGTCAATTTGTATCCAATTGTTTTCCGGGATTGACGACCGGCCCTAGCAGCCTGTCGGACTTAGGATCGTCGGCTGCAAAAATACCTGGGACGGTCCATATTTCGCCGCTTTCTCGGCCCATAGCTCGCTATGGGCACTGCGAAATCGTCAAAATCTGTCCTCGCCCAGCTATTTTTTCGCTTCGACTCCCCAAGTCCGACAGGCTGCTAGTGCGCCGCCACCTTGCCATGCCCGGTCGGCGCGATGCAAATCTGGTTGCGTCCGCCTTCCTTGGCTTCGTACAGCATGGCGTCGGCGCGCAGGAACAGTTCGTTCTCGCTCTTGTACTCGGGATAGGCCGCCATGCCGCCGCTGAAGGAAAAGTGGCGCAATTCGCCGGGCTTGGTTTCGAACGGAATCGCGCCGAAGGACTTGCGCATGGCGTCGAGCCGTTGCCAGCCTTCCTCGAGCGTGCAATCCCAGAACACGACCACGAATTCTTCGCCGCCGAAGCGGCTGAGCAGGTCGCGGTCGCCGATATGCGGCGCCAGCGTCAGTGACAGGCGCTTGATGACGATATCGCCGAAGTAGTGGCCCCAGGTATCGTTGATGGTCTTGAACTTGTCGATGTCGACAATGCCGAAGGCAATGGTTTTCTCTTCGCGCGCGGCCTGGCGGATCAGTTCCTGGGCCTTTTTTTGCAGGCCAATCTTGTTCAGCAGGCCGGTGGCGCGGTCCTTGCCGATCAGGTCCTTGTTCACGCGTATCTTGTTGGCGCGATTGATGATCTGGCCGGCCAGCACGTCGGCGTCGGTCATCAGCACGATCTCGTCGAAGCCGCTGGCCATGGCGTGCCGCGTCAGGTCGGCATTCGGCAAGCGCTGCAGCATGGTGATTTCGCGCACCGGGTCGGCTTCGATATTTTTCTTGAGCACGCGCACAATCGCTTCGGTGCGCTCGTATTCGGTGTCGGTGATGAGCACGATATCGGGCTGCAAGTCCTTGACCCGCAGGTGCAGGGTTTGCGCATCGGTGTGGTGGATGACTTCCACGCGCCCCTGCAGCAGCAGGGCTTCGTCCAGTTCGACGGTTTCGCCGAGATACATCAGGCGCACCAGGTCGCCACGTTTCTTTTGCACGAACAGGGTGAACAGCTTGTCCACCAGCACGTCGTTGGCGATCGGCTTTTCCGCATAGGCCAGGCAATGGCTGTCGACCAGGCGCTGCTGCAACAGGAAACGGCCGCCCTGGCGCGCCGATTGCAGGTAGACATAGCTCTGTCCGCCCGGCAGGCGCTGCAGGAGTTCGCTCAGCATCAGCGTCTTGCGGCTGTCCTGCATGTCCGACTGCAGGTTGTGCAGGGCATCGAGGTCGATCACGAACAGCGAGTCGTCATGGTCGTTTTCGACGGCCATGACGAAGTCCTGCACTTCATTGAAAAAGATGATGTCGAAGTCGTATTTGTGGGCGCAGAGTAGCAGTTCTGCCTGGTTATCCTTGACAAAAAACGTCTGTGACAAAAACATTACCTGGTTCTTGTAGAGCGGCGCGTCAATGGTCATATCGATGTTCGGCTTTCATTGCATGGTGAATGTTATTGTCTGCAAGGTTACCATACACAATAAAGTCATTCTTCGCTCAACGCTGGATGCAACAGAAAACCGGGTACGCATACCCGGTGCCGTGCTATTTGAAGGCGCTGACGGCGGCGCGGCCGACCGCCGGGTCATCGGTGAAAAAGCCGTCGATGCCGGCGTGCAAGTAGGCGCTGATCTCGGCCGCGGCATCGCCGCGCTGGGTCAGGGATGCCACGTCCGGCTTGCGCAGGCTCACCGGCAGGAAGGGATTCTCCGGCCGCAGGGTCCAGGTATGCACTTTCAGGCCCGCCGCCCTGGCGTCGGCAACGAAGCTGGTCGGCGTTCCAAGGTCGTTGTTGGCCGTGCGCGGAATGATCACTTCCTTGTAAGGCGACACCACGTCGGCGTACACCGCGATCTCCTTCAATCCCGCCGGGCTGACCAGGTCGGCATAGGTACGCGTGCTTCCCGACGCCACAAAGTCGTACGGCGCATTGCGCGGTGCGCCGTTCGGCGCCGGCGGGTTCTTTGGATTGTCGATCAGTTGCACGAGCCGCATCTCGGTCATGCCGCGCAGCTCTTTCAGGTTGGCAACTTCGAACGACTGGATGAACACCGCTGCCGCCTTGCCGCGGTAGCCGCTGGCCACCAGCTGGTCGACCAGGCGTTTTTCCAGCGGCAAGCCTATCGACTTGAAATAGCTGGGGTGCTTGGTTTCCGGATAGATGCCGATGACCTTGTTGCGCGCGGCGCTTTCCTTTTTGACGAGGTCGATCACTTCCTGCAGCGTCGGCACCTCGAACTGGCCGTCGTAGGCCGTATTGGCAGGGCGGTTGGCGGGAATGCGTTCCCTGGCGCGCAGGGTCTTCAGTTCGGCCAGCGTGAAGTCTTCGGTGAACCAGCCGGTCACGGGGATGCCATCGATATTCTTGGTGGTCTTCCTGCCGGCGAACTGGCTTGCGGTGGCCACGTTGGTGGTGCCCGTGATGTCGTTTTCGTGGCGAGCTACAAGAATGCCATCCTTGGTCGCCACCAGGTCGGGTTCGATGATGTCGGCGCCGTCTTCGATGGCCTGGAGGTAGGCGGGCAGGGTATGTTCCGGGCGCAATGCCGACGCGCCGCGGTGCCCCGTCACCGCGTGTTTCGCGGGCCAGGCGGCCCCCGGGTTTTGCAAGTCGGCCGGGTCGCTTCCGCAGGCGGCGAGCATGGTCCCGCACAGTGCTGCCAGCACGATCGGGGCGAGAAACGTTGATTCCTTGGATGTATGGGTGTTCACTTTGGCTCCTGGTGGTTGTGAAAACATTGTTTTTTCACTAAGGAGTCAAGCGTAGCAACGCAGCATGACAGTGGCGTGACCAACTTCATTTTCGGGAGCGCGCGGTGCGGATTGGCAACTTCAAGACAAGGAAAATGCGAACAAGACAAAACGAGGCGCCAAACAAGGCACCTCGTTTTGGAGGCCGATCATGCCGTACCCACGCCGGCGTCGGGCACGCCAATTACCTGAGGTTGCTGTAGGGATCGTTCTTCTTGCTCATGACGTAGGCTTCGAACTGCCTCAACTGGGCAGTACGGTTGGCGCTGGCCCGGACCACGGGTGCCGCTTTGGGCGCAGGCTTGTCCGCCTCCGGCTCCAGCGTGACCAGCCAGTCGGAGTTCACGAAAACGCGCGACGTCTTCTCCACGGGCTCGGCTTTCGCGACCACTTTCGGCGCTTCGACTGGCGCTTCCACCTTGGCGACGACACGCGGCGCCGCTGGCACAGGGTGCATTTTTGCAATCACCTTCGGTGCCGGTGCTGGCGATGGCCGGTGGACAATCCTGGCAATCGTCCTGGCCGGCGCTGGCGCGGCTCTGGCGATCACGCGCGGGGCCTTCACAACCGGTGCCGGCCTGGCCACAACACGCGGCGCCTTGGCCACCGGAATCGCCCTAGCGACGATGCGGGGCGCTTTCGGCGCCGGCGCCGGCCTCGCCGCAATGCGTACAGGCGGCCTTGCGATCGGACGGGGCGCCGGTTTCACCGTGACCGCGTGCGCGACGACTTTGACGGGACGCAGTACGGGCACCGGCTTGGCGACAACGCGCGGCGCCACGGCTACCGGCACCGCTTTTGCGACGACCGCAGGCGCCACAGCCGCCATTTTCAGCTTCCTGCCCTCGGGCGCCATGACAGGACCCGGCGCGGCGGCCTTCGCCACGGGCGTGGTTTTCACAATGATTCTTGGCGCCTGCAGCACGGGTTCAATTTTCGGAACGATGCGTGGCGCCAGCGCAAGCGCAAGCGCTTCCTCGTCGGGTTCGACCGGCAGCGGGGCAGGCGCATCCTCGTACTGGCGCGCGGATTCCCGGCGCGGTGCGCGGTCGTCGTCATAGTCGCGCGCCGCGCGGGCGTAGGCGGCGCGGTCGCCACGGCAGCGCCGCCTTTCCAGCAGATAGCCGTCGCGGTCGATTTTCTGCTCGACCCGGCAATTCCCATCCCAGTACACCGCGCGCGGCGCGTCATTCCGGTTGACCTCGCGCCATTCCTGGGCGTGCGCAAGCGGCGCGGCAATCAACGCAAGTGGTAGCAAGAACGCTTTCAGGCTGGTCATGATGGGCTCCTTCCGGGTTAGGCAATGCATCGTACGCCCGCATGCCCCCGCAGAAAGTCGCCAAGCTGTATCACACGTAAGCAAGAGTTTCAGCGCATCAGTTTCTTGTTTTTTTGGAATTGCTACAAAGTAGCAAAAATATGTTCATATAGTAGTATTTATGAAGTATATTGCATGGATATCTGTTTGATATGTCAACGATTTCACGGGTGATCATGAAACTGAAAAACTTTCGTATCGGCGTGCGCCACCTGGTGCAAGAGCCGGTCTTCTCGGCAGTCGCCATTCTTGGCCTGAGCATCGGTTTTGCGGCGTGCATGCTCATTCTCGGTTTCGTGCAGTACTCCTGGCGCTACGACGCCCATGTGCCCGATGTGGACCAGATTTACGTGGTCAAGCAGCGCTTCAATGTCGATCCCGTCGCCCCCTGGTTCGACCAGGCGCCCCTGATGCTGCGCGACGCCGCCCTGAAAACGCCCGGCGTCACCGACGCCACGGCCTTTTTCCGGGTCGATGCGCCGGTCGTGCGCATCGGCAGCGCCCTGCAGAAAATGCCCGCCTTGCTGGTGTTGCCGCGTTTCGCGCAGGTGCTCGGCCTGGTGGCGCTGGAAGGCGATGTCGAGGCGGCGCTCACCCGGCCCGAAGGCCTGGCACTGACCGCCGGCACGGCCGTGCGCCTGTTCGGTACCGCCCACGCGCTGGGCAGGACCATGCAGATCGGCGACAAGACCATCCGCGTGGACGCGATCCTGCAGGATCCGCCGGCCAACACCACCATCCCCTTCGAAGCGCTGTACGGGGTCACTTCCATCCTCGCCAGCCCGGAAATGCGCAGCGAACTGCAAACCGGCGAGCGCGGATCGTGGGGCAGGGTGCTGCTGCGCATTGCGCCGCGCACCCAGGTGGCAGGCATCGGCGTGGCGCTGCAGGCCGCGCTGGACAAGGCGCCCGGCGTGCAGAATGTGCCGCCCGGCGTGCGCGACCGCCTTGGCCAGCGCAAGGTCATGGACCTGGCACTGTCGCCGCTGCGCGAAGCCTATTTCGACCAGCAGGTCGCCCGCAATCCCATGTCCACGCCTGGCGCGCGCGGCGACAAGGCCACCGTGGCCGGCCTGGCCGCCATTGCCGTACTCATTCTCGTGATCGGCGCGATCAACTATGTCAACCTGGCCACCGTGCGCGTGCTGCGGCGCCAGCGCGAAATCGGCATGCGCAAGGTGCTGGGCGCGAGCGTGCGCCAGATCGTGCTGCAGTTCCTGACCGAGTCGCTCGTGGTGTCCATGCTGGCCACCGCGCTCGGCCTGCTCCTGGCCTGGCTGGCCCTGCCGCTGTTTGGCGAACTGGTGGACCGCAAGCTCGACACCATGGTGTCGCTCCCGAATGTCATCCTGGCGCTGGCCATGGGCGCGCTGCTTGGCGTGCTGGCCGGCATACAGCCGGCATGGACCGCGCTGCGCGTGATGCCGGCCCAGGCCCTCGCGGGACGCGGGAATGCCGAATCGAGCACGGGCAACCGCGTGCGCCGTGCGCTGACCGTGCTGCAGATCGCCGCGGCCATCGGCCTGGGCAGCGTGGCCATGGGCATTTCGCTGCAAACCAATTTCGCCATGAACGCGTCCCCCGGCTTCGACCCCGCGCCGCTGCTGATCGTCGACCTGCCCGAACGCGGCAAGAAGAACGAGGCCGTGCGCGGTTTCATGGCAGAACTGGCGCAGCAGCCCGGCGTGCAGGGCCTGGTGCTGACCGAGCACGTGGTGGGACGCTACAGCGATGGCGTCATCCATGAACTCAGGCGCGACGCCGGCGCCAGCGTGTCGGTCGAGGCCAAGTTCGTCGATACCGGCTTCTTTGATGTGTATCGCCTGAAACCGGTGGCCGGGCGCTTGTTCGATCCGCGCCTCGACAAGGAAAACGATGTCGTGCCTATCGTGGTCAACGCCATCGCGGCGCGCCAGCTCGGTTTCGCCTCGCCCGAGGCGGCGGTGGGGCAGACCGTGCTGCGGCCCGCCGACGATGGAAAAATGCTCAGCCACCGCATCGTCGGCATCGCGCCCGAACTGCGTTTTGTGTCCCTGCACGACGCGCCGCGCGCGACCGTGTTCGAGCTGGGCACCGACTGGGCGGGCACACTGAGCGTGCGCGCCAGCGCGTCCGTGCCCGAGGTCGAACGCGCGGTGGCTGCCTTGTGGCCGCGCTTCTTCCCGAACGCCATCCTGCAGACCCATCGCGCCGGGGAGCTGTTGGCCGCCAACTACGCCGAGGATGCGCGCCTGGCGCGGCTGCTGGCGCTGGCCACCTGCATCGCGCTGGCCATCACGGCCTTCGGGATGTATGCGCTGTCGGCCCACATGGTGCAGCACCGGGCGCGCGAGATCGTGCTGCGCAAGCTGCATGGCGCCGGCCGCCGGCACATCGCCATGCTGCTCGGGCGCGACCTGGGACGCCTGATCCTGGGCGCGGCGGTGCTGGGGCTGCCGCTGGCTTTCCTGGCTGTCGGCCGCTACCAGTCCGGCTTTGTCGAGCATGCGCCCATGGTGTATTCGATGCCATGGCTGGCGCTGGGCGGCGTGGCGGCGGTGACGCTGCTGGCCAGCCTGCGCCATACCTGGAGTGCGTTGCTGATGCGCCCGGCCAGCGTGCTGCGTTAATAGAACACGGAGAAAATCAACCATGACACCAGAACTGAATATCTTCGACCAGGTCATCCACGCCGGCGTGGCCATGTACGTGATACTTGCGCTGTCCATCCTGGCAGCGGCAGTGAGCATCGAGCGTGCGCGCCACTTGCGCCTGCAGGCCATCGTCCCCGACGGCATGGCCGCCGAGGTGCTGGCCCTGTGGCACGCCCGCAAGTTCGAGCAGGCCGGCCAGCTCGCCCAGGCCAGCGACAGCACGCTGGCGCGCGTCATCGCCTACATGGTCGAAAAGCGCCACCGGCACCACACCGCGCTGTCGGGCGCTTGCGCCGACATCGCCTCGCGCGAACTGCGCCAGCACCAGCAGAAGGCATATGCGCTGGCGGTGGTGGCCACGGTGGCGCCCATCATCGGCCTGCTGGGCACCGTGGTGGGCATGGTCGAATCCTTCCATGCCATCGCGTATGCGGGCGGGATGGGCAATCCGGCCCTGCTCGCGGGCGGGATCTCGAAAGCGCTGGTGTGCACGGCGGCCGGCCTGTCGGTGGCCCTGTGTTCGCTGGGCGCCCACCATTTCTTCAAGCACCGCGTGGTGTCCTATGGCCTGCGCCTGGAACAGGCGATCAACGCCGTGCTGGACGAATGCAATCCGGCCGACCTGCGCGCGGTGGCCTGAGATGCGGGTCGACCTGTCCGATCACGAAGAGCCTGAAATCGGCCTGGTGGCCATGATCGATTGTATTTTCTTCCTGCTGATGTTCTTCATGCTGGCCACCACCTTCAAGCAGCAGGAAGACATGCAGCGCCAGAAGGATCTGAACGTCCAGCTGCCCTCGGCCGAAGCGTCGGTGGTGCGCAGCGGCGCGGCGATCGACGCGCTGGTCATCGGCATCGACAAGGACGGCGGCCTGTTCGTCGACAGCAAGCCGGTCTCGCTGCAGGCGCTGCATACCCTGCTGGCGAACGAAGCGCAGCTGCGGCCCGGGCGCCGGATCCGTATCGATGGCGACCGCAATACGCCCTACCAGAACATCGTGCGCGTGCTCGACCTGTGTCAGCTGGACGGGCTGACCAATGTCGCCATGCACACGCGGGATTGACGATGCGACGGTCCTATCTGATCGCGTCGCTCGCCGTGCATGCGGGCGTGCTGCTGGCCGTGTTTTATGCGGGGCCGTACAGCATCCGCGCCGCCACGGTCGAACGGCACGCGCGCAAGGCCGAGCACGCGGACCTCAAGCGCCGCGTGGAGGAACTGCAGAAAATCAAATCGCTGCTCCAGCGCAGCCAGAAGGGCGGCACGGGCGGAAGCGAACAGCGCGTGGACGGCGCCACGCCGCAGCAGATGCTGGAACAGGCGCGCCGCCTGGCCGACGATATCGCGCTGTTGGAGCGCGCCAGCAAGGCGCGCGAGCTGGCGCGCCTGCTTGCCATTCCGGAAGCGGAAGCCCTGCGCAAGCTGCCGGCGCCCGCAGTGAAGGCGAAACCTGCGGTCGCCGACAGCAAGCAAGCGCTGGCCGAACTGAAACAGCACCAGCAGCAGGCGCGCGCGGCGCTCCTGCAGCGCGAGCAGCAGCTTGAACGCGAACGCAGCGGCACCCGCCTGGCGGGCGCGTCGCAGCATGGCGGCAAAGGCAAGGCCGGCAAACTGGCCGGCATGGGCGACGGCGGCACCGGCAAGGCGGGCAAGGGCGGGGCGGGCGAGGGCGGCATGCCGGGCGAAGACGTGCCCAACGCGGCCATGATCGCCATCACCGGCTATATCAACCAGACCGGCATCGGCCTGGGGCAGGCGCCGCGCGGCGGATCATGGGACCTGTCCGCGCCCGGGCATGGCGTCGAACGCGGCTACGGCGCCTTTGTGCCCACGCCGCCGGTGGATTCCGGAAAGCCGCGCAAGATCACTGCGCATGCGATCGGGCAGGGCGCGCCGTTCGCCGACCGCATCTTCCTGAACCGCTGGCACATTTCCGGCCCGTTCGCTGGCAATGGCCGGCATTCGATCGACGTCGTCCATCCACCCGAGATGAGCGTCGACCTCGACGCCCGGTACGCCGGCGCGCGCGGCCGCACCCTGGCCTGGGATTACCTGACCAATCCGGACTACCCGAGCGTGCCGCTGCTGCGCGCCCAGGACGCCGTCTACTACGCCTATACCGAAGTGGTGATGGCCGAAGCGGGCGAGCTGGTGCTGGCCATCGGCAGCGACGACGATTCCAAGCTGTGGCTCAATGAACGCCTGGTCTGGGTCAGCGGGGAAGGCCACAAGGCCTGGTACAGCAGCCCCGGCTACGTCGGCCTGCCGCACGATATCGCGCAATGGAATCTGTCCGAGGGCAGGCGCAAGCTGCATTTCAAGAAGGGACGCAATACCTTGCTTCTCAAGCTGTACAACGGCGCTTCGCTGGCCTTCTTTTCCGTGGTCATCGTCGGCGAGGGATGATTGCAATTGCCGACAAGATAAAGTACGATCGTTCGATGGCAAATCACCCAGGAGCTTTCACATGAAACTGTTTCCTTCGGTCCCCATCGCATTGACGCTGCTCGCCAGCGTGCCCGCATTTTCCCAAGCCCCCGACAGTCCCGCGCAGCGCATCGCCGTGCAGCGCGAGGCCATGAACAAATTGTCCTTCCTGGATGGCCAGTGGCGCGGCCCGGCATCGACCATCTTGCCAAATGGCAGCAAGCACGAGATCACGCAGACGGAACGGGCCGGCCCTTTCCTTGACGGCGCCATCCGTGTCATCGAAGGCAAGGGCTATGACAGCGATGGCAAGGTCAGTTTCAATGCCCTGGCCACGGTATCGTTCAACGCGGCCACCGGTACGTACACCATCCATTCGCATGCCATGGGGTATGTGGGCGACTACACCCTCAAGCTGACCGGCGACGGTTTCAGCTGGGAAATTCCGGCCGGGCCGATGACGATCCGCTACGTCGCCACGATCAAGGATGGCAGCTGGCGCGAAGTGGGCGAGCGCATCATGCCGGGCAAGGAGCCCGTGCGTTTCTTTGAAATGACGCTCAAGCGGATAGGGGACACCACCTGGCCGGCAGGCGGCGCGGTCAGTCCCAAATAAACGGGCGCGGGAAAATCGCATTCCCATGCATAATGGGCTGTATTGGAGAAAGCCCAGCCAGGGGCAGAGTCAGGAATGAATCATCGAACGCGCCGGTAAAACAGCCCTGCTTGCAAAGCGGACCCCATTCATCTTGTCGATGGGGGCTCTGTGCGCCGCGCTGGTGGCCACCTTCGCATCGTGGGAACTGGCCAGCGGCCAGCTCGATGCCAGGCGCCAGGCCGAGTTCGATGTGCAGGTGCGCCAGACGATACGCCTGATCGAGCAGCGCATGGCGACCTACCAGCAGGTCCAGCGCGGGGTGCAAGCCTTCCTGCTCGGTTCGACGGAGGTGCCGGCCGACGACTTCAAGTCCTATGTGCAGACGTTGCGCTTGAACGAAAAGTTCCCCGGCATCCAGGGCATCGCCCTGGTGCGCCTGGTGCCGCTGTCCGAACTGCGTTCGCATACGGCCGCCCGCCAGCAGCGGTTTCCCGCCTACGCCATCCGTCCCGCCGGCGAACGCAGCACCTATTCGTCCATCATCCAGATCGAACCCTACGCCGGCTCGAACCTGCGCGCCATCGGCTACGACATGCTCACCGACCCCGTGCGGCGCCTCGCCATGGAGCGCGCCAGGGATAGCGGCGAGCCCGCGGCCTCGGGCAAGGTGCGCCTGATCCAGGAAAGCGGCGTGAACGAACAGGCCGGGATGGTGGTGTACCTGCCGGTCTACCGGCGCGGCTTCGCCAGCGCCACCCAGGCCGAGCGGCGCCGCAATATCGTGGGCTGGGTCGGGGCGCCGTTCCGCATCGACGACCTGATGACGGGCCTGTTCGGCGAGCGCGTGCCCGATATCTCCCTGACCATCTACGACGGGGCGCCCGCGTCCGACAGCGCCAGGATGTACACGTCCGACCATGCCGTCCCCGACACCGCGGGCGCGCCGGTGCTGCGCGCCGTGCGCGGCCTGACCGTGGCCGGACGCGAATGGACGCTGGAAATGGCGTCGACGCCGGCGTTTGCCGCGCGGCTCGATTCCTACCGGCCGCTGAGCATCGCCCTGGTGGGCGCCCTGGCCAGCCTGTTGCTGGCATGGGTGGTGTGGCTGCTCGCGGCCAGCCGCCAGCACGCCGTGCTGCACGCCCACGATGCCACCGAAAAGCTCAGCGAGAGCGAATTTCGCTGGAAATACGCGCTCGAAGGCGCCGGCGACGGGGTGTGGGACTGGGACCGCTCGACCGGCGTGTCCTCCTACTCGAAGCGCTGGAAGGAAATGCTCGGCTACGCCGAATGGGAATTGAGCGACACCGCCGCCGAGTGGGAACGCCTGATCCACCCGGACGACGTGGCGCGCGTGTCGGCCACGCTCAAGCGGTATGCCGAGAGCACCCACCAAACCTACGAAGCGCAATACCGCATGCGCTGCAAGGATGGCAGCTGGCGCTGGATCCTGGCGCGCGGCATGGCCGTCACCCGCGATGTGCTCGGCCTGCCGGCCCGCACCATCGGCACTCATACCGACATCACCCGTTCCAAGCAGGACGAACATACCCTGCGCGAAGCCTACGCCACGCTGGCGTCCGAGCAGAAGCGGATTCAGGTCATCCTGCAGCATTCGCACGACGCCTTCATCGCCGTCGGTCCGGACGGGCGCATCACCGACTGGAACGCCAAGGCCGAAGAAATGCTGGGCTATGCGGCGGCCGAGGCCATCGGCCAGACCGTGGCCGAGCTGATCGTTCCGGAAGAATACCGGACCGCGCACAACCGCGGCTTTGCCCACTTCGTGGCCAGCGGCAAGCGCACCTTCACCCAGCAGGTGGTCGAGGTGACGGCCTTGCACCGCAGCGGGCGCCTGGTGCCGGTGGAACTGGCGATTGCCGGTTTCCCCACGCCGGCCGGCCATGCGGCCAGCGCCTTCATGCGCGATATCAGCGAACGCAAACAGGCCCAGCAACTGGAGGCGGAACGCTCGGTGGCGCTGGAGGAGGCGCGCACCGCGCTGCAGCACGCCCAGAAGCTCGAAGCGGTCGGCAAGCTGACCGGCGGCATCGCCCACGACTTCAATAATGTGCTGCATGTCATCAGCGGCAATGTGCAGCTGCTGCAAGTGATGCGGCCGGCCGATGAACGCTTGCAGGCCAGGCTCAAGCACATGCAGTCGGCCGTGGACCGGGGCGCCAAGCTGTCGACCCAGCTGCTGGCCTTCGCCCGGCGCCAGCCGCTCGAGCCGGTCGTCATCAACCTGCTGGCGCTGGTGCGCAATATGGACGACCTGCTCTCGCGCGCCCTGGGCCAGGCGGTGCGGGTGGCGATCCACGCCGACCCGGATTTGTGGAATATCTCGGCCGACGCGGGGCAGCTGGAAAACGTCATCCTCAACCTGGCGCTCAATGCGCGCGATGCGATGCCGGACGGCGGCGTGCTCACGGTCGAGCTGCGCAACCAGGGCGCCGGCCCCGCGATCGGCGATCTGCCGCCCGGCGACTATGTGCGCATGTCGCTGGCCGATACCGGCAAGGGCATGAGCGACGAGGTCCGGGCTGCCGCCTTCGAGCCCTTCTTCACCACCAAGGGCGTGGGCCAGGGGACGGGGCTGGGCTTGTCCATGGCCTACGGCTTCATCAAGCAAAGCGGCGGACACATCATTATCGAGAGCGCGCCGGACGCCGGCACCACGGTGCTGGTGTATTTGCCGCGTTCGCTCGACGTGCTGCCGGGGGTGGAAATTCGCCCCCTGGAAAGCAGTGTCGGCGGCAATGAAACCATCCTGGTGGTGGAAGACGACCACGACGTGCGCGCCACGGTGCTCGTCACGCTGCAGGAACTGGGCTATGTGGTGATCGAGGCCGAGGATGGCGAAGCGGCCCTGCGTATCCTGGAAAACGGCCGCATCGTCGACCTGTTGTTTACCGACGTCGTGATGCCGGGCCCGGTGTCGAGCGTGGAACTGGCCACGCGCGCGGCGGAAATCCTGCCCACCATCGCCGTGCTCTTTACTTCCGGTTACACGCGCGATGCGCTGGTGACCAAGGGGCGCCTGAACGAGGGCGTGCAATTGCTGGGCAAACCCTACAAGCGCAGCGACCTGTCGAAGAAGGTGCGCGAGGCGCTCACCCGCGGGCGCGGCCGGCGCGCGCTGCGGGCCGAACCGGCTGACAACTGAGTTATAGGTCGGAAACTGGAAGTCAGGTATTTTCTGTTGTTTCCAGACCGCGATTCGATTGAAACTTTCTTGCTTCCGGAACATTATTACCCTTTAAAATGGTGGCTCAACCCACAGGAGCTGCCGCATGGACGTCATCGAATCGAGCGATGTACTCAATTCTGAATTGTTGCTGTCGACCCTGGTCGCGCTGAGGCAAGGGGATTATTCGGTCAGGCTTCCGTCCGGCCTGGACGGCACGAATGGCGCCATCGCCGCCACCGTCAACGACCTCATCGACAACCACCGCAGGCTGGCCATGGAACGCGAGATGGCCGAACAGCTCGACGCCAAGCAGTTGCTGCTGGCGCTGGTGGCCTTGCGCCGCGGCGACTTTTCGGTGCGCCTGCCGTCCGAGCTGACGGGCATGAACGGCAAGATCGCCGACACCCTCAACGACATCATCGACAACAGCGACAAGATCGCCCAGGAAATCGTCAGCGTCAGCCGCGTGGTCGGCCACGACGGACGCCTGCTGCAGCGCGCCGCCTCGCCCACGGTGGGCGGCGGCTGGGCCACCATCATCAACTCGGTCAATGCGCTGATCGACGACCTGGTGCGCCCGACCACCGAAATGGCGCGCGTGATCGGCGCCGTGGCCAAGGGCGACCTGTCGCAGAACATGGCGCTCGAAGTGGACGGACGCCCCTTGCGCGGCCAGTTCCTGCGTTCGGCCACCACCGCCAACACCATGGTAGACCAACTGTCGTCGTTTGCGTCCGAAGTGACGCGGGTGGCGCGCGAAGTCGGTACCGAGGGCAAGCTGGGCGGCCAGGCCAACGTGCCCGGCGTGGCCGGCACCTGGAAGGACTTGACCGACTCGGTGAACTCGATGGCGGGCAACCTGACATCGCAGGTGCGTAACATCGCCGAGGTGACCACCGCGGTGGCGAACGGCGACTTGTCCAAGAAAATTACCGTCGACGTGCGCGGCGAGATTCTGCAGCTGAAGGACACCATCAATACGATGGTGGACCAGCTGCGATCGTTCGCTTCCGAAGTGACGCGCGTGGCGCGCGAGGTGGGTACCGAAGGAAAGCTGGGCGGCCAGGCCTACGTGCCGGGCGTGGGCGGCACCTGGAAGGACTTGACGGACAATGTGAACTTCATGGCGTCCAACCTGACAGGCCAGGTGCGTAATATCGCCGAGGTGACCACCGCCGTGGCGAACGGCGACTTGTCCAAGAAAATCGCGGCCGATGCGAAGGGTGAGATCCTGCAGTTGAAAGACACGATCAACGTGATGGTGGACCAGCTTTCTTCCTTCGCGTCGGAAGTAACCCGCGTGGCGCGCGAAGTCGGCACCGAGGGCAAGCTGGGCGGCCAGGCGCAGGTGAAGGGCGTGGGCGGCACCTGGAAGGATTTGACGGACTCCGTGAATTCGATGGCGGGTAACCTGACCGGCCAGGTGCGCAACATCGCCGAGGTGACTACCGCCGTGGCGAACGGCAACCTGTCCAAGAAAATCACCGCCGACGCGAAGGGCGAGATTCTCGAACTGAAGGACACGATCAACGTGATGGTGGACCAGCTGTCCTCCTTCGCATCGGAAGTGACGCGAGTGGCGCGCGAAGTCGGTACCGAGGGCAAACTGGGCGGCCAGGCGCAGGTGAAGGGCGTGGGCGGGACCTGGAAAGATTTGACCGAGAACGTCAACTCCATGGCGGGTAACCTGACGCGCCAGGTGCGTAACATCGCGGAGGTGACCACCGCCGTGGCGAACGGTAACCTGTCCAAGAAGATCACGGCCGACGCGAAGGGCGAGATCCTGGAGCTGAAGGACACGATCAACGTGATGGTGGACCAGCTGTCCTCCTTCGCATCGGAAG
>JAZKBE010000054.1:36678-113428 GCA_040388805.1 Pseudomonadota bacterium
TGACCACCGCCGTGGCTTACGGCGACTTGTCCAAGAAAATCACGGCGGACGCGAAAGGCGAGATCCTGGAGCTGAAGGACACCATCAACGTGATGGTGGACCAGCTGTCGTCGTTCGCGTCCGAAGTGACGCGGGTGGCGCGCGAGGTGGGCACCGAGGGCAAGCTGGGCGGCCAGGCGCAGGTGAAGGGCGTGGCCGGTACCTGGAAGGACTTGACCGACAACGTGAACTTCATGGCGTCGAACCTGACGGGCCAGGTGCGTAACATCGCCGAGGTGACCACCGCCGTGGCTTACGGCGACTTGTCCAAGAAAATCACGGCGGACGCGAAGGGCGAGATCCTCGAGCTGAAAGACACCATCAACGTGATGGTCGACCAGTTGAACTCCTTCGCATCGGAAGTGACGCGGGTGGCGCGCGAGGTCGGTACCGAGGGCAAGCTGGGCGGACAGGCTAACGTGCCTGGCGTGGCAGGTACCTGGAAAGACTTGACCGACTCCGTCAATTCGATGGCGGGTAACCTGACGGGCCAGGTGCGTAACATCGCCGACGTGACCACCGCGGTGGCGACGGGCGACTTGTCCAAGAAAATCACGGCGGACGCGAAAGGCGAGATCCTGGAGCTGAAGGACACCATCAACGTGATGGTGGACCAGCTGTCGTCGTTCGCGTCCGAAGTGACGCGGGTGGCGCGCGAGGTGGGCACCGAGGGCAAGCTGGGCGGCCAGGCGCAGGTGAAGGGCGTGGCCGGTACCTGGAAGGACTTGACCGACAACGTGAACTTCATGGCGTCGAACCTGACGGGCCAGGTGCGCAACATCGCCGAGGTGACCACCGCCGTGGCGAACGGCGACCTGTCCAAGAAAATCACGGCCGACGTCAAGGGCGAGATCCTGGAAATGAAGGACACCATCAACGTGATGGTGGACCAGTTGTCCTCGTTCGCGTCCGAAGTGACGCGCGTGGCGCGCGAGGTGGGTACCGAGGGCAAACTGGGCGGCCAGGCGAACGTGCCGGGCGTGGCAGGTACCTGGAAAGACTTGACCGACTCGGTCAACTCGATGGCGGGTAACCTGACGTCCCAGGTGCGTAACATCGCGGACGTGACGACCGCGGTGGCGAACGGCGACTTGTCCAAGAAGATCACGGTGGACGTGCGCGGCGAGATCCTGCAGCTCAAGGACACCATCAACACCATGGTCGACCAGCTGCGCTCATTCGCTTCCGAAGTGACCCGGGTGGCGAAGGAGGTCGGTACCGAAGGACGCCTTGGCGGCCAGGCGAACGTGCCGGGTGCATCGGGTACCTGGAAGGACTTGACCGACAACGTGAACTTCATGGCGTCGAACCTGACCGGCCAGGTGCGCAATATCGCGGAAGTGACCACCGCCGTGGCGAACGGCGACCTGTCCAAGAAGATCACCGTCGACGTGAAGGGCGAGATTCTCGAACTGAAGGACACCATCAACGTGATGGTCGATCAATTGTCCTCTTTTGCGTCGGAAGTGACGCGGGTGGCGCGCGAGGTCGGTACCGAGGGCAAGCTGGGCGGCCAGGCGCAGGTGAAGGGCGTGGGCGGCACCTGGAAGGACTTGACCGAGAACGTGAACTTCATGGCGGCCAACCTGACCGCGCAGGTGCGCGGTATCGCGGGCGTGGTGACCGCCGTGGCGAACGGCGACATGAAGAAAAAACTGACGGTGGCGGCCCAGGGCGAAATCGCTTCGCTGGCCAACACCATCAACGAGATGACCGATACGCTGGCCGTGTTCGCCGACCAGGTAACGTCGGTCGCGCGCGAGGTGGGCGTGGAGGGCAAGCTGGGCGGCCAGGCGAGCGTGCCGGGTGCATCGGGCACGTGGAAGGATCTGACCGAAAACGTCAACCAGCTGGCGGCCAACCTCACCACCCAGGTGCGCGCGATTGCCGAAGTGGCGACCGCCGTGACGCGCGGCGACTTGTCGCGTTCGATCCAGGTCGAAGCGCGCGGCGAGGTGTCCGACCTGAAGGACAACATCAACGAGATGATCCGCAACCTGAAGGAGACCACGCAGAAGAATGCGGAGCAGGATTGGCTCAAATCCAACCTGGCGCGCTTTACCCGCCTGCTGCAGGGCCAGCGCGACATCGCGGAGGTGACCAAGCTGATCCTTTCCGAGCTGGCGCCGCTGGTATCGGCACACCATGGCGTGTTCTTCATGATGGATGCGGAAGGCGATGCGCCGCGCCTGCGCATGATCGCCAACTACGGCTACCGTTCCGACCGCGATCTGCCAACCTCCTTTGCCCCGGGCGAAGGGCTGGTCGGCCAGTGCGCCATCGAGAAGCAGCGCATGTGGCTTACCAATGTCCCGCGCGACTACATCGTCGTCTCGTCGGGCCTGGGCTCGGCGCCGCCGACCAATATCGTGGTGCTGCCGATCCTGTTCGAGCAGGAGGTCAAGGCCGTCATCGAAATCGCCTCGCTCGACCGCTTCACGCAAACCCACATGGGCTTCCTGGACCAGTTGACCGGCTCCATCGGCGCTGTGCTCAACACGATCGAGGCAAACAGCCGCACCGAGTCCTTGCTGACCCAGTCGCAGTCGCTGGCGCAGGAACTCCAGCAGACCAACCAGGAGCTTGCGGAGAAGGCGCGCCTGCTGTCCGACCAGAACAGCGAGGTCGAACGCAAGAACCGCGAAGTGGAACAGGCCAAGCTGGCGCTGGAAGACAAGGCCACCCAGCTGGCCCTGTCGTCCAAGTACAAGTCCGAGTTCCTTGCCAATATGTCGCACGAATTGCGCACCCCGCTCAATTCGCTGCTGATCCTGGCGCAGCAGCTGGGCGACAACCCGCACGGCAACCTGTCGCAGAACCAGGTCGAATACGCCAAGACCATCCACGGTTCCGGTTCCGACCTGCTGACCCTGATCAACGACATTCTCGACCTGTCGAAGATCGAGTCGGGCACCGTGACGCTGGAAGTGTCCGAGTCGCGCTTCCCGGTCCTGGCCACGTATGTGGAACGGACCTTCCGCCACATGGCCGAGGCCAAGCTGGTCAAGTTCTTCATCGAACTCGATCCAAGCCTGCCTCTGGCCATGATGACCGACACCACGCGCTTGCAGCAGATCCTGAAAAACCTGCTGTCGAACGCCTTCAAGTTCACGGCCAACGGCGAAGTCTGCCTCAAGATCGCCGTGGTGCAGAGCGGCTGGACGCCGGACCACCCCATCCTGGGACGTGGCGACGCGGTGGTGGCCTTCTCCGTCACCGATACCGGGGTGGGCATTTCGGCCGACAAGCTGCAGCTGATCTTCGAAGCCTTCCAGCAGGCCGACGGATCGACCGCGCGCCGCTACGGCGGCACGGGCCTGGGCCTGTCGATCTCGCGCGAACTGGCGCGCCTGCTGGGCGGCGAAATCCGCGTCACCAGCGTGGTGGGCGCGGGCAGCACATTCACGCTCTACCTGCCTTACAGCCATGCCGGCTTCGGCGCCTACCAGATCGGCCAGCAGCAGACCTTGCCGCGCATGATGCCGCAGCTGCCATCGACCAGCCTGGCCACCACCGACGCCTCGATTCCGGGCGTGGCGACCCTGACCTTCGACGCGGCCAGCCCGCGCGTGAACCTGCACGATCCCGATCACGACGACCGCAACCTGATCGCCCCGGGCGACCAGTCGGTGCTGATCGTGGAAGACGATTCGCGCTTCGCCAATATCGTGCTGTCGCAGGTGCGCGCGCGCGGCCTGCGCGGCATCGTCACCTTCAGCGGCGAATCGGTGCTGACGCTGGCGCGCGACTACCTGCCGATCGCGATCATGCTCGACCTCGACCTGCCCGACACCGACGGCTTCACGGTGCTGGACCGCCTCAAGCGCGACCCGACCACGCGGCATATCCCGGTGCACGTGATGTCCAGCCTGCGCGAACGCGAAAAGGCGCTGCGCCAGGGCGCCATCTCCTACCTGAACAAGCCGGTCAAGGCCGAACGGCTGGACGAGGAATTGAACCAGATCCAGCGCTTCATGAACCAGAGCCGGCGCCGCCTGCTGGTGGTCGAGGACGACGAAGTGCAGCGCACCGACATCATCGAGCTGATCGGCGACTCCGACCTGGAACTGGTGGCCGTCGATACCGCCGCCAAGGCGCTGGCCGCCCTGCACGAGCAAGCCTTCGACTGCATGGTGCTCGACCTGTCCTTGCCGGACATGGACGGCTTCGCGCTGCTCGACACCATCAGCAAGGACGCCACCCTGCGCGACCTGCCGGTGGTGGTGTACACCGCGGCGGAACTGAGCCGAAAGGAAGTAACGAAACTCAAGCGCTTCGCCAAGACCATCGTGGTCAAGGATGCCCGCTCGCGCGAACGCCTGCTCGACGAAACCGCCTTGTTCCTGCACCGCTCGCCGGCCAACCTGCCGGAGCAGCAGCGCCGCATGCTCGAAGAGATCCAGGTGTCGGAAGGCGACCTGGTGGGCCGCAGCGTCCTGGTGGTCGACGATGACCTGCGCAACATCTTCGCCCTGACCACCGTGCTCGAACGCTATCAGATGAAGGTGCACTTCGCCGAAAACGGCAAGGACGGCATCAAGATGCTGGAAGAAACGGCGGGCATCGAGATCGTCCTGATGGACATCATGATGCCGGAGATGGATGGCTACGACACCATGCGCGCGATCCGCAAGATCCCGCGCTTCAAGTCGCTGCCCATCATCACGCTGACCGCCAAGGCCATGAAGGGCGACCGCGACAAGTGCATCGCCGCCGGCGCCAGCGACTACATCACCAAGCCGGTGGACGTGGCCAAACTGCTGTCGCTGATCCGTGTCTGGCTGGGCCATTGACCGTGGCGAAGGACGACATCGCCAGCGTCGAAGCTGGCCTTTTCGTGGAGGCGCTGTACCGGCGCTACGGGATCGACTTTCGCGGCTATCGGCTTGACGCCATCGGGCCGCGGCTCGACGCGCTGGTGGCGCGCTACGGCGTGCCCGATATCTCGTCGCTCGCCGGCCGCATGCTGCGCGACGCCGCCGCCTGCCGCGACATGGCCGCTGCGCTGGGCGCCGTCGACAGCCAGTTCCTGGCCGGCGACACCTGCATGACGGCCTTGCGCCTGGCAGTGCTGCCGATCCTGCGTTCCTCTTCCTGGCCCACGCTGTGGCTGGCCGATGCGGGCAGTCCGGCGCTGCTGCTGCGCATCCTGGCCATGCTGGAGGAAGAAGACCTGTGCCGCAGGACGGAGGTCTTCGTCACCTCCGCCAGCGAGGAAGTGCTGGCCGCGATGGAGCGGCAGCGCACGCCGCTGTTCGAGAACGTGATGCTGGCCCAGTACGACCTGGCCACCGATGCCTCGTTCAAGGAATTTGCCGTCATCGTCTGCCAGCGCCCGCTGGCCGACTTCGAACCGGAGCTGCAGGGCAGGGCGCTGGCGCTGTTCGCCGAGAGCCTGTGCAATTTCGGCATCCTGCAAGTGGAAGCGCCCGGCCACATGCTGGCCGCGGAGTTCGGAAACGACTTCACCGCGGTGCTCAGCGAACAGGGTATTTACAGGCGCGCGCCGTCGATCGCGCGCAGCAGCGGCTGGCGGCGTTACGGCTAGGCCGGCCGGGTGGGCGGTGCTGGAATCACCCCATAAGAATAATTCCGGGACGCCTCTGCATGCCAGTTGCCACCACTGACAGCCTGCCACTGATACCGGACAGCTATCCCCGCCTGTTTGGAGAGGAGCCCGTGCAGCGGCGCGCCATCAAGCGGCTGCTGTTGATCAGCCAGGCCTACCTGCTGATCTGGATGCTGCTGGCGCTGTCCATCAAGTCCGGCTATTCCCCGCGCGACGTCTGGGCGATTATCGCCTACGGGATCGTCGGACAATGCGTGTTCTATGCCATCCTGCGTTCGGGCGCTTCGCTGCGCATGGCCGACCCCATGTTCTGTTTTCCCCAGGCCCTGTTTGGATGCGGGGCCGTCGTGCTGGGCTACGCGCTCATTCCATTCGGCCAGGGCGCCGCCCTGCAAACCCTGTTCGTGATCCTGGTGTTCGACCTGCACCGACTCAGCTCGCGCCAGATCGCCTTTGTGGCCGCCATCACGGTGGCCATGCTGGCCTTGCTGGTCATCGCAAAATGGCATTTTTATCCGGACTCGGTCGACCTGCGCCAGGAAGCGCTCAACCTCTCGATGGCTGTGCTGGTGGTGCCGCAGCAGTCGATCGTCAGCGACAAGGCGCGCCGGATCCAGCGCACCCAGATCGAACAGAAGGCGGAGCTGGACCGGGTGCTGGCCGAACTGAAAACCCTGTCCCAGCGCGACGCCATGACCGGGGCCGTCAACCGGCGCCACATGCTCGAACTGCTGGAGGACGAGGCGAAGCGGCAGCGCCGCAACCACGTGCCGTTCAGCGAGGCCATGCTCGATATCGATTTTTTCAAGCGCGTCAACGACACCCATGGCCATGCCGTGGGCGACCAGGTGCTGCGCCAGCTGGCGGCCATCGCGCACAAGTCGCTGCGCGCGACCGACGTGCTGGCGCGCTGGGGCGGCGAAGAATTCCTGGTGCTGCTGCCGGAGTCGCCCACCAGCGACGCCTGGGTCATCATCGACAAGCTGCGCCAGCGCGTGGAGCAGCATGACTGGACCCGGTACGCACCCGGCCTGCAGGTCACCTTTTCCAGCGGCGTCGCCGAACATGCCATGGCGGCCAGCCTGGAGCGGACCATCGAACTGGCCGACGGTGCGCTGTACCGCGCCAAGGACATGGGGCGCAATCGTGTTCATCAAGCCTGACTCCTGGGCCGCGCGCGGCGTCGACCTGGTGGTCGGCGCCCATCCTTCCCTGCGTTCGCGCGTCTCGTACGGCCTGCATCCCATCCTGATCTACCTTGCCTGGATCTGCGTGCATGTCTACAGCTCCTACGCCGGCTACATGACGGTGGGCGCCGCCAAATTCATGATCGCCCACAACCTGGTGGGCATGGTCGCGTTTTATCCGCTGGTGCGCAGCGGCTATTCCGCGCGCTTCCAGGATTCGGGCCTGATCCAGCCACAAATGATGTGGGCGGCCAGTTCCACCATCATCTGCTATGCGCTCAATCCGCCGCTGCGCGCGGCGCTGATGCAGATGCTGTGCTTCATCCACCTGTTCGGCCTGTTCACCCTCAGGCCGCGCCAGCTGATCGTGGTCGCCGTGGCCACCATCGGCATGCTGTTCGCCATGCTCGGCGTGATGGCGTCGCTCGACGCCGCCCACTTCAATACCGGGCAAGAGCTGTTCAAGGTGGCATTCGCCAGCCTGATCATCGGCTTGCTGACCTGGATGTCGATTCTGCATGCGCGGCCAGCTCAGCGTCCGGAAAAAGGAGCTGGCCAGCGCGGTCGCCCTGGTCAACGAACTGGTCACGCGCGACGGACTGACGGGCCTCTTCAACCGCATGCACATGCAGGAATTTCTGGCCCGGGAAGTGGCGCGCCAGGCGCGCAGCGGCCAGGCCTTCTGCATTGCGCTGATCGACCTTGACCACTTCAAGGCCGTCAACGACCGGCACGGCCACAACGTCGGCGACGATGTCCTGCGCAGTTTCGCCCGCGATGCCGTCCATTCCCTGCGCGAGACCGACTTCATCGCGCGCTGGGGCGGGGAAGAGTTCCTGGTCCTGATGCGCGAAACACCGCGGTAGGCCGACGCGAAACTGGCGATCGACCGCACGCGCAGCAGCCTGTCGGAGACGCCGGTGGCGCGCTATTCCTTCTCGGCCGGGATCGCCCTGCATGCGCAAGGGCTGGCGATCGAACAGCTGCTCGAGCGTGCCGACCGGGCCCTGTACGCGGCCAAGCACGCCGGTCGCGCCTGCAGCGTGGTCGCTCAGGGTTCAATCGAAGTCGAAGCGCTTTGACCGGAGTGCATCGCCAAGGTCGTGCGGTTCAGGGTGAAACGTTATATACTGAGGGATATATCGCTATCTTCCGGAGTCGCCGTGGTCCGTTTTCCCGCCTTGCTGCTTGCCCTGCTCAGCGCCCATGCTGCCCGCGCCGCCGACGTGCAGGTCGCCGTCGCCGCCAATTTCACCGCGCCCATGAAGGTCATCGCCGCCCGGTTCGAGCGCGATACCGGGCACAAGGTGCTGGCCTCGTACGGCTCGACCGGCAAGTTCTACGCGCAGATCCAAAATGGCGCCCCGTTCGACGTCCTGCTCGCGGCCGACGACGAAACGCCGGCCAGGCTCGAGAAAGAGGGCGCCGCGGTCGCCGGCACGCGCTTTACCTACGCGATCGGCAAACTGGTGCTGTGGAGCGCGCAGGCGGGCCTGGTCGACGACAAGGGCGCCGTCCTGGCCAAGGGCGGCTTTACCCACCTTGCCGTGGCCAATCCGAAACTGGCGCCCTACGGCGCGGCAGCGGTGGACGTGCTGAAAAAGCTGAACCTGTACGGCGCGCTGGAAGCGAAGTTGGTCGTGGGCGACAATATCGCCCAGACCCACCAGTTCGTCGTTTCCGGGGCCGCCACGCTGGGCTTCGTCGCCATGGCGCAGGTATTCGAGGACGGCAAGCTGACATCGGGTTCGGCCTGGATGGTCCCGGCCAACATGCATGGCCCGATCCGGCAGGATGCCGTCGTCCTGTCCAAAGGGAAGGGCAAGCCGGCCGCCGACGCCTTCATCAAGTACCTGAAGGCGGAAAAGGCAAGGGCGGTCATCCAGTCCTACGGTTATGCTGCAGCCTGACGACTGGGGCGCCGTCTGGCTGACGCTGAAGCTGGCGTCCATCGTCACCGTGCTGCTGATTTTGCTGGGCACGCCGGTCGCATGGTGGCTGGCGCACACGCGATCGCGCCTCAAGCCTGCCGTCGGCGCCCTGGTGGCGCTGCCGCTGATCCTGCCGCCCACGGTGCTGGGCTTCTACTTGCTGGTGACCATGGGCCCGAATGGCCCGGTCGGCCACCTGACGCAGGCCTTGGGCATCGGCCTGCTGCCGTTTACTTTTCCCGGCCTGGTTATCGGCTCGCTGTTCTATTCCTTGCCCTTCGTGGTGCAGCCGCTGCAAAATGCATTCGAGGCCATCGGTCCCCGTCCGCTGGAAGTGGCGGCCACGCTGCGCGCCAGTCCGCTCGATACATTTTTCTCGGTCGTGCTGCCATTGGCGAAGCCGGGGTTCATCACGGCGGCCACGCTCGGCTTCGCGCATACGATCGGCGAATTCGGCGTGGTGCTCATGATAGGCGGGAATATCCCGCAGCAGACGCGGGTCGTGTCGGTGCAGATCTACGGCCACGTGGAAGCGCTTGAATACACCCAGGCGCACTGGCTGGCCGGCGGCATGCTGCTCCTGAGTTTTGCCGCGCTGCTGCTGCTGTACACCTTCAATCCGACCCGGAAGCCGCAATGAGCGACGCCCTGATCGATGCCCGCTTCGATGTGGAGCGCAGCGCATTTTCCATGCACGTGCGGCTGATCCTGCCGGGGCGCGGCGTGACGGCGCTATTCGGCCATTCGGGATCCGGCAAGACCACGATCCTGCGCGCCATCGCCGGCCTGGAACGCCACGCAGGCGGCTACCTGATGGTCAATGGAGAACTCTGGCAGGACGATGCGAAAGGCTTGTTCGTCCCTACCCACAGGCGCGCCCTGGGTTATGTGTTCCAGGAGGCCAGCCTGTTTGCGCACCTGTCGGTGCGCGGCAACCTCGACTTCGCCCGCAAGCGCGCGCAAGCGGCCGACGGCGTGATGGCGCATGCCCTGGCATTGCTGGGCATCGAACACCTGCTGGACCGCCAGACGGGCGCATTGTCCGGCGGCGAGCGGCAGCGGGTGGCGATCGCCAGGGCCTTGCTGACAAGTCCGCGCCTGCTGCTGATGGACGAGCCGCTCGCCTCGCTCGACGCCAGGCGCAAGGCGGAAGTGCTGCCTTACCTGGAGCGCATCCACGCGGAACTGGACATCCCCATGCTGTACGTCAGCCACGCGGTGGAAGAAGTGGCGCGCCTCGCGGACCATGTGGTGCTGCTCGATGCCGGGCAGGTGCTGGCCAGCGGGCCGGCCGCCGATACGCTGGCGCGGCTCGACCTGTCGATGGACCTGGCCGACGACGCCGGGGTGATGGTCAAGGGCGTCGTCGAGCATGTCGACAGCGCCTATCGCCTGCTGCACTTGCGGGTGGCGGGCGGCACCATCCATGTCGCGCACGGCCCGATGGCGCTCGGCGCGCCGCTGCGCCTGCGCATCCTGGCGCGCGACGTGAGCCTGGCGCTGTCAAGGCCGCAAGACAGTTCCATTCTCAACCAGCTGTTCGCCACGGTGGTGGCGGTAGGGCCGGCCAACACGGACGCGCATGTGATCGTCAAGCTCGACGCCGGCGGCACGCCGCTGCTGGCGCGCATTACGCGCCGCTCGCACGACCAGCTGGCACTGGCGCCGGGCAAGCCGGTCTGGGCCCAGGTCAAGGCGGTGGCGCTGCTGTCGCTGAACGGGGCAGGCCAATGACGGGGCGGATCGACGTGAAGGTACGGGTGCGGCGCGGCGACGAAATTGCCATGGGCCCGGGCAAGGCCGACCTGCTGGACGCGATTGCCGCAACCGGCTCGATCAGCGCCGCGGCGCGCAGCATGGACATGTCGTACCGGCGGGCCTGGCTGCTGGTGGACGTCATGAACCGCAGCTTCCGCGCGCCGCTGGTCGCCAGCGCCGCGGGCGGCGCCCAGGGGGGCGGCGCCACGGTCACGGACGCCGGCCGGCAGGTGCTGGCGCAGTTTCGCGCCATTGAAGCGGCCGCCGCCCTGGCGACCCAGTCCCACCTGAAGGCATTTACAAAGCTGCTGGCGTGAAGCGGATGGCCTGGCCGCCGCCCGGCGCCAGCTTCAGCGCAAGGCTTTCGCCAGACCTGACCGTCCTGGTCTCGATCACGATATCGAAACGGTGCAGGTTGCGGTAGTCGGCCTGGTCGCCGTCGCGGTAGATCTCGGCCGTGTAGCTGCGGCCCTTGTCGAGGAAGTCGAGCGGCATCACGAGCGTGCGCGCATTGCCGTCGGTGACAGAACCGACATACCAGTTCTCGGAGCGGCGGTCCTTGCGGGCGATGGTGGCGTATTCGCCCACGGCGCCGTGCAGCACGCGCGTGTCGGCCCAGTCGGTCGGCACGTCGCGGATGAATTTGAAGGCCTTCGGATACTTGGCGTAGTTCTCGGGCAGGTCGGCCGCCATCACGACCGGCGAATAGATGAGCACGTAGTTGGCCAGCTGCTTGGCCTGGGTCGAGTTGAAGGTCTTGCCGTCGGCGCCGGCCAGGCTCAGGATGCCGGGCGTGTAGTCCATCGGTCCGCTCAGCATGCGGGTGAAGACCAGGCTGGCCTCGTGGTCGACGCTGTTGACCGGATTGCCCCAGGCGTTGTATTCGACGCCGCGCGCGCCTTCGCGCGAGATCGCGTTGGGATAGGTGCGGCGCAGGCCCGTGTCCTTGACCGGTTCGTGCGCATTGACCGCCAGTTTGTGCCTGGCCGCTTCCTGCACCGCTTTCAGGAAGTGGCGCGTGCCTTCCTGCGAATCGGTGTAGCCCATCTGGTAGGACGCACCCGCACGCGCAAAGCGCGCCGCGCCGCCGTCGGTGACATAGCCGGACTTGAGGCTGTCCACGCCCAGGCTGGCATACAGGCGGTAGGCCGCGTCCATCTGCGATTCGTAGTTGGCGATGTCGCCGCCCGTTTCGTGG
The DNA here is from genome assembly GCA_040388805.1 of Pseudomonadota bacterium. GTDB lineage: Bacteria > Pseudomonadota > Gammaproteobacteria > Burkholderiales > Burkholderiaceae_D > Telluria_A. Next base: position 48,361 of record JAZKBE010000054.1, read on the forward strand.
TGCCCGATCAGGCGCACGCCCTTCGATTGCGCATAGGCCGACAGGCCGGGCAGGTCGAAGTCGGGGTAGGCCCGGGTGAAGTCGAATTTGCTGCCGCCGCCGGCCCAGTCGCCGTCCCAGCCCAGGTTCCAGCCTTCGACCAGTACGCCGCGAAAGCCGTTCTGCGCCGCGAAGTCGATGTAGCGGCGCGTGTTGGCGGTGGTCGCGCCATGCTTTGCGCCGGAAGCCCAGGTGCTGCGGCCCAGGTGCATTTCCCACCAGATGCCGACGTACTTCGACGGCTTGACCCACGATACGTCGCCTAGCCCGGATATTTCATGAGTAGAGGTCGGCGGTTCCGTGCCGAAGCGCGTTATTACTGGTATCTGACGCCATTAATAACCGGAGACCGCCGATGCCAAATTGTACCAATGAACCGATCGAATTGGGGAAGGTCGGACGCCGCGTGATTGAGGCATCATTTGATGGCGGTGACATCGTCAGTGATGGCGGCGTACTCCTGCTTCGGCAATTTGATCAGCGTCTTGGCTTGACCAAGTCGATAGCGCGAGTATTCGATGACCGTCGGCGTCGTGCCAGTGTCGCGCATGGCATGCGTGACATGTTGGCACAGCGCATTTATGGACTGTGCTGTGGCTGGGAAGACGTTTGCGATCACAACGTTCTGCGCCGGGATCTGGCCCTGCAGACAGCTGTTGGCCGTGTCGATGATCTTGCATCGGCCCCGACGTTGAGCCGACTGGAAACGTCAGCCACGCGCTCGCATGCGGCCGCCCTCCACGGCGTGCTGCTCGACCAGTTTGTCGCCAGCAAAGCGAGCCGCCCCAAAGAACTAATCCTCGACATCGACGCTACCCATATGCCGCTGCACGGCGCGCAGGAGAAGGCGCACTTTCACCGCTACTACGACAATTATTGCTACCTGCCTTTGTACGTCTTCTGTGGCCAGGACATTCTGGCATGCGTGCTGCGCCCAAGTAGTCGTGACCCTGCCAGCATTCTCAGCGCACTGATCAAATTGATCGCGAAACGGCTGCGCCAGGCATGGCCGCGTGTGCGCATTATTGTGCGGGGTGATTCCGGCTTCTGCCGCCCGCAAGCCTTGCGGCGCTTTGAGAAATGGGGGCTTCACTACATCGTCGGTCTGCAAAAGAACTCGGCGCTACTGCAGCGTGTGGCATTGGCCGAGTTGGCCCTGGCCGACATGTACCAGAAGGCTGGCAGCAAACAGCGCATGATCGGCGAATTCGACTACGCGGCAGGCAGCTGGGACCGCGAACGCCGCGTGATCGCGCGGCTTGAACACGACGCGCACGGTGCCAACCCGCGCTTCATCGTGACTAATCTGAAGGGTGGACCGAAAGCTCTGTACGAGCGCGTCTACTGCGCCCGCGGCGAGGCCGAGAACCGCATCAAGGAAGCCTAGCTTGACTTGTTCGGCAGACGCGCGAGCTGCCACAAGTTTCAGGCCAACCAGTTGCGCCTGCTGCTTGCAGCCTTCGCCTACACCTTGATGATAAACCTTCGCCGCATCGCACTGGTAGGCACCGAACTGGCGCGCGCCTGCACGGCAACGATCCGGGTCAAGCTATTGAAGATCGGGGCCGCCATCGTGCGCAACACCCGTCGTGTGCGCGTGTTACTCGCCTCGCGGCACCCACTCCAGCACGTCTTCCTCAGTGCAGCTCGCGCCTTGGCTCCGTAGACCCCAGAAAGTGCTGTCCCCGGCACGCTAGAAACAACGGGGGTAGGGGGAGTTGCGTCCAAAATTACGCCGCGCGGCAGAACGGCTGCCGATTCCAACGCCTCACAACGCTTTCGGCGAATATTGATCGTTCACCTACGTGCAATAGCTGACTGATGAAATATCCGGCTTAGGTGTTGGGGCGGTGCGCGTAGCTGAGGACGCGCGTCATTTCCCATTTTCCTTCCTTCAGGCGCCACACGATCGTGAAGTCCGCCAGGCCGTCGCAGCGGCCGGTGCTGCCTTCGCAGAAACGGTGCTGGCCGCGCGCGATGGCGCCGAAATCCTTGATCGGGAATACTTCCAGGGTGCCCGCTACCAGTTCGCGCCTGACCTTGCCGCAGATATGGGCCTTGGTGCTGGCGATGACGGCTTCGCGCGACCACATGACGCCGCCCTGGTCATGGTAGAACTCGACGTCCGGCGCGAAGTAGGCCGCGTGCCTGTCCAGCTGGGCCTTGTCGGCGCAGCGGTTGAAGCTGTCGAAAGCGGCAGTGTCCAGGGCGGCGACGGTGGTGCCCAGCGCATCGGGCGCCGCCAGGGCGAATGAGGGCGCCAGGATTGCGGCGGCGAGGATGAATTGGATGTGCATGGCGTCTCCCTGTGAATGAAGGGAGAGTGTCAGCCAGGCGCGCAGCGGCCGCAAGGCGCTTGCGATGAAGTGCGCGTCCGTCCGGATCAACGGTAGCCGGCCGGGCGCGAGCGGTGTTACTTGCGCGCGGCCGCGCTCCGGTCGCGCGCGGCGCGGAATTCCGAATCGGCCGACCAGTTCGGCCAGTCGCCCGAGTCGGCCAGGTCACGGCCCAGGCCGTACAGCAATTCCAGGTCGCGCGCCATGCCGGTGAAGGGCCACGCGGCGCTCCACTGGTCCGACGGCTGGTGGTAGCTGTCCTTGTTGTAGGCTTCTTCGGCGGCCTTGCCGGCCGCGATCCCGCCGTCGATCCAGTCTTCACCGGAGCCGAAGGAAATCGCCGGCACGCCGCGCTTGGCCAGCGGGAAATGGTCGGAGCGGAAGAAGTAGCCCGCTTCCGGGCTCGGGTCGGGCGCGTACACCAGGTTCCAGCCCTTGGCCTTGACCACCAGGCGGTCCAGCAAGTCCAGCCTGGCATTGCCCGACATGGTGAAGTTGCGGCTCGGGCCGTAGGGGCTGAGCGCGTCGAGGTTGATCACGCCCACGGTCGAGGCGAGCGGGTAGAGCGGATTGGCGGCGTAGTATTCCGATCCCATCAGGCCCCGTTCTTCGGCGGTGAAGGCCAGGAACAGCACGCTGCGCAAAGGCGCCGGGCCCTTGCCGTAGGCGCGCGCCAGTTCCAGGATGGCGGCGATGCCGGTGCCGTTGTCGACCGCGCCGTTGTAGATGGTGTCGCCCTTCGCGTCCGGCAGGCCGATGCCCAGGTGGTCCCAGTGTCCGCTGTAGACCACCACTTCCTTGGGCTTGCTGCGGCCGTGCACGATGGCGGCCACGTTCTTGGACACGATGACCTGGGTGTCGACCGCGTAGTCGGCCGACAGGGTGATGCCTTTGAGCTCGACCGGCTTGAAGTCGCGCGTCTGCGCCTGCTTTTTGGCGGCCTCGAAATCGAGCCCGGCGCGCTGGAAGATGTCGACCGCCAGCGCGCGCTGCATCCATGCTTCGACCAGGGCGTGCTGCTCCTGCGGCTTCTTGCGCACGATGTCGTACATCACGTTGGTATTCGAATTCTTCACCGTGGCCCAGCCATACGAGGCGGGCGCGGTTTCATGCACGATCAGGGTGCCGACGGCGCCGCGGCGCGCCATTTCTTCGTACTTGTAGGTCCAACGGCCGTAGTAGGTCATGGCCTTGCCGCCGAAGTCGCCGGCGCCGGTCTCGAAATCGGGGTCGTTGATCAGCACCACGGCCAGCTTGCCCTTCAGGTCCATGCCCTTGAAGTCGTCCCACTTGCGCTCGGGCGCATGGACGCCGTAGCCGACGAAGACCAGCGGCACCTTGCTCAGGCTGACCTTGCGCGCGCCGCTCAGCGAAGCGCGGATGGCCAGGTCGGCGCCCTGGGTGAGCACCTGGGTGGTTTTGCCGTCGTCCAGGCTCAGCTTGACGGGGCCCTTGATTTCGAAGCGGCCCAGCGGCACGTCCTGGGTCCAGCTGCGCTTGCCCTTGACCAGGTCGCCGCCCGGCTTCAGGCCGGCGGCCTTGAACTGGGCAAGCAGGAAGGCCACCGTCTTCGTTTCGCCCGCGGTATTGGGCGCGCGGCCTTCGAAGTCGTCGCCGGCCAGGACCCTGACGTCGTGCGACAGGCGCTGCGGATCGAAGGTGGGCGTGGCGGCCGCGTGCGCGGCGCCGGCGGCCAGGGCCAGGGCGATCAGGGATGTTTTTTTCACGGCAATCCTCAGGGTGGGGTGGCGACTTGTGCATTCTAATCGGCTGTCACGATGGCGTCATGTGCAGCGTGCATGATGGCGCCACCTGAAATGATCCTTGCCCGCGACGGCGCATGCTGTCGCGGGATTTTTTTTTGCCTGAACAAAAAGCAAGAAAATTTCCATGATGTAACTTCGTGGTCATAAATGGTCCGTATCCTCGTCGTTGCGACCCATCCTTCGACGAGCATCATGACCATTTTTCTGAAAACAACGGCCAGGCGCGTGCTGGCCTCCTTCGCGGCGCTGCTGCTCATCATGATGGGCATGACGGCGCTGTCCCTGTGGCGCCAGGCCACGGCCGAGCAGAGCGTGGCGCAGCTGGTCAACGACAGCCTGGCGAAACAGCAATTGCTGTCCGAGCAGCTGGGCGCGGTGCGCCTGGCCGGCGCGCAAATGGTGGCGCTGGCGCGCAGCGACAGCCTGGAGCTGGCCGACTATTTCCAGGCCCGCCTGGCCGGCGGCGCCAGCATTCTCGCCGCCATCGAAGCGAAGCTGGCGCAATTGCCCCAGGGCGGAGCCGAAGCGGCGCTGCAGGCGGCGGTGCTGCGGGCCAAGCGCGATTACACCGTCCTGTGCAAGGAGATCCTGCAATTGAAGGACATGGGCAAGACCCAGGAAGTCGAGCTGCTGATGGCGACCCGCCAGGATGTGTTGTTCCGCGCCTACACGGGCGCGCTCGCGCAATCGCTGGCTTACCAGGCCAGCGAAGCGCGCGCGCTGGGCGAGGCGACCGTGGCGCAGTTCAGGACCAGCCGGATCTGGCTGGTCGCACTGGGCGCGCTGGCCGTGCTGACCGGCGCCTGGCTGTCGTGGCGGCTGACCCACAGCATCGCGCCGCCGCTGCGCCAGGCGGTCGACTTCGCGCGCCGTGTCGCGCACGGCGACCTGCAGGCGTCGATCACGCACGCGCGTTCCGACGAGATCGGCCAATTGTTCGATGCGCTCAGCGCTATGTCGGCGCAGCTGGCCGCCACCGTGGGCAAGGTGCACCATGGCGCCGCCGCCATCGGGTCGGCCGCGCGCGACATTGCGGCGGGCAACCTGGACTTGTCGGGCCGGACCGAACGCCAGGCCAGCGCGCTCGAGCAAACCACCTCGTCGATGGCCCTGCTGGCCGACGCGGTCCGGGAAAACAATAGCAATGCCCGCAACGCGAACACGCTGGCGCTGTCGGCGTCCCAGGTCGCCAGCCGCGGCGGGCAAGCGGTGGCCGAGGTGATGCGCACCATGGACAGCATCAATGCCTTCGCGCTGAAGATCGGCGAGATCACCAGCGTCATCGACGGCATCGCGTTCCAGACCAATATCCTGGCGCTCAATGCCGCCGTCGAGGCGGCGCGCGCCGGCGAGGAAGGGCGCGGTTTCGCGGTGGTGGCCTCCGAGGTGCGCAACCTGGCCCAGCGTTCGGCCGCCGCGGCGCGCGAAATCAAGGCCCTGATCGCCGCTTCCACCAGCCAGGTGGCCGCCGGCAGCGACTTGGCGCGCTCGGCCAGCGGCACCATGGACGAGATGATACGCAGCGTGCGCCAGGTGACCGGCATCATGGGCCAGATCAGCCAGGCCACCGAAGAACAGGAACAGAGCATCGAGCAGGTGCGGCGCGCCGTCGTCGACATGGACGGGGTGACCCAGCAGAACGCCGCCCTGGTGCAGCAGGCGGGGGCGGCCGCCGAAGCCATGCAGGACCAGGCGCACGCGCTGAGCTGCGTGGTGGGCCATTTCCGGCTGGCTTGAAGAAGTGGTGCCCGGTGTGTGAGGCCACCGGACTAGCCTGCGGCGAAGCATCACCAACCAGGCCATGGTAAAGGGCCCGCATGACCGGCGCATGACCGGCGCATGACCTGCTTCCTGTGCGATCAAATCGCTTGACTTCATTGCACGTGTCAGATAATGTTGACACATGATATGTAAATCAAAGGAGTCCTGACATGAACGACGTATCCTTGTTGCGCCTGTACCTGTTGCGGGCCATGTACTTGCTGGTGGTGGTTGGCCTGGGCATCGTGATCTGGCCGGGCATCCTCGGCCATGCCCAGCCCTGGGAGCTCAAGCAGGGCGTGGTCATGTGCATGCTGGGCGCCTTTTCCCTGCTGTGCGCGCTGGGCTTGCGCTATCCCTTGCTGATGCTGCCGGTGCTGCTGTGGGAACTGGCGTGGAAGGCCATGTGGCTGCTGATCGTGGCGCTGCCGGCCTGGCGCTCGGGCACCATGGATGCCGGGATCATGGCCACGGCCATCGATTGCGCGCTGGTGGTGCTGGTGCCGATGGTCATCCCCTGGGGCTATGTGATGCGCCACTATGTGCGCCGGGGTGGCGACCGCTGGAAAAACGCCGCCGCGTAAAGACATTTGCACTGGATGCGCTGCTTGGCCTATCATGGGCTTGCCTGCCTTTTTGAAAGGACAATTCCCGTGACTTCCCCCCAGCAGATACGTGCGGTGTTAATCGACGATAACGAGTTGACCCGTTCGGCACTACGCCTGATGTTGCCCCAGGAAACGGTCGAGGTGGTCGCCGAGGCCGGCACCGGCCGTTCCGGCCTCGATGCCTGCCTGCGCACCAGGCCCGACCTCATTTTCCTCGATGTGCTCATGCCCGACATGAGTGGCCTGGATATCCTGCCGGCGATCAAGGATGCCTTGCCGCATGCGGAAATCCTGATGGTGACCGCAAGCAATGACCGCCTGACGATCGAACAAGCCATCCTGGGCGGAGCGGCCAGTTTCATCATCAAACCGTTCACACCGGCGAAGGTGGACGATGCGCTCAAGCGTGCCATCGGCAATGTGAAACGCAAGCGCGCGCCGGCGGCCTAGGCCGCGCCGCCGCGGCGCGGCACCGTCCGGCGGTCGGGGGCGCACGATGCCATGGGCGGGCGCACCTGATGCGGCGCGCGCACCTATCCCGGTCACCAGCGTGGTCGCCAGGCCGCTCAGGTGGGCAAAGCGCAGGGCCGCAGGGGTATCGAAGGCGGCCAGGGTCAGCAGCGCTTGCTACGCGGTCGCCGCTTTGGACTGTTTTTTTACAATCAATTACTTTCAGTTTTAGTCACGATGATCCGATCCCTGCTGTTTTTTGCGGCCCTGTGCGGCGCGCCCGCCCATGCCCAGTCGGTGGCCTTCACCTTCGACGATGGCCCGCGCCTGGCGGGCACACCGCGCCTGTCGGCCCAGCAGCGCAATGCCGCCATGCTGGCCGCGCTGGCGAAACACCGGGTCAGCGCCGCCCTGTTCGTGACCAGCGGCAACGGCGCCGACCGGCCGGAGGGTTATGCGCTGGCGCGCGCCTGGGGCGAGGCGGGCCACGCCATCGGCAACCATACGGTGAGCCATCCCGACCTCGACAGCGCCTCGGTCACGCTGGCGCAATACCAGCAGGAAGTGATGGCTTGCGACGCCATCATCCGGACCCTGCCCGGCTACCAGAAATGGTTCCGCTTTACCTTTTTACGCGAAGGCAACACCGCGGAAAAGCGCGACGGCATGCGCCGCTTCCTGCCCGCCAAGGGTTACCGCAATGCCTACGTCACGCTCGATACCAGCGACTGGCGCCTGGACGAGAAGCTGGCCCAGATCCTGGCGCGCGATCCAGGCGCCGACCTGGCGCCGCTCCGGCGCGTCTACCTGGCCCACATCGGCCAGCGCGCGCTCGCCTACCGGGCCCTGGCCCACACCCTGCAGGGACGCGACATTCCCCAGGTGCTGCTGCTGCACCACAACCTGATCAATGCCTTGTGGCTGGACGATATCATTGCCCAGTTCAAGGAGATGGGCTGGACCATCACCACGCCGGCGGCCGCCTTCGCCGACCCCGTGTATGCGCTGCGGCCGGACCTGACCGAACCGGGACAAAGCTTGCTGCTGTCGATGGCGCGCACGCTGGGCCTGGGCCGCTTCGACGGCTGGGAACGGCTGGTGGACGATGGCGATGCCGAGATCGCCGCGCTCGAGGCCCTGGGATACTGATCAGGTACTCCAGCGGTTCTTGCCGCAATGCTTGGCGCGGTACATGGCGTCGTCCGATCGGCGCAGCAAGTCGTCGACGCTGGCCCCGGCGCCGTCATGGATGGCCACGCCGATGCTGGTGCTCAGCGTCACGCTGCCGGCCGTCAGCTCGAACGGCTGCGCCATGCCGGCCACGATCTTGTCGGCCACGGCGCGCGCGTCCTGGCCGGCATCCTGCAGCTCTTCGAGGATGATGGTGAATTCGTCGCCGCCCAGGCGCGCCACGGTGTCGCACTTGCGTACCGCCGCCGTCAGGCGCGCGCCGAAGGCCTTGAGCAGTTCGTCGCCGGCATGGTGGCCCAGGCTGTCGTTGATGCCCTTGAAACCGTCGAGGTCGAGGAAGAGCACCGCCAGCGCGCTGTCGTTGCGGATGGCGCGCGCGGTGGCGATGGCCAGGCGGTCCATGAACAGGGCGCGGTTGGGCAGGCCGGTCAGCACATCGTATTGCGCCAGCTGGACCAGCTTTTCCTGCACCAGCTTGCGCTCGCTGATGTCGCGCACGACGCCGACGAACAATACCCGCTTGTCGAGCTTGATGTCATTGACGGTCAGTTCCAGCGTGATCGGCAAGCCGCCCTTGCGCAGGCCGGGCAGCTCGACATTCGGGTTGCCGATGAAGGTCGGTTCGCCCGTCGCCAGGTATTTTTTCATGCCCGCTTCCAGCGCCTGGCCGGCGTCGGGCGGAATGAGCATGCCGAAATGCCGGCCGATGACCTCGTCCGCGCGGTAGCCGAAGATGCGGCAGGCGGCGGCGTTGAACGATTCGACGATGCCGTGCTGGTCGAGCGTGACGATGCCTTCGCCGACGCTGGCCACGACGGTATCCGTTTCCAAGTGCTTTTCGCGGGCCCGCGTTTCGGACGCGATCAGGCGCGCCACCAGGGGCTTGAGCTGCAGGCGCATCAGGACCGCGCCCAGCACCAGCAGCAGGAGCAGGGATGGCACCAGGAAGGTGAGCTGGCGGCGGATGACCAGGAACAGCTCGGCCGCATCCTGCTTGACCACCAGGCCCAGCTTGGGCGCCACCGGGGCGTACGCCGCCAGCACGGTATTGCCCCAGTAATCGATGGCCGGCGCCAGGCCCGCTTCGCCGTCGATGGCCAGGCTCATGGGATAGGGCAGGCCGGCCATATTGCGTCGTGCGAGCACGTACACGGCAGGTTTGCGGGCCGACGGCAGGCACACCAGCTGCTGCCGGCGGCTGGCGCACATGAGCACTTCGCCGCTCTTGCCGATGCCGCGCAGGTCGAGCAGCTGGGCTTGCACCGGCGCCATGTCCTGGGCCAGCGCGAGGCGGGCGAAGGGCCGGCCCCGGTGCAGCAGGGGCATGCTGGTATGCATGAGCAACTGGCCGTGCCAGGCCAGGGACGCCTGTTCGCCCGCCATGTCCGGCAGGGGCAGCGCCTTGTCCGGGTCGAGCGTGACGGCCGGGCCGCTGTGGCGCAGCAGGGTCCCGTCCGGGGCGTACAGGGAAGCGCTGTGAAAGCCGGTGCGGACCAGGGTCTCGAGGTCTTGCGCGACCCTGGCCAGGGCGGCGCCTTGCCGGGGCGCGGCGACCAGCGCCCGGGCCGCGGCGAGCAGCTGCGGGTCGCCGGCGGCGCGCGCGCTGGCGGCGCGGGCCTGGGACAGCGCGGCCTGGATCGCGCCGCGCTGGCCTTCGAGGCGAAATTGCAGGCGGTCGCGCAGGGAATTTTCCAGCACCGATTGCTGGAACACGAAGCCGGTCAAGCCGGCGGTGAAGGTGGCCAGGCACAGGATCGCCGTGCTCATGAAACCGATCCGTTCGTCCATGCCGAAATAGCGCGTGCGCCGGGCGCCGCGCGACCAGTTCCAGCTGCCCCACAGGGCGCCGGCGAGGGCGATCATGCCGACGGCGGTGGGGACCGCCATCCTGGCCGAACGCGCCCAGCCGAACAGCAGGTCGGGCGCCATGATGTAGCCGAGCAGGCCGGTCAGGCCGACGGCCAGCACGCAGAACACGAGGGTCTGGTACAGCCATTCCTGTTTCTTGCTGGCGATGCGCTGCATCAGCACCAGGCAAGCGCCGACCAGCATGAAGCCGATGGCGGTATTGGGCGCCAGCCGGCCGGGGCGGACATTGCCGTCCTGCAGCCAGGTGTGCAGGAAAGCCCAGTCGATGCCGAGCGAACGGTCGAAGCAATGCTCGACCAGGACCAGGGCGCCGAGGGTGAGCAGGAAGATGCCGCTCCCGTTCTGGAAGGCCGGCATGGGACTGCGCCGGCCTGCCGGCAGGGCGATCGCGGCGCCGGCGAGGGTGAAGCACAGGGCCGTATTGAAGGTCATGGCCACCATGCCGGTGCGAAATTCGACCATCTGGCGGATGTGCAGCAACCAGCCCGTCATGACGACCAGGCCGAGCGCCATGAGGGCCGTCCCGAGCACGACCGGCAGATAGGCCGGGCGCGGTGGCGAGGCCGGTCCCGTATCTGTTGTTTTCACGCCTTCTCGCTGAGCCATGGGAGCCTTTCGCTGATCTATGCACGATACCCGCTATGCATACTTGGTATCAATGAAAATTGCTGAAATATATTACCAACGGCCGCTGCGCCGTTGCTTGCAAATGCGAATGATTCTCGTTTATACTCGATGCACGCCATTTAACCGCATCAGCCCGCCGCCGCCAGCCAGTGCACCCTGTGAAGGACGCCTCGTGACGCGCAAACATTCCGCCAGTTCCACTGATTCCTGCCAGCACATGACGGTCGCCGAGAGCGGCATCGGCCATGTCAGCATTTGCCCCGATTGCAGCGTGCTCCATTTGTCGCTCAGCCATGTGTCCTTGCGCTTCACGCCCGACGCCTTCCGCGCGCTGGCCGCGATGGTGGGCCAGGCCCAGGAGCGCCTGGCCCAGGTGGCGCGCAGCAGCGCGGCCGCGGCCGCGGTGATCGACGAGGCCAGGCACGGCCCCAAGCTGCACTGAGGCCGCCATGTGCGACAAGGAAAAACGCTCGTTCGGCGCCGCCATCGCGTGCGCGCCCAGGTCGGTCTCGCGCCGCCAGCGCCTGTGGGAGCTGCCGTCCAATACCCATTGCCCCGTGATCGGGGTGTGCCTGCCGCTGGCCTTGCTGCGGCGCCTGGTCAACAAGGGGGTGCGCGGCCAGGCGCTGGCAGACGACTATGACATCCACGTGGGCGCGGTGGCCGAATGCGGCGCGCGCAACCGGATCTCGAACCTGCTGCAGGAGGCGCTCGACCACCGCTACGGCGCCGAGCTGCAGCAGTTCAAGCCGGCCGCCGGCGCCGACGCCGTGCTGCAGCTGTGGCGCCGCGCCGTGGCGGACGGCGACGTGGCGGGCGCCTTCTGGGCTGCGCTGACGCACCCGCGCAGCGACTTCCTGGTGCAGGACACGGTGCTGCGCGAAATGCACATGATCGGCCACCAGGCCGGCGCCAGCACCCGGGTCGACCAGGTCCGCTACCGCGCCTTGCTGGCGCAGCACGCGGCGCTGGGCGCGGAACTGGCGCAGGAGCGCCAGCGCCATGCGCGCGCGCTGGCCGGCAAGGCGCAGGAACTGGCGCAGTGCAATGCCGCGCTGATGCGGGCCCGGGCCCAGGTGATCACGCGCGACAGCAGCCTGGCCTTCCTGCGCACCGATTTCGATGCCCTGAAGGCGGCGGTGCCCGAACTGGACGCCCGCCTGCGCCTGCAGGAAAGGGTGGACAGCGCGGCGCGCCGCCTGGCCGAGCGCGATGCCCTGGTGGCCCGGCTGCGCGAAGAACTGGCGGCGGCGCTGCGCCCGCCGGTCGCCGCGGAAGCGGTGGCCATCGCGGCGCCGGACGCCGCGGCCGCCGTCCCCGCGCCGCGGCTGGCCAACAAGACCGTGCTGTGCGTGGGCGGGCGCAGCGCCAGCGTGCCCGGCTACCGCTGCATGACGGAGCAGGCCGGCGGACGCTTCGTCCACCACGACGGCGGCCAGGAGCAGGGCGTGGACCAGCTCGACGCCAGCCTGGCCGCGGCCGACCTGGTGATTTGCCAGACCGCCTGCATCAGCCACAATGCCTACTGGCGGGTCAAGCAATACTGCAAGCGCAGCGGCAAGCAATGCGTGTTTGTCGAAAACCCGAGCAGCACCAGTTATTCGCGCGGGTTGCGCCAGATCGCGATCATGGCCGCATGAAGGGCTGGCATGAAGGGCAGAACCTCGCTATGCTGCGGGGATGCGCATCCTCATCATCGAAGACAATTCCGACATCGTCGCCAATCTGTACGGCTTCCTGGAACCGAAGGGGCACCAGCTCGACTGCGCCTTGAATGGCTACGCCGGCCTGGCGCTGGCGCGCGAGAACAGCTACGACGTGATCATTCTCGACATCATGATGCCGGGCATGACCGGCATCGAGATGTGCCGCAAGCTGCGCGACGAACTGCAGGACAGCACGCCGGTGCTGATGCTGACCGCGCGCGACACCCTGGAGGACAAGGTCAGCGGCTTTGCGAACGGCGCCGACGACTACCTGGTCAAGCCGTTTTCGCTGGTGGAACTGGAAGTGCGGCTGCAAGCCCTGGTGCGCCGCTCCGGGCGCAACGTGACCTCGCCCCGCCTGCTGACGGTGGGCGAACTGACGTTCGATCCGGCCGCCTACCGCGCCCTGCGCGGGCCGCGCGTGCTGACCCTGACCAAGACCGGCTATGTGATCCTGAAATGCCTGATGCTGGCCGCGCCGAGCGTGGTCTCGCGCGCCACGCTGGAATCCGAAGTCTGGGGCGAGAACCGGCCCGACAGCGACGCCCTGCGCACCCACATCCACGCCCTGCGCCAGACGCTCGACAAGCCCGAACCGTTTCCCATGTTGCGCACCGTGCCCGGCATCGGCTTCCAGCTGGTGACGCCCGATGACCCGGTTTAAGTCGATCGGCAAGCGCATCGTCACGGCCTACCTGCTGTTCGCGGTGGCCTGTTCGCTGCTGTTCGCCATCAGCGCGGCGGTGGTGGTGGAAGGAATCGAAGTGCGCCTGGTCGACGAGCGCCTGATGGAAGTGGCGGCCTGGGCTTCGCCGCGGCATGCCGGCAAGCTGCCGGTGGAAATGCCCGCCGGCTTGAATTTCCATCACGGCAATGAGATTCCCCTCTCGCTGCGCGGCCTGGAGCAGGGCGTGCAGGAAGTCACGGTCGACGGCGTGGGACTGCATGTGTTTTCCGGGCGCGACCGCGACGGTCCCTTCGTGGTGGTGGACCATGAAAGCGATTACGAATCGGTGGAACTGGCCGTGTATTCGATGTTCGGCCTGGGCTTTCTCGGCTTTATCGGCATGTCGGTGGTGCTGGGGCGCTACATGGCGCGCCGTTTCGTCGCGCCCATCGTGGCCCTGTCGACCGCCGTGGCCGAACGCAAGGCCGACCTGCCGCTGCAGGACAATGCCGACGAACTGGGGATCCTGGCGCGCGCCTTTGCCGCCCATACGGGCGAGCTGCAGCAGTTCCTCGAGCGCGAGCGCTTCTTCACGGGCGACGTCAGCCACGAACTGCGCACGCCGCTGACCATCATTGCCGGCGCGGCCGAAGTGGTGATGATGGAAAGCGGCGACCGGCCGGCCGCGCACGCGGCGGCCGAAAGGATCTACCGCGCCGCGCGCGACGCCGGCGAAAGCGTGCACGTCCTGCTGATGCTGGCGCGCTCGCCGGACCTGATCGAATCGGACGTGTTCATGATCGACGCGCTGCTGCGCGAAGAAGTGGGGCGCTACCAGCCGCTGGTGGTCGACAAGCCGGTGCTGCTGTCATTTGCGGGCGGCGCCGATTTCGCGGTGCGCGCGCCGTGCCGGCTGGTCGCGTCGGCCATCGGCAACCTGGTGCGCAATGCCTGTGTCTACACGGCGCAGGGCGAGATCACGGTGCTGCTGGAAGACCATGCGGTGCTGGTGCGCGATACCGGTCCGGGCTTGCCGGAAGCGGTGATCGGCGCGCTCCAGGGCGTGACGGGCGGTGCGCTCCTGCGCGGCTCCGAGGGAACCGGACTGGGCCTGGCGCTGGTCAAGCGCATCTGCCACCAGATGGGCGCCACGCTGGCGGTAGCGCCCATGGCCGGCGGCGGCACCGAATTTTCCATCCGTTTTCCCGCGGTGTAGGGCGCGGCGCGCGGTGACCCTGCGCATTGGGGCGTCAATACCTGCCGCCTTTTTTCGCGTCTTGCCTGGTCTGAGCTTGCCTTGTCCTGTCTTGAAGTTGCCACGCCATCGTCCATGCAGTTTGGACACTTCAAGACAATTCAAGGAGAATCGCGACAAATGGAGGCCCCGAACAAGGCGTCACCTTTTTTGGGCCACAGCAGCACCCCGCCCCCGCGCGGCAAGCCGAATGCACCGGCCGCTAGGTATTGCTGAACTTCATCGTGTAGAGTACCGGAAACGCCTGCCCACCCTCCGGAGCCCTTGATGAAGTTTGCCCTGATTCCCCTGTGCCTGTCCCTGGCCGCCGTCCCTGCCGCGGCCGCCGACGTGCTGATCACCGCCGCCCACCTGCTCGACGTGCGCAGCGGGAAACTGATCGCCAACCCGCAGGTGCTGGTGCGCGACGGGCGCATCGTCAGCGTGACGCAGGGCGTGCCTCCCGCCGCGCAGGGTGGCGCGGCCAGGCGGGTCGACTTGCCGGGCATGACCTTGCTGCCAGGCCTGATCGACATGCACGTCCACCTCGACAGCGACCCCAGTTACGGCGGCTACACCGGCCTCGAATTCGGCGACCGTTTCTGGTCGGTGCTGATGGTGCCGCACGCCAGCCGCACCCTGGACGCGGGTTTCACGACGGTGCGCAATGTGGGCTCGGAAGCGTGGAACGACGTGGGCCTGCGCCAGGCGATCAGCGAAGGCAAGGTGCGCGGGCCGCGCGTGGTGACGGCGGCCAATGCCTTCGGCGCCACCGGCGGCCATTGCGATTCGACCTTTTTCCCGCCATCGATGAAGCAGTCCAGCCCCTTCAATGCCGACACCCCCGACGAGGGGCGCAAGATGGTGCGCGAACTGCGCAAGCACGGCGCCCAGGTGATCAAGATCTGCGCCACCGGCGGCGTATTCTCGCGCAACACGGAACCGGGCCAGCAGCAAATGAGCCTGGCCGAAATGAAGGGCGTGGCCGACGAAGCCCACCAGTGGGGCTTGCAGGTCGCCGCGCACGCGCATGGCAGCGCCGGCATCAAGGATGCGATCCGCGCCGGCGTCAATACCATCGAGCATGCCAGCCTGATCGACGATGAAGGCATCGCGCTGGCGAAAAAGCATGGCGCCTGGCTGTCCATGGATATTTACAATACCGACTATACCCAGGCCGAAGGCAAGAAGAACGGCGTGCTCGAAGACAATTTGCGCAAGGACCGCGAGATCGCCGACATCCAGCGCGAAGGCTTCCGGCGCGCGCATGCGGCCGGCGTCAAGATGGTGTACGGCACCGATGCCGGCATCTATCCGCATGGCGAGAACGCGCGCCAGTTCGCTACCATGGTGCGCTACGGCATGAGCCCGCTGCAAGCGATCCAGGCGGCCACGGTCAATGCCGCCGACGCGCTGGCCAGCAAGGAAGTCGGCGTGCTCGAGGCGGGCCGCTACGGCGACATGATCGCGGTCAGGGGCGACCCGACGCGCGATGTGCGCTTGCTGGAAAGCGTGGCGGTCGTGATCAAGGGCGGCGAACTGGTCAAGGATCGGCGTTGATATAGCCTGTATTTAGGCTGTTAAGTGAATTATTTTTAGTTAGTGGTCGAAAAATAGGCTTCTAAACTTCACTTTCGCTATACTGTTACTGATGAAAGCGACGGGGGGCGGTATGCTCGATTTCGGCTTTGCAACAGAACAGGAAATCCGCATCGAGCTGGGCAAGCGTTTGCGCGCACATCGCCTGGCCCAGGGCTTGTCGCAAGTGGAAATGGCCAGGCGGGCAGCATTCGGCGTCAGCACCTTGAAGCTGCTAGAAGGCAAGGGGCAGTGTACGTTCGAGAATTTCATGCGTGCCGTCCTGGCGCTGGGATTGGCGGACGAGATGCGCTCGCTTTTCTCGGTCAGCATACGATCAATTTCCCAGATGGAGCAGGCCGAACAGCGCAAACGTGTCCGTGCCCCCCGTCAATCGGCAATCGCCAAAAGCAAGCAGGCACGCTCTTGAAAAAGATCACAGTCTATTTTTGTGGCTGGGGCCAGCGCTGGCCGCTCGGAACGCTGGCCGATAACGGCCAGGACCTGTTGTTCGAGTACTCGCACGATGCGATCGCACGCGGTATCGAGTTCTCCCCCAGACACCTGAAGCTGCAAGCACAGGCGTTTGGCGATTTTCCTGCTTACCAGTTCAATTTGCCCGGTCTGATTGCCGATGCGTTGCCGGACGGATGGGGTTTGCTGTTGATGGACCGGGTATTCAATAAGTGCTTTGACCTCTCCGCTTATCAAATATCGCCCTTGGACCGGCTCGCGTTCATCGGGGACCGGGCCATGGGTGCATTCACTTTTGAGCCTGCCGCCCTGGAACTGCCGCCATCCGACCTCAAACTACTGGAAGTCGCAAAGGAAGTCGAGTCCGTTGTTGCTGACCGGGATACCGTGGCCTTGCGGCAGTTGATGGTCATTGGCGGCAGTCCACAGGGTGCGCGACCCAAAGCCCTGGTGCAGTTCGATGCCGAAACCCGGTTTGTCAGCACGCGGGAAGATGCACCAGGCATGCCATGGCTGGTCAAATTTCCCGGCAAGTCGGAACACAAGGAGGTCTGTGCAATAGAGCACTGCTATGCGGGCCTTGTCAGGCAGTGTGGCCTGGACATGCCCGCTACCGCGTTGTTTGACCTTGACCCGCAGCACGCGGCCTTCGGCATTGCGCGCTTCGACCGTCAAGCCGGGCTGCGCGTTCCCATTCACACTTTGGCAGGGGCCTTGCATGCGGATTTCCGCGTGCCGAGCGTCAGCTATCAGACCTTGTTGCGCTGTACGCGTGCCTTCACACGCAGCGAATACGAAGTCCGGAAAGCATTCGAGCGATGCGTCTTTAATGTGATCTTCAATAATCGCGATGACCACGCCAAGAATTTTTCATTCCGCATGGATGAGACGCTGTCCTGGAAACTCGCACCTTGCTACGATATAAGCTACTGTGAAGGTCCGGGTGGCGAACATCAGATGGATATCGAAGGGGAAGGCCGCAATCCCGGCAAGCCGGAGCTGATGAAACTGGCGCAGTCCAATGGCCTGGATCGATCCTGGGCTTCGTCGACCATCGAGAAATTCGCCACTGTGGCAGGCGAATTCAAGGAACAAGCACAGGGTCA
The DNA here is from genome assembly GCA_040388805.1 of Pseudomonadota bacterium. GTDB lineage: Bacteria > Pseudomonadota > Gammaproteobacteria > Burkholderiales > Burkholderiaceae_D > Telluria_A. The sequence goes on from JAZKBE010000054.1 coordinate 65,773, forward strand.
TGCTATCCGGCCGGCCACGCGCAGCCGGATTGTCAAAGCGATCGAGGGGAACAGAAAGCGTATGGTTTGATGAAAAAAGACGCAGAGCGCAGATTTCCCGCCGGGCCGGCAACGCTGCGCGCGCAAGTGCTGGCGGTGCTGCTGGCGTCCGACGACATGACCGGCATGGCCAGCATTTTCGACCATCGCAAGGTGGCCCTGAACACCGTGGTGCGGGCGCTGGTGCGCAAGTATGGCTGGCCCATCGAGCGCCACGATTTTCCGACCAATACGGCCGACGGCAGGGCGGCCTGGGCCTCGGTGTACAGCCTGCCCCAGGACGTGATCGATGCGGCCATGGCCAATGGCGGGCGCGACTGGCTCGACGGGGTGCGGGCGGCCCGCATGGCGCGCGCCCGGCGCGTGGTCCGCCGATAAGCTACACTTGCTGCATGAACAGCCCATTTCGTCCCCATGGTAGTTTCAGCCTGCGCGTCGAAGGGCGCCTCGTGATTTCCCACATCACCGGGCCCTGGAACAAGGAGCTGGTCGCCGCCTGGGCGAAAGCGTGCCAGCCCGAGGGCAAGATCCTGTCCGACAGCGGTCCCTACGTGGGCATCGCCGTCATCGGCGCCTCGATGCTGTGCCCGCCCGACGCCATGGAAACCTTGCGCCGCGCGGTCAGGTACTCGGCGACCAGGCAGCGCTGCATCGCTCACGTGATCGTGGCCGGCGCCAGCGTCGACGGACGCGGCTTCCTCGAGCCGGTGTTCGCGCGCATCTACGAGGGCGTGGTCGAGCACCGTATCTTCCACGAGCTGGACGAGGCCCGCGCCTGGTCCCTGGCCCACCTGGCCGCTAATGGAGCCTGACGGGCGGCGCCAGCTTCGCGTTGATCCAGTCGGCCACGGTGCGCGCCGCCATCCTGGCAAATCCCTGCAGCGCCATCAGGTGCTTGCGGTACATCAGCGCGTACAGCAGGCGCGCCAGCACACCGCCAACCCGCAGTCCGGAGAGCATGCCCACCGCGGCCAGCGGCCCGAGCGAGACCAGTGAACCGTAGTCATGGTAGGCGAAGGCGGGCGCCTTGCCCGGCCAGCCGCTGGCCAGGACCCCGGCCAGGTACAGGGCTTGCTGGTGCGCGGCCTGGGCCCGCGGCGGCACCGCGCCGCCGCCGGGACTAGTGAAGCTGGCGCAGTCGCCGATGGCGTAGATGTCCGGGGCGCCCAGGGCCTGCAGCGTGGGGCCGACGACGACCTGTCCCAGGCGGCTGACCGGCAGGCCCAGGGTGGCGCACATGGCCGGCGCTTGCACGCCGGCCGCCCATAGGGTGATCGCGGCCGGGAAAACGGTGCCGTCAGTGTCGATTACGGCGTGCGCGTCGACCCGCGCCACGGCGCTGTCGGTGGCTACCTTGACGCCCAGCGCACGCAGGTGGCGCAGGGCGCGCTTCGACTGGCGCGGATCGAGGTGCGGCAGCAGGCGCGAGCCGCGTTCGACCAGGCGGATGCGCACATGGCCTTCCGGACCGCGCGCATGGAAGTTGTAGCGCGCCAGCATGCGGGCGCTGTGATTGAGTTCGGCGGCCAGTTCGACCCCGGTGGCGCCGCCGCCCACGATCACGATGTCCATGCCCTTGCCGTGCACGCTGGCGCGCAGGCAGCCATCCATGAAGCGCTGGCGGAAGGCTTCGGCCTGCGGCACGTCTTCGAGCGTGAGGGCATGCTGCGCGGCGCCCGGCACGCCGAACAGGTTGGTGACAGAACCGAGCGCCAGCACCAGCTGGTCGTAGGCGATGCTGCGCGCCGGCAGCAGTTCGGCGCCATCGTCGGCCAGCAGGGGCGCCAGCAGCACGGCACGCGCTTCGCGGTCCACGCCCAGCACTTCGCCGCGCGCAAATTCGAAACCGTGTTCCAGGGCCTGGGCCGCGTAGCCGATTTCGGCCGCCTGCGCATCGACCTTGCCCGAGGCGACCGTATGGAGCAACGGCTTCCAGAAGTGGGCAGGCCAGCGGTCGACCAGCACCACGCGCGCCTGGCCACTGTCTCCAAGACGGGTGGCCAGTTCCAGGCCTCCCGCGCCGCCTCCAACGATGACGATGGTTTTCATGAATGTCCCTCCAATGACTGTTAATATAAACGTCATTCCATGAAAATAAAAATCAGACTTTTTCAATAATAGATAAGGAAAACCTTATGTATCACGCCAGCTTCCGCCAGCTCCAGTCACTGGTGCTGGTCGCGCGCCACGAAAGCGTGTCGAAGGCCGCCAATGCGCTGCACGTCACCCAGCCTGCGGTGTCGCTGCAATTGCGCACGCTCGAGGAAATCACCGGCACCGCGCTCACCCGCAAGGACGGACGCTCGATCCAGCTGACCGCGGCCGGCGAGGTGATGGTGGAATTTTCCGAACGCATACTGCGCCTGTGGGAGCAGGCCGGCGACGAACTGGCGGCCCTGAACGGCATCACCAGCGGCACCTTGCGCATCGGCGCGGTGACCACCGCCGAACACTTGCTGCCGCCGCTGCTGGTGCCCTTCACCATGGAGCGGCCCGACGTGCGCCTCAAGCTGCAGGTGGGCAACCGCATCGAGATCGTCAACATGCTGGCGCGCCATGAGATCGACCTGGCCATCATGGGCACGCCGCCGCGCGAGCTGCGCACCAATGCGGCCCGCTTCGCGCGCCATCCCATGGGCTTCGTGGCCAGTCCGGACCATCCCCTGATGAAGAAGCGCAAGGTCACGCTGGCCGACGTGCTTGCCGCCAACCTGCTGGTGCGCGAGCGCGGTTCGGGCACCCGCACGGCGGTCGAAAAACTGTGCAAGGATGGCGGCCACGCGCTCCATTTCGGCTCCGAAGTCTCGTCCAACGAGGCCATCAAGCGCATGGTGTCGGCCGGGCTGGGACTGGGTTTCCTGTCGGTGCACGCCTGCGCCCTGGAATTCAAGGCCGGCCTGATCGCGCTGCTGCCGATGCAGGGCAATCCGGTGGAGGCGGACTGGCACATCATGCACCTGGCCGGCCATCCGATCGCCAAGGTGGCGGCCGCCTTCCAGGACTTCGTGATCGGCGAGGGCCAGGCCCTGGTCAAGCGCGAACTGGAGGGCTACGCTCGCAAGCACCGCAAAGCGTGACAGAGCGGCAAGCCTGTCCCGGCTTACTTTGCGTTCGGGCAAATGCCGCCTCGAAAACTCCTCCAATAATCGAAAGTGCTCAGTCCGTTTGGAACGCTGACCTTTCTTGATTGGAGAAAAGATGAACATCCGGAAATCACTGCTGGCCGCCGCCCTGGCCGCCTGGCCCCTGCTGCCCGCGGGCGCGGCGGCACCCCTCATGAACGGTCCGGCGCTCCAGACGCCGCAGGCACGCGCCGCGCTGGCGGCCCAGCTGGCGCTGCAGCGTCCCCTGCACGGGCTGGACGCCGACCACGACTACAGCTTTTCGGTCCAGCATCCCGGGGAGCAGGGCACCCAGGTCACCCGCGCCGACCATACCTACAAGGGCGTGCGCGTGTTCGGCTCGGAATCGGTGATCGTCGCCAATGCGGCCGGCAAGATCCTCAGCGAATCGGTGGCCGAGCGGCGCCAGTTCCTGGGCAAGGGCGCGGCCAACCGCCTGGGCGCGCTGACGGCCGACTTCAGCGTCAAGCCGGCCATCGGTCCCAAGGAGGCGATCGAGGCCGCCGTCCGCTCGGTGGCGCAGGGCGGGGTGCCGGTGGCGCCGCCCCGGGCCGAATTGATCGTCTATCCCCTGGTGAGCAGCGAGCGCCTGCCCTCGGCCGCCAACAAGCCCGAGGAAGAGCTCAATGCGCTCGATGTGGCCGACGTGGTGCAGGGCTACGAGCTGGCCTACCTGGTGCGCACCCGCATGCGCGTGGGCCAGCAGCCGGTCTACCACGACACCATCATCAGCGCCAACGACGCGCGCATCATCGACCAGTGGAAAGCCCTGCAAACGGTGATCGGCAGCGGCAAGAGCCAGTACAACGGCGTGGTGCCGCTCTCGACCACCCAGGAAGGCAAGGTCTTCAAGCTGATCGATCCGCTGCGCGGCAGCGGCGGCAAGTTCGGCGCCATGGCCATCACCAATGCCGACCATGGCAGCGATGCGGGCGAGGTGTTTACCAATACCGTCAACGACTGGGGCGACGGCAAGCAGTATATCGAGGGCGGCAGCACCACCGACGCCAACGGCCAGACCGCCGCGGTCAATGCCCTGTGGGGTTTGATGAATACCTACGACACCTTCAAGAACGTGCTGGGCTGGCATGCCCTCGATGGCCAGAACACGGCCACCTACATCGCCGCCCACGTCAACACCGCCTACGACAATGCCTATTACAGCGACGTATGCAAATGCATGTTCATCGGCGACGGCGCTTCCTTCAACAGCCTGGGGGCGATCGACGTGGTGGGCCATGAAATGGGCCATGGCGTGACCGCCGCCACCTCGAGCCTGATCTACTTCGGCGAATCGGGCGGGCTGAACGAATCGAGTTCGGACATCACCGGCGAAGTGGTGGAAGCCTATGCGCGCGCCGGCGGCGTCGGCGACACCATCCCCAGCACCGGCAACGACTGGGTGCTGGGCAAGGAAATCAGCAAGAATGCCACGCCGCTGCGCTATATGTACAAGCCCAGCCGCGACAGCAGCAGCCCGGACGCTTGGTCGAGCACGCTCAAGCGCCTCGATGTGCATTACAGCAGCGGGCCGAACAACCGCATGTTCTATTTCCTGTCGCAAGGTTCGAGCGAGGACAAGGCCAGCGACCACCACAGCAAGTACCTGGTCAAGAAGCCGCTCGCCATGAGCGGCATCGGCAGCGACAAGGCGTACCGGATCTGGTTCAAGGCGGCCACCACCAAGTTTACGGCGATCACCAATTACAAGGATGCGCGCGCCAAGATGGTGCTGGCGGCCCAGGAATTGTATGGCCAGACCAGCAAGGAATCGGTGGCCGTGCAGCGCGCCTACGCGGCCATCAATGTGGGGGCCGACGTCGACGAATGAGGGTGTTGCCGGGTGTTGCCGGGTATTGCCTTGAGGGAGCGCACATTAGGTTTCGGGAACATTGCCGGTCCAGCCATTCGGGCTATGATTTTGCTTTCTTTTCCGAATGGAGCAGGACATGGCGATGCCACGATGCTTACTGGCGCTGTGCCTGGCCGCCCCCGTGCTGTGCCAGGCGGCGCCGCTGTACACGGTGACGCCGCTGGGCAACCTGGGCGGCAGCAGCGGCGACGTGCGCGCCCTGAACAACCAGGGCCAGGTGGTCGGCCATATCCTCAGCCCCGACAGCGCCGGGAATGCCTTCGTGGCCAATGGCACGGTGCTGAGCAACCTGCATCCGGAAGGGGCGGGGGCCAGCTATGCCAATGGCATCAACCGGCACGGGACGATCGCCGGCACGGTGGTCGAAGCGGGCGGGGTGTCGCGCGCGGTGACCTTTGCGGGCGGGGCGATCGTCGAGCTGGGCAGCCTGGGCGGGCGCGGACCGTTCAATAGTGCGGCGGCGGCCATCAACGATGGCGGCTTGGTGGCGGGCACCTCGGACCTGGCCGACGGCGCCGGCCAGCATGCCTTCCTGCATGTGCCCGGCCAGGCGCTGCGCGACCTGGGCACGCTGGGCGGCGTCAACAGCATGGCGACGGCCATCAATGCGGCCGGCGCGGTGGTGGGGCGGGCCGATACCGGCGGCGGCTCCTACCATGCCTTCCTGTACGGCGGCGCCGGCATGGCGGACCTGGGCACGCTGGGCGGCACCTTCAGCGAAGCGAGCGGCATCAATGACCAGGGACTGGTCAGCGGGTTTTCCTACCTGGAAGGCAATGCCACCGCCCATGCCTTCGTGCTGGCCGACGGCATGATGGTCGACCTGGGCACCCTGGGCGGGAATAACAGTTTCGCGTACGGGATCAACAACCTGGGCCAGCTGGTGGGCAGCTCCGAAGTGGGGGGCGGCCTGCATGCCTTCGTGTACGCGGGCGGCAGCATGGCCGACCTGAACGGCCTGGTCGGCCCCGGCTTCGAATGGACACTGAACTATGCCTCGGACATCAATGAACTGGGCCAGATCGCCGCCTTCGGCTGCAATACGCTCAGCCAATGCCAGGGCTTCCTGCTGACCCCGGCCAGCGCCGTGCCGGAGCCGGCCACCCTGGCCATGCTGCTGCTCGGCCTGGGCGTGGTGCTGTTGCGGCTCAGGACTTCTTGCCAGCCGTAAGCAGCACGGCCGCGCCGGCGGCGATCGCCACGATGCTGGCCCAGAGGGGAATGTTGACGGTTTCCTTTTCCTGGACCGAGAGTGCGATCGGGCCCAGGCTGGCCTTGTGGGTTTCCTTGGTGAAGCTGAAGCCGCCGAAGGCGAGCCCCAGTACGCCGCCGACGATGAGCAGGATGCCGATGATTTTTGCGGGATTCATGATGTTTCCTTTTTTCGTGTTGTGAGAATTAATCGCCCAGCAAAGGGTAGGGATTGAGGGGGCTGCCTTTCCACCACTGCTTTTCCGGCGTCAGTTCGATGACGGCGAAGTGCAGATGGGGCGCGGCCGGGTTGGCGTTGCCGGTGGCGCCGACATAGCCGAGCAGTTCGCCGCGCTTGAGCATGGCGCCTTCCTTCAAGCCATCGGCATAGCGGTCCAGGTGGGCGTAGTAATAGGCATATTTATCGCTCGCATCGAACTGGTAGACCGTCAGGCCGCCCGGCTTGCTGTTGAATAGCTTGACGACCTTGCCGTCGGCCACCGCGAGCACCTTGGTACCGGTAGGGGCCATGATGTCGAGCGCTTCGTGGTGGCGTTCCTTGCCGCGCGGCTGGTCGAAGCTGTCGGTCAGCTGGGCTGCCTTGACGCCGTCGACCGGCACCAGCAGTTTTAGCGCGGGCGCCGCCATGTCCGGCAGCGGCGGGGTGAGCGGCTGGACCGGGCGCAGCGGCAAGTCCGCTTCGCTCAGGTCGGTCGTCACGACCACCGGCGGCGGGCCGGACGGCAGGCCGGCGGCCGGCGCGGCGGGGACGGCGGTCGCGCCGGCCGGCACGGCCACCACCACGGGCGGCGGGGCGCTCTCATGGCCCACCTGGCGCAGGAACAGGAACAGGGTCAGGGCGCCGATGACGGCGCCGCCGAAGAAAGTGAGCAGCCATTTCATGATGTGTCCTTGCGGTGGGGTTGGGTTCATTCTTGCATCAGCACATCGGTGCCCGGGCCGACCGAGGTGGCCAGCGCGGCCACGTCCCAGTTGGTCAGGCGGATGCAGCCATGCGACTGGGTCTTGCCGATCGCCGCAGGCACGGGCGTGCCATGGATGCCGTAATGCGGCTTGGACAGGTCGACCCAGGCCACGCCCACGGGATTGTTGGGGCCGGCGGGGATGCGGGCTTTCTTCTCGCCCGCTTCCGCATCCCAGAACAGCGCCGGGTTGTAGTGGAAGACGGGATTGTGCGACACGCCGTTCACTTTCCAGCTGCCGATCGGCAGCGGATCCTTGTCGGTGCCGGACGATGCCGGGAACTGGGCGATGGCCTTGCCGGCCGTGTCGAGCAGGGTCAGGGTGCGCTCCGAACGGTCGACCACGATCTTGCCCGCTTTCGGCAACGGTTCGGTGCCCAGCACGTTGGGCACCAGCAGTGCGGTGCCGGCGACCAGTTCCTTGCCCGGATTGAGTTGTTTCAGCAGGGCCGGGCTGGCGTGGAATTTCTCGCCCAGAGCTTCGAGCGCCGTGGCGTAGCCGAGCGCGGGCAGCTTGGCCTTGTCGGCCATGGCTTCGGGTATCGGCAGGAAGGGACCGGCGCTGTCGGCGTCGGTGAGGGTGTAGCTGGTCAGGGCGTCGGCGCTGTCGGCGCCCAGCTGGGCCCAGGTGGGCGCGTCGAGCGTGCCGCTGGGGGACAGGCCGCGGGCCCGCTGGAAGCCGGCCAGCGCGCGCCGCATGTTCGAGCCGCTGGCGCCGTCGATTTCGCCGGGCGAAAAGCGGGCCCGGTCGAGCAGGACCTGGGCGCGCAGGATGGCGGCGCGGCCCGGTTTGGCGCTGGCGTCCTTGCCGGCGCTGTTGACCGCCTCAGCGGTGAGCGCGGCTGGCGCCGCGTGGGCGGCGCCGGCCAGGCTGGCGGCAAGCAGGCACAATGTGAGGTGTTTCACTGGATCTCCCGGGAATTAATCTATGCATCAGATTAATGCCGGGCGGCCACAAGGTCTGTGCGGCAGCGTACTAAGGCGACGCCCGCCCCGCCTTATTTGACGATGCCGAGCGCGCTTTCGATTTCGCGCAGCACCAGCGGCCAGGCGGGCGAGCTGGCGGCCACTTCATCGTAGTGGCTGGCGTTGGGCAGGATCACCACGCGCGCCGCGTCGCCCGCGGCCTGGGCGCGCGCCGCGTAGGCATAGGCGGCGCGCGGCGGCGAAATGGTGTCGAGCGCCCCTGTGATGAGCACGGTCTGGCTGCCGTTCGGGATCAGCTCGGCCGCATTGGTGTCGGAAAACACGTCGGGCCGTTCGGGGCTGGGGCTGCCGGCCAGCTGCGCCAGGTCGCGCCCGCAGCTGCTCTTGATCAAGTCCTGTTCCCGGCGCAGGTCGGCCAGGCCGCCCAGGCTGATGATGTGGCGCACCGGAAACGGTTTCGCCTGGAACAGGGGGCTGCTGGCGGCGATGCGGCTGCGCCCGGCCAGCCACTGCACCAGCTGGCCGCCGGCCGAGTGGCCCATGGCCAGCACGCGGCTGGTGTCGAGCTTGTGGCGCGGCGCTTCCTGCGCCAGGCGGTCGAGCGCGGCGTTGATGTCGAGGTAGGTGCCGGGATAGCCGCCGCCGGCCTCATCGTGGCGCCGGTATTCCACATTCCATACGGCGATGCCGCGCGCGGCCAGGGCACCGGCCACATTGTGCATCTGGCCGATGCCGCCGTAGTCGATGGTCCAGCAACCGCCGTGGACCAGCACCACCACCGGGAAGGGGCCGGCGCCCTTGGGCAGGAACAGTTCGGCGAACTGGGAGGGCGCGCTGCCGTAGGCGAAGGTGGCGCTCGGCGGCGGGCCGGACAGGGCCAGGTAGTCGTCCAGGGTCATGGGCGCGGCGCCGGCGGCGCCGGAAAAGAACAGCGCGGGCAGCAGGGAACGCAGGCGGAGGGGCATGGGCAGGTATCGGTTCGCAAAAGATTGCCGAACTATACCGAGTTTCGGCGGTCAAGTGAATGAATCGGCGCACGGTGCGCCAGCGTACGAACGCTGCATGGTGCGCATGCTAGTCTGGATCGTCCATGCGAGCCAAAGGAGAATTTCATGCTTCACGCCCATTCCACGCCGGAACCCGACGACATTCCGCCCAAGCCGGCGCCGGTGCCGGACGATGTGCCCAAGCCGGTCAATGCCCCCATCGAAGAACCGCGCTTTCCCGAGCCGCCGATCAAGGCCCACTAGGTCGGGCGACCGTCAGACGCCCCCCTTGGGTGGCACCGGGTCAAGCTGGTCGAGTTCGTCGCTGGGCTCGTCGCGCAGCAGCGAGTCGTCGTGCTCGCGCCGGGCGCGCGGGGCATCCGTTTCATCGTCCAGCGCGTCCTCGTGCTCGGGCAGGGGCGGGATGTCGCGGATCATGGCCTCGGTTTCTTGCTGGCCCGGCGCCGCTTCGCCGCTGCCGATGTCGGCTTCGTCCTGCAGGGCATGGGCATTGGCCGGATCGGGAAAGGGTTTGTTGTTCGCCATGCGGACCTCCTGGTAAGTGTGCGCCCCATCCTAGCAGCGCCCCGGCGCCGCCGGCGCGCAGTACGGGTCCCATGTCTATGCAACTTTCGTTGCTTTCCATCTACAAAGTTGTGCATTTGTGTCGGCCATCACAAGAGGGCGGCCGCGTTCATTCCTATAATGAATTCATCAACACGTTTTTATCGTTCCAGGGAGAACATCATGGGCAAAACCTTACACAACAAGATCCCTCTCGGCCGGACCTCGGTCCTGAGCTCGAAGCCGGTCCAGGCGGCGCTGCTGGCGGCGGCGATGGTCGGCATGAGCGTGATCTGGGTGGCGCTGCGCGGCCTGCAATAAGATTGCGGGTTGCCCGGATGAACACATCGGCGTACCATGGGGGCCGCTTGACGCCCCCACTGGAATGCTGCAATGAAGAATGAAACACTGACGACCGACGAATACGACGCGCTGGGCCATATCGAGCGCGGGGCACGGCATGACCGGGTCAACGCCTGCGTGGGGCGCAATGCCAAGCGCCTGGCGGGCTTGAAAATGATCGAATACAGCCGCGACGGCAAGGTCGCGCTGACGCCCAAGGGCAGCCAGCTGCTGTTCCTGCGCCGCTGCATCAGCGGTTTGCGCGCGCTGGCGGCCGATCCGGCCACCCGGCTCGATGCCGACGTCGCCCTGTTCCTGGGCAAGAAATCCCATATTGCGGCCGGCGAGGATGGCGTCTACGCCATTACCGACAAGGGACGCGACTCCCTGGCCGATATCGAGGGCCAACACAAGGCGAGCTGACGGCGGCTGATACAAAAAAAGGGGGACAGAAATTCTGTCCCCCTTTTTTTATGTCAGTTCCTGCGGCGGTCCGGGTAGACCAGGGTCCGGATCGCCACTTCCGGCGGTACGTTCATGGCCGAGAGGAATTCCGCGACCTGTTGCAATCCCAGCGTCGGGATGGCGGCGATGGCCTGGTTGACGACGTCGCGGGTGCGGAAATCGGTGCGTGCAGCCCGTTGCGGTGGATTTAGTTGTGTCATCGTGGTCTTTCGCGTGCCTGGAGAAATGGTTGTTGCGAAGATCATAATCGATTTTTGACCAAACATGGTAATTTAACATGTAAAAAACTGGAATGTTACTTCAGGCCGCTTCCTGGTCGCCGGCCATGCCATCGACCGGCAGGCACTTGCGCTGGCGCAACAGCGCCTCGAAGTCGGCCGCCGCCAGGGGGCGGCTGAAGTAATAGCCCTGCATTTCGTCGCAGCCGTGGCGCCGCAGGTAGGCCAGCTGTTCGGCCGTTTCCACCCCTTCGGCGATCACGTCGAGCTTCAGGTTGTGGGCCAGGGCGATGATCGAGGCCACGATCGCGGCATCGTTGGCGTCGCGCGTGATGTCGGCCACGAAGGAACGGTCGATCTTGAGCACGTCGATCGGGAAGCGCGACAGGTAGGAGAGGCTCGAATAGCCGGTGCCGAAATCGTCGATCGACAGGCTCACCCCCAGCGCTTTCATGCTGTGCAGCAATTCCACGGCCTGGGTGGTGTCGTTCATGAACAGGCTTTCCGTCAGTTCGATCTCCAGGCAATCGGGCGCCAGGCCCGTGTCGCCCAGCACGGCGTCGATCTCGGCCAGCAAGTTGGGGGCGCCGAACTGGCGCGCCGACAGGTTCACGGCCACCCGCAGCCGGCCCAGGCCGGCGTCCTGCCAAGCCTTGTTCTGGGCGCAGGCGGTGCGCATGACCCAGGCCCCGATCGGCACGATCAGGCCGGTTTCCTCGGCCACCGAGATGAAGCGCAGCGGCGAGACCACGCCCAGTTCCGGGTGCTGCCAGCGGATCAGCGCTTCCATGCCCACGATCTGGCCGCTGGCCAGGTTCACCTGGGGCTGGTAGTGGAGCAGGAATTCATTGCGTTCGAGGGCATTGCGCAGCGCGCTTTCGATGCGCACCCGCTCCATGGCTTCCTCGTTCATGGACGGGGTGTAGAACTGGAAATTGTTGCGGCCCAGCTTCTTGGCGCGGTACATGGCGATGTCGGCGTGCTCGATCAGGCTGTCGGCGGCGGTGCCGTCGGTCGGGTAGGCCGCCACCCCGATGCTGCAGGTGACGAAGAATTCCTTGCTGCCCAAGATGGCCGGCTGGGCCACGGCATCCATCAGGCGCTGCACGATTTCGGGCGACAGGCGTTCGTCGTCGTGCTCGGTGAGGATGACCACGAATTCGTCGCCCGACAGGCGCGCCACGGTATCGGTGTCGCGCAGGGCCGAGCGCAGGCGCGCCGCGATCGTCATCAGGAGCACGTCGCCGGCCTTGTGGCCCATGCTGTCGTTGACGAACTTGAAGCGGTCCAGGTCGATCAGCATGACCCACACCGTGTGGCTGGTGCGCACCGAATAGGCGACCGCCTGCGACAGGCGGTCCTGCAGCAGGCTGCGGTTGGGCAGGCCGGTGAGCACGTCGTGCTGGGCGATGTGGACGATGCGCTGCTCGGTCAGCTTGCGGGCGGTGATGTCGGTGCCGGTGCCGTGGTAGCCGATAAAGGTGCCGTGTTCGTCGAACACCGGTTCGCCATTGATGCTGAACCAGCGCGTGTCGCCCACCGCGTCGCGGGTGGCGTATTCGAGGTCGGTGAACGGTTCGCGCGCGGCTAGCCTGGCCATGTGGGCTTCGCCCCAGCTGCTCCCGGCCATGGCGGGAATCAGTTCCCAGCGCGTGCGCCCGATCATCGCTTCCGGATCGACTCCGCCTTTTTCATAGATGCCGCCGGTGATGCTGGTGTAGCGCAGCTGGGCGTCCTGCTCCCAGTACCAGTCGGACGACATCGACACCAGGTGGCGGAAGCGCTGTTCGCTCGCCTGCAGGGCTTTTTCGGTGCGGCGGCGCGCGGCCACGTCGTCGATCAGGCGCTGGTTCGACAGTTTCAGATCGGCCGTGCGTTCGTTGACCAGGAGCTGGACCCGGCGCGAGCGCTGCACCAGGGTTTGCACGAAGGCCGTCACCAGCAGCGTGAACAGGGTGCCGCCCAGCAGGGTAGAGAGCGAACCGAGATGGTCGGCCAGGAAGGGGCGCGGGGCGGCGCTGACGGCCACGTGCCAGGGCTGGTTGGCCACGCGCAGGGTGGTGAACTGGCGGTCGGCGAAATACAGGCCGAGGCGCTGGGCCAGCAGCTGGCCGACGGTGAAGGTGCGCGGCGCCGGCGCCAGTTCGGCATTCGCGCTGGCATACACCTGGCGCGCCTGGTCGCTGCGGTCGCTGACGAACACCGACAGGATCACGCCGCTGTCTTCCTGCAGGTCGCCGCCGTCGAGGATTTTCTGGACCAGGGCGCCGGCCTTGACGATGGCCGCGGTATCGCCCACCAGGGCGGCGCGGCGCTGCTCCGGGGTGGCGATGGGGGCGCCGGGGCGGTAGACCGGCATGATCACTTCGAAGCCGCTGTGCGACTTGCTGTCCTGGGCCAGGGTCAACAGGCCCGTGGCGGCGGCGCGGCCGTCGAAGGCGGCCCGGTACAGGGCGCTCATGACGGTGGTGTTTTCGGCCACGTTCAGGCCGAAGGCCGGCTCGTTGCCCTGCATCGGTTCGAGGTAGTCGACGATGCTGTACAGGCTGCGCTCGGGGGCCGGGCGGCTGCCTTGCGGGCCCATTTCGGTAAACCGGGTGCCTGGCACGATGGCCGCCAGTTCGGCCTCGACGGCGGCCCGTTCGGGGTGGCGCACCAGGCGGTGGTAATTGAAGGCCTGGATGAAGGGATAGCGCGCCAGCAGGGGGCGCGTGAAGTCATGGAACTGGGCGCGCGAGACCGGCTGGACGGTGGCAAACAGCTGGTTGGTCACGGTCAGCACTTCGACCGCCTCGTCCAGGCCGCGCTTGATGGCGGCCACGCGTACGGCGGCGCGCTGCTGGAAGCCGAGCGTCATCTTCTCGTATTCGAGGCGGCTGACCGCCACGAACAGCAGGGTCGTCGCGGCCAGGCCGCCGGCCAGCGTGAGTGTCGCCGCGACGGACAATGAGAAGGGCAGGCGGCGACGCGGCATGCGGTGGATCCTTGTATAAATGGACGCCCAGTGTGTCATGAAAACGGGACGATCCGCAAATTAATTGCAAACAGGCAACAGTAAAAAAGGGAATTAATGTTTCTTTTTGGCATTATCGGCGCGCGAGCCATGCGATCAGGCAGCTTACCAAAAGGCGGTTCAGGACGCCGTTCCCCAGGCCCTGGCGGCGCGCCACGCGGCGCTGCAGGCGGCCGGCGTGGCCGCCGTCGCTGCCGGGCTCGGCCTTGACGGCGAACAGGATGCGGTTGTTGCCGGCCACCCGGTCGAACCAGCACAGGCGGCGGTCGAACATCAGGTCCAGGCGCGCATGCATGCGGCCGTACTGGGGGTCGTAGCTGAAGATATTGGCCACCAGCACGCCGCCCTGCCGCAGGGCGCGCCGGCAATCGCCATAGAAGCGGGCGCTGCCCAGGGCCGGGGGCAGGCCGGCCGCGTCGAAGCCGTCGACCACCAGCACGTCGCAACTGTCGGGCTCGCCGGCCAGCCAGCGGGCGGCGTCGGCATGCACCACCTGGAAGCGCGTGTCGTCGGGCGGCACGGCAAACTGCGCGCGCAGGGCGATCACGTCGGCGCGCAGTTCGAGCACGGTGATGCGGGCATCGGGGAAGTGGCGGTAGCAGAACTTGGCCAGCGAGCCGCCGCCCAGGCCGACCATGACGATGTGGCGCGGGCGCGGGACGAACAGGGCGAAGCACATCATGGCGCGCGTGTAGGCCAGCATCAGGCGGGTGGGATGGCTGAGCAGCATGTCGCTCTGGACATTGCCCTCCATGAACTCCAGCGTGCGGCGCCGGCCGCGGGTGCGGACCAGCGGCGGCGGGCAGGCGGTCGGCAGGCGGGGGCGCGAAGAGCGTGGCGGCATGGCGCCAGTATAGCGCGGCGCACCTATACCTTGTTGCGGGGCAGGTGTTTCTGATAAGCTGACCGGACGACACGGAGAAGACTATGTTCCTAGACCATCCCACCATCACCGCCACCAACAGCCTCACGGAACCGGACCGCATCGAGCGGCTCACGCGCGTGTACGGTTATGTGGTGGCCGTGGCCGACCTGGCCGGGCGCGCGACCGGCTTCATCGAAAAATTCACCCAGCTGCATGACCACAAGGGCACCCTGATCGTGTTCTGGAACGAAGCGCCGACCGAAGAGGAAAAATTCTTCTTCGTCCAGGCCTGGGCCAGCAAGATCGGCGATGGCAGCAGCAACGTCGAACACGAAATCTGACGCCGCCCCCGTCAATGGATATCACCACCATGGTGCTGGCGCTGGCGCTGGGCAATCTGTCCCTGTGCGCGGCCCTGTTTTTCTTCGAATATGACGGCAGGAAGTCCCCGACCCTGTCGACCTGGAGCCTGGCGCGCCAGTGCCAGGCGGCGGCCTGGCTGCTGCTCTACCTGCGCGCCAGCGGCGTGGTGCCCGACCCGGTCTCGATCCCGGCCGGCTACGCGGTGCTGTTCGCCGGCGTGGCGCTGGAAGCGGGCGCCGGCTGGGAAGCTGCGGGCCGCAGCGGCTGGCGCCGCATCACCTATCCGCTGCTGGGGCTGGCGATCGCCCTGTTCCTGGCCTGCTATTTCATCGATGAGATGGGCATGCGGGTGGTGGCCGCGGCCCTGATCCTGGGCGGCTTCTACCTGTCGGGCGCGGCCGCGCTGGCGCTGGGCTGGCGCACGGCGTCCATGCTGCGCCGCTTCCTCGTCATCGCCACCGTGCTGCTGGCGCTGCTGGTGGCCGCGCGCGGGGTGCTGGTGCTGGCCATGCCGGAAGGCTGGGGCTGGCTGTCGAACGGCATGCTGCAAAGCCTGTCCCTGGGCGCCTTCTACATGCTGATGCTGCTGGGCGGCTTCGGCTACCTGCTGCTCGCGCGCGAACAGCTCACGGGCGAGCTGGCGCGCCTGGAAATGGTCGACCCGCAGACCGAAGTGCCGAACCGGCGCGCCTTCTTCGACAAGCTGGCGCCCTGGCTGGCGCTGGCGCGCCGTCCCGGCGTGCCGACCGCGCTGGTGATGATCGACTTCGACCAGTTCAAGCGCGTCAACGACAGCTATGGCCATCCGGCCGGCGACAGCGTGCTGCGCGCCATGGTGGCGGTATGCCAGAAGCAGCTGCGCGACAGCGACCAGATGGGGCGCCTGGTGGGGGTGGAATTCGCCTTGCTGCTGCCGCGCACCGGCCTGGCCGAAGCGATGCTGGTGGCCGAGCGCATCCGCGCGGCCATCGAAGCGGCGCCGGTCAAGACCGAGCGCGCCATGATTTCCATGACGGCCAGCTTCGGCGTGACCGTGATCTTCCCGGACGACAGTTCGGTGAGCCTGTTCAAGCGGGCCGACGCCGCGCTGCAGTCGGCCAAGGCGGCGGGCCGCAACCGGGTGGTGGAAGCGGCCACGCCGGCCGCGATCGTGTAGGCGGTCATAACGGCGTCACAATCCCCGGCTATCGTAGGCGATTTCGCAGGGGAGTCCAGCCTTCATGTTAACGATTGAAAAAGAGGCTACGATGTACGCTGCCGTGGACCTGGGGTCCAACAGTTTCCGCCTTCATATAGGCAAGCACGACGGTGAAGCGATCCGCGTCCTGAAAAGCATGCGCGAACCGATCCGCCTGGCCGCCGGCCTGGACGCCAGGGGTTGCCTGACCGAGGCGGCCATGCAGGCGGCGCTCGCTTGCCTGCACAGCTTTCGCGCCGCGCTGTCGCTCTACCGGCTCGACGCGGTGCGCGTGGTGGCCACTTCCACCTTGCGCGTGGCCAGGAACAGCGCCGCCTTCCTGCCGCTGGCCGAACAGGCGATCGGCTATCCGATCGAAATCATCTCCGGCGAGGAAGAAGGGCGCCTGATCTACATGGGCGTGGCCAATGCGCTGGCCAGCAACGTCGAACGGCGCCTGGTGATCGATATCGGCGGCGGTTCGACCGAGCTGATCCTGGGCCACGGGAGCGAGATCGAACGGGTCGAATCGTTCTCCATCGGCACCGTCAAGCAAAGCCTGTCCTTCTTCGTCGGCGGGCGGGTCGATGCGCCGTCGTACGAAGCGGCCATCCTGTCGGCGCGCAGCCATTTCGAGGATGCCGCGGCCCACTACCACCGCGAACACTGGGGCTGCGCCTACGGTTCGTCCGGCACGGCGCGCGCCATCGCCGAGATCATCGTGCGCAACGACCTGGGCGACGCTCGCATGACGGCGGCCAGCCTGGACGCGCTCAAGCAGCGCTTCATCGCTTTCGGCCAGGTCGCGAAAATCGACATGCCGGGCTTGCGGCCCGACCGGGCCGGCACCATCATCGGCGGCCTGGCGATCCTGATCGCGCTGGTGCGCGAGCTCGATATCGAGGTCGTCACGCCGATCGAAGCGGGCTTGCGCATGGGCGTCATGTGGGACCTGTACCTGCGTTCCATGCAGCGCGACCGGCGCGAACAGTCGGTGGCGGCGGTGGCGCGCAAATTCCATGTCGACGAGGCGCGCGCCGCGCGCGTGGCGCAGCAGGCCGGGGCCCTGTATGCCCAGCTCAAGCCGGCCGGCGACGCTTTCGTGCGCCCGCTGCAATGGAGCGCGCTGCTCCATGAAATGGGCATGGTAGTGTCGCAGACGGGCTACCACAAGCATGCCGCCTACATGATCGAGAACGCCGACCTGCCGGGCTTTACCACCCGCGAGCAGAAAGTGATGGGCAAGCTGATCCTGGCGCAGAAGGGCAACCTGCGCAAGGTGGCCGAGGGCCTCACCGATCCCGATTTCGCCAAGGCGGTGCTGGCCCTGCGCATGGCCATCCTGCTGATGCATGCGCGCCTCGATACCGAAGCGGGCGAACTGCGCCTGAAAATGAAGAGCCGCATCGAACTCGATATCCGGCGCGACTGGGTGGCCAGCCATCCCACGCTGTCCTACTGGATCGAAAAGGAGCAGGAATGGTGGGACGAGGTCGGGGTCGATTTCAGCGTGCGGACCAGCGCCTGAGCCCGGGCCATCCTCGGCCCCCGTTTGTCCCGCTGCGGCCCCCTCAGGCATCCTGTCTCGTTTCACGTCTGGTCCTGTCTCGTTTGGCGGGCACCCGTGCTTTTGGTCAATTTTCAGCGTCGAACGAGGCGAAACGAGACATAAAAGCGACAGGACGCTTGAGAGGGCGGCCGCTTGCACCCTCCCGCGCACCCTCCCGCGCCGCCCGGCAAGCTTGCCTGGCCGCTTGCTTGTTCTCCTGAGTATTTATTCTGCCCATCGCCGTTTTCTGATGGCATACTTGGCATGCCTGATCCCGGTACGGCGATGACAGAAAAATCATAGAGGAGACTTTGATTCAGGCTCTTGCAGGCTACAGTGTCGCGCACACGCTGCGCGAGGACGACGACTTCGCGCTGCTGCGCGCCACGCGCGATGCCGACCGCCTTCCCGTGCTGCTGCTGGCCGCCCGCCACGAGCGCCAGGCCGCCCTGGCGCGGCTCGAACACGAATATGCCTTGCGCGCCGAACTCGATGGCGCCTGGGCCGCCCGGCCGCTGGCGCTGGTGCGCGGCGAGCGCACCAGCGTGCTGGTGCTGGCCGACGACGGCGCCGCGCCGCTGCGCCTGGTGCCCGGCGAAGCGCTGCCGCTGGCCCAGGTCCTGCACCTGGGCGCCGCCATCGCGCTGTCCCTGTCCGAACTGCACCGGCGCGACATCGTCCACAAGGATTTGCAGCCGGCCCACATCCTGGTCGCGCAGGGCGGCGCGCACGTGCGCCTGACCGGCTTCGGCATCGCCGAGCGCCTGCGCCCGCTGCCGCACCCGCCCGAAAGCCGGATCAGCGGCAGCTTCGCCTACATGGCGCCGGAACAGACCGGCCGCATGAACCGCGCGGTCGATACCCGCAGCGACCTGTATGCGCTGGGGGTGATCCTGTACCAGCTGCTGACCGGCCACCTGCCGTTCACCGCGCTCGACCCCATGCAGTGGATCCACTGCCACGTGGCCCGACCGCCGGCGCCGCCCGTCGAGCGCCATCCCGGCGCCGACCCGGCCTGTGCCGCCATCGTCATGAAGCTGCTGGCCAAGAGCGCCGAGCAGCGCTACCAGACCGCGGCCGGCCTGGTGGCCGACCTGCAGCATTGCCTGGCCGCGCTGGCCGCGCACGGCTGCATCGCCCCGTTCCCCCTGGCTTGCCACGATGGCGCGGCGCGCCTGCAGATTCCCGGAGTCCTGGTCGGCCGCGCGGCCCAGGTGGCGGCGCTGGAAGAGGCACTGCAGGCCGCGCGCAACGGCGCCGCCCCGGAACTGGTGCTGGTGTCGGGCAATGCCGGCACCGGCAAGTCGGCCCTGCTGGCGGCGCTCCAGCTGTCCGCCTCGCAGCAGGGCGCGCTGGTGGTGGCCGGCAAATTCGAACAGCAGCAGCGCGACATTCCCTACGCCGCGCTGGCCGGCGCCTTCCAGAAGCTGGTGCGCCAGAAACTGGGCCAGCCCGAGTCCGTGCTGACCGTCTGGCGCGACAGGCTGCTGGCCGCCCTCGGCCCGAATGCCGCGCTGATGATCACCCTGGTGCCCGAACTGCGCTTCGTGACCGGCGCCCGCGATGCGCCGCCGGCCCTGCCGCCGCTCGAAGCCCAGGGCCGCCTGCACCTGGTGTTCCGCCAGTTCCTCCAGGCGCTGGCCGGCCCCGACAGCGTGCTGCTGCTGGTCCTCGACGACCTGCACTGGATCGATGCGGCCAGCCTGAAATTGCTGTCGCACCTGGCCGGCCATGCGGACCTGCGGCGCGTGCTGGTGGTGGGCGCCTTCCGCGCAAGCGAAGTGGGCCCCGGCCATCCGCTGGCCGGCACCGGCGAGGAGCTGCGCCGCCGCGGCGCGGGCCTGCGCCAGGTGCTGCTGCAGCCGCTGGCGCGCCAGGACGCGGCCGAACTGGTGGCCGCCGCCCTCGATTGCGCGCCCGCCGCCTGCCATGCGCTGGCCGAGCTGGTGTTCGCCAAGAGCGCCGGCAATCCCTTCTTCACGCTCCAGTTCCTGACCCGCCTGGCCGAAAGCGGCCTGCTGCGCTTCGAGCACGGGAGCGGGCACTGGCAGTGGGACGCGTCGGCCATCGGCGCCAAGGAATTCTCCGACAACGTGGTCGACCTGATGATCGCGCGCCTGCAGCAGTTGCCCTACGCGACCCTGGAAATGGTCAAGCTGCTCGCCTGCGTGGGCCACGATGCCTCGCTCGATACCATCGCCCTGGTGTCGGGCATGTCGCCGCAGGAAACCGACGAATGCCTGTGGCCGGCCGCGCGCCTGGGCCTGGTCATGCGCGAGCCGGGCGCCTACCGCTTCATGCACGACCGGGTGCAGGAGGGCGCCTATTCCCTGATCGCGCGCGCCAGCCTGGCCGAGCGCCACCTGCACATCGGCCGCCTGCTGATGGCGGCCATGGGGCCCGAACCCCAGGACAAGCAGCTGTTCGGCGTGGCCAGCCACCTGAACCGCGCGCGCGCGGCCATCGTGGAGCCGGCCGAATTGCGCTCCCTGGCGCGCCTCAATTGCCAGGCCGGCGCCCGGGCCCGCGCCGCCGTGGCCTACGACGCGGCGCGCCATTATTTCGAGCAGGCCGCCGGCATCACTCCGGCCACCGACTGGCAGGACGACTACGAGGCCGCCTTCGCCCTGCATGCGGCGCTGGCCGAATGCGAATACCTGTGCGGCAACCTGGAACGCGCCGACCACCTGTTCGTGCTGCTGGCCGAACATGCCCGCACCCGCCTGGAACAGGGCAGGGTGGCGCAGATGCAGCTGGCGCTGTACCAGGTGTGGGGCCGTTTCGACCACGCCTGCAAGGTGGCGCTCGATGCGCTCGACCTGTTCGGCGTCACCTTCCCGGACGCCGAACCGGGCATCAGCGCGGCGCTGGCGGCCGAACGCGAAGCGGTGGCGCGTAACATGGCAGGGCGCGCGATCGGGGACCTGGACGGCGAACCGGTGAGCGCGGACCCGGAAATCGGCATCGTTAACGACCTGTTTTCCGACATGGGGTCCTCGGTATTTTCGGCCCGCCCCGAACTGTATTCGCTGCTGGCCGTGAAGGCGCTCAATTTCACGCTGCGTTTCGGCAGCACCGACAGCACCTGCATGACCTATTCGCGCTACGCCATCCTGCTGGTGTCGCTGGGCGCGATTCCCGACGCCTTCGCCTTTTCCGCGCTGGCCATGAAGATGGCGGCGCGCACGCCCGGATCGCGCCGCGTCGGGCGCCTCGCTTTCGTGCACGGGGCCTATGTCCATTCCTGGCGCGCCCACATGGCCGACAGCGTGCCGCTGCTCGAGCAAGCCTTCCAGTCCTGCCAGGAGGCGGGCGACTTGCCGCATGCCGGCTACGCGGCCCATATCGCGACCTGGAACGCCTTCGAGTCCGGCGCGCCGCTGGCCGAGGTGCAGCGCCGCGCGCGTTCCTGCCAGGTGTTCGCGCGCCAGCAGCACAACGACGTGCTGATGCAGCTGCTGCGCTGCTACGAGCAGCTGACCCTGTGCCTGCAGGGCGCCACCGGCGAGGCGGGCAGTTTCGACGACCAGCATTTCCGCGCCGACGAGGCGCTGGCGCTGATGGACAAGGCCAGCTTCGGCGCGGCGCGCGCGCGCTTTCACCTGATGCGCCAGATCGCCGCCTTCTCGTTCGGCCACTACGACGAAGCCTTGCGCGCCGCCCGCGCGGCCGCCGCCGACCAGCATTTCTTCCTGGCCTCGGTCAATGAATCGACCCACCATTTCTTCCATGCGCTGACCCTGTGCGCGCTGTATCCGGGCGCCTCGCGCGAAACCCAGGTGCAGTTTTCGGCACTGCTGCAGGACCAGCAGGAACGGCTGCGGGGCTGGGCCGGGCATTGCCCCGCCAATTTCGACAACCGCTACCTGCTGGTGTCGGCCGAGATGGCGCGCATCAAGGGACGCGACATGGAAGCGATGCGCGCCTACGATGCGGCGATCGCGTCCAGCCGGGCCGGGGGCTTCGTCCAGAACGAGGCCCTGGCGGGCGAACTGGCGGCCAGCTTCTACCGCACGCGCGGCTTCGACAAGATCGCCGTGGCCTATGCGCGCGATGCGCTGGCCGCCTTCGCGCGCTGGGGCGCCGTGGGCAAGGTGCGCGACCTGGAACGCCAGTTCCACGGCCAGCTGGCGGTCGCGCCGGCCGGCCCCCTGGCCGCTCCCGATGCGATCGACCTGCTGGCGGCGCTGCGCGCCTCGCAGGCCGTCTCGGGCGCCATCGAAATCACGGCCCTGGTCGAAACGCTGCTGCGCATCGTGATCGAAACGGCCGGCGCCGGGCGCGGCCTGCTGCTGCTCCCGGGCGCCGACGGCATGCGCCTGGCCGCCGAAGCGGTGCTGGCCGACAGCGGGGTGCTGGTCGAGGCGCGCGATGCGCCGGCCACGGACGCCAGGATGCCCGCCTCCCTGCTGCAGTTCGTGCTGCGCACGCGCGAATCGGTGCTGCTCGACGACGCCGCCGTCAGCGCCCAGTTCCGCGACGATCCCTATGTGCGCCAGGACGGGCCGCGCTCGGCCCTGTGCCTGCCCCTGCTGCGCCAGGGGGAGCTGGCCGGCGCGCTGTACCTGGAAAATACCCTGGCCCCCGGCCTGTTCACGCCGGCCCGCCTGCAGGTGCTCGAGCTGCTCGCCTCGCAGGCCGCCATTTCGCTGGAAAACGCGCGCCTGTACCATGCGGTGAGCCAGGAAAACGCCGAACGCCGGCGCGCCGAGGAGGCCAGCCTGGCCAAGTCGCGCATGCTGGCCGACATCAGCCACGAGATCCGCACGCCCATGGGCGCCATCACCGGCATGTCCTACCTGGCCCTGCGCACCGCGCTCGATCCGGAGCAGCGCGATTACGTCAGCAAGATCCACCGCGCCTCGCAGTCGCTGATGCAGATCATCAACGACGTGCTCGACTTCACCAAGATCGAGGCCGGCAAGATGCGCATCGAGGCGGTCGCCTTCGCGCTCGAGGAGCTGATGGCCGACGTGCACGCCGTGACCGCCCAGCGCGCGGCCGCCAAGGGCCTCGACCTGCGCATCGCGCTCGGCGCCGGCCTGCCGCGCCACCTGCTGGGCGATCCGCTGCGCATCGGCCAGGTGCTGATCAACCTGGTCAACAATGCCGTCACCTTCACCGCCAGCGGCAGCGTGCAGTTGGCGGTCCAGCTGGTCGGGCGCGCCGATGGCGTGGCCGGCCTGCGTTTTTCCGTCACCGACAGCGGGATCGGCATCAGCCCGGCGCAGGCGGCGGCCCTGTTCCAGCCCTTCACCCAGGCCGAGGATGGCACCGCGCGCAAGCATGGCGGTTCCGGCCTGGGCCTGGCCATTTCCCAGGACCTGGTGCAGCGCATGGGCGGGCGCATCGAGCTCGCGTCCAGGCCGGGCGCGGGCGCCTGCTTCTTCTTTCAGCTCGACCTGGCCTGCACCGAGCCGCCCGAGGCCGTCGCCGGCGCCGGCCCCGCGCCGGCCAGGGTGCCGGCCGGGGCGGCCGCGTCCCCGGTCCCGCCGACGGCCTCAAGCGGGGACGACGCCGCGGCGCGCGCGGCCTGTGTGCGCCTGCTGGCCCTGCTGGACGACTTCAGCGGCGACACCAACGATTATTTCGCGGGCGTGCGCGAGCTGCTGGACGGCTTGTTCGACGGCGCCGAACTGGCGCGCCTGGCCGCCCATATCGACAATTACCGCTTCGACGAGGCGCGCAAGCTGCTGGCGTTGCATGCCTGAGGAGAAATCTGATGATTATTGCCACAGATCAGTGTTTTTTTCATACACTACAACTTTGCGAGGGGAAGGAATGGGCCGTCACGTAAGCGTCACCAGGGGCGTCGCCGCACTGCTGTGCGTGCTGGCCTGCGTGCCTGCCGCCGCCAGGGACACCATCACGCTCTGTTTCGAACGCCAGGAAGTGCTGCCCTGGCGCACCCTGACCGGCGGCGGCCTCAATTTCGAACTCCTCAACCAGGTCGCCACGCGCCTGGGCATCACCTTCGAATACCAGAGCATGCCGTGGAAACGCTGCCTCGAACAGCTCAAGGCCAATGAGGTGGGCGGCGCCTTCGCCGTCAGCTTCGCCCAGAGCCGGCTGGCGCTGGGCGCCTACCCCGGCGGCAGCGTCCCCGATCCCGACAAGCGCATGCACGTGGACCGCTATGTCCTGATGCGCAAGAAGGGCGGGCGCATCGGCTGGGACGGCAAGGCGATCAGCAATGTCGATGGCGCCGTCGGCTTCCAGCTGGGCTATTCGGTCGGCGAATTCTTGCGCGGCATGAAGGTCCCGGTCGACGAGGGCAGCCAGCGCGCCAGCGAACTGGCCCAGAAGCTGATCGCCGGGCGCCTGTCCGGCGCGGCCCTGGGCGGGGGCGACGCCGCCAACCTGATGAACGGTCCGCTCGCTTCCCAGCTCGAAGTGCTGCCGGCGCCGCTGATCGAAAAACCCTATTACCTGGTGCTCTCGCACGCCCTGGTCGCATCCAATCCGCAGCTGGCCGAGCGCATCTGGAAAGGGGTGGAAGAAGCCCGCAACAGCGCTGCCTACCGCAAGCTGCTGCGCGACGCCGGCGGAGGGCATCATTGACCCGATCCATTCCGTGCAGCTCGACCCCGACCTGGACGGGCCGGGCCTGTTCGGCCGCATCGCCCAGGAATGGAACCGCAACATCGTGTTCCGCCTCGGGGCCGGCATCATCCTGGCCGTGGCCCTGGTCACCGGGGTTTACACCACCTATGTGATGCAGTCGCTGCGCGTGGCCGCCTCGGCGCGCCTGGAAGAACGGGTCGAGCGCTTCGCCTCGGTGCTCTCGCACGCGCTGGCGCGCCCCCTGTTCGACATCAACAGCGCCGCAGTCTCGTCGGTGGTCGACGCGCTCGGCGCCACCCCCGAAGTGCTGATGCTGCGCGTGCTCGCCCCCAACGGCACTGTGCTGGCCACGCTCGGCACGCTCGAACGCGATACCGGCAACGCGATCCGGGTCGAACGGGCCATCAGCTACACCGACGGCAACCGCAATTATCCGGTCGGCTCGATCGAACTGGCCTATTCGCGCCAGCAGATCGACCAGGACTTGCAGCGCCAGATCCTGCACACGGCCACCGCCAACCTGCTGCTGACGCTGGCCATCGTGATCTGCATCTTCCTGGTCGGGCGCAAGGTGGCGCGCCCCTTCGAGGATATCCAGGACGCGCTGGAAAAGCTGGCGCGCGGCGAAACCGACATCGCCCTGTCGGGCATCGGCCGGCGCGACCAGATCGGCCGCCTGTCGCTGGCGGTGCGCAGCTTCCGCGACACCCTGACGCGCTTGCGCAAGGCCGAACAGGCCACCACGGGCCTGCTGGACGAGAAAAGCCGCATGGTCGACCGCCTGAACGCGATCTTCGAAGGCACCAACGACGCCCTGATGTTGCTCACCGAGGAAGGCTTCTTCGACTGCAACCGCCATACCCTGGCCATGTTCGGCATGCCCAGCAAGGAAGCCTTCGTGCAGTGCCATCCGTCGACGCTGTCGCCGCCGCTGCAGGCCGACGGCGCCGATTCCTTCACCGCCGCCAACGAACGCATCAACCAGGCCCTGCAGCGCGGCCAGGCCCGTTTCGAGTGGATCCACCGGCGCGCCGACGGCAGCGATTTTCCGGCCGAGGTGCTGCTCTCGGCCTTCGACTACGGCGGGCGCCAGGTGCTGCAGGCCACGGTGCGCGACATCACGGCGCGCAAGGCCATCGAGCAGCAGCTGCTGCACCTGAACGACGACCTGGAACAGAAGATCGCCGCCCGCACCCAGGAGCTGACCAGCTCCATCCGGGCCGCCCGCGACAGCCAGGAAAAGCTGCAGGCCATCGTCGACACCGCGCTCGACGCCGTGGTGCGGATGGACCGCGCGGGCCTGATCGTCGGCTGGAACACCCAGGCCGAGAAAATCTTCGGCTGGACGCGCGAAGAGGCGCTCGGCCAGCCGCTCGACATGACCATCATTCCGGTGCGCTACCGCGAGGCGCACCGCAACGGCATGCGCCGTTTCGTCGGCAGCGGCAGCGGCGCCGTGCTCGATACCCGCATCGAGATCTTCGGCCTGCGCCGCAGCGGCGAGGAATTCCCGATCGAACTGGCCATCACCCAGGTCAGCATGGCCGACCAGTCGAGCTATGAATTCTGTTCCTACATCCGCGACATTTCGGAGCGGCGCGAACGCGAACAGTCGCTGATGGCGGCCAATGTGCGGGCCGAGGCGGCCAACGTGGCCAAGTCCGAATTCCTGGCCAACATGAGCCATGAAATCCGCACCCCGATGAGCGCCATCATCGGCATGGCCTACCTGGCCCTGCGCACCGACCTCAATCCCAAGCAGCACGACTACGTGGGCAAGATCCACCGCGCCGCGCTCTCGCTGCTGGGCATCATCAACGATATCCTCGACTTTTCCAAGATCGAGGCCGGCAAGCTCGATGTCGAGGAGATTCCCTTCTTCCTCGACGATGTGCTGGCCAACGTGGCCTCGGTGACCAGCCAGAAGGCGGCCGACAAGCAGCTCGAATACCTGTTCCACGTGCCGCACACGATTCCGCGCCACCTGGTGGGCGACCCGCTGCGCCTGGGCCAGGTGCTGATCAACCTGGTCAACAACGCGGTCAAGTTTACCGAGTCCGGCGAACTGGAACTGGCCTGCATCCGCATCGAGGGCGCCGCGCCCGGCAAGGTGGGACTGCGCTTTTCGGTGCGCGACACCGGCATCGGCATGAGCGAACAGCAGAAGGCCAAGTTGTTCCGCGCCTTCAGCCAGGCCAACGGCTCGACCACGCGCGAATACGGCGGCACCGGCCTGGGCCTGTCGATTTCGCAGCAGCTCGTCGAGCTGATGGGCGGCGCCATCCACGTGGCCACCGAGCCGGGGCGCGGTTCGACCTTCCATTTCGACCTCGAATTCGCCTTGTCCGGCCTGCCCGAGCGGGTCACCGTGATGCCGGCCGCCCTGAACGGCGCCCATGTGCTGCTGGTGGACGATTCGACCATCGCGCTCGACATCCTGGTCGAAGCCCTGGCCGAACTGCCGCTGCGGGTCGACACCGCCGCCAGCGGGTTTGATGCGGAAAGCGCGATCCTGGCCGCCGACGCCAACGGCGACCCTTACCGCCTGGTGCTGACCGACTGGCAGATGCCGGGCATGGACGGCATCGAGCTGGCGCGCCGCATCGGCGCCAACCACGCGCTGTCCGCGGCCCCGGCCACGGTGCTGGTGACCGCCTTCGGACGCGAGGAAGTGCAGCACCAGGCCGAAGCTGCCGGCATCATCGGCTTCCTGTTCAAGCCGATCGGCCAGTCGGCGCTGGTCGATACCCTCATTTCCCTGTTCGCACCAAGCGGCGACGCGGCCGGCGCGATGGATGTGGCCAGCCCGCGCGAGTACGCGGTCAAGGTGCTGCTGGTCGAGGACAATCAGGTCAACCAGCAGATCGCCGTCGAACTGATGGCGGTGCAGGGTATCGCCGTCGACATCGCCAATACCGGCCACCAGGCGCTCGAAAGACTGATGATCGCCGGCCCGGAAGGCTATGGCCTGATCCTGATGGACCTGGAGATGCCCCAGCTCGACGGCCACGCCACCACCATCGAAGTGCGCAAGGATCCGCGCTTTAACGGCGTGCCGATCATCGCCATGACCGCGCACGCGCTGTCGGAAATCCGCGAGCGCTGCCTGCGCGAGGGCATGCAGGACTACATCACCAAGCCGGTCGATCCGGAAAAGCTGTACGGCACCCTGGCGCGCTGGCTGGGCCATGCGATGCCGGCCCGGGTCCCGCTGCCGGCGCGCGATTCGGCCGTCATGCCGGTCCTGGCCGGCATCGATTCGGCCC
Organism: Pseudomonadota bacterium; assembly: GCA_040388805.1. Classification (GTDB taxonomy): domain Bacteria; phylum Pseudomonadota; class Gammaproteobacteria; order Burkholderiales; family Burkholderiaceae_D; genus Telluria_A. The sequence goes on from JAZKBE010000054.1 coordinate 93,280, forward strand.
TGGGCCTGCGCCATGTGGCCGGCAACAGCACGCTCTACCTGCAGCTGCTGGACCGCTTCCGCGCCTCGCAGCGCAGCGCTGCCGACGAAATCCGCAACGACTTCGAAGCCGGCCGCCATGACGCGGCCTGCAAGCGGGCCCATACCCTGCGCGGCGTGGCCGGCAATATCGGCGCGCGCGACCTGCAGGCCACGGCCCAGGCGGTCGAGGAGAGCCTGCGCGGCGAACTGGCCGAGCCGGTCAAGATGGCGCAGCGCATCGCCAGCCTGGAGTCCACCCTGGCCGCCGCCCTCCATGCGCTGGACCGCTACTTCGCCGGCGACGCCGGGCGCGCGCTGCCCGAACAGGCCGGCGCCCATGCCGACAGCGCCGAACAGGCGCTGCTGCACCTGCAGGCGCTGCTGGCCGAGTTCTCGGGCGACACCACCGACTATTTCGACGCCGTGCGCGCGCGCCTGGCCTCGGTGCTGGACGCGGCCACGCTCGAACGCCTGGCCACCCACCTGTCAAAATACGAATTCGAGGAAGCCAGGAGCCTGCTGCTCGACTTGGCCGCCGCGCCCCCATCACCCCTTCCGGAAGCACTATGAACGCACCAAGCAAAGACCGGCAGACCATCCTGATCGTCGACGACACGCCCGACAACATCATGCTGCTCTCGCGCCTATTGAAGGACAAATACCACACCAAGGTCGCCACCAACGGCACTACGGCGCTGCAGATCGTCCATGCCACGCCCGGCCTGGACCTGATCCTGCTGGACGTGATGATGCCCGGCGTGGACGGCTACGAAACGTGCCGCCAGCTCAAGGCCGACCCGAAGACGGCCGACATCCCGGTCATCTTCTTGACCGCGAAAAGCCAGGTCGAGGACGAAGCCATGGGCCTGACCCTGGGCGCGGTCGACTACCTGACCAAGCCGATCAGCCCGCCCATCCTGTTCGCGCGCGTGGCGACCCAGCTGACGCTGGCGCGCGCGCGCCGCCAGCTGCAGGACCAGAATGAAAACCTGGAACGCATCGTCAGCGAACGCACCGCCCAGCTGACCCTGATGCAGGACGCCACCATCATGGCCATGGCCTCGATGGCCGAAACGCGCGACAACGAGACCGGCAACCATATCCGCCGCACCCAGAACTATGTGCGCACCCTGGCCCTGCGGCTGCAGCATCACCCGCGCTTCGCGGCCGAACTGACGGACGAGAACATCCTCCTGCTATACAAGTCGGCGCCGCTGCACGACATCGGCAAGGTGGGCATCCCGGACCGCATCCTGCTCAAGCCCGGCAAGCTCGATCGCGACGAATTCGAGATCATGAAGCTGCATGCGGTGTACGGGCGCGACACCATCATGCTGGTCGAAAAACACCTCGGCGGCAGCAACAGCTTCCTGATGTTCGCGCGCCAGATCGCCCATTCGCACCAGGAGAAGTGGGACGGCTCGGGTTACCCGGACAATCTGGTGGGCGAGGCGATCCCGCTGGCGGCGCGCCTGATGGCGGTGGCCGACGTGTACGACGCCCTGATCACGAAACGCGTCTACAAGCCGGCATTCAGCCACCAGGAAGCGCTCGACATCATGAAGAAAGGACGCGCCAGCCACTTCGATCCCGATATCCTGGACGCGTTCTTCGACATCGAACAGCGCTTCGCCGAAATCGCGGCCGAATTTTCCGACGCCGAAGAAGATGAACGCGCTGCGCGCGCCGCCTGACGCCAGGGTGCTGCTGCTGGGCGAGGCCGGCGCCCACGCCGCGTCGCTGCGGGTGCTGGGCCTGCGTACCGACTGCGCCCCCGACACCACGTCCGCGCTGCACGCGATCCTGGCGGCCGACCTGGCGCTCGACCCTTACCTGCTGGTGGTCGGCGCCACCGATGCGCTGGCGGCCAGCATGGCGCCGGCCTACCTGCTGGCCGCGCCGCGCCTGCTGTTCGACGCCACGCCCGAAGCGGTGGCGGCGGCCATCGCCGTGGCGCCACGCACAGTCCTGGCCGCGCCAGCGATCGCCGGCATCGACAGCACGAGCGGCCTGAAAAACGTTGGCGCCGACAGCGCCTTCTACGTGAAACTGCTGGAACGCTTCTGGCACGCCCAGCACCATGCCGACGCCGCCTTCGCCGCCGAAGCGGGGGCCGCCAACTGGGCCGCGCTGGCAGGGCGCGCCCATTCGCTGCGCGGCAGTGCGGCCAGCATCGGCGCCACGGCCTTGCGCGGCGCCGCCGAGCAGCTGGAAAACGCGGCCGAGCGGCGCGGTCCCGTCACGGCCGAACTGGCCGTGCTGCAAGCCGCGCTGGCCGAAGTTCTTTCCGGCCTGAATGCCTACTTTTCAAGTCAACTTGATCAAAGTCAAGATCTGTTGACGGACACAGCCGAGGCGTTCGCCGCCCGCGACCAACTTGTCGTATTGTTGAAGGACTATAGCGGCGATGCGCTCGACTACTTCGATTCCGTCAAAACCAGCCTGGCGCAGCTGATGGGAACGGGCGCGCTGGCGCAGCTGGCCGAGCATATCGAGCGCTACGAATTCGAGGCCGCGCGCGAAGTCCTGTCAAAAAAAGGATAAATCGTATATATTGTTTCCTTTATTACGTACGGGAGTCGGGAATGGCCAAGGCAGCGAACGCGAAAACCAACGGGCACAGCGTGCCGGAACTGAAGACGGCGGCAGCGAAAAAGGCGGCGCCGCGCAAGACGGCGGCAGTGAAGGCGCCGGCGGCTAAGCCGGCCGTGAAAGCGGCAGCGGGCAAGCCTGCGGCCAAGACTGCAGCCACCCCGGCAGCCAAGCCGGCAGTCAAGGCAGCACCGAAACCGGCAGCCAAGGCAGCACCGAAACCGGCAGCCAAGGCAGCACCGAAACCGGCAGCGAAGAAGGCAGCCGCGGCCAAGCCGGCAGCGTCCGTGCCGGCCCCGGAGAAGGCGAAAAAACCGAAACTGGTGCGCGACAGCTTCACCATGCCGGAACAGGAATACGCGGTGCTGGGCCAGGTGAAGAAAGCCTGCATCAAGGCCGGCTTCGAGATCAAGAAAAGCGAATTGCTGCGCATCGGCGTGGCGCTGATCAGCGAACTCGACCTGGCTACCCTGAAAAACGTGCTGGCCAGCCTGCCGCAACTGAAGACGGGCCGTCCGAAAAACGACTGAGTTGTCATGCGCATGACACGTGCTTGTCACGGCCTTGAAAAGAAAGGCCGTTACGCTTGATTCGTCGCCAACTACAGGACGAATCATGCACACCACGAGCCCCAGCCTTGAAACAAAGTCCCACTCGCCGCGCCTGGTCCTCAGCCTCGCGTCGACCCCGCAGGAATTGCGCGAAGTGCAGCGCCTGCGCTACAAGGTATTCATCGAAGGCATGGGCCTGGCGCAGCTGGCCAACGCCGAACGCCTGGACCGCGACGAGTTCGACGACTACTGCGACCACCTGGTGGTGCGCGAGTCGGCCAACTTGCGCGTGGTCGGCACCTACCGCGTGCTCAGTCCCTCGCGCGCGCGCCGCATCGGGCGCTTCTATTCCGACAATGAATTCGACCTTGGCCGCCTCAATCACCTGCGCGCGCGCATGGTCGAAGCGGGGCGCGCCTGCATTCATCCCGACTACCGCGGCGGCAGCGTGATCATGCTGCTGTGGGCCGGCCTGGCCGACTACATGCGGCGCGAGCAGTGCGACTTCCTGGTCGGTTGCGCCAGCATGAGCCTGGCCGACGGCGGCGTGAATGCGTCGGCGGTGGTGCGCCAGCTGATGGACACGCATGCGGCGCCGCCCGAATACCGGGTCACGCCGCATCTGCCGTTTCCGCTGCGCGCCTGCGATCCCGGCCAGCGCGCGCAGGTGCCGGCCCTGATCAAGGGGTATATCCGGTCCGGCGCCTGGTTATGCGGCGAGCTGGCCTGGGATCCCGATTTCGAAAGCGCGGACGTGTTCCTGATGCTCACGCTGGCGAACCTCGACAGCCGGTACGCCAGGCATTACGGCATGGAATAGGAAGCGGGAAAACAGGGGAGGGGTCCGGCAGGGGGGGGGAAGCTGCGTCCACGGGGTTTGGGTGGGTTCGCGAGCGATGCGAAAAGGGCGCCGGACCTGCGGCTGCCGACGCCAGGCAACTGGTTCAGGAAATCCGCCTAGTGCATGGACGCACTGGACAATTCCTTCAGGTCCCGGATACTCATATCCGATTTCTCGTGCATGCGCAGCAGGATCGTTGCGCCGACGGCCAATTTACGGTGACGGATCTTGCTGATGATGGGCGGCTGCACTTCCAGCACGCGGCACAACTCCGCATCGTTTTTCAGGTTCATCTTCTCAATTAATGTGTCGAGCAGTTTGTTCGGTACGAAGCTCGAAGGTTCGAGCGCCCGTGCGCGATTCATTGCCTCGATCATTTCCAGTTTCTTTTGCCGTACGTTCATCGTACTCCTCCAAAAGGTAGCTTTTCATGGTGGGGACTGATCGACTTGTAGTCAACTTCACCTTTGCGTGATATTTCACACTCTTTGTATGCAGCGCGGGTGAGATTTGATAATACTACGATAAGAATATATTCGCAGCAAAGTTGGTAAAAAAATGGGTCAAAAACCAATAATTATGCTTTTCAAGCAATTATTTGAGCCCGGAACCGGTTAAAACGAGGGTTTTGTCGGTACGCGCGGCCGCAGCGTGGGAATGTGTGACCATGATGGCGCTCGCGCCGCTGGCCTTTATTTCACGCCGCAACAGGTCCAGGATGCTGTCGGCGGTTTCCGGATCGAGGTTGCCGGTAGGTTCATCGGCCAGCACCAGGGCCGGCCGGTGCACCAGGGCCCGCGCAATGGCCACGCGCTGCATTTCGCCGCCGGACAGCTGGCGCGGGAAGTCGCCGCCGCGCCCGGCCAGGCCGACCGCGTCCAGCATCTCGGTGGCGCGCTGCTGGGGCAGGCCGTTGAGCAGCAGCGGCAGGGCGATGTTTTGCGCCAGCGTCAGGTGCGGCAGCACATGGAAGGCCTGGAAAATGAAGCCCATGCGGCTGCGCCGCAAGCGGGTGGCCGCGTCGTCGTCCAGCATGGCCATGGACTGGCCGTCGACGATGATTTCCCCCGCGCTCGGCGCATCGAGGCCCGCGATCAGGTTCAGCAGGGTCGACTTGCCGACCCCCGATTCGCCCATGATGGCCACGAACTGGCCGGCTTCGAAGTGATGCGACAGGCTGTTGAGCACAGCCCGTCCGCCATAGGTTTTGGTCAGCGAACGCAATTCCAGCATGGGTTTCTTTATTTAGTGGGTGAGGGCGCGCCGCAGCGCGAAACTGAGGGCATCGACCAGGGCGACCAGCAGCAGCATGGCGATGACCACCGTGGCCGCATTCTGCATCTGGAACAGCGACAGATGGTATTTGAGCATTTGTCCCAGGCCGCCGGCGCCGACCACGCCCAGCACGGCAGCGGCGCGGATATTGTTTTCCCAGCGGTACAGCGTGTAGGACAGCATTTGCGGCAGCGTCTGCGGCAGCGTCGCGTACAGGAAGGCGGCCATGGCCGCGGTGCCGTTGGTGCGCAGGGTTTGTTCGGGCAGCGGCTCGGCGTTTTCGAGCGCGTCGGCAAACAGGCGGCCCAGCACGCCGCTGGTGTGCGCGGCCAACGCCAGGGTGCCGGCGAAGGGCCCCAGGCCGGCGGCCACGAGCAGCAGCGTGGCCCATACCAGTTCCGGAATCGAACGCAGCACATTGAGCACGCCGCGCGTGGCGGCGCGCGCCACGCGGCCAAAGCGTCCGGCCGCCGGCAGCGCCAGCGCCAGGCCGCCGGCCACGGCCAGCAGGGTGCCCAGCGCCGACATCGACAGCGTCTCCAGCGTGGCCACCAGGGTCTTTTTCAGGAAGGCCGGCGCCATTTCCGGTGGTGCGAAGCCGGACAGGAATTCGGCGCTGGTGGCGGCCGCCTCCAGCGTGAAGAAGGCTGACCACGTCAAAGGCAGCGTGGCGAAGCTGGCCGCCACCAGCAGCACCAGGCCCGCCATCAGCAGCCAGGTGGTCATGGAACGCGGTGGCGCGGCCGGCTTCATGCCAGCCTCCGGCGCAGCATTTTGGAGACCGCGTCCGCCACGGCCACCAGCAGCACGAACACGATCAGCATGGTCGACACTTCGTCGCCGGCCATCATGCGGTTCGATTCGTCCATGCGCTGTCCCAGTCCGCCGGCGCCCACAAAACCCATCACGACCGAACCGCGGATCGCGCACTCCCAGCGGTACACCGTGTACGACACCAGTTCGGCGGCGGACGCCGGCAGCGCGCCGTACAGCAGCGCCTGCAGGCGTCCGCTGCCGTTGGCCAGCAGCACGTCGCTGGCGTGCGCATCGGACGATTCGAGGATCTCGGCATACACCTTGCCCAGCATGCCGCTGTAGGTGAGGGCGATGGCCACCACGCCGGCGGTCGGGCCCAGGCCCACCACGCGCACCAGCAGCAGCGCCCACACCAGTTCGGGCACGCTGCGCAGCAGGACCAGCAGCCAGCGCACCAGCTGCCTGGCCAGCCTGGCCGCCGGCCGCATGCGGCCCGTGCCCAGGCGCGAGATCGACAGCCGTTCGGTGACGATCAGGGTCGCCGGAATGGCGCCCAGCAGGGCCAGCGACAGGCCGGCCGTGGCCACCGCCACCGTGATCCAGGTCTGGTGCAGCACCATGGCCAGGAATGGGGCATCGTGGGCGGGCGTGAGGAATTGGAGCAGGTAGCGCCCGGTGGCGGACAGGCTTTGCAGGTCGAACAGGATCCAGGGCTTGAATTCGCTGAACACCAGCATCGGCCACAGCAGGGCCAGGCAGACCACGGCGGCCGTGACGCGCCCGCGCCAGGCGGGATCGGGATGGAGGGGGGAAGCTGCCCGCATCGCTCAGAAGCAGGCGCCGACGGCCAGCATCTCGGGCGCCGCGTGCTGCTCGGGGGAAGGGGCATCCATGCGTTCGTTCTGGTACAGGGCCGCGATCATGGCGTCGCTCACCTGTTCGCGCGCGGCGTCGAACACGATCCGGCCGTCGCGCAGGCCGACGATGCGCGGGAAATGGGCGCGCGCCATGTCCACCTGGTGCAGGCTGCATACCAGCGTGGCGCCGCGCGCCGCCGCTTCCTGCTGCAAGGTCGACAGGGTCAGTTGCGCGAGCGTGGGGTCGAGCGCGGACAGGGGTTCGTCGACCAGGAAGGTGTCGGCCGCCGACAGCAGCAGTCGCGCCAGGCCGCAGCGCTGGCGTTCGCCGCCGGACAGGCGGTCCACGCGCGCGTACAGCTTGTCGCCCAGGCCGAAGCGCTCCAGGGCGTCGTAGGCCGCATCCGGGTCGGACGGCGTGAGCAGGGAAGTGAAGGCTTGCCACAGCGTCCAGTGCGGCAGGCGCGCGGCCAGCACCGCATTGACCACGCGCTGGCGCGGCGGCAGCGGCGGCGTTTGCGGCGCCAGGAACAGGCGCGCGCGCAATCGGTGGCGCGCGCCCTCGGACAGGTCCCACGGGTCCTGCCCGAAGATGTCGAAACGGCCGCCGGCCGGCTTGTGGGCGCAGGCCAGCGTGGCGAGCAGGGTGGTCTTGCCGGCGCCCGAAGGCCCGATGATGGCCAGCTGCTCGCCGGCGCCAACCGCCAGGTCGATGGCGTGCAGCGCGGGCGCCTTGCCGGCGGCAAGGTGTTTGACGCTGAGCTGTTCGAGGCGGTACGTAGCCATGCCGGATTTACTTCAGCAGCTTGGCGTTGCGCGCCGCCGTTTCGATCGATTTGTAGTTGGCCGGCTTGGTCGGAATGAACTTGCCCGCTTTTTGCAGGAGCAGGATTTCCTTGTGCTCCGGATTATCCGGGCTGAGCGCGAGGAAGGCATCGGTGATTTTTTTCTTCAGGGCCGGGCTCATGTCGGAACGCACGGTCCAGTTGTAATCGTAGTAGGACGGCGTGGTGTAGAACACGCGCACGACGGCCGGGTCGACCTTGTTGGCCGCCACCAGTTTTTCCCACACGCTGATATTGAGCGCGCCCGCATCGACCTTGCCGCCGGCTACCGCAGCAACGGTGGCGTCATGCGCGCCCGAATAGGCGATGCGCTTGAGATCGGTGTCCGGATCGACCTTGGCAGCGAGCATGAACGAGCGCGGCATCAAATGGCCCGAGGTCGAGCTTTCGGAACCGAAGCTGAGGGTCTTGCCCTTCAGGTCTTCCAGCCTGGTGATGCTCTTGTCGGTGGTGACGAACACCGAACGGAATACTTCATCGATATCGCGCTGCACCAGCGGCACGACCTGGCCCTTGCTGCGATCGTAAGCCTGGACGAAGGTGAAGCCGCCGAACCAGACCATGTCGAGCTTGTTGGTGATCAAGCCTTCGACCGAGGCCGGGTAATCGGTGACCGGGGTGAATTCGACCTTCAGGCCGGTGGCCTTGGCCAGGTAGTCGCCCAGCGGCTTGAACTTGCGCTGCAACTCGGTCGGGTTTTCATCGGGAATGGCCGACACGCGCAGCACGCCAGGCACGGCCTGGGCCAGCGCGCCGGCGCAGGCGAATACGAGGCCGGCCAGCAGCAAGGATGTGAACGAACGCGATGGGGAAAAGAAGGTCATGGTGATCCTGCATGAAAAGGATAGGCAGCCGGGAACGGCTGATTCTTGGCACGCCAGAGAGCGTACCCTCCGGTAAAACTGGGAACTTCAGCTATCATAACAAAAACATCAACATGTCACGTGCTGCAATGAAGGGAAATACCATGCCGACATCCCGCCTGACAGAAGCCCGCCAGCGCCTCGCCACGCCTGCCGTTGCGGCCGAACTGGCCGCCGGCCTGGCCGCGCGCGAGGCCTTCATCTCCCCCAAGTATCTTTACGACGCCCTGGGCTCGCGCCTGTTCGAAGCCATCTGCGAATTGCCCGAATACTATCCGACGCGGACCGAAGCGGCCATCGTCGCGCGCTACAGCGCCGAGATCGCGCGCGCGGTCGGGCCCGGCGCCACCCTGATCGACCTGGGCGCCGGCAATTGCGCCAAGGCGGCAGCCCTGTTTCCCTTGCTGCATCCGGCTCAGTACGTGGCCATCGATATCGCCGCCGACTTCGTGCGCGATGCCATTGCCCGCTTGCAGCAGCGCTTTCCCCATATCGAAATGACGGCCCTGGGGCTCGATTTTTCCAGCAAGCTCGACCTGCCCGATGTCGTGCGGACCGAAAAACGCCTGTTTTTCTATCCAGGTTCATCGATCGGCAACTTTACGCCCGACGAAGCGCGCGCCTTCCTGCAGCGCCTGCGCGCGGCCTGCGACGACGACGGCGGCCTGCTGATCGGCATCGACCTGGTCAAGGATGCCGCCACGCTGGACGCCGCCTACGACGACGACCTGGGCATTACGGCCGCCTTCAACCTGAATATCCTGCGCCATGTGAACCGCCTGATCGGCGCCGACTTCGACGTGCTGCAATGGGAACACCGCGGCTTTTACAACGAGGGCGAAAGCCGGGTCGAGATGCACCTGGAAGCGATCGAAGACCTGTCGGTCAGCTGGCATGGCGGGGCACGCGATTTTTCCGCCGGCCAGCGCATCCATACCGAGAACAGCTATAAATACCGCCAGAGCCTGGCCGTCGGCTTGCTCGAACAGTCAGGCTTTGCCGCCACCCATGTCTGGACCGACCCGGACAACTGGTTCGCCTTCATCCATGCACGCGCGGTTCCCCGCTGACATGGAGCACTTCCAGACCGTGCGCAAGCGCTCGCTGATGCTGGCCGAGCCACTTTCCGACGAAGATTGCGGCGCCCAGTCGATGCCCGACGCCAGTCCCGTGAAATGGCATCTGGCGCACACCAGCTGGTTCTTCGAAACCTTCATCCTGGAACGCTTCGAGGATGGCTTCCTGCCTTTCCATCCAGCCTTCCGGGTGCTGTTCAATTCGTATTACAACGGCGTGGGCGAACGCCATCCGCGCGCCCGGCGCGGCCTGCTGACGCGCCCGTCGATGCGCGAAGTGCTGGCCTACCGCGCCAATGTCGACGCCCGCATGGAAAGCCTGCTGGCCCGGGGCGCCGGCGACGAACTCGCACAACTGGTGCAACTGGGCCTGCAGCACGAACAGCAGCACCAGGAACTGATCCTGACGGACGTCAAGCACCTGCTTTCCTGCAGCGCCCTGTACCCCGCCTACCGCGCCGACGTGCCGGAGCGCGCGCCGCCCGCGGCGCCGCTGGAATGGGTCCGTTTCGACGGCGGGCTGGCCGACATTGGCGCCGACGGCGAGGGCTTCTGCTTCGACAACGAGCTGCCGCGCCACAAGCAGTTCGTGGCGCCGTTCGCGCTGGCGCGGCGCCTGGTCACCAACGGCGAATACCTGGCCTTCATCGACGCGGGCGGCTACCGCGACCCGGCGCTGTGGCTGTCCGAAGGCTGGGACTGGGTGCAGGCGCATGCCATCGCGCACCCGCTGTACTGGCGATGCGATGACCAGGGCCGGTGGCAGGAATTCACCCTGCACGGCATGCAGCCGCTGGACCTGGCCCGACCGGTCTGCCATGTGTCGCTGTACGAAGCCGATGCCTGCGCGCGCTTCATGGGGGCGCGCCTGCCCACCGAAGCCGAATGGGAAGTCGCCTCCAGCGGCGACCTGGCGCAACTGTTCGGCCACTGCTGGCAATGGACCAGCAGCAGCTATGCCGGCTATCCGGGCTATGTAACGGCCCCCGGTGCCCTGGGCGAATACAATGGCAAGTTCATGCTGAATCAGTACGTGCTGCGCGGTTCGTCCAGCGCCACCCCGCCGGGACATGCGCGCGCCAGCTATCGCAATTTTTTCCCTGCCGCCGCAAGGTGGCAATATACCGGGCTGCGGCTGGCCCATTGAAAGGCGCACGCGTGGCCCATTTGCCGCATATTCATATCAAGCTACTGAACCGGCGCGCCAATGCCTACATCCTCAGGCATCCCCTGGATTTCGTGTGGCAAACGCTGAAAGGCTTTCGCGCCAACCAGGGCTTGCTGCTGGCCGGCGCGGTGGCGTATTACGCCTTGCTGTCGATCGTTCCTTTCCTCATGCTGGTGGTGGTGGCGCTGTCGCATTTCATCGACCAGGCCGAACTGCTGGCCACGCTGTCGCGCTACCTGGAATGGCTGGTGCCTGGCCAGTCACGTTCGATCGTCATCGAGCTCTCCAAGTTCCTCGACGACCGCGATCTCGTGACCTGGGTCTTGTTTGTCGTCATGCTGTTTTTCAGTTCGCTCGCTTTTACCGCGCTGGAAAACGCCATGTGCGTCATCTTCCATCACCGGGTCGCGATCCGGCGCCGCAAGTTTTTCATCTCGGCCGTGCTGCCCTATTGCTATATCGTGGCGCTCGGCGTGGGCGTCCTGATCGTCACCCTGGTGTCGGGCACCTTGCAGGTCATGGGGGAAGAGAGCGTGCTGTTCCTGGGATACGAATGGTCGCTGGGCGGGGTGTCGGGCGTGCTGCTGTACCTGCTGGGGCTGACGGGGGAAATCCTCGTGCTCAGTTCGATCTACCTGGTGATGCCGGTGGGCCGGCTGTCGCTCTCGCATGCGCTCATCGGCGGGGTGACCGCGGCCCTGCTGTGGGAAATCGCGCGCCACGTGCTGGTCTGGTATTTCTCCACGCTGTCGCAGGTAAACGTGGTGTACGGCTCGATGACGACCGCCATCGTGGTCATGTTCAGCCTGGAGATCGGCGCCATCCTGCTGCTGTTCGGCGCCCAGGTCATTTCCGAATACGAAAGGGTAGGGCGCAACGAACAATACGACGAACCGGAAGAGATGACGACGGGCACGCCAAAATAATTTGTGCGCCGCACAAAACCTGTGCTATACTGCGTTCTGTTGTGGAGTTCAAATGAATTTTGCAGCGATCCGAAGTCTGCGCCTCCTCGCGGTATGTGTAATGTTGAGAGGGTGATGGCCGCAAGCACACGGATTTGTAATTCCGGATACGTTGGTCGATTTACACGTCAGGGCACCACGCAGATAGCATGGGCGCCTGAGACACGATTAAAGCATTGGTAATACATTGGAACAAAGCTCGCTTCGGCGGGCTTTTTTTTATGGGCGTTTGAATATGCGCCCATGTCGGCTGCCGGAATCCGGCAGCCGATGGACCTCGCTAGACGAGCACGGGTTCGCCGATGCGCGCCAGTTCGCGGTTCACCGCGCTCAGCACTGCCTTGAAGGAGGCGGTCACGATATTGCTATCCATGGCCGCACCGAAAATGGTCGGGCCACCGGCCAGGCGCAACTCCACGTAGCACGCCGCGCTGGCGTTGGCGCCCGAGCCGATGGCGTGCTCGTGATAATCCATCAGGCGGATGTCCAGGCCCAGCGCATTGACGAAGGCATCGATCGGGCCATTGCCGCCACCTTGCAAGTGCATGGTGGCATTGCGGTGACCGAGGGTCAGGTCGATCTGGACCGGCTCATCGCAGCTGCTGTCCTCCACCATGCGGTGCCCGGCATAGGCATACGGCGCGGCCTGGTCGAAATACTCCTTGCAGAAAATGGCATGCAAGTCGGCCGCGGCCAGTTCGCGCCCGGTGCTGTCGGCCACGGCCTGCACGGCGCGGCTGAACTCGATCTGCAGGCGGCGCGGCAAGGCCAGGCCGTATTCCTGTTCAAGCAAGTAAGCCATGCCCCCCTTGCCGGACTGGCTGTTGACGCGGATCACGGCATCGTAGCTGCGGCCCAGGTCGGCCGGATCGATCGGCAAGTAAGGCACTTCCCAGATCGCGTCGCTCTTCTGGCGCGCGAAGCCTTTCTTGATCGCATCCTGGTGCGAGCCGGAGAAGGCCGTGAATACCAGGTCGCCCGCATACGGATGGCGCGGGTGGACGGGCAGGGCGTTGCATTCCTCGACCAGCTGGCGCACCGCGTCGATATCGGAAAAATCGAGGCCCGGGTGCACGCCCTGGGTGTACAAATTCATGGCCAGGGTGACCAGGTCGACATTGCCGGTGCGCTCGCCATTGCCGAACAAGCAGCCTTCGACGCGGTCGGCGCCGGCCATGACGGCCAGTTCGGCCGAGGCGACGGCGGTGCCGCGGTCGTTGTGCGGGTGCACGCTGATGATGATGCTGTCGCGCCGGGCCAGCTTGCGCGACATCCATTCGATCTGGTCGGCATACACGTTCGGCGTGCTGCATTCGACCGTCGACGGCAGGTTGAAGATCATCTTGCGCTGCGGCGTGGGTTCCCAGGCGGCACTGACGGCGTCGCAGATATGTTTGGAAAAATCGAGTTCGGTGGTGGAAAACGATTCCGGGCTGTATTCGAAGCCCCATTCGGTGCCGGGGTGGCCGGCGACCAATTCCTTGACCAGCCTGGTGCCGGTGACGGCGATCTGGGTTATTTCCTCGCGCGACATGTTGAAGACCACCTTGCGGAACACCGGCGCCACCGAGTTATACAAGTGCACGATGGCGCGCTTGGCGCCCACCACCGAATCCACGGTGCGGCGGATCAACTCTTCGCGCGCCTGGGTCAGCACGATGATGGTGACATCGTCGGGAATCCGGTTTTCCTCGACCAGCTTGCGCACGAAGTCGAAATCGGTCTGCGAGGCCGACGGAAAGCCCACTTCGATCTCCTTGAAGCCGATCTTGACCAGCATCTCGAAGAAACGCAGCTTCTTTTCCGGGCTCATCGGCTCGATCAAGGCCTGGTTGCCATCGCGCAAGTCCGTGCTCATCCAGATTGGCGGGGTGGTGATGGTCTTGCCTGGCCATTGGCGGTCGGAAAGGTCGACGGCAGGGAAGGCGCGGTACTTGGCGGAAGGGTTTTGCAACATGATGGTGACTCCTGTTTTCTAGCTAAGAATAAGGCCGGGGCGGCGCGGTGTGGCGACTGGCTGCCGGGCGGCCACGGAAACGCTAGGCCAGGCAACCGATCGGTAGCTTTAGCAGTAGAAACAGGGTGTTGGTGGTGGTCGAAGCAAACATCGGGTCGGTCTTTTCCAGGGGTTTTACAACATCGCCAGCGGAGAGCGGGCGGCTACGAACGCGAATTAAGCGCGGGCAGCAGGTAGCGAAGCTAGCGATAGCACGCCAGCTTGCGGTAGGAAAGACGATAGATGCAGGGAGAAGGACATGGGCTCACTGTAAGCGAGCCCCTTGGGCTTTGTCAAGTTTACAAATCGACGATGGTTTCGAAGCCGCCGTAGATCAGGCGCTTGCCGTCGAAGGGCATGGTGGCCGGATCCATCATGTCCTTCATGCGCGGGTCTTCCATGACCTTGGCGTTGATGCTGTCGCGCGCGGCACGGTCGGTGTAGCTGATGTACGAGAAAAACACGACTTCATTATCCTGCAAGTCCACGCTCTGGGGAAAGGACGTCAGCTTGCCCGGCTTGACGTCGTCGGCCATGCACTCGCGAAATTCGAGCGCGCCGAGTTCGCGCCAGATCTTGCCGCACTTGATGGACATTTCGCGGTAGGCGTCAATTTTGTCTTTTGGTACAGGAACCACAAAACCATCGATATAGGGCATGACTTCCTCCTTGGTTGGGTGAAGCGATAGTCTACGCCAGCCGGGCCGGCAAGGGCGTTCTTCAGGCGGGCACGACGGTTTGATGCAGCGCAAGCCGCAGAAGGGCCGGTAGTGGCACTCTGGAGGGACTTTGATGCCTGTGGGAAGGAATTCATCATGGATGCGATTTTGCTGGCAGTGGTCACCTGCATCGCCTGTGCGGGCCTGGTCGTGGCGGGAATCCGTTTTCGCGAAGCGCAGCGGCGCCTGGAAATATTGCGCATGGCGCGGCGCCGTGCGGCCCTGATGCGGCGCTAAAGGGCGACCGTGCGGTTGCGCCCGGCGGCCTTGGCCGCGTACAGGGCGCGGTCGGCCCGCTCGATGGTGTCGACGATCGGTTCGCCGCCGCGAAAACGCGACAGGCCGCAGGAAAAGCGGATCCGCAGTTCCGGAAGGTGCGCACTGATTTCATAGTCCGCCAGGCCCTTGCGCAAGCGTTCCACGCCCACGTTCGGGTCGCCCGGCGGGGTTTCCGGCAGCAGCATCAGGAATTCTTCGCCACCCCAGCGGCCGACGATGTCGGTATTGCGCAGCAGCGCGATGGCCTGGCGCGCGAAGGCGCACAGCGCTTCATCGCCCACGGCATGCCCGTAGCTATCGTTGACGTGCTTGAAATGGTCCAGGTCGGCCATGCAGATATAAAAACTCGGTCCGCCGCGCGCGTGCCGCATCGCATGTTCGTTCAGCAAATGCAGGACGTGGCGCCGGTTCGACAGGCCGGTCAGGTCATCGTGCGTGGCCATTTGCTGGATGTGGGCCATGGCCTTTTCCAGTTCCAGTTTTTGCGTCTTGACGCGCCGGCGCATGGTGCTCAGCAGCACGGACAGTTGCGAAATCGCCGGCAGCACCGTGGCCACCAGGATGAAATAAATCCCTTCCAGCATGGGCACATAGACTTGCGGGTTGGCGTGCGAACGCTGCCACATGACGATGCCCATCAGGGCGATGGTGTACAGCATGAGCAGGCGCGCATTGCGCACGGCCATGTCGAACATGCTGAATACCATGACCAGCGGCAGCAGGATCAGTACGCCCGCGTGCACCGGGCCGCTCATGGCGTAGGCGCAGGCCACCAGGGTCTGGGCCGACAGCGCCTGCGGCAGGGCCAGCGTCGGTTCGGCGCAAGTCCGGTTCCAGCCGCTGCGGATCAGGATGTAGAAGGTCAGTACGGTCGCGGCGCACAGCGTGCCCAGCCACTGCACATGCACCAGCTGGAAGATGCCGGCAATGGCGCCGAAGGTCATGATGGCGATCGAAACGCCGTACACCATGGCGGTGAGCAGCAGCACCGTCAGGCAGCGGCGCTGGCGGTAATCCTTGCTCAGGACCAGGTCACGGAGATCGGACCATGCTCCGCGTGGCGCCTCGCGGGCGTCGCCAGCTCGCACGGGGGGGGCCGGCTCGCGCTTCATGGGGCTAGGCTGTGACTCCGACCCGCGCCGCACCGGCCTGCATGCGCCCGATCACGGCCGCGTGGCCGAAGCCTTCGCGCGCGAACAGGGCCAGCACGTCATCGACGCTACCCGCATCGCACGATACCAGCAAGCCGCCCGAAGTTTGCGGATCGGTCAGCAAGGCTTGCTGCGCAGGGGTGATGGCGGCGTCCAGGTCGACGTCCTTGCCATAGGCATCCCAGTTGCGGCCCGATGCGCCGGTGAAAATGCCGTCGCGCGCCAGTTGTTCCACGCCCGGCAGCAGCGGAATGGCCGCCATGTCGAGCTGCGCCGCCAGCCTGGCGCCGCGCGCCAGTTCCAGCAGGTGGCCCAGCAGGCCGAAGCCGGTGACGTCGGTCAGCGCGTGCACGCCGGCCATGTCCGACAGCGCCTTGCCTGGCTTGTTCAATTTGGTGGTGTTCTCGATCATGGCCGCGTAGCCGTCGGGACCGAGCAAGTCCTTCTTGAGGGCCGCCGAGAGCACGCCCACGCCCAGTGGCTTGCCCAGGATCAGCACGTCGCCATCTTTCGCGTCGGCATTGCGCTTGACCTTGGACGGATGGATCAGGCCCAGCACGACCAGGCCGTAGATCGGCTCGACCGAATCGATGGTATGGCCGCCCGCGATGGGAATGCCGGCTTCGGCGCAGATCGATTCGCCGCCGCGGATGATCTGGCCGATGGTTTCGATCGGCAACTTGTTGATCGGCATGCCGACCAGGGCCAGCGCCATGATCGGCGTGCCGCCCATGGCGTACACATCGGAAATGGCATTGGTGGCGGCGATGCGGCCGAAGTCGAAAGGATCGTCGACGATGGGCATGAAGAAGTCGGTGGTGGCGATCAGGGCTTGTTCGTCGTTGAGCCTGTAGACGGCGGCATCGTCCGCCGTTTCTATGCCGACCATTAATTCCTTGGGCACGGGAAAGCCCGTCGAATTCTTGAGGATCTCGGAGAGCACGCCGGGCGCGATCTTGCAGCCGCAGCCGCCACCGTGCGAAAACGAGGTCAGTTTGATGGTTTGGTCGCTATTGCTCATGATGATTCCCGTCATTATTTACTTTGAACAGATTATCCACTAGTTCGAGCACCCTCGCGCGTTCGTTTTCCGGTGTGAACAGTGGCGCCCGCGCCGCGCACTGGCGGCACAGTTCGGCATAAAAGTCCGGCTCGGCGATGCAGCGGTCGATCAGGCGCGCCAGTTGCGGGGCGTCGCCCGGTTCGAAATAGCCGGCGTAATCCTCGCCCAGCATGCCGCGGTTGCCATTGATATCGCTGGCCAGCACCGGCACGCCGCTGGTGACCGCTTCGATGATGACGTTGGCGCCGCCTTCCATGAGCGAAGAAATGACCATCAGGTCGCTGCGCGACAGGCGCTGGCGGGCCGCATTGTGGGGCATATTGCCCAGCCACTGGTAGCGCGGATTGACGGCCTGGGTAGTGCTGGCGGCCTGGCCCAGCGCCGATTCGAGCGTGCCGCCGATATGCAGCAGGCGCACCTTGGGACTGGTGACCAGGGTGCTGGCGCGCATATAGGTGTAGGGGTCCTTGACGGCACGCAGGTGGCCGATCATGCACACGTCGAAATGGCGTCGCGCCGGCGCGCGCGGGGGAGGGTGCATGGTGGGCGCGGACTGGTAAATGACGCTGGCCTTGGCGCGCATGGCCGGCGAGAGCATGGCCAGGCCGGCGCTTTGCAGCAGCACCAGGCGCGTGGCATGGGCCAGCGACGCGCGCGCTTCGGGCACTTCGGCAATGTCGCAGTACAGGTCGGTGCCGGTCAGCACCAGCACGCGCGGGCGCTCGGGATAGGCGGTGGCGAAGGCGGCGATGGCATGCGCCGAGCGGCGCGCATGGAGCGCGATCAGCAGGTCGGGCGCGGCGCCGGCCTGGGGCGACCAGTCCCCCGCAATGGCGGCCACATGGCGCTGGCGGAGGAAATGGCACCAGCGGCTGGCCGTTTGCCAGTTGCCATTGTTTTCCCGGGCCATGGCCGGGCTGACGATAAGCACGTGCTTGCCTTGCACCGTTTTCCTTTTAAAAGTCGCTACAATTGACCCATGAGCACATCGACAATCTCGTTTCGCCACGCCAGGCCGCAGCAGCTGGCCGAAGCCCTGCAGGCCGCGCGAAATTATACGCTGGACCTGTTCGACTGCTTTGCGGCGGCCGGCTACGACCAGTTGGCGCGCGTACCGCATATTGCCACGATTAACCCGCCTTTGTGGGAACTTGGGCACACGGCCTGGTTCGCCGAATGGTTCATCTTGCGCGAGGCGAGCTCCAGCCACCCGGCCGATGCCCAGCGCCATTGCCTGCTCACGCGGGGCGACGACTTCTTCGATTCGAACACCGTGCCGCACCGCGCGCGCTGGACGCTCGACCTGCCCAGCCCCGGCGCGCTGAAAACCTATTGCCACGAAGTGTTGGACCGCACGCTCGACAAACTGTCGCGCGAGGCGGGCACCGACGAGGCCCTGTATCCCTACCGGCTGGCGCTGGCGCACGAAGACATGCATGGCGAAGCCTTGCTGTACACCATGCAAACGCTGGGCATGCAGGTGCCGCCGGTGCTGGCGCATGACGAAGCGGCCGCCTCGCCGGGGACCGACATCGGCTATCCGGGTGGGACCTTTGTGCTGGGCGTGGCACAGCAGGATGGCTTTGTGTTCGACAATGAAAAGCAGGCGCACCCGGTGTTTGTGTCGCCATTCCGGATCGACGCGGGGCTGGTGACCAACGCCCAGTTCGCCGAATTCATGGCCGATGGCGGCTATCAGAACAGCCAGTTCTGGAGCAAGGCAGGTAGCGCCTGGCTGATGCGGCAGGAGCGGTCCTCGCCGCGTTACTGGCAGCGCGAGGGCGGGCAATGGCGCGCGGAACGGTTCGGACGGCTGGCCACGCTGGCGCCCTCGGAACCGGTGCGGCATGTCAATCTGTACGAGGCGCAAGCCTACTGCGCGTGGATAGGGCGCCGCTTGCCGACCGAGGCGCAATGGGAATATGCGGCGCTGTCGGGCATGGCCGGTTTCCGCTGGGGACAGCTGTGGGAATGGACTTGCACGCCGTTCGAACCGTATCCGGGCTTCGTGGCCGACCGCTACCGCGAATATTCGGCGCCGTGGTTCATGACGCACCAGGTGTTGCGGGGGGCGTCGTTCGCCACGCCGGCCAGGTTCGGGTCGGCGCGTTTCCGCAATTTTTTCAAGCCCGAGCGGGACGACCTGTTCTGCGGCTTCCGGACTTGCGCGTACTGACGAAAAAAAAGCTGCCGAAGCAGCTTTTCTTACACGACGCCGTGATTAACGGTCGCCGTACGAACGGCGCGCGCCGTCGGTCGAGCGTGGATTCGAACCCTTGTAGCCGCCGCCGGTGGTCGCGCCTTCCTTGCGCGGTGCGCCCGGCTTGCTGAACGTACGCTGGCCCGGCTTGGCAGCCGAACGGTTGTCGCCCGGCTTCCAGCTGCCTGGACGTGCTGCCGAACGTGGCGCCGATGCGGTCTTCTTCGGCTCGAAGCCTTCGATGACGGTGACCGGAATCAGTTGCTTGGTGAAACGCTCGATGCGCTTGACGTTCATGCCTTCAGCGTGGTTCACCAGCGAGATCGCCAGGCCATTGCGGCCGGCACGGCCGGTACGGCCGATACGGTGCACATAGTCTTCCGGGAACTTCGGCAGGTCGTAGTTGAAGACGTGCGTGATGTTCGGAACGTCGATACCGCGCGCGGCAACGTCGGTCGCTACCAGGACTTTGACCTGGCCGCGGCGCAGGCCGTCGAGGGTGCGGTTGCGGGCGCCCTGGTGCATGTCGCCATGCAGTGCGGCGGCCGAGAAACCGGCGATGTTCAGGCGGTCGGCGATGGTGTCGGCGTCACGCTTGGTGGCGGTAAACACAACAGCCTGGTCCAGCGTTTCGTCGCGCAGCAGGTGGTCCAGCATGCGGTTCTTGTGCGACAGGTCGTCGACAAAGTGCACGCGCTGCGAAATGTTGTCGTGCTTCGACGACGAGCTGGCGATCTGGATCGTCATCGGGTTGGTCGTGATGCGGCGGGCCATATTGCCGACCATGCCGTCCAGGGTGGCCGAAAACAGCATCGTCTGGCGGTTGGCCGGGGTGGCGGCGATGATCTTTTCGATATCGTCGATGAAGCCCATGTCCAGCATGCGGTCCGCTTCGTCCAGCACCAGGATTTCCAGTTGCGAGAAGTCGATCT
>JAZKBE010000055.1:0-57094 GCA_040388805.1 Pseudomonadota bacterium
TCCTCGCAAGCATCGAACGATTTTGTCTGCGAATTTCTAACTCACCACACTAGCCAGGCAGATACCTTATTCAAGGCTTTAACAATCGGGATGTCCAATGAGATTCAGAGATAAATTTGACGGACTTGTCGGGCCCGACTTGTATCGCCATGCTTTGTTTTATAACTTTGCCGGAGGACTTCGATTCGAACTGTCCGAAGGTGGAAGCCCGCTCGACCAAGTCTTGACGGCGCTGGGAAAGGCATCCGCAATTTGCGCAGATGTGTTCGCGCAAGAGGCATGCATCCAGGTACATCTACAAAAATACTACCCTTCTAGTCGCTTCCAATTGCGTCATACTCTTCGCGAACTTGAGTTGGCCGGCCTATCAATTCCGCGCTGTCGCGAAATATGGGTTGAGCAGGTCCCCACCGAGGAGCAAGACGAAGGCGGCGATGAGGAATTCTGGATAAATTTGGCTTTTGAAGTTCCCAAGGCAAAGCTGCAGAACTTGCTCTGGTGCGCTTTTGCCTCTGACTTCGGGCCGCTGCATCCGAATCCCCATTGCTTGGTGTATTTGATAAATCCAGAGCAAGAGATTATCGTTCATCCCTATGACGACAGGGGAATGGATGTCATTGGGGGAAAGAGGGCACCTCTACAAAAGCTGTACGACGCTCACAAGGCGTGGTTGCTCGACTATGACATCGAAACTATGAATCGGACTTTTTCGAGTCCGCTTTAGATTGCAGCATTCGACGCCGGGGCGGTCGCGCGCTCCAACGTACTCAGCCAAAGAATCGCATGTTCTCGGCTAGTTCCACACATTTCTGCCGACGGTTGCAAGCCGCCGCAGAATGCAGGTCGCTCCGGCTTCCCGAAGATGAGGCACAGATTGTTGTCCCCAAGCTGGATGCACCTCACGCCCGCAGGTTTCCCGCTGGGCATCCCAGGAATCGGACTGGTTATTGACGGCGCTATACAGCACGCACCGCAATTGTCACGGCACTGCATAGGCATCCCTTTGGTTGACAACCGGCTTGCCGTTGGGCATGCCGGGTATCGGCGAGGTGATGGACGGGGCGGTGCAGCAGGCGCCGCATCCGGCGCGGCAGCTGACGGCAACTGGCTGCATGGTCATGGCGGGAATCGGGAGTGGGGCTGCAAGTATACTATGGTAATCAGTGCGCCAACTCTTGCAAATCGGTAATAATGCGTCACGCCCCCACCCGCTAAGGAGATCCCGTGAATTTACTGGCCGTGTCCGTTGCCGCAGTATCGAGCTTTTTCGTCGGCGGCTTGTGGTACTCGTCAAAACTCTTCGGCCCGGCATGGAATGCGGAGAACGGCGGGGAAAAGCCGCCCGGGCACCCCGCGAAAGTATTCGGCATCAGCTTCGCGTTTTCGCTGATCGGCGCCGCCTGCTTTGCCTACTGGCTGGGCGCGGCCCCGCCGCTTGACGCCGCGCTCAAGGCGGGCGCCCTGGCCGGTTTCGGCCTGGTTGCGACCAGTTTCGGCATCAATTACCAGTTCGCCCAGCGCTCCCTCAAGCTGTGGCTGATCGATGGCGGCTACCACCTGGTGCAATTCATGCTGTTCGGCCTGATCCTGGGCCTGTGGCACTGAATCATCTTCTTATGAGATGTCGTACAACTGCAAAAGCGGTATAATTTCCGTCATGACACCGTCGCCATCCGCCCAAACCACCACCATTCCGCGCAAAAAGCACCGCACGCTCGCCCAGGGCGTGGTGGAGCATGTCACGGGCGATATCCAGAAAAGCATCCTCAAGACCGGCGACAAGCTGCCGACCGAGTCCGCGATCATGGAATTGCACGGGGTCAGCCGCACGGTAGTGCGGGAAGCGATTTCGCATCTGCAGGCCGGCGGCTGGGTCGAAACCCGGCACGGCATCGGCACCTTCGTCATCGAACGCAAGACCGCCGGCATCGGCATTCCGGCCGAAAGCATCGTCACCGTGCTCGATGTGCTGGCCATGCTGGAACTGCGCATCAGCATGGAAGCCGAAGCCGCCGCGCTGGCAGCCCAGCGCCGCACCGAAGAACAGCTGGCCGAATTGGCCCGCGTGCTGGGCCTCATGCAGCGCAGCGTGGCCAAGGGCAGCCCGGCGGTCGACGCCGACGTCCAGTTCCACGTGGTGATCGCCCAGGCTACCGGCAACCGCTACTTCGTCGATATCCTGACCCAACTGGGCAACACCATCATTCCCCGCGCCCGCGTCAACATGCCGCAACTGGCCCATGACGACCCGGCCGCCTACCTCGAACGCGTCAACCGCGAGCACGAGGATATCTTCAACGCCATCCTGCGCAAGGACCCGGAAGCGGCGCGCGCCGCCATGCGCACCCACCTGAGCAACAGCCGCGAACGCCTGCGCCAGGCCCAGCTGCAACTGGAATCTTCCCGCCCCTGAATCCCAATGCACGATCTTGTGCTTGCTTCTGCATGAGACTAGTTGTACGATAACGTATCACTTGACCGAAACCGCCCCCTGGAGCCCCCATGAATCCGCAAGAACTCAAAAAAATCCTGTCACACGGCCTGCTGTCCTTCCCCCTGACCGACTTCGATGCCGAAGGCAATTTCAACGCCAAAACCTACGCCGACCGCCTCGACTGGCTGGCTCCCTACGGCGCCACCGCGCTGTTCGCCGCCGGCGGCACCGGTGAATTCTTCTCGCTGACCCCGGGCGAATATTCGGACGTCATCAAGACCGCGGTCGATACCTGCCGCGGCAAGGTCCCTATCCTGGCCGGCGTGGGCGGCCCTACCCGCGCCGCCATCGCCCTGGCCCAGGAAGCCGAGCGCCTTGGCGCCCACGGTGCCCTGCTGCTGCCGCACTACCTGACGGAAGCCAGCCAGGACGGCCTGATCGCCCACGTGGAAGCGGTGTGCCGCTCCGTGAAATTTGGCATCGTGGTCTACAACCGCGGCGTGTGCCGCCTGACCGCCGACTCGCTGGAAATCCTGGCCGCGCGCTGCCCGAACCTGATCGGTTTCAAGGACGGCATCGGCGACATCGAACTGATGGTCCAGATCTGGCGCCGCATGGGCGACCGTTTCAGCTACCTGGGCGGCCTGCCGACCGCGGAAGTCTACGCGGCAGCCTACAAGGCGCTGGGCGTACCGGTGTATTCGTCGGCCGTATTCAACTTCGTGCCGAAACTGGCGATGGACTTCTACCACGCGATTGCCGCTGACGACAGCGCCACCACCAACCGCCTGCTCGACCAGTTCTTCCTGCCTTACCTGGAAATCCGCAACCGCAAGGCCGGCTACTCGGTCAGCATCGTCAAGGCCGGCGCACGCCTGGTCGGCCACTCCGCCGGTCCCGTCCGCGCGCCGCTGACCGACCTGACCGCAGCCGAAGACGACATGCTGAACAAGCTGATCCTCGCACAGGGCGCACAGTAATGACGGCGCATTCAATCAATGGCGACATGGTCATCGGGCAGCGCACGCTGCAAGGTAGCGCTGGCCTGACGCGCGCGGTCGACCCGGCGCGCAACGACACCATGGGACCGGACTTCGGCCTGGCCACCGACGCCGACGTCGATGCCGCATGCGAACTGGCAGGCCAGGCTTTCGACGCCTACCGCAGCACCACGCCCGAACAGCGCGCCGTCTTCCTGGAAGCGATCGCCGAAGGCATCCTGGCACTCGGCCCGCTCCTGATCGAGCGCGCCGGCCTGGAATCGGGCTTGCCGCAAGCACGCCTGGAAGGCGAGCGCGGACGCACTGTCGGCCAGCTGCGCCTGTTCGCCAAGGTGGCCCGCGACGGCTACTGGAACAGTGCCACGCTCGATACCGCACTGCCTGAACGCGCACCGCCCCGTCCGGACCTGCGCCTGCGCAAAATCCCATTGGGCCCGGTGGTGGTCTTTGGCGCCAGTAACTTCCCGCTGGCGTTCTCGGTCGCTGGCGGCGATACCGCGTCGGCCCTGGCCGCCGGCTGCCCCGTCATCGTCAAGGCGCACGGTGCCCACCTGGGCACGTCCGAACTGGTTGGCAAGGTCGTGCAGAAGGCGGCGCGCGACACCGGCATGCCGGAAGGCGTGTTCTCGATGCTGTTCGGCGACGGCCGCTCCATCGGCCAGCGCCTCGCTGCCCATCCTGCCGTCAAGGCGATCGGCTTCACCGGCTCGCGCCAGGGTGGCCTGGCCTTGCTGCGCACCGCGGCCGGGCGCAAGGAACCGATTCCCGTGTACGCCGAAATGAGCAGCATCAATCCGGTGTTCATGCTTGGTGGCGCACTGGCCGCCAACGGTCCGGCGCTGGCCCAGGGTTTCGCCGATTCGCTCACGCTCGGCGTGGGCCAGTTCTGCACCAACCCCGGCCTGATCCTCGGCGTGCAGGGCGAATCCTTCGACCGCTTTGTCGATGCGGCCGCCGACGCGCTGACCCTCAAGCCGGCCGGCACCATGCTCACCCCTGGCATCCACAAGGCCTATGTGGGCGGCGTGGAGCGCTTGTCCGGCATTGGCAGCGTGACGCTGATCGCGCAAGGCAAGCGGGAAGGCACAGGCTGCGCCGCCCAGGCATCGCTGTACCGCTGCGACGCCGCGACCTACCTGTCGACACCGGCGCTGGAAGACGAAATTTTCGGACCATCGGCCATGCTGGTCGCCTGCCGCGACGAAGTCGAAATGCTGCGCGTGGCCGAACACCTGGAAGGCCAGCTGACGGCCGCCGTGCATGCAGTGGCGGCCGACCGCGCGCAAGCGGCAGCGCTGCTGCCGGTCCTGGAACGCAAGGCCGGCCGCATCCTGTTCAATGGTTTTCCCACGGGTGTGGAAGTGGCGCATTCGATGGTGCACGGCGGACCGTTCCCGGCCACGTCGGACAGCCGCAGCACGTCGGTTGGCGCAACGGCCATCGACCGCTTCCTGCGTCCGGTGTGCTACCAGAATGTACCGGCGGACTTGCTTCCTGACGCACTAGCTGACCATAATCCTTTGAGGCTGGCGCGCCTTGTCGACGGAGCCATGCAGCTTCCTGTGTAAGGCTGGACGCGCTGCGGTCAAAGCGGGGTGGAGACTCCCGCTCGCAGCGCGATGTTTCGAACAACAACCATAAAGACACATCCCATGAACCAGCAAGCCGTAGGCAAATACCGGTGGACCATTTGTGCCCTCCTGTTCTTTGCAACCACAGTCAATTACCTGGATCGCCAGGTCCTGAGCCTGCTCGCGCCCGACCTGTCGAAGGAATTCGGCTGGACCAATAGCGACTACGCCAACATCACCGCCGCATTCCAGTTCGTGTACGCGATCGCGATGCTGTTCGCCGGCCGCGTCATCGACAAGCTGGGCACCAAAGCCGCCTTCCTGCTGGCCATCTTCGTGTGGTCGATCGGCGCCATCATGCATGCCTTCGCGATCGGCATAGGCGACGGCGTCAACAGCATTTTCGCTACCATCGGACTGGCAGCGGTGCCGGTATCGATTGCCGGTTTCATGGTGTCGCGCGCGGTGCTGGCGCTTGGCGAAGCGGGCAACTTCCCCGCCGCGATCAAGGCCACGGCCGAATACTTCCCCAAGAAGGAGCGTTCCTTCGCCACAGGCATCTTCAACTCGGGCGCCAACGTGGGCGCCATCCTGGCGCCGCTGACGGTGCCTGTCATCGCCGAGCTGTGGGGCTGGCAGATGGCGTTCATCGCCATTGGCGCGATCGGCTTCGTGTGGATGATCGCGTGGCAGATTTTCTACGAAATCCCGTCGAAGCAGCGCCGCCTGCTCAAGCCCGAATTCGACTACATTCACAGCGACAGTTCCGCCGCCGCCGAGGCAGTGGCCGAACCGTCGAAAAAAGGTTCGTGGGTCAAGCTGCTCGGCTACCGCCAGACCTGGGCTTTCGCCTTCGGCAAGTTCATGACGGACGGCGTGTGGTGGTTCTTCCTGTTCTGGCTTCCAAAATACCTGTCCGTCCAGTACGGCATGGGCAAGACCGAGATCATGTTCCCGCTGGCCGTCCTGTACAGCATGACCATGGTGGGCAGCATCGGTGGCGGCTGGTTCCCGACCTACTTCATCAACAAGGGAAACAATCCCTACGACGGCCGCATGAAAGCGATGCTGGCCATTGCCTTCATCCCGCTCGTGGTCCTGCTGGCGCAGCCGTTCGGCTACATCAGCTTCTGGGTTCCGGTCCTGTTGATCGGTATCGGCGCGTCGGCCCACCAGGCCTGGTCGGCCAACCTGTTCACGACGGTGTCGGACATGTTCCCGAAACATAGCATCGGTTCCGTGGTCGGCATCGGCGGCATGGCGGGCGGCCTGGGTGGCGTCCTGCTGTCGAAGCTGGGCGGATGGCTGTTCGACCACTATGGCGCACTGGGCCAGATCCAGACCGGCTACATGATCATGTTCTCGATCTGCGCCGTGGCCTACCTGCTGGCATGGGGCGTCATGAAATCGCTGGTGCCGCGCTACAAAGAAATCACCGACCTGTAAGGCTTGAGATGACAGTAATCGAACGTGTTGCGGGCATCACCTGCACGGTAGGCGAAAGCCCCGTGTGGGATGCAATCGAAGGTGCGTGGCTGTGGGTGGACATTCCATCCAGGCGCATCTGGCGCCTGGATGCCGCGTCCGGAACGACCCGTCACTGGAACACGCCCGAGATGGCGGCCTGCATGGCGCTATGCGACAGCGGCGGCGTCATCGCGGGCATGGAGACGGGTCTGTTCAAGCTGGCGCTGGGCGACGCCCAGCTGGCCGGCGCTGCCAGGCTGGCGGCGCCACCCGAACTGAAGGCCGGCATGCGCTTCAATGACGGCCGCTGCGACCGCCAGGGTCGTTTCTGGAGCGGCAC
The DNA here is from genome assembly GCA_040388805.1 of Pseudomonadota bacterium. Taxonomy (GTDB): domain Bacteria; phylum Pseudomonadota; class Gammaproteobacteria; order Burkholderiales; family Burkholderiaceae_D; genus Telluria_A. The sequence continues at coordinate 6,814 of JAZKBE010000055.1, forward strand.
CATGGTGCTCGACATGGCGGAGGCGCGGGCCGAAGGCCATCTGTTCCGCTATTCGGCCACCGAAGGTATCTCGGCGCCGCTTGTCTCCGGCCTCATCGTCCAGAATGGCCTGTGCTTTTCGCCGGACGGGCGCACCATGTACCTGTCCGATTCGCATGGCTCGCGCCAGCTGATCTGGGCCTTCGACTACGATCCCGACAGCGGCGTGCCAAGCCGGCAGCGCGTTTTCGTCGACATGAATGCCTATCCGGGACGGCCGGATGGCGCGGCCATGGATGTCGACGGCTGCTACTGGATTTGCGGGAACGACGGCGGCGTGCTGCTGCGTTTCACGCCGCAAGGGGTGCTGGACCGGACCATCGAACTGCCTTTGAAAAAGCCGTCGATGTGCGCTTTCGGCGGCGCCGGCATGGACACGCTGATCGTCACGTCCATCAGCGCAGGTGCACCCCCGGGCGACGAGTGGGCGGGCGCCACGCTGCTCGTGCAAGCGGGCGTCCAGTGCATGCCGGAAGCGCGTTTCCGTGGCTAGGTTGGCCGCCGCGGCGCTTGCGTTCGCGGCACTGCAGGCCAATGCCGCCATCACCGTGGCGCCCTTCGGCGTCACCCAATCCGGCCAGCCGGTCGAACAGGTCACGCTCGACAACGAGCGCGGCATGCAACTCACGGTGATCGATTTCGGCGCCACCATCACGGCGGTGCGCGTCCCGGACCGCAAGGGCGTGCTCGCCAACGTCATGCTGGCCTTGCCCACGCTCGCCGCGTATGAAGCGACCAGGCGCCGCCTTGGCGCCGTCATCGGCCGCTACGCGGGCCGCATCGCGCACGCGCGCTTTCCGCTCGACGGGCGCATGGTCGCACTGCCCGCCAATGCGAAGGGCCTGGCCATCCACGGCGACCCTGACGGCTACGACAAGCGCGTCTGGCACCGGCAGGACTTTGCCGATGCCGCATCGGTGGGCTCCGTGTTCAGGCTGACCAGCCCGGACGGCGACCAGGGTTTCCCGGGCCGCGTCGAACTGAGCGTCACTTACCGCCTCCTGCGCAAACGCAACGAGTTCCGCATCGAGTACGGCGCGCGCGCCGAAGCGCCCACCGTCATAAATCTCACCAATCACGGCTACTTCAATCTGTCAGCCGCGCCTGGCCTGGCGTCGCACACATTCCGCATCCACGCCGGCAAGTACGTCCTGACCGATGCGCTGCGCGTGCCCACCGGCGAACTGGCCGACGTGGCAGGAACGCCGCTCGACTTCCGGCACGGCGCCGGTATCACCGAGCGCCTGGCCGCGCGTTCGCCCTTGCTGGGCGATCCGCCATGGTTCGACCATGGGCTGGTGTTTTCAAAGGGGGCAGGGGAGCTGGCGCTGGTGGCCACGATCGATGACGCTGCCAGTGGCAGGCGCATGGACGTCAGCACGACGGAGCCGTCGGTGATCTTCAATAGCGGGAACGGATTTGACGGCAGCGAAGCCATGGGGCACCAGCGGCACGACGGCTTCGCGTTCGAAACCCAGCACCTGGCCGACAGTCCGAATCATCCGCATTTCCCGTCGACCGAACTGCGGCCGGGAAGGCCATACAGTTCGGTGACGGTATTCTCGTTCAGTACATCGGCCCCGCCAGCACGAACGGGCCGCCCTGGAAGGTAGTGGTGGGGTCGTCGGCGGGTGGGCGCTCGGACGTGGCCGGGAACAGGTGGGCGAAGCTGCGCGAACTGTCCTTCGGCTGGTAGCCCAGGTGGGCAGCCTTGCTGTTGTCGCACCACTTGGTGTCGTTGTTCGAATTGCCGAAGGCGATGGTGTGGCCCACGCGCGGCGTGAACAGCGAGCAGCGGATCAGCTCCAGCAGGTCGTCGTAGCTCAGGTAGGTGGTCATCATGCGCGCATTGCGCGGCTCGGGGAACGATGAGCCTATGCGCAGGCACACGGTCTCGATGCCGAAGCGGTCGTAGTAGTAGCGCGACAGGGCTTCGCCGAAGCATTTGGAGACGCCGTAGAAGCTGTCGGGCCGCAGCGGCATGTCGGCGTCCACCAGGTCGGTGGTGCGGTAAAAGCCGGTCACGTGATTCGAACTGGCGTACACCACGCGCTTGACGCCCGCCTTGTGCACCGCTTCGTACAGGTTGTACAGCCCAAGGATATTGGCCTGCATGATGGGTACGAACTTGTCTTCGACCGAAATGCCGCCGAAGTGCAGCACCGCGTCCACGCCCTCGACCAGTTTCAGCACCGCCGCGTTGTCGGCCAGGTCGCAGCACATGATTTCTTCGTTGTCGGCAGCGCTGCCCAGGTCCGCGATGTCAGACAGGCGGATGGTCTTCGCCCACGGCTTGATCCTTTCGCGCAGCATGCGTCCGAGGCCGCCGCCGGCGCCGGTCAGCAAAAGTCGGTTGAATGGCTTGGATGGCAGTGTCTGGGTCATGGCAGTCGTCGTGAAAGGTTGGGAGAGCAGCAATATCTCAATCAAATTGGTAAAACGTTTAACCGCGAGTATAACTGGTTTCGTTTAGCTGTCAAATCGTTTCTCAAGCAAAACTTTAAAGCTTGTCGAAAGCGCGAAATCTATGCGATTATGATGATCCGTAAGTAAAAAAAAGTTAAGCGATTAACCTGGCCCCCATGAAAAAAAGCATTCCCACCATTCGCGACGTGGCAGCAGCAGCCGGGGTATCCACGGCCACCGTATCGAAATACGTCAATGGGGCGCAGCGCTTTTCACCGGCGGTGGAAGCGACCATCAAGCAGGTCATCGAGCAGCTGGGCTACCGTTCCAACCCGCTGGCCCAGTCCATGATCACCGGGCGCACCAAGACCATCGGCCTGTCGGTGCTGGACGTGAGCAATCCCCACTTCACCAGCATCATCAAAGGCGCCAACCGTGTCGCGCTGGAGCATGGTTACACGCTGCTGCTGGTCGATACCGACGAAAACGCGGCGCGCGAACGGGCCCTGCTCGAAGCGTTGAGCCGGCGCGTGGACGGCATGCTGGTGTTTTCGCGCATGCCAGAACAGGAAATGGAGTGGATGGTCGACATGCAGAAGCCGCTGGTGTTCTTCGGCCGGCTCACCCACCTGCAGCTGCCTTGCGTGGGCAGCGACGACCGCCGCGGCGCCTACATGATCACCCAGCACCTGGTGGCGCTGGGCCACGAGCGCATCGCCTACATGGGTTTCTCGCGCTCGCGCCGCGACGAAGAGCGCATGGGCGGCATCCGCGAATGCCTCGATTCGCACAAGCTGACCCTGACCACTTACGACTGCAATTCGCCAACCGCGATCGAGGGGGAGCGGGTGAGTTCCTCAATCATGCTGGGCGCGGAGCATCCCGACGCCATCATCTGCTACAACGACCTGATGGCGCTTGGCTTCATGAAAGAGGCGCAAACCCTGGGCTTCCGCGTGCCGGACGATATCTCGGTGGCCGGTTTCGACAACATCCAGTTCGGCCGCTACACCTCGCCGCCACTGACGTCGGTCGACCTCCAGAGCGAGCGCATGGGCGTGGCCGGCATGACCAAGCTGCTGGCCGCCATCGACGGCGACACCCAGATCGACTTCACCATGGTCGAGCCCCAGCTGATCCTGCGCTCGTCGACCATCCGCCGCAAAGCTGTCGCGTAACCGCCACCGTACCCTGCACCATTACTACAGCCCTGTAGTTAAACGTTATACACATTTCCCATGCCCCATCTCCGCATCGATTACACCGCCAACCTGGACCCGCAAGTGGACATGCAGGGACTGTGCACCGCCCTGGCAAGCGCCATGGCCTCCCTGCTGGACGTCTTCGGCAACCCGGTTTTTCCACTGGCCGGCACCCGCGTGCTGGCCTTTCCGGCCCCCTTCCACGCGGTCGGGGACGGGCAGCCGGGGAATAGCTTCATGTACCTGAATTTGCGCGTGACGCCCGGGCGCAGTTCGGAAACCGTGCGCGTGGCGGGCAATGCCCTGCTGGCCGTGGTGCGCGCGCATGTCGACGCCGCCGGACTTGGCGCGCCGCTCGCCGTCACGCTCCACATTGACGAGCTGGCGGCTTCCTACGAAGGCCGCTACCGGCCGGCCTGACGCGCGCTTTCGCAACAGCAAGCATAAATTATTAACGTAATTGTTTACCTGCCGTTGGAAATGCCCTAGTATCTAGTTAAACGATTTCCTAGAAAATGAAAACGGCATCGATATGACCTTCAAGCGACAAACCATCCTGCTGGCGATCTGCAGCGCCTTTGCACCTGTAGCGGGTGCCACGCCTGCAGGCGAAGCGCCGATGAATGCCATCGTCCAGGCGGAACTGCAGCCCCAGCTCGACTACTTCTTCACCCGCCTGGCCGAGGAAAAGGAAGGCCTGGTCATCGACGGCTACAAGCCCTTCGCCAGCAACGACAAGTTCCTGCCCGGTAAAATCGCCATCGGCCTGTCCTACGTCCTTCTGAACAAGGCCGCCGGCGATCCGGCATTGGACACGCGCCTGAAGCAGTATCGCGACATCGCCGACATGACCGTCGGGATGGACAACCATACCTGGGGCATCTACTACTACCTGTCCGCGCTGGTCAGCCTGAAAAAAGCGGGCCTGCTCGAACGCGCCGTCAGCCCGGAAACCCTGGCCAAGCTGCGCACGCAGCTCGACTGGCGCAAGTTCGTGACGCAGCCGGAATTCGAGCTGGTCAACCTGCCCACCAATTACTTTGGCGTGGCCTTCAGCGTGGCGCGCCTGCGCATGCTGCTGGGCTGGGAAGACGACAGCGGAAGCAAGATCCTGCTGGAGAAAACGCTGAGCCACTACGATGCCTATTCAGGCACCTACGGCTTCTCGGACGAAACCGCGGGCGAAGGGCGCTTCGACCGCTATAGCATTCTCCTGATCGCGGAAATCTGCGAACGCTTCCTGGAAACTGGCTTGGAAGTGACGCCCGACCTGAAGCAAAAGCTGCGCAAGGCCGCCACCCTGGCGCTGAACCTGGCCAACGCCAAAGGCGAAGGTTTTTCCTTCGGCCGCAGCCTGGGCCCGTACGGCGAAACGGCCATGCTCGAAATCCTGTCGGTGGCCGCCCAGCTCGACGTGCTCACGCCGGAAGAAAAAAACTTCGCCTATACCTATTCGACGCGCATCGCCCGGCGCTATGCGGACTTCTGGTACAACCCGGCCATGAAGTCGGTCGACATGTGGGGGCAGGGCCGCCGCACCGATACCTATCGCGGCAAGCACCGCATCCTGGGCGAAAATTTCAGCCTGCTGCACCAGCTCATTTTCACCAACGGCCAGTGGAACAGCGCCGGCTTCAAGGAGCGCAAGGTCGACCCCGGCCTGGGCAAATGGCTGGACAAGACCCAGCCGCCGTTCAGCCTGACCTGGTTCGCCAAGGGGGAATACGACCGCGCGCTGGCCGTCTACCGCGACAAGGGCCATGTCTTCAGCCTGTTGATGGTCAACGGCGGCGCCAGCCAGCACGACAACAGCCCTTACTATCCGCTGCCGTTCGCGCATGGCCTGCTGGCCGGCATTCCGGACAGCGGCGCGGACCATCCGCAACTGCTGCCCAAGTTCACCCTGGCCGACGGCACGCAGCTGATCGGCGCGGCCTATATCAAGAATATCCAATCGACGCGCAAGGGCAGCACCTGGCGCGTCAGCTACCGGCAGGACGAACTGGACAAGCTGGGCGCCAAGGCGCCCGTCAAGGACCCGCGCATCGCGCTCAAGACCGAATACGCTTTCGCGCCGGGTTCCATCACGCGCACCGACACCTACACCCCGCGCGGGGAGCAGGCGGTGAGCGCGCTGACGCTGGAATTCGCGTCCTTCTCGGCCAAGCCTGTCGTCAAGGGAAACCGCATCAGTTTCGGCGAAGGCAGCGTGACCGGGTTTGACGTCACGGGCCTTACCGCCTGCACGGCGAAGCCGGAACAGTCAAAGTCGCCCAACGGACCCATGCCCACCCTGGTCAGCTGCGCCACGCCCGCATTCGCATTCAAGAAGCCCATGGTCATCAAGTGGGTCATGAAGTACCGATAGCAACGCATCACCCCATAAAAAATATACTGCCAGGAGACGATTTTGAAGACCCACAAGAATAGTATTGCCATCAATTGCAGGCCGACCCCGATTGCGTCCGCTGTCGCCCTTGCCATGCTGGTCAGCGCATCGGCCCACGCACAGCAGGAACCGGCGCCAGCGCTGGAAACCGTTGTCGTGTCGGCCAACAAGCGCGTCGAAAAACTCGAACAAGTGCCGATGGCTATTTCGGTCGTCAATGAAGCGGTCATCGAGCGCACCAACATCCGTGAAATCGAAGACCTGGTCGCCAACACGCCGGCCCTGTCGGTGACGGCAGGTTCCACCAGCGCCAACAACACCATCAGCATGCGCGGCATCGGCACGGCCACGGTCACCATCGGCATCGAGGCGGACGTCGCCATCATCGTCGACGATGTCCCGATCGCGCAGCAGTTCCAGGCCTTCAAGGACTTGTCCGATGTGATGCGGGTCGAAGTGCTGAAAGGCCCGCAAAGCACCTTGTTCGGCAAATCGGCCGTCGCAGGCGCGGTCAACATCATCACCAAACCGATTTCCGGACCGATGCAGGGCAAGGCCATGGGCTACCTGACCAGCGACAACGAGTGGCGCTATGCCCTGTCCTACGGCGGCAAGGTCAGCGACACGCTGGGCGTGCGCGTGGCGGCCAGCCGCACCCGTTTCGAGGGCAACCTGAACAACCTGACCACCGGCGGCAAGCTCAATGGATCGGGCGGCAAGACCTTCATGGCCAAGCTGGCATGGAGCCCGACGCCCGAACTCGATATCCAGTTTTCGCCATCCTACAATGCGCAGGACAATACCCGCGGCGCCAATGCCATCCGCCGCCTGACGGTCAATTCGCCGGCCGGTCCCGTCGACGTGGGAGCGAACGGATCGAATCCCGTCAATCCGCTGTACCTGATCCCGGCCGGCGCGCCAACGCCCGCGAACCCCGCTTCGCTCAACGCCATTCCCGCTTCGCTTGCGCTGGCCGGCATCACGCCGGGCGAATCGAACCGCAACGTGCGCCGCGACGGCCCGACCGGCATGAATTCGACCGACCGCAGCGCCGGCCTGCGTATCGCCTACGCGCTGCCGAACGGCGGCCAGCTGATGTCGATCACCTCGTTCTCGCATTACCTGTCCGACGATTTCCGCGACCAGGACTTGTCCGACGTGCCCACCGTGGCGCTGCCTGGCCAGACCCGTTTCACGATCGGCAATGACCAGGGCGGCATCTACGACATCGAGTCGAGCACCCAGGAATTGCGTTATGTGTCGCCGGACGAGGGCAGCTTCCGCTACGTCGCGGGCCTGTGGTACGCCAAGAATGAAACCGACCGCTTCTTCAAGCGCGGCGACTGCCGCATCGCGACCTGCAGCGGCTCGTCCGTCACCAGCCCGGTGGTGTACGACACCGATGTCTACAACATCAACAAAGCCGTATTCGGCCAGGCCACGTGGGAATTCCTGCCTGGCTGGACCCTGCTGGCGGGCGGGCGCTTCAACTCCGAAACTTCGGGCTACCATTTCGGCCGCAACTACAACACCACCGTCACCCGCGACACCTTCGTGGCGGGCGCGCCGGGCGTGGACTATTTCGAAAGCCTGGGGAACAAGGAAAACAAGGTCACCGGAAAACTGAGCCTGTCCAAGCAGATCAATCGCGACTGGATGGTGTACGGCATGGCGGCCACCGGCTACAAGGGCCTGGCCTACGGCTTGCTCAGCACCCTGACGCCGGCCAGCGCCCAGCCGGTGCGGTCCGAAACGTCGCGCACCATGGAAATCGGCGTCAAGGCCAACCTGTTCCAGAACCGCGTCACCATGAGCGCCACCGCGTTCGAAACGCGCTTCTTCAATTACCAGTCCTCGTCGACCTACACCATTCCCGGCAGCCCGACCATCCTGACCCAGATCAGCAGCGTGCCCGAAGTGGCCACCCGCGGCCTGGAGCTCGACGTCAATGCCCTGGTCACGCGCGACTTCCTGGTCAATGCGGCCGTGGCCTACACCGACGCCGAAGTGCGCGACTGGGCCGGCGGTTCCTGCTACAACGATGCGCTCAACGTGGCCACCGTGCCGGGCGGCGCGTATGGCGCGAACGGATCGATCGCAGGGCGCAATACTGCCTGCTTCCCCGTGACGCCAGGCGCCCGTACCGGGGTGCAGAACCTGGCCGGCGCGGCGATGCAGTCGTCGCCGAAAGTGAAAGTGGCCATCAATGGCCAGTACGACCTGCGCCTGCCGTCGCAAACCTTCGACATGTTCCTGACGGGGAATTACAAGTACCAGAGCGAGATGATGACCACCATCTCGCAGGATCCCCTGTTCCGCGTGCCGTCGTTCAGCATCACGGACCTGGGCTTTGGCTTTCGCGACAAGCGTAACCGCTTCAAGCTGAGCATCCTGGTCAACAACGTGTTCGACAAGCCGTATGCGACGACGGGCTTTGCCGGCGCGCCGACCTTCCGCGGCGCGACTTCGGCCCCGGTGTCGACGGTCGCCAATACTGGCGTGCAGACCTGGGTCCCGGCACGCGACGCGTTCCGCTACTTCTCGGTACGCTTCGACGCGAAGTTCTGAGTTACTTGACCTTGCGCGACGACCAGTGGACGTGAACGATCGTCCACTGGTCGTTTTTCTTTTCCAGCAGGGCTGTTTCAACGCCCATCGAATGCACCGGCTTGCCCTTGAAGCTGCCGGTCGTTTCGGTCTCTTCCATCACGGTCGCCATGGCGCCGTCGATCCGCTCGCTGTGCCGCAGCACCTTGCGCGTGGTTGTCTTTGAAAATTCCATGTCGCCGGCCAGGTGATGGCTCGCATATTCGTCGCGCGTGCGCTCCACGAAGCCTGATTCGTAGATCACGACCGCAGGGCTGAGCGCAGCCAGCGCCGTGGCCTTGTCGCCCGCATGCAGCGCCGCATGGAATGCGCTCACCGCTTCCGAGGGCGTGCCCGCCAGGGCGGCGCCGGCCGCCATCATCCATACGCCTGCCGCAACCGCATTCCTAATGTTCATGTTTTCCGCCTTTGGTGACCTGGTGTATCTGTTCGCCCGGTTTCGGGGCCATTTTTTCGGCGTCCGGCGCGCGCACCGCTTCCGGCAGCGGGGCGCCGGTCCATTCGTAGGCCACCGTGCCGGTCGGATGCTTGTACCAGCCCGGGTCCTTGAAGTCGTTGCGCGCCAGGCCCTTGCGCACCTTCATCATGGTGAACATGCCGCCCATGCCGATGCCGCCGAACGGGCCGTGGCCGGTCATCATCGGCAGCGTGTTGTCCGGCAGCGGCATCTGCATCTCGCCCATGTCGGCCATGCCCTTGTCGCCCATGACCATGTAGTCGGGAATCAGCTTGCTGATCTTGCCCAGCGCCTCGCGCTGGTCGACCCCGATCATGGTGGGCACGTCGTGGCCCATCGCGTTCATGGTGTGGTGCGACTTGTGGCAGTGGAAGGCCCAGTCGCCCGGCTCGTTGGCCGTGAATTCGATGGCCCGCATCTGGCCCACCGCGATGTCGGTGGTCACCTCGGGCCAGCGCGATGCCGGCGGCGTCCATCCGCCGTCGGTACCGGTCACCACGAACTCGTGGCCGTGCATGTGGATGGGGTGGTTGGTCATGGTCAGGTTGCCGACCCGGATCCGCACCTTGTCGTTCTGCGCGATCACCATCGGGTCGATGCCGGGGAAGGCGCGGCTGTTGAAGGTCCACAGATTAAAGTCGAGCATGGTGTTGACCTTGGGCGTCGCGCTGCCCGGCTCGATGTCGTAGGCATTGAGAAGGAAGCAGAAGTCGCGGTCCACGCGCATGAAGTTGTAGTCCTTCGGGTGCGTGATCCAGAAGCCCATCATGCCCATCGCCATCTGCGTCATTTCATCGGCATGCGGGTGGTACATGAAGGTACCGGGCCGCTTGGCCACGAATTCGTAGACGAAGGTCTTGCCTGGATCGATGCCGGGCTGGGTCAGCCCGGTGACGCCGTCCATGCCGTTCGGCAGGCGCTGGCCGTGCCAGTGCACGCTGGTGTGTTCGGGCAGCTTGTTGGTGACGAAAATGCGCACCCGGTCGCCTTCCACCACTTCGATCGTCGGGCCCGGCGACTGGCCGTTGTAGCCCCACAGGCGGGCCTTCATGCCGGGGGCGATCTCGCGCACGACCGGCTCGGCCACCAGGTGGAATTCCTTGACGTTGTTGTTCATGCGCCAGGGCAGGGACCAGCCGTTGAGCGTGACCACCGGGTTGTAGGGACGGCCGTTGGGCGGCGCCAGGGGCGCCTGGGTGGCGGCGCTCTGCATGATGGCAGCTTCCGGCAAGCCGGCCGCGCCGGCGCGGCTGACCGCCGCCGCACTGACCGCGGCCGCGCCTGCACCCTTGAAAAAACTTCTGCGTGAAACCATCGTTGCTTCCTTTAGTGTTGGGCGCCGGTCATGGCCGCCTGCAGCGCCGAATCCGCGATCCAGTAGTCGCGCTGCGCTTCGATCGCCGCATTCACGCTGGCCACCTGTTCGCGCGCGTCGGCCAGCAGTTCGAAGACGCCGATCAGCATGCCGTTATAGCGCAGCAGCTGTTCGTCCGAGATGCGCTTTTTCAGGGGAACCACCTCGTCGCGGTAATGGCGCGCCAGCGCATAGGCGGTGAGGTAGGCCGAATGCGACTCGCGCACCTGCGAGCGGGCGTCGATGGCCGCGCCGGCCGCGCGGTGCACCGCCTGCATGTAGCTGGCCTCGGCCCGCGCCACGCGCACGCTGCCCCAGTCGAACAGCGGAATCTGCAGTTCGATCTCGAAGCCGTTGTTGCGGTGCGCCGCTTCGTCCATGCCGTGCAGGAAGCTCACGTCGAGCAGGTTGACGAAGCGGGTGGTGCGGGTCAGGCCGAGCGAGGTTTTCAGGCCCGCCAGCTCCTTTTGCGCCATTAATATGTCGAGGCGGTTGGCCATGGCCTGCGCCTCGGCGTCTTTCGCTTCGCGCGGTGCGTCCGGCAGGTCGGGCAGGCGCCCGGGCAGCTCGAACGTGGCGCTGGGCAGGCCCATCAGGCGCGTGAGCTTTTCGCGCTCCACCGTGCGCGTGTGGCGCGCCCGGGCCAGCTGGGCGACGGCGTCGGCCTGGAAGGCCAGCTCGCGTGCTTCCTGCAAGCGGCTCCAGTTGCCGGCCGCCGCCATGCGGCGCGCCAGGTCGGCGCTGGCGTCGGCCGCGGTCTTCACCTCGTCCGTGTATTCGGCGCTCTACTGGGCCGCCACCGCGCCAAAATAGGCGCGCCGCGTTTCGTCGGCGATGCGCAGCACCTCGCCGGCGGCGCGCATTTGCGCCTGCTCGAAGCGGCGTTGCTCGATCCGGCGCGCCACCGGCATCGTCAACAGGCCGATCACCGGCAGCATCAGCTTGCGCTCGTATTCGACGCCTTGGTGGTCTTTCAGCTTGCCGAAAGTGAAGGTGGGATTCTGGATGCGGCCGGCCTGCACCAGATCCGCTTCCACGATGCCCAGTTCGGCGTAGCCGGCCTGCAGCGCGCGGTTGTTCAGCAGGGCGATGGCGACCGCCGTGTCGGCCGTGAGCGGCGCGGCGAGCAGGTCGGCCAGCCGGGCCCGGCCCGGCGCCGGTCCGCCGCGCTCCTGCACCAGGGTGTGCACGCCAGCCTGGCCGCCGTCGCCGGAAAAACCGGCGCAGCCGGCCAGCGCCAGGGTAAGTAACAATAAGGGGGTACGTCGCATGCGCATTCCTGTCAAGCCGCGCTGGCTGGAAAGCCGGCCTGCGCGAGGGTGGCCAGGACAGCGTCGGCCGATGCGCCGGTGCGCACTTCCACCACGTGGTTGCCCATGTCGAAAGTGATATCGGCACCCTGGTCGAGCGCCTTGAGTGCCTTGGTAATCACGCCGGCGCAATGGCCGCAGCTCATGTCCGGCACGTTCAATCTGATCATGGCGATGCTCCTGAAGTAGTCAATCATGTGCATTGTGGACGTTGACACTGTGGGAAGGTCAAGTTTTGTATTCTATCGTGCCGCGCTGGACCTTACTACGATGGGAAGGTATATCATGAGGCCAGCATGAATACTCCACTCCTGAAACCGGCGGAACCGCCCTTTGAAACCACGCTCGACATCGGCGGGATGAGCTGCGCCTCGTGCGCCGGCCGCGTCGAACGGGCGCTGCGCGCGGTGCCGGGCGTGCTCGACGCCAGCGTCAACCTGGCGAGCGAACGGGCCACCATCCATTCCCCGAACAAGCCGCTTACCCATGAACTGATCGCCGCCGTCGAGCGCGCGGGCTTCCAGGCCAGTGCCCAGGCCGCGCCGCGCGAATCGGAAGCGGCGCAGATTGCCATCGCGATCGCGCTGTCGCTGCCGCTGCTGCTGCCCATGCTGTTTGAAGTGGCCGGCATGCACCTGATGCTGCCGGCCTGGCTGCAGTTCGTGCTGGCCACGCCGGTCCAGTTCTGGATAGGCGCGCGTTTCTACCGGGCCGCCTGGAAGGCGTTGCGGGCCAGGGTAGGGAATATGGACTTGCTGGTGGCGCTGGGCACCAGCGCCGCGTATGGCCTTTCCCTGTACCTGTGGCTGGGCGAAGGCAGCGCACACCTGTATTTCGAAGCGTCCGCGGTCGTCATTTCGCTGGTCCGCCTGGGCAAATGGCTCGAAGCGCGCGCCAAGCACCAGACCACGGAAGCGATCCGCGCCCTGCAGGAACTGCGACCGGCAACGGCGCGGGTGCGGCGCGACGGCGCCGAATGCAGCGTGCCTGTCGCATCGCTGCGCATCGGCGACGAAGTGGTTATCCGTCCTGGCGAGCGCATACCCATGGATGGCCAGGTGCTCGAAGGGTACAGCCATGTCGACGAATCCATGCTCACCGGTGAAAGCCTGGCGGTGCGCAAGGCGCCCGGGGCCAGGGTGATCGGCGGCGCCGTCAATGGCGAAGGCCTGCTGGTGGCGCACGCCAGCGCCATCGGCGCCGAGACCGTGCTGGCCCGCATCATCCGTTCGGTCGAGGATGCCCAGGCCACCAAGGCGCCCATCGAACGCCTGGTCGACAAGGTCAGCGCGGTTTTCGTGCCGGCCATCGTGGCCATCGCGGCCGCCACCTTTGCCCTGTGGTGGCTGGCCGGCGGCAACTGGCATGTGGCCGTGATCAACGCGGTCTCCGTGCTGGTGATCGCCTGCCCGTGCGCGCTGGGACTGGCCACGCCGGCGGCCATCATGGCGGGCACCGGGGTGGCCGCGAAATACGGGATCCTGATCAAGGACGCCGAAGCCCTTGAACTGCTGCACGGCGTGCAGCTGGTTGCCTTCGACAAGACCGGCACGCTCACCGAAGGCAAGCCGCGCCTGGCCGCCTGCAAGGCCGTTGACGGAGACGACAGCGCCTTGCTGGCCCTGGCCGCGGCCGTCCAGCAGGGCAGCGAGCATCCGCTGGCGCGCGCCGTCGGCACGGCGGCGAAAGAGCAGGGCATTATGCCGGCGCAGGCCGCCGGCACCACCGCGCTGCCGGGGATGGGCGTCGAAGCCATGGTCCTGGGCATGCAGCTTGCGCTCGGCAATGAAACCCTGCTGGCCCGGCATGGCCTGGCCGCGCACGAACATGGCGAAGAAGGCCTGACCATCGCCTGGCTGGCGCGCGTTGCCCCCGATCCGGCGGTGCTCGGCATGCTGGCCTTTGGCGACGCCGTCAAGCCCGAAAGCGCCGAAGCCGTCGCCCGCCTGCATGCGGCCGGCGTGCGCACCGTCATGCTCACCGGCGACACCGAAAGCAGCGCGCGCCAGATCGCTGCCTCGCTGGGCATCACCGAGGTGCATGCCCGCCTGCTCCCGCACCACAAGGCCGAACGCATCACCGCGCTGCGCAAGAGCGGGCTGCGGGTGGCGATGGTGGGCGACGGCATCAACGATGCCCCGGCGCTGGCGGCCGCCGACATCGGCATCGCCATGGGCGGCGGTACCGACGTGGCCATGCAGACCGCGGGCGTGACCCTGATGCGCGGCGATCCGCGCCTGCTGGGCGACGCCATCGCGATTTCGCGCCGCACCTACGCCAAGATCCGCCAGAACCTGTTCTGGGCATTCGTTTTCAATGCCATCGGCGTGCCGCTGGCGGCCATGGGCCTGCTGAACCCCATGCTCGCCGGCGCGGCCATGGCGTTTTCCAGCGTGGCCGTCATCAGCAATGCCTTGCTGCTCAAGCGCTGGACACCCAAAGGAACACCATGACATCCATGCTCACTATCGGCGACACGGCCAAAGCGTCGGGCGTTACCGCCAAGATGATCCGCCACTACGAAGCGATCGGCCTGATCGGCACCGCCCAGCGCACCGATGCCGGCTACCGCGTCTACAACGAACGCGACGTGCAGGTGCTGCAGTTCGTGCACCGCGGCCGCAAGCTCGGTTTTTCGCTGGAACAGATCAAGGTGCTGCTGGCGCTGTGGCAGGACAAGCGGCGCGCCAGCAAGGACGTGCGCGCGATGGCGAAACAGCACATCGCCGAACTCGATCGCAAGATCGCGGACATGCAGGCCATGAAGCGCACGCTCGAAGGCCTGGCCACGGCCTGCCATGGCGACGACCGGCCGGATTGCCCCATCCTCGACGACCTGTCGCACGGCTAGGGCGCCATGTTCCGCTTCATTACGAAAATCGTATTCATTTGCGCACTGACTGCCGTCGTGTACTGGCTGCTGCAATTCGTGGGCAAGGATGCGGTGGCCTATCGCGGCGCGCTGACGGCGCTGTTTACCGCGCCGCTGTGGGCGCGCCTGTTCGGGCCTTACCTGGTGGAGCTGATTCCGGCGATCCGCGCGCAGGCGCGGCGCGATGCCTGTGCGCCGCTGAACGGGCGCTTCTATTCATACGACAACCAGCCGCTGCGCCTGTTCCTGGTCAACGGCGTGATCTGGATACCGGCGGCCGACCTGAAGCCGCTGCTGCTGCCGGCGCCCGACGCCACCGAACTGCGCCAACTGGGCGCGGGCCATGGCACCATCCCGGGCCAGAAACTGCGCGGCTTTTCCGAGCATGCCCTGCTGCGCCTGCTGACCGCGCGCGCACGGTCACGCCATGCCAGTTTCGCCACCAACCGCTTCGGCCACTGGCTGCAAAGCGAGGCATTCCCCAACGTCAGGCGGCTTCCTTCGTCGTCCGCCTGACGCGCTGCCGCTTACGGACAGCCTGCGTTCACGCCTGCGCCATTGTCCTTGATCGACATGATGCCGGTGGCCGACGCGCCCAGGCTGTCAAGCACAGTCAGGGTCACGTCGAAAATCCCGTTCGGAACATAGGCGCCGCTCGAGTCGTAGGTATTGACGCAGCGGTTGGTGTTGCTCCCCACCGCGACGAGGACCGTGCTGCCCACGATCGACACGCTCGACAGCGTCTGGTCGCTGGTGAAGGCGCGGTAAGGTCCCGTGCCGCCGTAGATATTGAGCGTGATCGTGTCGACCGAGTTTTCCGCCACCAGCAGCGCGCTTGGCGACAGGCGCAGCACCGGCGACACCTGCTCGGACGTGATCGGCACGATGACCGATTCGCCGCGCGCATCGGTCACCGTCGCTGACGTCACGCCAACGTTGTTCAGGACCACGCTGATCGTGCTACCCGCGGTCGACGCAGTGGCAATATTGGTGTTGTTGATGGTGACAGTAAATGGCGCCGTACCGCCGCTGGCGATGAAGGTGAGCGTGTCACCCACATTGCCGGTCGCGCTGCCTGGCGAGACCGCCAGGGGCGCGGCCGCTGGGGACACCGTGACCGCGATGAGCACTTGCGCGCCGGCCTGGTCCGTGACAACGACCTGGGCATTCCCTGGGGCCACCGCGATGACCGTCAACACGCTGCCGGCGACGCTGGCAGTGGCAACGCCGGGGTTGCTGCTGGTCGTGCCATAGCCGCCAGCGCCGCCGCCAATGGCATAGGTGTGCGTGCTTCCGAACGGCAGCGTGACCGTGCCTTGCGCGCTGGTGTACAGGGTCCGTCCATCCGGAACGGTGACCAGGATTTCCTCGCGCGCGCCGGCCGAATCGACCACCAGGATGGTGGCGTTGCCTGGCGCCACGCCCGTGATGGTGAGGTTGCCCGCGACCAGGGTGAACTGTGCCACGGCCAGATTGCTGCTGCTGGCCGCGTACGAGGGCAGGCCGCCGCCAACCACGTAGCTGGCGCTGGCTGCGACGGCGATCGTCACGTTGCCGGGCGCCGTGGTATAGAAGGCGGTGCCGCCGGTGCCGCTGCCGACGGTCACGGTCAGGATCACGCGGGCACCGACGGTATCGGCGATGGTCAGCGTGGCCACGCCGTTGGCGACGCCGGTGATCACCAGGTCGCTGCCGTTCAGCGTTACCCGGGCTATGGCCGTGTTGTTGCTGGTGGCAATATACGCGGGCTTGCCGCCGCCAACCTGGAATGCCGCCGTTGCGCCCACGGCCACGCTGACCGCATCCGGGGCGGTCACGAACAAGTCCGGACTGTCGCCGCCGACGGTTACCGCGACGGACAACTGGTCGCCGTTGATGTCGGATATCCTGATCTGTGCCGTCCCGGCACTGACGCCAGTGATCGTGTAGTCGCTGCCGCTGAGCGTCACCCGCGCCACGGCGGTATTGCTGCTGCTGACCGCATAAGCCGGCTTGCCGCCGCCGATCGCGTAGCTGGTCGTGGCGCCTGCAGCAACGCTGACCGCCGACGGCGCCGTCGTAAACAGGCTGATGGTCGTGCCGGCCGCGCCAGCGGTGACGGCGAGGTTGAGCGCCTTGCCGTCGGCGTCGGTGATGCGCACGTCAGCCTCGCCCGCCCGCACGCCGGTAATGGCAAAGGAGGTGCCCGCCAGGCTGGTGGCCACCAGCGCAGTATCGCTGCTGGTCGCAAAATAGGGCGCGCGGCCCCCGCCAACGGTGAACACGGCTGTGCCGCCGATCGGCACCCGGACGGCGGATGGGGCGGTGGTAAACAAGTCGACGTTGCTGGAACCGGAGCCGACGGTGACGGTAAAGATCTTGATCTCGCCCAGGGTGTCGGTCACCTGGATCTGCGTGACACCGCTCGCCATGCCGGTAATGACGAAATCGCTGCCGTTGATCGCCACCCGGGCCACGGCCGTGTTGCTGCTCGAGACATCGTAGGCGGGAGCGCCGCCGCCGATACGGTAGGCGGCGCTGCCGTTGATGGCCAGGTTGACCGTGGCCGGGGCGGTGATAAACAGGGGGGTGGCACCGGCCGTCACGACGCTCAGGCTGAGGGTCAGCGCAGCGCCCCTGGCATCGCTAATTTGCAGCTGGGCCGTGCCGGCGGCCACGGCGGTGACGACAAAATCACTGCCGCTGAGCGCGACCCTGCCAACGCCGGGAGCGCTGCTGGTGATTGCGTACGGCGCCTGGCCGCCGCTGATGGCGTACAGGGCGCTCGCACCGGGTGCCAGTGTCAGCGCGCTCGGCGCTGTGGTAAACAGCGCCGTCGGCGCAGGGCCCTCGCTGACCGTGACGGCCACACTGAGCGTCGCGCCCGTTGTATCGCTCACCAGTAACTGGGCCGCGCCCGGGCTGACGGCCGTGACCACGTAATTGGTCCCGCTCAAGGCCACCCGGGCCACGCCCGCATTGCTGCTGACGACGCTGTACGCGGGCGTGCCACCGCTGATCACATAGGCGCCGGTCGCCCCTGGCGCCAGCGTGATCGCCGCCGGCGCAGTGGTAAACAAGGCGGTCGGCGCGACCGTGCCCACGGTCACCGACAGGTTCAGGGCGGCGCCCTTGGCATCGGTGATGACCAGCAGGGCCGTGCCGTTGGCCACGCCCGTCACCACGAAATCATTGCCGCTGAGCGCGACACGGGCGACGCCGGGAGCGCTGCTGGCGACGGCATACGGTGCCTGGCCGCCGCTGATGGCGTACAAGGCAGTCCCGCCCGGAACCAGCGTCACGGACGGTGGCGCGGTGCTGAACAGGGGAGGGCCGGCCGGCGGCTCGGTCACCGTCACGGCCACGTTCAGGGTGGCGCCGGCGGTGTCCGTGATCACGATCTGGGCCGTGCCGGCCGTCACGGCCGTGACCACGAAATTGGTGCCGGTCAGCGCCACGCGCGCCACGCCGGTGTTGTTGCTGACCACGGTGTAAGGCTGGGTGCCGCCGCTGATCGTGTAGGCGCCGGTGGCGCCGATGGCCAGGGTGATGCTGCTTGGTGCGGTAGAGAACAAAGCGGTCGGGGTCGGGATCGTCGGGCCGGCCACGCTGACGGGCACATTGACCGCGGCGCCCACGGCGTCGGTGATGGTAATGATGGCCGTGCCGCCGGCCACGCCGGCAATGGTGACGCTGGTGCCGCTGACGCTGACGGTGGCCACGTCGCGGTTGCTGCTGCTGGCCGAATAAGTGGGGTTGCCGCCGCCGATGGTGTACGTACTGTTGGCGCCGGCATTGAGGGTGACCGAGGCGGGGGCGGTGGTAAACAGATTGATCCCGGTGGGCAGTCCCACCTTGCCGCCGCCACCGCCGCAAGCGGCGAGCAGGGCGCTCATCATCATGGCCATCAACAACTGTGCGAAACGGGTCAGCGGGGAAGCGGAAGCGGTACGGTTCATGTTTTGCCCAAAATTTATTTGGGTTCATTATCAGGCCGAAACGGGGATTGTCACAATCTGTGCAGAAATAAATTGTCGCTTGAGGCGACAATGTGCCGTCGCAATTACCCAACGCCATCGATTTCCGCCCATGACCGCACCCGCACTCCGGTTCGAGAACCTGACAAAACGCTACGACAAGAAGGAGGTCTTGAAAGGGATCAGCCTCGAGATCGCCCGCGGCGAACTGTTCGGCCTGGTGGGCATGAACGGGGCCGGCAAGACCACGCTGATCAAGTGCCTGCTGCATTTTGTCGAGCCCGACAGCGGCAGCATCGCCATCCTCGGGGTCGACCACCGCCAGAGCGCCGCCCGCGCCGCCCTCGCTTTCCTGCCGGAACGCTTCATGCCGCCCTACTTCCTGCGCGGGGCCGAGTTCCTGACATACATGCTCACCCTGCAAGGCTTGCCCTACGACCGGGCGCAGGCCGACGCGTTGCTGCGCGCGCTCGACCTCGACCCGGGCGCGCTCGACAAGACGGTGCGGGCCGCCTCCAAGGGCATGAACCAGAAGCTGGGCCTGGCCGCCTGCCTGCTGGCGCGCAAGGACCTGTATGTACTGGACGAGCCCATGAGCGGGCTGGACCCGAAGGCGCGTTCCCTGCTCAAGGACCAGTTGCGCCTGCTGCGCGAACGGGGCAGCACCCTGTTCTTCAGCTCGCACGCCCTGGCCGACGTGGACGAGTTGTGCGACCGCATGGCCATCCTGCACGAAGGCAAGCTGCGCTTCGTCGGCTCGCCCGCCGAGTGCCGCGCCCGTTTCGATGGCGCCACGCTCGAACAGGCTTATATGCGTTGTATTGCGCAAGCGGCCTAGAAGCCACCGTATACGGGGCAATCTGTGTTTTAATAACGCCGATCAACTTACCCACTGCCACCATGTACCTGACTCACTTCGGCCTGAACCAGTCGCCTTTCGGCATCACGCCGAATCCGGTGTTTTTCTATCCGGGCAACCAGCGCGGCGCCATTCTCGAAGCGCTGGCCTATGCCGTGGTGCATGGCGAAGGCATCATCAAGGTCACCGGCGAGGTCGGCAGCGGCAAGACCATGCTGTGCCGCATGCTCGAAAGCTTGCTGCCCGAACACATCGTCGTCATCTACCTGGTCAACCCCACGCTGGCGCGCGAAGAAGTGGGCTTTGCCATTGCCGGGGAACTGGGCATCGATACGGCCGGCAAGCGCGCCGACGAAGTCATCCGCCTGCTCCAGCACGACCTGATCGCCAAGCATGCCGATGGCAAGCAGGTGGTGCTGCTGGTCGAAGAAGCCCAGGCCATGCCGCTCGAGACGCTGGAAGAAATCCGCCTGTTTTCCAACCTGGAAACGGCGCACCACAAGCTGCTGCAGATCGTCCTGTTCGGCCAGCCGGAACTGGACGAAAGCCTGAACCTGCCGCGCATGCGCCAGTTGAAGGAACGCATCACCCACAGTTTCGGCGTGCCGCCGCTGGCGCCCACCCTGCTGCCCGAATTCCTGATGTTCCGCATGCGCGCGGCCGGCTATCGGGGACCGGACGTATTTACCAAGGGCGCCATCGAGCTGATCGCGTCGGTGTCGGAAGGCATTGTGCGCCGCGTCAGCATCCTGGCCGACAAGGCCCTGCTGTCGGCCTTCGCCGAAAATACCCATGCCATCACGGCCAAGCATGTGCAGGCCGCGGTGATGGACAGCGAGTTTTCGCATACGGCGAAGCAGCGCCGCCTGCGTCAGCTGGCCCTGGCCGGCATCGGCGCGCTGGTGCTGCTGGGCTTGACGGGCTGGGGCATCACGCAGTGGCGTTCCGCGCCGGCCGCGCCGGCGCCGACCGTCGCGGCTGCGCCCGTGGCCATGCAGCCGGCCGCGCCCGCGCCGGTTCCGGTCGCTGTCAGTACGAGCAAGACGCAGCGCCAGTTGCAGGCGTCGAAAGCCTGGCTCCAGGCGCAGGCGCCGTCGCGCTTCACCCTGCAGATCGCCCTGGCCGATCCCGACCCGCGCAAGTTCGAACGCCAGCTCAAAAAGCTGGACGAAGAAACGGGTCTGGACCAGGTTCATGTTTACCCGACCCGCGTCGACGGCGTGCCGCGTTTCGGCATCCTGTACGCGGCCTACGGCAGCCGCGCCGAGGCGCTGGCCATGCGCGGGCAGCTGATCTCGGAGTGGGGCTACCAGCCGCAGTTGCGCACGATTTCCGGTGTCCGCGAGGAAATTCGCCGCACTGGAAGCGATGCAATGTGGCCCCAATGAGAATTCAATGCAACAAAGCGGCATGGAATGCCCTGCAGGAATACTTATATTGGGTTATTTGACATAGAATTGGTTCCAAGTAATATGTCCTAGTTAACTTTCACTGTATCGGGTCGTGGATGTCCAGAGTCGCCGCAACGCTGTTTTGCTGTTCTTTCCTGCTTGCCTGTGGCACCCGGCCGGTGACGCCGTCGGCAAATCACCTGCGCGAAGAAGCCCGTCCAGCGGGCGAGATCCCGGCGCCGCTGGCGCAAAGCGCGGTGCTGCGGCCCCCGAAGCCGAGCGTCAAGGCCGAAACCTACAGCGTCTCGGTGCACAATGTGCCGGTCCAGTCGCTGCTGTTCGCCCTGGCGCGCGACGCCAAGCTGAACGTCGACGTCCACCCCGGCATCACCGGCCAGGTCACCCTGAACGCGCTCGACCAGACCATGCCGCAACTGCTCTCGCGCATCAGCAAGCAGGTCGACATGCGCTACGAACTCGACGGCCCCAACCTGATCGTCCGTCCCGATACGCCGTATTTGCGCAATTACAAGATCGACTACGTCAATATGGCGCGCGACTCGAACAGTTCGAGCAGCATCGCCACCCAGATTTCCACCACCGGCGCCGACAGCGGTGGCGCCGCCGGCGGCAGCGGCAGCAACAACTCCACCAGCTCGGTGTCGAATACTTCGAACAACCGCTTCTGGCAAACCCTGGTCGAAAACATCAAGGACACGCTGCGCGAGACCGACAAGTTGATGCCGGAAGGCGAAGACAAGCCGGTGGCCGAGACCGCGCCCGTGGCCGACGGCAGCGCCAAGGGGCCGGCCGCGCCCGTGGCGGCGCAGCGCGCGCCCAGCTACCGCGAAGCCGCATCCGTCATTTCCAATCCCGAGACCGGCCTGATCGCCGTGCGCGCCACCGGCCGCCAGCACGAAAAGATCCAGGAATTCCTGGACCTGGTGATGTCGAGCGCGCGCCGCCAGGTGCTGATCGAAGCGACCATCATCGAAGTCCAGCTCAACGACAACTACCAGCAGGGCATCAACTGGTCCAGCCTGCGCACCAGCGCCACCCAGGGCTTGAGCATCACCCAGGGCCAGGTGGGCACCAATCCGCTGCCGTCGAACGTGTCGCCGGGCATTACCCCGGGCGTGTTCGTGATGAGCTACCTGAAGCCGCTCACCGCCCTGGGCAACCTGACCGCCACGGTGCAGCTGCTCGAATCGTTCGGCAAGGTCAAGGTTCTGTCGAGCCCGAAAATCAGCGTGCTGAACAACCAGACCGCGCTGCTCAAGGTGGTCGACAACAAGGTTTATTTCACCATCACCGCCACCACCGAACCGGCCACCCTCACCGGTCCGGGCCGCTCGACCTATACATCGGAATTGCACACGGTACCGGTGGGCTTCGTGATGAGCGTGACGCCGCAGATCGCCGACACCGATGAAGTCACCCTCAGCGTGCGCCCGACCATTTCGCGCATCGTGGGCTATGTCCAGGACCCGAGCCCGGCGTTGGCGATAGCCAATGTGGTGAGCAATGTGCCGGTGATCCAGACGCGCGAGATGGAATCGATTCTTCGCGTGGCCAGCGGCAATATCGCCGTCATGGGCGGCCTGATGCAGGACACGATCGACAACCTGAAGGATGGCGTGCCCCTGCTCAGCCGTATTCCGGGCGTCGGCAATGCCCTGTCGTATCGCAACGAAACGACCAGCAAGTCGGAACTGGTGATCTTCATCCGTCCGGTGGTGGTGCGCGAGGCCAGCGTCAATGGCGACTACAAGGATTTCCGCAGCTTCCTGCCCGACGAGACCCCGCTCGGCGCCGTGCCTTACGGCGAACCGGTCGTCAAGCCGGCCAAGGGAGGCGGCAAATGAGTCTCCTGATGCAGGCACTGCGCAAGGCGGAGACGGCGAAGAAGGGCCAGCTGGCGGCCGAGGTCGAGGCCGAAGCCGCGCCCGTACCCGCGTCCGCGCCCGCTCCCGAACTCGCGCCCATGTCCGAGCCGGCCGCGCCGGCGGCGCCTGTCGCCCACGCCGAACTGACGCTCGAATCGCGCGACCCGCTGCCCGAGGAACTGGCTGCGCCGGCCGTGGTCGTGGCCGAGGCCCCGCCGGCCGAACCTGTCGATTACTTTGCCGGTGGCGACCTGCCGCCGCGCCCCAGCTTCGTCGCGCCCGAACCGTCCACGCCCCAGGGTTTCGATCCGGACAAGGGTTTCAGCGCGCCGCCGCCGGCCGCACCGGCCGCGCCGGCCATGCCCGTCGACGATATCGCGCCGATGCCGCAAGACGCGGCCGAGCGCCGCAGCGCATCCCTGGCAGCGCCGCCCCCGCGCCTGAAAATGGGCCTGGACGATGGCAAGACATCCGACGCCGCCGCCCAGAAACTGGCCGAAGCCAGGAGCGCGGCCAGCGTCGTGTTCGCCGCCAAGCAGCGTGTCCAGAAACGCCGCCCCATCATCATCGGCGTGCTGGGACTGCTGGCACTGTCGGCCGCTGGCGCCTATGGCTATTATCAGTACGCCATGATCGGCAAGCCGGCATCGTTCGTGCCCGTCCAGCCGCTGCCCGCGCCGCTGCCGGTGGCGCAGGCCCCGCTCGCGGCCGCACCCGCACCCGCACCCGCACCCGCGCCCGCACCCGCGCCTGCCGCCAGCATCGCGCATGCCGCCGCCCCGCTGGCCGACAAGCCTGCCCCTGCCGTCCCCAGGTCGCCACGCGACGCCGCGCCGGCCGTGCGCACCGAACGCACCGTGCGCACCGTGCGCGCCGCACCGCCCGCCGCCCCGGCCGAAGCGATCGCCGTGCTGCGCAACGGCGCCTCGAGCCAGGTCAACCCGGTCCTGAACGACGCCTACCGTGCCTTCATGGCCGGCGACACCACCGCCGCGCGCGGCCACTACCAGCGCGTGCTGCGCCAGGAAGCCGACAACCGCGACGCCCTGATGGGCATGGCGGCGATCGCCATCAGCCGTGGCCAGGCGGCCGAAGCGGGCGCCTTCTATGCGCGCCTGCTCGAACTGGACCCGACCGACGCCGAAGCGGGCACGGGCCTGGCGAGCATCGAACGCAGCGACCCGGCCCAGGCCGAGAGCCGCCTCAAGAAAGTGCTGGCCGCCAGTCCGAACACGGCCTCGGCCCATTTCGCGCTGGGCAATGTGTATTCCCAGCAGTCGCGCTGGAACGAAGCCCAGCAAGCCTATTTCAATGCCTTCGCCGCCGCCCCCGGCAATGCCGACTATGCCTTCAACCTGGCGGTCAGCCTGGAGCGGCTGGGCCAGGAAAAACTGGCGCTCGACTATTACCAGAAAGCGCTGCTCCTGGCGCAGCAGGGCGGCAGCAATGTCAACCAGGTCACCGTGCGCGAACGCATCCGGCAATTGCAAGCCAGGTAAGACGCCTGGCCGGACGCGCCGCCCGCCTGACCACCTTTACTTCACCGAGACATGGCCGAAAAACCGAAACTTCCCCTTGGGTCGCTGCTGATCCAGAAACGGGTGATCAGCGAAGACCAGCTGCGCATCGCCCTGATCGAACAGAAGAGCAGCGGACTGCCGCTCGGCAAAATGCTGATCAGCCTGGGCTTCGTCACGGAAGCGACGATCCGCGAAGCGCTCAGCGAAAACCTGAACACGCAAAGCACCGACATGGCCAATATGTCGGCCGATGCGGCCGCCATCAAGCTCATTCCGAAGGACGTGGCCAAGCGCTATGTCGTGTTCCCGATGGTGTACGACAAGGTGGCGCGCACGCTGATGCTGGCCATGGCCGACACCACCAACATCGTGGCGCTCGACCAGATCAGCGCCATGCTGGGCCAGGACATCACCCTGATCCCCATGCTGGCCGGCGAATCGGAAATCACGCGCGCCACCGACCAGTACTACGGCTTCGAACTGTCGATCGACGGCATCCTGAACGAGATCGAAACCGGCCAGGTGAACTACCAGAGCATGCAGTCGGTGTCGGACGAATACAGCCAGCCTATCGTGCGCCTGATGGATGCGCTGCTGGTCGACGCGGTCCAGCACAACGCCTCGGACATCCACTTCGAGCCGGAAGAATTCTTCCTGCGCATCCGCTACCGCATCGACGGCATCCTGCGCCAGATCCGCTCCCTGCACAAGACCTACTGGCCGGCCATGGCCGTGCGCCTGAAGGTGATGAGCAATATGAACATCGCCGAAACGCGCTCGCCGCAGGACGGCCGCATCTCGATCGGCTTCTCGGGCCGCCAGATCGACTTCCGCGCCGCCGCCCAGCCCACCACGCACGGCGAAAACTTCGTGTTGCGTATCCTGGACCGGCAAAAAGGCATCGTGCCGCTGGACGGCCTGGGCTTGCAGGAAGACGAACTGACGCTGCTCAAGCTGATGATCGCGCGCCCGGAAGGCATCATCCTGGTCACCGGCCCTACCGGCAGCGGCAAGACCACCACCCTGTATTCGATCCTGAACCATATCAATAGCGACAGCGTCAACATCATGACGCTGGAAGACCCGGTCGAGTATCCGATGTCCATGATCCGCCAGACCTCGGTCAACGAATCGGCCAAGATGGGCTTTGCCAGCGGCATCCGTTCCATGATGCGCCAGGATCCGGACATCATCCTGATCGGCGAGATCCGCGACCAGGAAACGGCGGAGATGGCGTTTTCGGCCGCCATGACCGGCCACCAGGTGTATTCGACCCTGCACACCAATTCGGCGATCGGCGCCATTCCGCGCCTGCTCGATATCGGCATCCTGCCCGACATCATGGCCGGCAATATCATCGGCGTGGTGGCCCAGCGCCTGGTGCGCCGCCTGTGCGCGCATTGCAAGGAGCCGTTCGTGGCCGACGAGGTCGAACGCCGCCTGCTGGGACTGTCGGACGCGCATCCGGACGTGACGATCCACCGCGCCGGCAGCTGCGCCAAGTGCAGCCACCAGGGCTACAAGGGCCGCATCTCGATCTTTGAAATGCTCAAGCTGAACGCCGAACTGGACGACCTGATCGCGCGCCGCGCCACCATTCGCGAGATCCGCAATGCGGCCCTGGCGATGGGCTTCCGGCCGCTGGTGGAAGACGCGGTGCGGCGCGTGCTCGACGCCTCCACCTCGCTGGACGAAATTTCGCGCGTGGTCGACCTGACCGACAGGCTGATGTAATGGCGCTGTATTCGTATTCGTCGATGAATGGCGCCGGCAAGGTCGTCAAGGGTGTCATCGACGCTGCGAATCCGGCCGACCTGGAACTGCGCCTGCGGCGCATGGACCTGGACCTGATCGACAGCAAGCCGACGGGCCAGCGTACCTTCACCTTCGGCAGCAAGAAGATCACGCGCAAGGACCTGATCAACTTCTGCTTCCACATGGAGCAGCTGACCGCGGCCGGGGTGTCGGTGCTGGACGGCCTGACCGACCTGCGCGACAGCCTGGACCAGCCGCGTTTTCGCGAAATCGTGGCCGACATGATCGAGGATATCGAAGGCGGTTCGCAGCTGTCCGAAGCCATGCTGCGCCATCCGCGGGTGTTCGACCAGGCATTTTCCAGCCTGGTGACCGCCGGCGAGCAAAGCGGCAAATTGTCGGACGTCTTCAAGAGCCTGTCCGAAAGCTTGAAGTGGCAGGACGAACTGGCTTCGCAAACCAAGAAGATCGTGATGTACCCGGCCTTCGTGGGCACCATCGTGTTCGGCGTGACGATCTTCCTGATGATCTTCCTGGTGCCCCAGTTGACCGGCTTTATCAAGAACATGGGGCAGGAGCTGCCTTTCCATACCAAGGTGCTGATTTTCGTCTCCGATATTTTCATCCATTTCTGGTACGTGGTGGTGATCCTGCCGGTGGCGATCTACGTGGGTTTGAAACTGACGCTGAAAAACAGCGCCAAGGCGCGCTACCAGGCCGACGTGTACGTGCTGCGCATCTGGCTGGTGGGGCCGGTGCTGCACAAGATCATCCTGGCCCGCTTCGTCACCTTCTTCGCGCTGATGTACGCATCGGGCATCACCATCCTCGATTGCATCCGCTTGTCCGAAGGCATCGTCAACAACCTGCATGTGGCCGCCGGCCTGCGCCAGGTGCGCCAGCTCATTTCGGAAGGCCAGGGCGTCACCGCCGCCTTCCAGATCACCGGCATGTTTCCGCCGCTGGTGATCCGCATGCTCAAGGTGGGCGAAGCGACGGGCGCGCTCGATAATGCCCTGCGCAACGTCGCCTACTTTTATAATCGCGATATCGAAGACATGATCGAGCGCGTGCAGGCGCTGATCGAACCGGTCATGACGGTGGTCCTGGGCCTGCTGCTGGGCTGGATCATGCTGTCGGTGCTGGGACCGATCTACGACACCATCAGCAAAATCAAGACCTGAGGGCGAACTTGAGCAAGCAGCTTTTTTACCTGACCAATCAAGAAATGGTTGCCTATGCCTGGCAAGGCAAGGAACTGTCACGCCTGGCCAGTTACGACAACGACGATGCCGGCCGCGCGCGCTTTTCCGAGATGCTGCTGCAGTACGATGCCGTGCCGGCCTACCTGGTGGTCGACGTCATCGAAGAGGATTTTCAGCGCGACACCGCGCCTCACGTGGGCGCGCGCGCGCGCAAGGCCCTGATTGAACGGCGCCTGTCGCAGCTGTACCGCGACACGCCGTTCCGCCACGCCGAACTGCAGGGGCGCGACAAGGAAGGCCGCAAGGACGACCGCCTGCTGTTCAACGCGCTGACCAACCCCGAGCTGCCCAGGGCCTGGCTGGCCGTGATGCAGACGCGCCAGGTGCCGCTGGTGGGCATCTATTCGCTGGCCTCGCTCGGCCAGCTGCTGTTCGACCGGCTCAAGCTCGACGGCGGCTCCGTGCTGCTGGTGACCCACCAGTCGAGCGGCCTGCGCCAGAGCTTTTTCCAGGATGGCCAGCTGCGCTTCTCGCGCCTGACCCCGCTGTTCGACCACGCGCCGGAACGCCTGGCCGAAGCCTTCCGCATCGAGACCAACAAGACGCGCCAGTTCATGGTCAGCTCGCGCCTGATGATGCGCGGCGCCAAGGTGCACGTGGTGGTGCTGGCCAACGCGGAAAACCTGGCCGGCCTGCAGGGCGAACTGCAGGACAACGCCGACATGAGCTACCGCGCGATGAGCATCGAGCAGGCGCGCGCCGCCCTTGGCGCCGGCCAGTTCGACACCACCGCCGAATGCAATCCCCTGTACCTGACGCTGCTGGCAAGCAGCCGCGTGGAGAGCCATTTTCCGCTGCGCGACCAGCGCCATTTCTACCAGCTGCTGCAGACCCGCACCGCCCTGCACTGGTTCAGCGGCGCGGTGCTGATCGGCGCCCTGGCCTGGACCGCGATGGACGTCATGGCCATTCTCGACATGCGGCGCGAGGCCGAGCGCATGGAACTGGAGGCGGTCGCCACCGACAGCCGCTACCGCGCCATCGTCAAGGACATGCCGGCCACCGTGGTCACGCCGCACAACATGAAGTCGGTGGTCGATATCGAGACCATGATCAGCCAGAACGTGCCGCTGCCGACGATGCAGATGGCCGCCATCAGCACGGTGCTGAACCGGCTGCCGCAGCTGCGCATCACGCGCGTGAACTGGCAGGCGGTGGAACCGTCCGTGCTGGCCGCGCCGGCCGATCCGGCCGCAGCTGCCGTGCCGCCACCGCCGGGCGACTTTCCGCCGCCGCCGGGGCAACTGGGCATTCCCGACAAGACCGGCCAGGTGGTGCTGCTGGAAGGCGAGATCATTCCGTTCAAGGGCGACTACCGGGCCGCCATCGACAGCGTCAACCAGCTTGCCGCGCAGCTGAACCGCGATCCGGGCGTGCGCGCGGAAGTGACCACCCAGCCGATCGATACCCGCCCGTCCGTCAGGCTGGAAAATATCGCCGGCGCGACGGACGACACGGTCAAGGCGCTGTTTGCCATCAAAGTGACCTGGAAGCCTTAATGGAAGCCAAATCCACCGCCCCCGCCGGCCCCAAGCCGGCCGCCGCCAAACCCAAGGTCGTGATCGAGGCTTACTCGTTCCGCCGCCAGGGCTGGCCCTACATCCGCAAGTCCGCCAATGTTTTCCTGGTCTGCCTGTTGATCAGCGTGCTGATGGTGGGCGCCGGGCGCTTCGTGCTGTTTCGGACCAAGCCGGACACCATGGGCGCGGCGCAGAAGCAAAGCGCGGCGCGCGACCGCCTGAACCAGGCCGAGGCCGAACGCATCGAAATTCGCGACTTCCTGCCCAAGTTCGAACAACTGCGCGCACGCGGCTTTTTCGGCCCCGAGAACCGCCTCGCGATGCTCGAAGCGATCCGCGACATCCAGAAGCGCCACCGCCTGCTGCTGATCGAATACAACTTCGAACCGCAGCAGATCGTCGCCGTCGACGCCGCCTTGCTGGGGCCCGAGCTGGAGCTGCATTCGACGGCAGTGCAGTTCAAGATGAAGATGCTGCACGAGCTGGACCTGGTCAATATCATGCGCGACCTGAAGCAGGCGGGCTTTTTCAGCGTCAAGGAATGCGATGTGCTGGCCGAAGAACCGCAAACGGAAACCGCACCGCGCCTGCTGGGAGCGAGCTGCACGCTGTACTGGCTGACCATCGGCCCGCCGACCGTCGTGGCGCCGGAAGGAGTGGTGCAATGAAGCGCGCTTGCATGCTGCTGCTGGCCGCGGGCCTGGCCGCCGGCGCCAGCGCCCAGGAAGTGGGGCGCCTGTTTACCACCCCGGCCGAACGGGCTGCGCTGGAGCGCCAGCGCAACGGCGTCCTGCCGGCCAGTGGCGCGTCGCCGGCGGCGCCCGCGCCGGACGTGCGCGAGCCGCTCGCGGGCGAACAGATTATCGAAGTCAATGGCACCGTGCGCCGCAGCGGCAAGGGGCGCGCCACCACGTGGATCGGTTCCGTGCCGCGCAGCGCCGACGGCAGGCTGATCGACGGCGTGCGGCTCGGGCCGGACAGCGGCCGTGGCCTGGTCACGGTTACGCTCCGCTCGGGCAAGGTGGTGCTGGTCAAGCCGGGGCAGCGGATCGATGCGGTGACCGGCAAAGTCCTGGAAGGCTACCAGTCGGGCATCCTGGTCACGCCGGGCCGCAAAAAAGCAGATTAGTGCGGCGTGCGGTCGCCCAGGCTGGCCCGGGACAGCACGGTGCTGATGGTTGGATGGCGCAGCACGTCGTCGAAAGTGGCGGAGCGCGCGGTATCGGTGAAGATGGTGGCGCCCGTCAGGGCCACGCCGATGCCATTGAAGCCCTCGCCGACGCCATTGGGCCCGTGCGAGACCAGCACGTAGGCCGCCCCCGTGGCGGCAGGGATCGTTGCCGCCACCCCGTTCCAGGTCGGCGATGCCTGGTTCAGCCAGGCCGCGCTGGCGTCCTGCACCTGCAGGCCCTTGCCATACAAGAAATTCGACGGATGCATGCACGCGTTGCCGGTGCAGGACGAGGTGCAGGCCATGGACGCGCCGGTCGACGTGGTCTTGTCGCCGGCGCTGTCGCACCAGCTCATGTTCATCAGGTTCAGCACGCTGCTGGCCATCGCAGGGGAGACCCGGTAGCTGATAGGGCGCAGCCAGGGATCGATGGTGTCGGATCGGGGTATTCCCAGGTCCAGCCACGGTAGCAGCCCGTTTTGCTGATTGCCGGGACTGCAGGCGCCGGCGGCGGTCGACTCGCGGCCAGGCGTGCCCGCTTGCGCCGGGCAGGGCAAGCGCCGGTGCACGGCCACGAAAGCGGCCAGCGCGGCTTCGATGCGGTCCAGTTGCGGTTCGACTGCCGTATCGAGGGCGAGCTTGCGCTGCGACTCGTTCATGGCGTAGCTGGCGAACACCATCAGGCCGATCACCACCAGGGTGCAGATGGCGGCGACCAGCATGCCGCCGCGCTGGGGCTTAATGGGCGCGCGGACCAAGATTGGCCTTGTTCAGCACCGTCATGATGGTCGGATGGCTGAGGTAGTCGTCGAAATAGAATTCCCTGGTCGGCGGCGGCGGCGGTCCGGGCGGTGTCGCTTCAAGCGACAGATTGTCGTTCAGCGGCGCGTCGAGGATGACGCTGGCCTGGGTTGCCGGAAACGACATGGGGGTGTTGTTGCGGTTCGTCGTTTCCAGCTTGATCGCGATGCCGTCGCCATTCTGCAGCACCGCGCTGGTGTTGTACGCGCCCAGCCCGTTTGGCCCGTGCGAAATGATGACGTAGGCGGCGCCGGTGCCGAGAATGCGGTTGTTCTGGCGCGCGGCAAAGCCGGCCGCGCCGTTTTGTCCATCCCAGATATCGATGCCCTTGTTGGCCAGGAAGCTGGCCGGCGAGGTACAGCCGGCAGTGCCCGTGCACGGCGGCGCCGGTGTAATGCAGATGCCGCCGGCCCCGGCGGCGCCGGTGGCGGAAGGATCGCAATTGCTCATATTCATCAGCAAGGGCTGGGGCGCAGCCGCGGCCAGCGCGGGATCGACGCGATAGGTCATGTAGCCGCCCCATGGATCGACGATATCGGCGCGCGACAGGCCCAGCGTCACCCACGGCAGGATGCCGTTCGGGATGGCGGCGGCGTTGCAGGTGCCGCCCGCATCGACCACTTCCACGCCCAGGGTCGGCGAGACGACCGGCAGGTGGCCGTCGGCGGGACAGGGCAGGCGCTTGTTGACGGCGACAAATTGCGCCATGGCGTTGTCGAGCGTATCGAGTTGCGCGCGCACGGCCTTGCGGCGCTGGTTGTCGAGCATGGCGCTGCCGGCCGTGAGCAGCATGGCGGCGGCCAGGCCGATGATGACCAGGACGATTGCCATTTCAATCAGTGTAAAACCAGGCTTGCGCACTGGTGACTGTTTTCGCATGCTGTTATGCTCCATGGCACCGTTTGTTCTGGGATTCTAGCAGGAAACTCACCCCGCGCCCCACCCCAAATGTGCGACACTTCCTTCTGTTTAACTCCACCGTCGGCCTGACCATGCTGAAACAAACGGGCGCCATCGCCTATTACACCGTCCTTGAAGCGCTGCGCAACCGCCTGGTGTGGCTGATCGTGGCGGTCGCGCTGCTGGCGGTGGGCATGGGCGGGTTCGTGGCCAGCCTCGCGCTCACCGAAAGCCTGCCGATCCAGGCCGCGCTGGTGGCCGCCTTCGCGCGCCTGGCCGCGGTCTTCATCCTTGCCACCTTCGTCGTCACCAGCATGGCGCGTGAATTTGCCGACAAGGGACTGGAACTGGTGCTGGCCATGGCCCTGCCGCGCGCGGCCTACCTGGCCGGCAAGCTGCTCGGCTACGGCGCCATCGCGCTGCTGCCGGCCCTGCTGTTCGGGCTGCTGGTGCTGCTGTTCGCGCCGCCGCTGCAGGCGGCCCTGTGGACAGTGTCGCTGCTGTGCGAATTGTGGATTGTGGCCGGCTTCAGCCTGCTGTGCGTGCTCAGCTTCAGGAACGTGATGGCCGCGCTCAGCGCCGCCATGGCGTTCTACTTCGCCGCCCGTTCGATCGCCGCTTTCCAGGCGCTGGGCAAGTCGCAACTGGACGATGGGCTGTGGTCGCAGCACGTCATCAAGGCCGTGTTCGACGTGGTGGGCGCGCTGCTGCCGCGCCTGGACCAGTTCACCCGCACCGACTGGCTGGTGTACCACAGCGGCAGCGCGGCCGAGCTGCCGGCCATCCTGGTCCAGACCGTGCTGTGCATGGGCGTGATCGGCGGCGCGGCCCTGTTCGACCTGTACCGCAAGAATATCTGATGGGCCAGCGTTCGCTCTCCATCGTTCCGCGCGCCATCCCGGCGCTGCTGGTGCTGGCGCTGGCCTTGCAAGTGGCGTGGCAGCGCTGGTCGCCGCCGCCGCCCGCGGCCACGGTGCTGCTGGAAGCGCCGCCCGCGCTGGCCCTGCTGCGCCTGTCGGCGCTCGGCGAGCCGATCGCCCTGTCCAGGGTCTTGATGTTCCACGTCCAGGGGGCCGACCAGGGGCGCGGCTACGGCAAGCTGGATTACGACAACCTGGAACAATGGCTGACCCGGATTTCCGACCTCGATCCGCGCGCGCAATACCCGCTGCGCGCGGCCAGCCATGTGTACGCGGCCGTCGGCGATCCGGCGAAAAAACGCCAGATGCTCGAATTTATCCACCAGCGCTTCTGGCTCGATCCCGAGCACCGCTGGCCGTCGATGGCGTATGCCGCCATCGCCGCCAAGCACGAATTGCATGACCTGCCGCTGGCGCGGCGCTATGCCAGCGCGATCCGGCGCCAGGCCAGCGGCCCCGGTGTGCCCGACTGGGCCCGGCAAATGGAAATATTCATACTGGAAGACATGAACCAGATCGAGAGCGCGAAAATTCTGCTGGGCGGCCTGATCGCCAGCGGCCAGGTCAGCGATCCCCAGGAACGCCGCTTCCTGCTGGAGCGGCTGCGGCAAATGGAGAAGCGATGAGCACGCCGGTCGAGATCCTGCTGGTGGAAGACGATCCGGCCCTGCGCACCATGCTGCGCGGGCTGCTGGAACTGAACGACTTCAAGGTCAGCGAAGCGGACCGGCGCACGACGGCCATGGCGCTGCTGCGCGCCCATCCGGCGATCCGCATCGTCATCCTCGACTTCGGCCTGCCGCCGGCCTCGCACGACATGAGCGAAGGGATCGCCACGCTCAAGGAAATCCAGGCCGAGATCATGACCGCCAAGGTGATCGTGCTGACCGGGCAGGACCAGGAAGCGGCGGCGCTGGCGGCGATCCGCGAGGGCGCCTTCGATTTCCTGGCCAAGCCGGTCGCCTACGACGCGATCCTGCGCTCGATCACGCGCGCTTCGCTGTTCCTGCAAAAGGAGCAGGAACTGAGCCTGGAAGGCATCACCCGCATCGCCGTCAATGCCCAGGCCGGGGAAGGGCTCAAGGGCATCCGCTCGGACGCCGAGGAGCGCCTGGTGCGCCAGATCCTCAAGGAGACCGGCTTCAATGTGTTCCAGGCTGCCAAGCGGCTGGGCGTCAAGCGTGAAAACGTGTACTACTTCATGAAGAAATTCGGGATCGAACGCGATGATTGAACAGGTGTACCTGTACCTGATCCTGGTGGGCGTGACCATCGGCTCGGTGATGGCGGCGCTGTGGTACAAGGCGCGCAAGGCCGGGCGCGTCAACCTGGCCTTGATCCGCCTGAATGAACAGCATGCCTTCGACGCGCCTTCCTTCCTGGGCGGTGCCTGGACCCTGCTGGCCAAGTCCGGCCTGCGCGGCCTGGCCTGGCGCCTGGACTGGTTCGGGGTGGTGGCGCAAGGCCATGGCGGCGTGGCCAAGGGTCGCAGCACCCTGCGCGAGATCACGGTCGGGGAAATGAGCGTGGCCGTCACCTTTTATCAGCACGAAGGGCGCGGCGAAGCGCGCTATTTTGAAGAGACGCTGATCGAAACCTTTTTGCTGTTGCTGCGCATGGACATGCTGATCAAGGCCGGCACCACCGATGCGGCGCTGTCGCACATGTCGCGCCTGAACCTGTTCCTGCAGCACGACATGAAAAACATCGCCCAGTTCATCCAGCTGATGGCCGACCAGCTGGCGTCCGTCCCGCAAGGCAAGGAGCAGAACGTGCTCAACTACCTGCGCATGGCCACCCCGCTGATCCGCCACCGCGCCGACCGCATCGTGCGCACGCTGACCGTGGGCGTGGCGCCGGTGGACACCGCCGAGCGCGTGGCGCTGCGTCCGCTGCTGCAGCAATTGTGCGGCTTGTATGGCCTGGCCCATACCATCGATGGCGACGCCGAGGTGGTGCTGGCCGGCAGTGCCCTTGAAACCGTGCTCGACAACATCCTGAAGAATTACCTCGACCTTGGCATGCGCGACAATATTGCCGGCCTGTGCGTGGAAATTGCCATCCGCGAGCGCTCCGGCATGACCGAAATTACCCTGCAGGCGCCGGCCGCGCCGCCGGTGCCGGCACTGGAACGCCTGTTCGAGCCGTTCTGGAGCAGCGCTCCGACCGGACTGGGCGTCGGCCTGTACCAGGCCCGCCACATCATGGAATCCCAGGGCGGCGAACTGTTCGTCAGCCAGCCGGAGGGCAGCCCCCTGTGCTTTCACGTCATTTGCCTGGCCGCGCCCCGTTAAAGTGTGGCCGCACGGCAACGTGTAAGGAATTTAGACAGGTGTCGTGCGAATTGCGCTGTGGTAACTTTCGATCCTGAGTGACAAATTCCCGATTTCTACTACTGGAGCATATTGAATGAATTACATTACCCCCATGTCGCGCAAACAGGCCGGCTTCACGCTGGTCGAAATCGCCATCGTCCTGGTCATCATCGGCCTGCTGCTTGGCGGCGTGCTGAAAGGTCAGGAGATGATCGAGAATGCGCGTATCAAATCGGTGGTCGGCGACATGAATGGCGTTGCCGCCGCATTCAACGGCTATGTCGACCGCTACCGGGCCTTGCCTGGCGATGAAACGGCACCAACCATGACCGCCCGCGGCTGGGCCGGCGCACTCGGCGGCAACGCCAACGGTGCGCTGGGCATAACGCCGGGCCAGGCGTTCACCAATGGCGGCGAGCAGGGCGCCATGTGGCGTGCACTGCGCGCAGCTGGTCTGGCCAGTGGTGATCCTGCCGCAACGGCAGTTCAGGCCAACCTGCCGCGTGCAGGTACTGGCGGCTTCATCGGCGTGGCCAACGGCGTGTATGGCATGCCTGGCCCAGCGGTCTGCGCGTCGAACCTGACCACCAAGCAGGCAGCCGGCGTGGACACCTCGATCGACGGTCCTCTGCCAGCGAGCAACATCGGTAACGGCCAGGGCAATGCCCGTGGCGCGACCGGCGCGGCCAACCTGGCGCCTATCGTCGGCGCTCCAGCCAACCAGGTGTACGACGAAACCGTCATCGTCACGAACTGGACGATGTGCCGCAAGATGTAATACGCGGTAGCTAGTGTCGCACCCCGGCAGCCGGACCCAGGTCCGCGCTCCCGGGGTGTTTTTGTTTGCGGCGCCCCAGCAGCGCCATGCCGGCCAGCCCGCACGCCGCCATTCCCACTGCAATCATCTCGGCCTGGGTGGCGCGCAGCATACCAAGTTCGAGCACCGGATTGACGCGGATCTGTTCGATCAGCAGCCGTTCCAGCCCCGCCATCAGCAAATACATCGAGAATAGCCAGCCGGCCTTGAACGGATGCTTGCGGATCGCCCACAGCACGCCGAAGCAGGCCAGCGCCATGACCGTTTCATACACCGAGGTCGGATACACGCCCGGCGCGGCGATCACTTCGCCATAGATATTGCCGGTGTAGGTCTGGGCCCAGAACCAGGTGGGCAGCCAGTCGGGTTTTAGGGCCATGTTGGCGGCCGTGCCCCAGTCGCCGTCGCCGGAAACCTGGCAGCCGATGCGGCCGATGGCGTAGCCCAGCATCATGGCCGGCGCCGCCGCATCGAGCACGGGGCGCACCGGCAGTTGCCAGCGGCGGATGAAAACCAGGCCGGCGATGGTGCCGAAGATCAGGCCGCCGAACACGGACAGGCCCGAACGGCTGAAGATCATGTCCCAGGGCGCGGCCATGAAGCTGTCGCTGTGCTCGAGGATGTGAAACACGCGTGCGCCGATCACGCCGGCGATCATGACGACCATGGTCAGGTTCGGCACCACGTCCTGCGGCAGCGCCGTCACGCCATCCTTGCGCCTTGCCAGTCCAAGCTGCCCGCGTCCATGCATGCGGCGCAGTTCCTTGGTGAGGATGCTGGCGCCGGCCAGCAGGGCGCCGGCCACCATCAGGCCGAACATGGCAATCGGGAGCGGCAGGTCAAGGCCGGTGAGGGCTTTGACCAGGTCGCTCAGGTAAGGATAGGACATGAGATCTTTCGCGATGAAGGAAACCGGAAAGATATCACGTCGTCATCAATCAGCCCGCGTACTTGACCGAGCAGCCGTACGGCTTGGTGCTGGCCTTCTCCACCGCCTTGCCAGCCTTGATGGCATTGAGCGCGTTCACCACATAGGGTTCCGCCTTCGACAGGTCTTCCACCTTGTTGGTGGCGATGCTGTCGATGCCGCCCTTGTAGACCAGCTTTCCATCGGCATTGACGATGAAGATGTGCGGCGTGGTCTGGGCGCCATACAGCTTGCCGATCGCGCCTTCCGGATCGAGTACGGTGCCGCTAGGCGCGGCCTTGCGCGCGCCATTGAGTTTCTGGGCGGTGGCGCCGTCGACGTAGCCCTGCTTGCCCTGGGCCGACGATACCACCTGCAGCCACACCACGCCCTTGTCGGCGGCATCCTTCTGCAGCGACGGGATATTGCCGCTCTCGTAGTGCTTCTTCACGAAGGGGCACTCGTGGTTGGTCCATTCCAGCACCACGGTCTTGCCTTTGAAGCTGTCGAGGCGAAGCGGCTTGCCGTCGGCGCCCACGCCGACGAAGGCCGGTGCGGGCTTGTTGATTTCGGCATCCGCCATTGCTGCCGACGCGGCAGTCAGTGCCAGTGCCATTGCCACGAGTTTCAGGGTTGTCGCCATTGCTGTTTCTCCTTCAAGGGTGAGAGGACCCGGCGCGTGCGGACTGCATTGCCGAGCGGACGATGTCATGCGTGAGGATCTGCGGCAGGATGACTGCCTTCGAACCGGCGCCTGCGGGATAGAACAAATAAAGCGGTACGCCACTGCGGCCGTGTTCCTTGAGCAGGGCGCTGACCTGGGGATCCTGGTTTGTCCAGTCGCCTTTCAGGTAGGTGATGTTTTCGGCCTTGAGCAAGTCCCTGAACGCCGGGCGGTCCAGCGCCACCCGTTCGTTGACCAGGCAGGTAATGCACCACGCCGCCGTCAGGTTGACGAAGACCGGCTTGCCCTGTTCGCGCAAGGCGGCCAGCGTGGACGGCGCGTATGCCTGCGCTACGGCAGCCGGCGCCTGGAGCGTCTTGTAGCTGATGCCCACGGTGGCGGCGACGCCGGCCAGCAGCAGGCAGTTGACCAGCACGCGCTTGCCGGCATTGCGCGTGCTGTCGTAGATCCAGGCGATCAGCGCCAGTGCGATCATGCCGCCAAGCGCCAGCGGCACCGCGTTCACGCCTGACTGCTGCGCCAGCACCCACACCAGCCACACCGCCGTGCCGTACATGGGAAAGGCCAGCGCCTGTTTGAAGCGTTCCATCCACAGGCCGGGCCTGGGCAGCAGCGCGTGCAGGGCCGGCCATGCGCTGACCAGCAGGTAGGGAAGCGCCAGGCCGAACCCCAAGGCAAGGAAGACCAGCCACAGGACCAGTGAAGGCTGGGCCAGCGCAAAGCCGAGCGCCGCGCCCATGAAGGGCGCCGTGCAGGGCGTCGCCACGATGGTGGCCAGCACGCCGGTGAAAAAGCTGCCGCTGTAGCCCTGCTTGTCCGCCAGGCCGGCGCCCAGGTTGGCGGGACCGCCCAACGCGAATACGCCGGACAGGGAGAGGCCCACCACGAAGATCAGGTAGGCCACGCCCAGCACAAAGTAGGGCGACTGGAACTGGAAGCCCCAGCCGACCTGGGCCCCCAGGTTTTTCATGGCGACCAGGGCCAGCGCCAGCACGCTGAAGCTGGCCAGCACGCCGGCCGTGTAGGCCATTCCCTGCAGGCGCTTCTGCGCCGCGCTCAGGTCCGAATATTTGAACAGGGAC
Organism: Pseudomonadota bacterium; assembly: GCA_040388805.1. Taxonomy (GTDB): domain Bacteria; phylum Pseudomonadota; class Gammaproteobacteria; order Burkholderiales; family Burkholderiaceae_D; genus Telluria_A. The sequence continues at coordinate 45,200 of JAZKBE010000055.1, forward strand.
AGCGCCTTGATCGACAGCACCGGGAACACGCAGGGCATCAGGTTCAGCACGATGCCGCCGGCGAAGGCGAGCAGCAGGGCGTGCCAGATGGACAGTGCGTCGTCCTTGGGCGCCGGCATGGCGGGGGCGTCCAGTTCGTAGGCTTGCACAATGGCGCCCGCCATGTCTTCGAGGACCAGCACGCCGCGCACCGGTGAACCGGCGGCGGGTGGCGCTTCGCCGGGCGTCAGGGCGATGACCAGTTGGCCCTTTTCCAGGGAGAAGACCTGCGCCGCGTTGTGCGCGATCGTGCCCCATTCGGCAGGATAGAATTTGAGCGCGTTTTCTCCCATCTCGATCCCGGCCGGCAGGTCGAGCCGCGCAGTGAGCTTGCCATCGGCACGTTTGTACACCGCAGGCCAGGACACGGTTTGTGGAAGTTGTTTCAGGGCGGCGCCGATCAGCAGCGCATCGGCGCCGCCAGCGCCCGCTTGCGCGGCAACCGTCAGCGTGAGCTTGAGCGTTGCGTCCTGCGGGATGCAGCTTTCCTCGCATACCAGCCAGCTGGCCTTCGCTTCGATGGGGACCTGACTGCCGACGGCCTGCGACGCGGGCACCGTCAGTTTTGTGAGCAGGACCACCTGCTTGGCGTAGCCGTAGTTGGTGATGGGCCCGATCGCAAAACGGCTTGGCGCCGGCCAGAGGATGGAACTGGCCGTTACGCCGGCCGGCAGCGTCCAGGCGATGCTGGTGCTGGTGCCGGAGTCGCCCGGATTTTTCCAGTAGGTGTGCCAGTGCGGAATGATCTTTTGTTCCAGGCCCAGGTAGACGGTCTGGCCGGGGCTGACGGTGGCCGATTCGGCGAGCAGGCGCACTTCCACCTGGTCGGTGCGGGCGCGATCAGCTTGCGCATGGGCGGCAAGGTGGGAAATCAGCAGCGCTGCGGCGGCCAGGGTCAGGCGCATCAATCAGTTCCAGTCATAGGTATTTACAGGTGGCAGCTGCGCTGCCAACCTATGACGATATACTAATTTCGGGCGCTGGCGGGGACAAGGAATTGTATCGGATATGCTGATCTGTTCCGCGCAGCGCCGCTGGATCAGCTAGGGCTTGCCTGCCTTGAGCGCCTTGCTTTTGAGATTGTTGTCCAGCCGTTGCCAGCCCGGGCAGGAATTGCCGTTGCAGGGCGTGCCCGTATAGCGCCAGATCCAGCCATTATTGTGAATCTGGTACAGGCTGTTGCCTGTGCCCTCGATGGCGATGGTTCTCGGATTGTTGTCCAGCCGTTGCCAGCCGGGACAGAAGTCGCCCGTGCAGGGCGTGCCCGTATATTTCCAGATCCAGCCATCGTTATGCAGCTGGTACAGGTTTTCCTCCACCGCGACGATGGCCACGGTCTTGGGATTGTTGTCCAGCCGTAGCCAGCCCGGGCAGGAATTGCCGTTGCACGGCGTGCCCGTATATTTCCAGATCCAGCCATCGTTGTGCAACTGGTAGAGGTTGTAATTGCCGGCCTCGATGGCGCGCGTTTTCGGATTGTTGTCCAGGCGCTCCCAGCCGGGGCAGGAATTGCCCGTGCACGGGGTGCCGGTGTAGCGCCAGATCCAGCCATCATTGTGCAGCTGGTACAGGCGGTTGGCCGCCGCCGCGATATCGACCGTCTTCAGGTTGTTGTCCAGCCTTTGCCAGCCGGGGCAGGAGTTGCCCGTGCATGGCGTGCCGGTATAGCGCCAGATCCAGCCATCGTTATGCAGCTGGTAAAGGTTGCCCCAGCCTGAGGCGAGCGAGCGCGTCTTGAGATTGTTGTCCAGCCGCTGCCAGCCGGGACAGAAATTGCCGCTGCAAGGCGTGCCGGTATATTTCCAGATCCAGCCATCGTTGTGGAGCTGGTAGAGCTGCGCCCCGGCGGCCTCGAGTTGCCGGGTCTTCGGATTATTGTCCAGCCGTTCCCAGCCAGGGCAGGATTCGCCGCTGCACGGGGTGCCGGTGAAACGCCAGATCCAGCCATCGTTATGCAGCTGGTACAGTTGCTGGGCGTGCGCCGCGAGCGGCGTGAGCGTGATCATCGCGAGCAGCAGGTGCCTTACATTTATCGGCCTCATGATTTCCTCCAGTTGAGTCGAAAGCGCGGTCCGGACCGGACCGGCGGTACAGCTTCAACAGCTTATGATCGGCGCGCGCTGGCGGACCCGACAATGATCAAGGAGTGGAAATCGCGACTGCCTTCCGGCGTTGCGGCACAATAGCGTCTTTCCGAAGGAGCATAGCCATGGCAGCCAAATACATTCCGATCCGCGCGTACGACAAGCCGGCAGGTGGCTGGGGATCATTGAACGGCACGGTCAAGGCCTTGCGTGCCAATGGCGCGCTGCCTGCCTTGTCGACGCTGACCCGCCTGAACCAGCCGCAAGGCGTCGATTGTCCCGGCTGCGCCTATCCCGATTCGCCGACCAGCAAGTCGGTCGATTTCTGCGAACAGGGTGCATGGGCCATCGCGCACGAAGGCAGCAGCCGCCGCGCGACACCGGCGTTTTTCCTGGCCAATACGCTGACTTCGCTGCGGGCGAAAGACAATGCCGAACTGGAAGCGCTGGGCCGGATTACGTCGCCCATGCGCTACGACGCGGCCAGCGACAGCTACCGTGAAATCGGCTGGGCCGATGCGTTTGCACTGGCCGGCACGGCGCTGCAAGGCCTGGACCATCCGGACCGCGCCGCCTTCTATGTGTCCGGCCGCAGCAGCAACGAAGCGGCGTTTCCCTATCAATTGTTTGCCCGTGCATTCGGCACCAACAACCTGCCCGATTCGTCAAACTATTGCCACGAATCGTCCGGCGATGCGCTGCGCGTGTCGCTTGGCGTGGGCAAGGCAACGGTGGGACGCGAAGACTTCGAGCACGCTGAAGCAATCTTCATCTTCGGACAGAATCCGGCATCGAACCATCCGCGCATGCTGGGCGACCTGCGCGAAGCGAAACTGCTCGGTTGCAAGATCGTCGTCTTCAATCCGCTGCGCGAACGTGGCCTGGAACAATTTATCGATCCGCAGTCGCCGACGGAATTGCTGGGCGGGCGCGGTACCGAGCTTGCAGATGCGTATTTCCAGGTTCGCCTGGGCGGCGACCTGGCGGCCCTGACGGGCATGATCAAGGCTGTGCTCGAATTTGAAGATGCAGCGGGCGCCGTGCTCGATCACGACTTTATCGCACAGCATACGCATGGCTTTGCCGCCCTTGCAGCCCAGGTGCGCGCCCAGCCATGGGAACAGATCGTCGAAGCGAGCGGGCTGACGCGCGCGCAACTGGTCGAAGCGGCCCGGATCTATGCCGAATCCGGGGCCACCATGGCAACCTGGTGCATGGGACTGACCCAGCACGAATACGCGATCGAAACGATCCAGATGCTGGTCAACCTGATGCTCTTGCGCGGCAATGTCGGCAAGCCGGGCGCGGGCCTGATGCCGGTGCGCGGGCATTCCAATGTGCAGGGCGACCGCACCATGGGCGTGACCAACCGGCCCAAGCCGGAATGGCTGGCCGGGATAGCACGCGTGTTCGGCTTTGCGCCGCCGGCCAGGCATGGCCTGGACGCCATCGGCACCATCAATGGCTTGCTGGATGGGACCGTGCATGCCTTCATCGGCCTGGGCGGCAATTTTGCCGTCGCCGGTCCTGACAGCCCGCGCGTGCTCGACGCGCTGACCAGGACGCGCCTGACGGTACACATCGCCACCACATTGAACCGCACCCACCTGCATCCGGGCGCGCTGGGCCTGCTGCTGCCTTGCCTGGGCCGCACCGAGCGCGACGAGCAGGCCGGCGGACCGCAGTTTGTCAGCGTGGAAGACACGGCCAGCGTAGTGCATGCATCGGAAGGGCGCAACAACCCGGCCAGCACGGCATTGCGTTCGGAAGCGTTCATCGTCAGCGAACTGGCGCGCCATGCCATGCCGCAATCGGCCATCGACTGGCAAGGCATGGGCAGCAACTATGACCTGACGCGCGGACTGATCGAGCAGGTCGCGCAAGGGGTGGTGGATGGCTTTGCCAATTACAACGAGAATATCCGGCGCGAACGGGGTTTCCGGCTGCCGAACACGGCCAGCGCGCGCGTGTGGCACACGGAAGGCGGGAAAGCGCGTTTCATGACCCATCCGCTGCCGCAGGAGACCATCATGTCGCGCGCCAAAGCACGCCATGGCGACCAGGTCCTGTGCCTGGCGACCATCCGTGCGCATCGCCAGTACAACACCACCGTGTACCGCGACCCGAAGGGCGAGATCGACCGCTATCGCGGCATCTATGACGAGCGCAAGATCCTGTTCATCGGCCCTGCGGCGCTGACCCGGCTCGGCTTCGCTGACGGCGACCTGGTCGATATCCGTGCCGCCGCGCATGACGGCATCGAACGCTGCGTCAGGGGTTTCCGCCTGGTGAGCTACGCCATCGAAGGCGACGACGTGTTCGGCTACTTCCCCGAACTGACGCCGCTGGTGTCGCCGGACTTGCTGGCGCGCGGTTCGAATACGCCGACCTTCAAGGAAATCCCTGTCCTGCTCGCAAGGGCGTGAGACGACGCCAGGTCTTTCAGAGGCTCACGCCGTACTTGGAGTAGATCCTGGCGATGGCGCCCGAGCGTTTCATGGCGAGGATGGCGTCGTCCAGTGCCGGCAACAAGGCTTTCTTGCTGGGATGGACGCGGATCGACACGTCAAACGCGCCCACGACGTCGCCGACGACGAAATCACGGTACTTGGGCACCTGGACAATGCTGTATTGGGCGACCGCCTTGTTGATCAGGATCTGGTCCATCCGCCCGGCAGCGAGCATGGCCAGGAGCTGGGTCTCGCTCACGGCGTCGGCGCGATGCACGACACCACTGTCAAACAGTTCGCGCAAGTCCGGATAGATATAGCCCCTGACCAGGCCCAGGGTCCGGCCACTCAAGTCCCTGGGCGTGTTCACGTGAAAATGTTTGCCCGGGGCGAACACGAGTGTGTCGACCACTTTGCCGAACGGTACGGAAAACATGCCCGGAACTTTTTGCTGCTTTACCCAGCCGGGAAATACGCCGGGTTCGAGATCAATCTGCCCCAGGTCGAATTTATGGGCCAGGCGCGCGTAGGGAAAGTACTGGACCTGGAAGCGATGGCCGGTCATCTTGCCCAGCTCGTCCAGGAGCTCCTGATAAATGCCCGTCTGCCCGCTCTCGATCATCATGGGGGGATAATTGTAGAAGCCGACCTTGAAGGTTTCGCAGCGTGCGTCCATCAGGCAGGTGGCCAGCACCAGGCATGTCGCATACACAAGGCTTTTCATGGTCGTCCGGAATCATGCGCAATGGGGTGGATTTACTATTGTGCGCGTGCCGTTCAAAGTCAAGGGCCGTTACGGCGCGGCCATTCCGCCCTTGCTTGACGGTTTCCTACCACAGGTCTATATTAATGACTCGCAAGTAAGTTACCGGATTTAAGCAATGCAATGCCCTTTTGAGATGAAACCCCGCTGGGAGCGCCGCAAGGATGCGCGCCCGCAAGAACTGCTTGCCGCCGCCCTCGACCTGTTCGTCGAACGCGGCTATGCCTCCACGCGCCTGGAAGATGTGGCCAAGCGCGCCGGCGTGTCGAAGGGAACGCTGTACCTCTACTTTACCAACAAGGAAGAATTGTTCAAGGCCGTCGTGCGCGAAAATATCGTGCCCGCGCTGGGCGCCGCCGAAGACATCATTTCCAGCTTCGAAGGCCATTCCGCCGACCTGATGCGCTGCGTGATCCGCGGCTGGTGGGAACGGCTGGGGGCCACCAAGGCGTCCGGCATCATCAAGCTGGTCATGGCCGAAGCGGGCAATTTCCCTGACCTTGCCTGCTTTTACAGGGAAGAAGTCATCGAACGCAGCACCACCATGATGGTCAGCATGTTCGAACGCGGCCTGTCGCGCGGAGAATTCCGCCCGATGGACGTCAACGTCATGACCCAGGTGATGATCGCGCCGCTGCTGATGCTGATCACCTGGCAGCATTCCGTGGGGCCTTGCAACCAGGGTGGCCTCGATCCGCAAGCATTCATCGAGGCCTTGCTCGACATGGCGTTGCACGGCCTGCTGCCGACGGCGACCACGCCGGCCATGGCCGCTGCATGACTTGCCAAAAACGTCAGGTCCGCAATTTCGGGGCTTCATTCCCTCTAAACTGCAGACTGTCGCAATTTCCGTGGTTCTGAGCTCGCCTGTCGTTAAGATGTGCGTTCTGAGGCCGTTCAACGATAAAATATCGGATTATTATTTTTCACCGAGTACACAAGATGAATATCGAACAAGCCCGCTTTAACATGATCGAGCAGCAAATTCGCCCATGGAACGTCCTGGACCAGGATGTGCTGGACCTGCTGAGCATCGTCAAGCGCGAGGCGTTCGTGCCATCCGCGTACGCGAGCCTGGCATTTTCCGACTCCGAAATCCCTTTGCCGGGCGGTGAATCGATGCTCATGCCGAAGATCGAAGCGCGCATGTTGCAGGAAGTAGCCGTCAAGAAGCACGAAAATGTCCTGGAAATCGGCGCCGGTTCCGGTTACATGGCAGCGCTGCTGGCATACCGCGCGCGCCACGTGACCAGCATCGAGATTGCGCCGGAACTGAAAGCGCTGGCCGAAAAGAACCTGGCCAATGCCGGCGTGACCAATGTCACGGTCGAGCTGGGCAACGGCGCCGAAGGCTGGACCTCCGGCGCGCCATTTGACGTCATCGTCATCTCGGGCGGCCTGGAACAGCTGCCGGAAGCCTTCCTCAAGCAGATCAAGGTGGGCGGCCGGATTGCCTGCATCGTGGGCCAGGCGCCTGTCATGCAAATGCAACTGATCACCCGCGTGTCGGAAACGGCATACGACACGACGACGGCCTTCGAAACCAACGTCAAGCTGCTGTCGGCGTCGGCCAAACCGTCGCGCTTCACGTTTTAAGCGATGAACCACCTGACCGCGCCTGAACTGGCGGCCTGGCTGGCCGACGCCGCGCGATCGCGCCCGCTGCTGCTGGACGTGCGCGAAAACTGGGAGTTCGAGACCTGCAAGATCGAGGGCTCGGTCCAGATCGCCATGAACACGATTCCGGCCCGGATTGAAGAGCTCGATGACGAGGCCGAGATTGTCTGCATTTGCCACCATGGCGCGCGCAGCATGCAAGTGGCGGCCTTTCTGGAACGGAATGGCTTTACCCGAACGTTTAATCTCACAGGCGGCATTCACGCCTGGGCTGTGCAGGTCGACAGCAGTATGCCGAAGTACTGAACTTCTTAACCTTTTTTGATGACTCCAACGGAGAATGCAATGCAGAAACCCCTTATCGCCGTGCTGATCGCCAGCGCATTTCTTACGCTTAATGCACAGGCGGCAGACCTGATCCAGGTCTACCAGCAGGCGTTGGCCAATGATGCAGCCTATGCAAGCGCGCGCGCTTCGCTGGCCGCCGGCCGCGAGAGGACGACGCAGGGCCGCTCCGGCCTGCTGCCGCAAATCGGCCTGTCGGGCAGCTCCATCAAGAATGATTCGGACAGCTCCCCCTGGAACGAAGGGGCCACCGTCACCAACCCGATCACCGGCTTGCCGATGGTCGTCGCCGGTGGCGGCAGCGATGTCCGCGTGACCTCGCACACGCTGTCGCTGACCCAGCCGCTGTTCCGCTGGAATAACTGGCAAACCTACCAGCAAAGCAAGCTGCTGCAAGCCATCGCCGAAGCCCAGTTCGCCCAGGCCCAGCAAGACTTGATCACCCGCGTAGCGCAGGCTTACTTCGACGTGCTGGCCGCCCAGGACACGCTGGAACTGAACCGCGCGCAGAAAACCGCCACCACCGAACAGCTGGCCTCGGCCAAGCGCAATTTCGAAGTCGGCACCCAGACCATCACCGACACCCACGAAGCCCAGGCCGCATTCGACCTGGTCGTGGCGCAGGAATTCGCCGCCATCAACGACCTGGAAAACAAGCGCAGCGCGCTGCAGGCCATCATCGGCACCGCGCCTGCCAGCCTGGCCACGCTCAAGCCTGGCGTGGTCCTGGCTACGCCGGAACCGGCAGCGCTCGACCCCTGGGTGTCGTCGGCCGAAAGCGCCAACTACGGCGTGGTCAGCGCACAGCTCAGTTACGAATCGTCGAAACGCGAAATCCAGAAGAGCCGTTCCGGCCACTATCCGACGCTCGACCTGGTGGCCAGCCAGAGCAAGAGCCGCGTGGGCGGCCAGAGCGCCAGCTCCGGTACCTCGGACAGCAAGGCCATCGGCGTGCAGTGGTCGGTGCCTATTTTCAGCGGCTTTGCCGTCACCAGCCGCGTGCGTGAAACCATCGCCCTCGAAGACAAGGCCCGCAACGACCTGGAAACCACGCGCCGCAATGCGGCCCAGATCGCACGCCAGGCCTTCCTGGGCGTGAACAGCGGCCTGGCCCAGGTGCGCGCGCTGGAAGCGGCCGAAGTGTCGAGCACATCTGCGCTGGAATCGAACAAGCTCGGTTACCAGGTTGGCGTGCGCATCAACATCGACGTGCTCAATGCACAGCGCCAGCTGTATTCGACCCGCCGCGACCTGTCGCGTGCGCGTTACGACACCATCATGAATGGCCTGCGCCTGAAATCGGCATCCGGTTCCCTGCGTGAAGCCGACCTGATCCCGGTGAACAACCTGCTGGTCAAGTAAGCACACAGCCTCCCTTGACATGCCTCTTCGGAGGCATTTTTTTTAGCCCGGCCATGGATCCTTCCGACCTCATCGCGCAAATTCAAGCAGCATTCGATGCGCTGGCGGACCCGCAACTGTCCGCCAGGATGCGCGCCTACCAGCGCGAGCAGTTCGACTTTCTCGGGATTCCCACGCCGCAGCGGCGCGCAGTGGTGACGTCGCTAGCTACCGCCGGCCTCGGCCAGCAAGCCTTGCTCGACATCGCCCGGGCCCTGTGGCGCATGCCGTTTCGCGAGTATCAGTACGCCGCCATCGACCTGCTGGCGCACCGCAGGAAGGCGCTCGATGCCGACGCCGTCGTTTCCCTGCTCGACCTGGCGCAGCAACAGCCGTGGTGGGAAACCGTCGACGGCCTGGCGGCCGTGATTGGCGACGTCATCCGCCTGGAACCGGCCAGCCTTGGGCAGTCACAAGCCTTGATGGACCGCGCGCTGGCGCACGATTGCATGTGGGTGCGGCGCATCGCCATGACCCACCAGCTGGGATGGCGCCTGCAGACCGACAGCGAGCGCCTGTTCCGCTATGCGCTTGCGCTGGCGCCGGAAAGCGAATTTTTCATCCGCAAGGCCATCGGCTGGTCCCTGCGCGACTACGCGAAATGGCATCCCGACCCGGTCATTGCCTTCGTGACCCGGCATCGCCAGCAATTTTCGCCGCTGACCCTGCGCGAAGCGCTCAAGCACCATCCGGACGCGCTGGGCGCCTGCGTCAGGCGTTCAGCCCGCCGCCGCGCACGCCATCCTTGCGTTCGATCAGCTCGATCTTGTAGCCATCCGGATCGGTGACGAAGGCAATCATGGTGCTGCCGCCCTTGACCGGACCCGGCTCGCGCGTGATGTTGCCGCCGCTGGCGCGCACGGCGTCGCAGGCGGCCACGATATCGTCGGCTGAAATGGCCAGGTGCCCGAAGGCGCTGCCCATTTCATACTTGTCCACGCCCCAGTTGTAGGTGAGCTCGAGTTCCGCGTGCTCGGGGTTGTGCCCGTAGCCCACGAAAGCGAGCGTGTACTTGTACTCGGGATTGTCGCTGGTGCGCAGCAGCGTCATGCCGAGCACGCGCGTGTAGAAGTCGATCGAGCGTTGCAGGTCGCCGACCCTGAGCATGGTGTGGAGGATGCGCATCGTAATTTCCCGGTAAGGTCAAAGCGTCAATTGTGCCTCACAAATCGAACTTCAGCTCGGCGACCACGGTGCGCTGGGTGTACGGGTGAAACGCCCAGTACTTGTAGTTGTTCAGGTTGTCGATGCCCAGCGCCGCGCTCCATTGCCTGTCCAGGCGGTAGCGCACGCGCGCATCGACCACGAAGAACTTGCTGAAGCCCATGTAGCTGAAACCGTTGGTGTCGCTGTTGTCGAGCTGCCCGTACTGCACGCCGCTGTAGCGCGCGCCCAGGGTGTACGACAGGCGCTCGCCTTGCTTGTACGTGGCCACCGTCGTGGCGCGCCAGCGCGGCACCCGCGGCTGCTGCTTGCCCACGCTGGCCGGAAAGCCCCGGTTGGCCGCGATGACCGAATCGGTGAAGGTGGCGCTGATGCTCAGGTCCAGGCCCTTGATGCCCAGGTCGGACGCTTGCCAGGACAGTTCGAGTCCCCTGGTGCGGATCGCGTCGACATTCTGCACTGTCGACACGGTGGCCGTCAGGGCTTGCGAATACAGGGCGTCGTGGGTGCGCTCGAAGAACATGGTGGCGCGCAGCGAGCCGTTGAAAGTCGTCCGTTCAGCGCTCAGCTCGGTCGTCCACGATGCTTCCGCCTTCAGGTTCGGATCGGTGTTGACGATGGCATTGCCATTGATCGAACCCTGGTACAGCTCGCCGACCGTGGGCATGCGCACCGCCCGTCCCGTCGATGCCTTCAGCACCCAGTCGGGATTGAGCTGGTAAGCCAGCGCCGCCTTGGGCGAAAAATACGACTCGTCGCGCTCGCTGCCGAACTTGAGGATGGCCGCGGCATTGCCCAGTTCGCCACCCCAGGCGCTCCAGCGTTCGTAGCGGCCGCCCAGCGTCGCTTTCCACAGCGGCGACATGGTCCAGGTGTCCTGCACGAACAAGCTCTTGGTGGCGGTATTGCCGTTGAAGGCGGAGAAGCGCGCCCCGGCGCCGCCATGGATCCAGTCGCCCGTGGAACTGACCAGCGTGCGCAGGCGATAGGCATCCTGCTGGTAGCCGAAATCGATGACCTGGGCCATGCCGCGCGGACGCCAGGTGCCGCGCAGGTTCAGCGTGTGCCAGCCGGTGCCGTCCATGTCGGTGATGCGCCCGCCACTGCCTGCCGGAGCACGCAGGATGTCGCGACGATAGTCATAGTGGCTGGCCGCCACTTCCCAGTCGAATTCGCCTTTGGCATGCGATTTGACGGACAGGCCGTGCATCGCATGTTCAAGCGCGTTGCGGCTGGCGGCAAATGCCGCGCTTGGCGCGTTCAGGTTGTACTGGCGCCCGCCAATGACGACATTGCCGGCCACCACAGGGTTCCCTGCCGTATCGCGCAAATAGCTGTCGACGGTGCCTGCGGTTTCGTTCTGCCACCAGCCCAGCGTGTAGCTTGCGTGCAGCGTGGGCGTGATGTCGTAGGCCAGCTTGACCTTGGCATGGTCTTGCACGGTGTGATAGCTGGTGGTGGTGCCCAGCAGCCACCAATCCTGCCCCTTGTTGTTCCTGGACGCGATGGCGCCGCTGACGACGGGCGTAGCGGCCGCCGGCGCCACGCCTTCGCTCAGCAGCCGGTTGGCAAATCCCAGCGGTTGCCCTACGCTGTCGAGCCGGTTCAGATTGATCCACCAGGCAAATTTGCCCTGGCGATCGCCCAGCGAGGCGCTGCCCTGCTTGCCGGCGCCGCGCTCGCTCGTGCCGTACAGCTCGAACTGTTGCGTAGCGTAGACGAGCTTGGCGTGCGCCTCGAATTTGCCCGGCATGCGGGTGACATAGTCCACCACGGCACCGGCGGAATTGCCCGCATACGCTGCCGAGAAGGGGCCGTACAGCACGTCGACCCGTTCGATTTCTTCCGGCGTCACCATGCCCCAGCGCGGCGTGAAGCCGGCGCCGTTGCCCAGGTAGTTCGACAGCAGGATGCCGTCGGCATACACCATGGACCGTGCACTGTTGCCGGTGCCCGAAGCCCGGGTCGACAGGACCGCGTGGTTGTAGTCGCCGATGTAGCGCTTGCGCACCAGCAGGCTGGGCAGGTATTT
>JAZKBE010000056.1:0-106014 GCA_040388805.1 Pseudomonadota bacterium
TGCTCCCTAAACTAATTGCAAAAACTGTCTCAAATAGTTTGACACGTTCCGCTGCGTGCCGGTCCAGAAGCCGTCGAGGTTGGGCTCGTTCCACACTTCGAAGTACCAGCTGGCGACTTCCGCTGCGCCGTAGCGTTCGGTGAAATGCGCCGTCAGGGCCGTGATCAGCTTGCCCCATTGTTCGTAGCTGCGCGGCGGCGTCACGTTGCCGCGCCACCAGAAAATGGTCTTGCTGCCGCTGGCCATGGCCGATGGCATGAAGCCCAGCTCGACAAACGGCTTGATGCCGATACTGAGCAGGTAGTCGAACAGCGCGTCCACATACTGGAAGTTGTAGCGCTCGTTCCCTTGTGCGTCGGTGCCGCCGTAGACGGCCATGTCGTCGGTCAGCAAGCCGTGCATGCGGATGTACTTGAAGCCGGCATCGCGCTTGATCTCGGCCAGCTGCTGCTGCCAGTCGGCGCGCAAGCCCTCGTTCGCCCGGCCTGCCGCGATCGACATATTGAATGTGGTATTGAGCTTGCCCTTGACGGCCTTGAGGTCGACGTCGACCTTGCGGTCGCTGGCCGTGCCCTGCAAAGGCGCGGCAAGCAAGGCGCACAGCATCAGGATGGTCGTTGCTTTGAAATTCATTTGTCTGGTCCCCAGAAAGGCGTTCAGTGTGACAACAAGCCATTGCGTCGCGCCGCGCACCTTGGCTTGCTCACTGAGCTTTACATTCTGGAAGACTCAAGTCTTCGCCGCAACAATGAAATCTGCTTTTGCACTTACAAAATTGATCAAACAAGGCTCGTCGGGGTCAGGCCCCAATCGCTTCCCTTGCTTCAATTGACCGCAGAATGAATCATGAACGAAGCCGCCGGCGGCGTCATCATGCTGGGCACTTCGGGGTCTGACCCCGGTACCTCCCTGCATTTCGGGGTCAGACCCCGACCGCTCGGGACAAGTCGCTAATGCTCATCTTGACTTCAGCGAGAACGCCAATTCAATTTTCCGTTCAACCGTGCCATCGGTCTTCTTGGGCAGTGGCGATGACTTCAATATCCCCCGCTCGACTGCCGTATCAAACCCCGGAATGCCGCTACCAGCGACTTTCCTGACTGATGCCACTTCGCCTGTCGGGAGCTGGATAATTTCAAAAACAACGCGCGGATTCCCGGGTACGTTGGTGTCACCGTCGTACGTGGTGTTGTACTCGATAATTTTCGCAAGGATCGATGCATAGCTGTTCGTGGCATCGGCCTGCGGACGCATCTGCGCAATGGCCCGAGGAACCTTGCCATTGCCCAGATCGACAACTCTCTGCATGGCTTCGTTGCGCAGGATGTCAATCTTCTCGGCGCCGCGCCTCATTTCTGCTGCCAGCCGGTTAAATGTCTCGCTGTCCTCCATCGTATCAAAATACAGCGTCCCTTCCTGCAGCTTGATGCGTCCCTTGCGCGAGTCCGCGAAGGCCAGCATGCGCCTGGTTACATCAATCATGCCACGCTGGTTTTCAGCAAAGCGGACATACCAGTCCAGCTTGCGCTCCAGGGCTGACTCCAGTCCCTGGTGAAACGCTTCTTTCCACGGCATCTCAATGGCTTTGAGGGCGGCGACAGCGCTCTTGGTATTGCTATCGGCCGTGCCGAGAAACGCCTCGACCCTGGCATCGATCCGTTCCACCACGATCCGTGCTGCAGCCACTTTTTCCGGCGAAGAAATCGTCGCAGGCTGAAACAACGCTTCAATCCCCAACTCCTTCAGATCCTGGTCGAGCTGCCATTCCGCCTTCAAATTCGTTCCAGCCGTTTCCGCCATCACCCTGGTCGTCTCGTCGATGTAGGAAATGCCGGTCTTTTCCGGGATGAATGCGGTCGGCGCCAGCTTGTGATCGCCGTCTGCATAGGCCTTCGTATGCAAGGCAAGCGCCTGGACACCGCGCATGAGCGCCGCCGTGTGCTTTTCACCAAACCATCGCTGGGAAGCACGGGTAGCGTCAGCATTGGCACGCGCATTGAGATCGAGGTACCAACGCCCCCTTCCATCGCTTTCGAACTTTGCCATTAACTCTTTTTGGGCTGGAGTCCAAAGCAATGCCGCCGCCCGGCTGTTTCCCAGGTTGTCGATCGTCATTGCAAGTGCGGCCTTGCTAGTGCCGCTGGCGAACATCGCGATCCCTTTTTTCGCCTCAATGGTTGTGACATGCGGGGCATAAGCCGGGATATAGATTTCCAATAGTTCCGCATTGGTGGCGGTGCGCCCCAGGTGCGCCATGAACTCGTGCAAGGGGTGCTCCCCGGCACCCGTCTGGACCAGGCCGAACCGGAACACTTCGGGAATGCGCAAGGCGATCAGCAATTCCCTTACCGCTTGGGTGTGCTCGATCTCGGCCGCTTCCTGCGCGGCACGGCCCGCCGCTGGCAGCAGGAGCAGCGCAAGAAGAAACAGGCCCGACAGATGACGCAAGAGGCTATTTCCCATTGGCGATGTCCATCACTCTTTGCATCGCTTCGGCGCGCAGGCGTTCGCCCTTGGCGTCTTCGCTCTGTGCTTCGGCCACCAGCGCTTTGAACAGGGCGACATCCGCATCCGTCTCAAAGAGCATTTTTCCGTCCTGCAAGCTGATCTTGTTCTTTCGCGCGTCGGCAAATACCAGGATGCGGCGGATGACATCGAGGATCGCCCGCTGGTTTTCAGCGAAGCGGACAGACCAGTCCAGGCGCCGTTCAAATCCTATCTGCAAGCCGCGGTGAAATACATCCTTTGCCGGCATCTCGATCATCCTGAGGTCGGCGATCGTTTTCTTCAAGCCGAGGTCGGAATTGGCGATGTAGGCTTCCACCTTGGCATCAATCTGCTCCAGGGTAAGGCGCGCGGCGACCACTTTTTGCGGCGACGACAGGGTTGCGGCATCGAGCAACTTTTCAATGCCCAAGACGTCAAGATCGGTGTCGAGTTGCCATTCGGCCTTCAAGATCGCCGCCGTCGATTCGGCCACCAGCAAGTTCGTCGCATCGATGTAGGAAACGCCGACAATGTCGGGGAAGTAAGCCGTTGGCGCCGTCTTGCGATCGGTCGCGGCATAGGCCTGCGTATGCTGGGCGACGCCGCGCAGGCCGCTCATGAACAATGCCGTGTGGTAGTCGGCCATCCAGACCTGCAGCGCCCTGGCAGAATCCTGGGAAACGCGTCCCGCCAGGTCCACAAACCACTTTCCCCACGGGCTGCGATTGAAAGTTTCCAGCGCAATTCTCTGGGCAGGCGTCATGCGCGTTGACACTGCCGGGCCATTCCTGATCTGCCTGACCGCCATGTCCAACGCAAGTTGTGTGTCTTTGTTGCGAAAAGCCGCGCTGGCTTTCCGGGCCTCTGCGGTGGAGACATGCCTGGCATAGACTGGCACATAGACGTCAAGCAGTTCTTCATCGCTGACATGCTTGTCCGCGTACATGATAATTTCTTTCAATTCCATCTTGTCGGCCACCACCTTGCGAAAGCCGACCCGCGTCATGTCGATGATGCGCATGGCCCGCAACATCTCCCTGGTCGCCTGCTGGTGTTCAGGATCATCCGGGGCAGCGTATCCGGCTCCCGGCGCCAGGATCAGGGTCAACACCAGCAGCGAACGCAGCATCATTTTCATCAATTCAGGCAATTCATTTCTCCAGGCGCGACAATTCATGCCGCGCGACAGTGTGGTACAGGCTGTCGACGACGCCCTTGTCGACGGTACGGCGGAAGTAGACGCGCGCGCGCGACTTATCCTGTTTCAGCAGGTAGTACTTGCCGGCATAAAAATACGCTTCTGTCAGGCGCACATCGATGCCATTGCCGCCGTCCCGGCTGGCAAGGCGCAGCATGAGGTCCGGCGCCTGATCGAGCAGAAACATATTCCTGGCAGCGGCACGCCACTCCGTGGCCTCCTGGTCGCCAGCGGGCGCGGTCGCGGCGCGGCTCCCCTCCTGCCAGTTCGTGATGGCTTGCCATACCGACACTTGCAAGCGCGACGCCGCACCCTCCGCTTTTTCGGCGGAACGGCCGAAGTCAATGCGGGCACTCGCGGTCTTGCCCAGGAACAGACCGTTGATGGCCTTGCCCAGATAGGTCGCGGCATTGTCGCTGCCGCGCGCGATGGCCCGGCTGAAGTCGCTGTCGCTTTCGCTGAACTTGCCTGCCATGAAATAGGTATCGGCACGGCATTTCCACATATCCCCCGATTGCGCGCGCAGTTGCACGGCACGGCCCGCATCCTTGATCGCCTCGGCCGACTGGCCCAGGTAAGCGAGGACCAGTGCCCGTTCGCACAGGGTTTCGCTGGCATCCTGCCCGGCAAGGTCCGCATCGGCGATCAGGCGCGTGGTGGCGGCCAGGTTCAATTCCAGTTGTTCCTTGAGGGTGCGGCGTGCCACCACCGGCGCGCCGCCTTTCACATCGGACTTGCGCACTACCAGGCTGCCATTGAGGACGGCATTGAATTTCTTGATCCCGTCAAGAAAGGGAATCAGTTGCCTGGGATCGACACGGTCGCCCGTAATCGCCACGTCCACGCGCGCCGACAAGGTGCGGCCGGTGAATGACAGCGTCTCGCTGACATCGACGGGGGCAAACTTGAGTTCACTGACCGCATCCTTGTAATTGGCGTCGACCTTTTCCGGCAACTGCACTTCCAGCACGTACGTCGTGCGCGAGGGGAAATTCGGTACCGCGAACGGAAAGTCGCGCCTGGCGTTGCCCGGCACGTAGAACATGTCCGTCATGTTCGACGGCACGTAGCGAAATTGCCAGCCAGATTCCTGGGCATCGAAAAACTTGTCGATGCGGTAGGTCGTTTCGACGAGCAAGACATTACCTGCCCTGTCGTCGCGTACGATCGGTTCGCCGATCATGCGCGACGAAGGATAGCGTTCCCCGAGCACGCCGTCATAGGCCTTGTGCAACTGCTCCTTGCTCAAGCCTTCCAGTTGCAGGCGCACATACTCCGCCGCAACGCCGTTGTAGCTGCGCCGGACCAGCATGTCGACCGGTTTGTCGAAGTCTTGCACGGTCACGCGTTCGAGGCGTCCGGTGTCGGCCTGCTCGCCGGTAATGGTCGCCAGTCCGGTGCTGCCCGGCTTGATGACCAGCACCTGCGCCCCGGTGTGCGCCTGGCCCATGCGATCGAGCGCGCCATACTGCCCGCGGCGCGTAGGATCGAGGAAATATTCTTTTCCATTGACGAGCACGCGCACGATGGCGTGGTCGAACAGCAATGGACTCGGCAGCATGCCATCCAGGCCTTTGCGCTGGGCGGTCGATACCAGGACCGGCATCGCATCGATGTCCAGTGCGCGCAGCATCGATACCATCAGCAGGGACTTGTCCTTGCAGTCGCCGTAGCGGCGCTCCAGGACCTGATCCGGCGTATATGGCCGGTGCGAATTTTCACCCAGCGACAGGGACAGGTAGCGGATCTCGTTCTGCACGAACTCCAGCACTCGGGCAACGGCCAGCTCGCGGGTAGGCGCCGCCCGCGCCGGCGCCAGTGCGTCCTTCAGGTTTGACGCGCCCTGGTCCACGCTGAACAGGCGCAGTGCCCACTGGTTCACGTCGCGCCAGTTCTCCAGTTCCGAAAACTGGAAATAACGGTACGCGATCACATCCGCGGGAACATAGGGCTCCGGAAGTTTCTGGGGGATGTCTTTTTCCTGGAAGCGGATCAGGGTCCGGCCGGCTTTGCTGCTCACGCCCGGCACAGGCCCCTTGCCGCCCGCAGCGCCGAGCAGTTTGTAATGGATCTTGCGGGTGGCCGGCGTGTCGATGCTGACACGGCGCAGCGCAATCGCGTACGGCGAATCCCATTGCGCCGCTTCGAAGAACTTGCCGGCAAAGACAGGATTCTGGCCCAGGATGGAATACTTCAATTCCAGCGTGTCGCCCACGCGCACGTCGTCGGTCACGATGGCGGCCGTCACGATGCCGGAATAAATGCCCTGGTCCAGATTCAATTCGCGCTGCAGGAAGCGGATGCTGGCACTGGCCAGCTTGTCGATCACGGTAGCGCCGCGCAGGATACGCAGGGAATGCAATTCCACCGTTTGGTATTCCGGCTGAAACTGCACTTCGTACTGCCCCAGTGCGCCCAGCGCCGACGCTTCGTTGGCGACAAAGGCCCGGTGCGCATAGACTACGCTGGTGGCGTCGACGCGAAACTGGACATCATTGAGCCGCGCGCTGAAGGCGCCTTCTTTCAAGGCCGGGGGCAATTCGGGAATGGTATCGACCCAGGCGGGAACCGCTGTCCCCCTGGAAAACCTTTGCTCGGCCAGGTCGGCGACACGCGCGCTCTGGGGCGCAGGGGGCGATTCTGACGCGGTTGCCGCGTGAGCAATCAGGAAACAACACAATACACAACGCGTAAAGACGCGAGCCGGGATCGAAAGACTCATCAAGAAAACTCTTGTACAAAATATATTGGCGGATTATCACAATACATTGCCAGTCAGTATTTGTGTCAAGAGAATCGCTTTTTACTGGTTTCCTGGTGGTGACTGGTTGTAGAAGTGCGACTGCCAGCCAATTTATCGACGATCCGGGCCCGCACCGCGCTCACGGGCAATGCTTGGGCGCGTTGGGGTAGCGCCCGTTATTGTAGGTATCGAGAATGCCCGCCCAGTTCTTTTGGGTCGCGCACAGCGAAGCGCCGCAACTTTGCGGAGTGACCCCGCTGGCGAACCAGGCCACGGCCTGGTTGATCACGGTCTGCACGGCGCTCGGCGCCGAGGCGCCGCTGGCGCGGTTGAGCAGGGCTGCCATGGTCTGGTGGGCCAGGATCAGATAGCCATTGCCACCTTTCGGCGGCGTATCGAATACTTGCTGCCAGGTCAGGCCGCTGGCATGGAACAGTGTTGTACCGCTATACGGGGCAGGCCAGATGACCCCGGGCTTGTTGCCCCAATAGCCCTGCGTCCGGGTGCATCCTTTGGGCTGCTGGCAACCGCACACGGCAGCGGAAAAGTCGGCGACCTTTTCAACGGTAATGGGCAGGCGCAAGGGATTGGCTGGAAACATGATGCTGACGCGCGATGTGGTGCGAACGCTGCCAAGTGGCAATGGGGGTCCTGCGATGTCGAACGGCAGCGTGGTGGCGGTGCCACTGGCGGCAAGCACCATGTCCGATTCTCCGCCGGCGCTGAACGCATCGGCGTAGCCCGCCTCCGACACCTTGTTCTGCACCACGGCACTGGCGCTGATGGCCGTCAGTTCCTTCGATTGCGCCAGCACCGATACGACGCCGGCATAGCGCCACAGGCCGGTTTCCGTGTCATGGCAGACGTCAAGGATGGCGTGCGCCTGCGGCGGCGGCGCGCCCGCGTGTGCGGTTTGCAGGCCCAGCAAGAGAGGGATGGCGGGAAGCAGGCGCAGGACAGCTGTCCTTGCAAAGTGGTTCAGGATCATATCGTCTCCGAAATTAGTTTCGTAACAACGATATTGATCCCATGCGATGACGCAGTGCTTGTGCCAACTCAGCCGGCCATGCTTGAGTTCGCCTTGCTGTGGAAATCCACAATATCGCCTGCAATCGAAACCGGCAATGATGGAAGCATTCCTACAAAACCGGAGACAGCATCATGAAAAAACCGTTCTACAAAATCCTGTACGTCCAGGTCCTGTTCGCCATTTTCTGTGGCGTCATGCTGGGCGTGTTCTATCCGCAACTGGGCGTGGAAATGAAACCACTGGGCGATGGCTTCATCAAGCTGATCAAGATGATCATCGCCCCCGTCATCTTCTGCACCGTGGTCGCAGGCATTGCCGGCATGCAGGACATGAAGAAAATCGGCCGCGTCGGCGGCAAGGCCTTGCTGTACTTTGAAGTGGTGTCCACCATTGCCCTGGTCATCGGCCTGGTGGTGGCCAACATGGTGCGTCCGGGCGACGGTTTCAATGCCGACCCGGCCACGCTCGACACCAAGTCCATTGCCCAGTACACGGCCAAGGCCCAGTCGCAAACCATGACGGACTTCGTGATGAACATCATCCCGACCACGGTCGTCGATGCCTTCGCCAAGGGCGACATCCTGCAAGTGCTGCTGTTCGCCATCCTGTTCGGCTTCGCGCTGTCGCTGCTCGGCGAACGCGGCCGTCCTATCACCAAGCTGATCGACGACATGTCGCACGTCATCTTCGGCGTGGTCGGCATCGTCATGAAAGTCGCGCCTATCGGTGCCTTCGGCGCCATGGCCTTCACTATCGGCAAGTTCGGCCTCGGCTCCCTGCTGCCGCTGATGAAACTGATGGGCTCCTTCTACCTGACTTGCGGCCTGTTCGTCTTCATCGTGCTGGGCGGCATTGCCAAGTTCACCGGCTTTTCGATCTTCCGCTTCATTTCCTACATCAAGGAAGAATTGCTGATCGTGCTCGGCACCAGCTCGTCGGAAAGCGCCCTGCCCGCCCTGATGCGCAAGCTGGAAAAACTGGGCTGCTCGAAATCGGTGGTGGGCCTGGTCGTTCCTACCGGCTACTCGTTCAACCTGGACGGCACCAATATCTACATGACCATGGCCGCCCTGTTCGTGGCGCAGGCAACCAATACCGACCTGACCCTGACCCAGCAGCTGACCATCCTGGGCGTGGCCATGCTCACCTCGAAAGGCGCTTCCGGCATCACCGGCGCGGGCTTCATCACCCTGGCCGCCACCCTGGCCGTGGTGCCGACCGTGCCGGTGGCCGGCATGGCGCTGATCCTGGGCATCGACCGCTTCATGAGCGAATGCCGCGCGCTGACCAACTTCATCGGCAACGGTGTGGCCACGGTGGTGGTATCGAAATGGGAAAACGAACTCGACCACGACCGCATGACGCGCGAACTGAAGTCGCCGACCCATATCGACGACGACAAGGAACTCTATCCGGTGCGCAAGGCAGCTTGATTGACGCCTCAGCGGCGCGGCGAACGGGGTCAACCTTGGTGCAGGTCCGCTACGTGCGCGTCCTTGAGACGGGTGACGGCGCAGGGGCTTGCCCTGCGCCAAAATGGCAGTCTTACACCGCGGAGACGTCGAGCTCGGCGCCAGTTGCCTCCAGCACCTGGCCGGCGGAAACGCCCGGCGCCAGTTCGATCAGCTTCAGGCCGGCAGGGCTCACTTCGATCACACCCAGGTCGGTAATGATGAGGTCCACCACGCCCACGCCGGTCAGCGGCAGGTCGCATTTCTTCAGGATCTTGTGCGAGGTCGAGCCATCCTTGGCGGTGGCCACATGCTCCATCACCACGACCACGCGCTTGACGCCCGCCACCAGGTCCATCGCGCCGCCCATGCCCTTGACCATTTTTCCTGGAATCATCCAGTTGGCCAGGTCGCCATGTTCCGACACTTGCATCGCACCCAGGATCGCCAGGTTGATCTTGCCGCCGCGGATCATGCCGAAGGAATCGGCCGAGCTGAAGTAGGCTGCGCCCGGCAGCGCCGTCACGGTCTGCTTGCCGGCGTTGATCAGGTCGGCGTCCACCGCATCGTCGGTCGGGAACGGGCCGATGCCCAGCAAGCCGTTTTCGGATTGCAGGAACACTTCCATATCCTGTGGCACATAGTTCGCCACCAAAGTCGGCAAGCCAATGCCGAGGTTCACGTAAAAGCCATCCTGCAGCTCTTTTGCCGCGCGCGCGGCCATTTCATCACGAGTCCATGCCATGTTTATCTCCGATCCTGATCTTAGTTAGCCCGCACGGTGCGCTGTTCGATGCGCTTTTCCGGGGTGGGGTTGACGACAATGCGGTGCACGTAAATGCTGGGCAGGTGCACCTGGTCAGGATCGATCTCGCCGATTTCAACCAGCTTTTCCACTTCGACGATGGTGAACTTGCCGGCCATCGCCACGTTCGGATTGAAATTGCGCGCGGTTTTGCGGAACACCAGGTTGCCGGCCTTGTCGGCCATGTAGGCCTTGACCAGCGACACGTCGGCCACCAGGCTGCGTTCCATCACGTATTGCTCGCCGTCGAATTCGCGCACTTCCTTGCCGTCGGCGACGATGGTGCCCACGCCGGTCTTGGTGAAGAAGGCGGGAATGCCGGCGCCGCCGGCGCGCAGCTTTTCAGCCAGCGTGCCCTGGGGCGTGAATTCGAGTTCCAGTTCGCCGGCCAGGTACTGGCGCGCGAACTCCTTGTTTTCGCCCACGTAGGACGAGATCATTTTCTTGATCTGGCGCGTGGTCAGCAACTGGCCGAGACCGAAGTCGTCCACGCCCGCATTGTTGGAGATGACCGTCAGGTTCTTCACGCCGGAATTGCGCAAAGCAAGAATCAGGGCTTCAGGAATGCCGCACAGGCCAAAACCGCCCACGGCCATGGTCTGGCCATCACTTACGACGCCGGCCAGCGCCGATGCCGCGTCAGGATACACTTTGTTCATTACCCGTCCCTTTTATAGTTAAGGCAAAATTCGCCTGTTCTGCACTTCAGAGTAGATTCTCAGCATAAAATACAGCAGCCAAAAGCACAATACCGTAGAAATACCTGCTCCCTGCCTGGATCAAATGAACGCCAAACACCCGATAGACTATGAAATGATTTTCCAGCACGCACCTGTCGGGATGTGCATTTCCATCAACCGGGTGATTCAGTCGTGCAACCAGACCGTCACCGCCATGTTCGGCTATGCCAGCGGCGAACTCGACGGGAAATCCTTCCAGGTACTCTACCCCAGCCCCGACGAATTCCAGCGCACGGGCGACCGCATCATTCCGGTGATGAACGCGCGCGGCGTGTATTCGGACGAGCGCATCATGCGCCGCGCCAACGGCGAACTGTTCTGGTGCCACGTCAGCGGACGCGCCATCGAAGCGAAAGATCCGCTGGGCGCGGGCATCTGGGTTTTCGAGGATGTCAGCGAAAAGCGCCCGGTGACGGCCGAACTGACTCCGCGCGAACGCGAAATCGCGGCGCTGCTGGTGGAAGGAAAAACAAGCAAGATGATCGCGCGCGATACGGCGCTCAGTCCGCGCACGGTGGAAATGCACCGCGCCAAGCTGATGAAAAAATTCTCGGCCTCAACCTCGTCCGAGCTGGTGCACAAGCTGGTAGGTGTCAGCCGCTAGGGAGCATTCCTCGGCGCAGCACAGCGCAATGGACAGCGTGGGATGGGGAACGTCGATGAAGTGTTCCGACGGCAAGCCCAGCTTGATGGAGGCTTCCTGCTTGCTCCACATGACATAAAAATCGCGCACGCGCTGGGCTTCCGGACGGGCAGCCAGCAGTGCCGCTTCTTCTTCGCCAAAGGCATGCAGGGCCAGCGCCGGGATATTCCGGCCGGCATCGATCGTTTCGATATCGAGCCCGATGGCGCAGTCGGTGCTGACCGCGCAGGCCACCCACGAACCGGTATGCGAAATGGACAGGCTGGCCTGCAGGCCGATCACCAGCGGACCGAGTCCGGGGCGTTCTTCCAGCACGACCCTGGCCGCGTCAAGACCGCACAAGGCGCCGAGCGCCTGGCGCGCCAGCACCCGTCCTATCATGAACTGGCGCCGGCGGTCGGGCCGGGTAAAGCCGGCATGGCGCGCGGCTTCACCGGGCGACAGCCAGGAAGCGTATGCCTGCAGCGTGCCGTCGTCGATCTGGCGACCGTCGGCAAGCCACATGGACACACTCCCGGGCATGGCGTTTACTTCTTGCCGTCGGCGATGCGGACGAAGTCGCCCTTGAGCGCAACACCGGCCATGATGGCGCCGGCATGGCATTCGAACTCGGTGGCGCTGGCCCACTCGTTGTTGCCGTAGTTGCTGACGATATTGACCACCGCGTTGGCGCCCAGTTCCTTGGCGCGTTTTTCGAGGCGCATCATGGCCGACAGGAAGACCCAGTTGCAGGCTTTTTCATCGGACTTGCCGAAGGCGTTGGTCTTCTGGCTGGTCTTGTCCGTGCCCAGTTTTTCGATCACTTTCGGGGTTGGCTGGCCGGCGAAGAAGTACTGCACCGAATCGCCCAGCTTTTCCTTGCCGTCGTTGGCGGCCATGGCCGCCGCGATCGACAGGTTGACCTTGCGGTCCGCGGCCTGCGCCGTCACCGAGCTGCCTGCTGCCAGTGCTGCCAGTACTACCATCAACATCGTCTTCTTCATGTTTTCGTCCTCAGGTTAGTCATACTTCTTAAAAATCAGCGACGTGTTAATGCCGCCAAACGCAAAATTGTTCGACATGACGTGGTCGCAGGCGATCCGGCGGCCTTCATCCTTGATGTAATCGAGCGGCGCGCAGCGCGGGTCGACCTGCTCCAGGTTGATGGTGGGCGCGAACCAGCCTTCGTTCATCATGCGGATCGATATCATCGCTTCAAGCGCACCGCAGGCGCCCAGGGTATGGCCCATATAGCTTTTTAGGGAGCTGATCGGCACGCCGGCCCCGAACACGCCGGCCGTGGCGTGCGATTCGGCGATGTCGCCCTGCTCGGTGGCGGTGCCATGCGCATTGACGTAGCCGATCCGGGATTGTTCAAGGCCGGCGTCTTCCAGTGCCAGCAGCATCGCGCCCTTCATGGTCGCCGCATTCGGCTGGGTGACGTGGCAGCCATCGCTGTTGGTGCCGAAGCCCACCAGTTCGGCGTAGATGGTGGCGCCGCGCGCCTTTGCGTGCTCGAGTTCTTCCAGGATCAGGCATCCGGCGCCTTCGCCGATCACCAGGCCGTCGCGCGCGCTGTCGAAAGGCCGCGGCGTGGTGCCCGCGGCGTCGTTGCGGGTGCTGGTGGCGAACAGGGTATCGAAGACGGCGGCTTCGGTGGCGCACAGTTCTTCCGCGCCGCCGGCGACCATGGCCACCTGCTTGCCGGTCTTGATGGCTTCATACGCATAGCCGATGCCCTGGCTGCCCGAGGTGCAGGCCGACGACGTGGTGATCACGCGCCCGGTCAGGCCGAAAAACACGCCGATATTGACCGGCGCCGTATGCGCCATCATCTTGATGTAAGTGGTGGCATTGATGCCGCGCGTGCTGCGCTCTTCCATCATGCGGCCGAAGTCGCCGATGGCCGACGGCGTACCCGCCGACGACCCGAAAGACACGCCCATCTTGCCGCTGGTGACCAGGGGATCGCCCAGCAGGCCGGCGTCGAGCAGCGCCATTTCGCTGGCGCAGGTGGCCATCAGGGCCACCCGCCCCATACTGCGGGTGGTCTTGCGGTTGAAGCGCTCGCCCGGCGTGAACGGCGCGGCGGGCGCGCCAAGCTTGGTGTTCAAGCCTTCGTAGTCGGCCCAGTCATCCATGTGGGTGATCGCATTGCGGTACTCGCCCAGGCGCGCGCGCACGGTTTCCCAGTCGTTGCCCAGCGGGCTGATGCCGGCCATGCCGGTGACGACAACGCGGCGGCTCATGCCAGGCCTCCGTTGACCGAAATGACCTGGCGCGTCACGTAGGCGGCGTCCGCACCGACCAGGAAGCTGACCGCGGCGGCCACTTCCTCGGGCTTGCCGACCCGGCGCGCGGGAATCATCTTGATGGCTTCCTCGAGCGGCACGTCTTCGGTCATGTCCGTTTCGATCAGGCCGGGCGCCACGCAGTTGACGGTGATGGCGCGCTTGGCCAGTTCCAGCGCCAACGCCTTGGTGGCGCCAATGATGCCGGCCTTGGCGGCGCTGTAGTTCACCTGGCCGCGGTTGCCGATCAGGCCCGATACCGATGCCAGGGTCACGATGCGGCCCGGCTTGCGGCGCTGGACCATGGGCATCACGAGCGGGTTCAGGACATTGTAGAAGCCATCGAGGTTCGTTTTCAGGACGATGTCCCAGTCTTCGCCGCTCATGGCGGGGAAGGCATTGTCGCGCGCCACGCCGGCATTGCACACCACGCCGTAGTAGCAGCCATGCTGCTCGATGTCGGCCAGCAGCGCGGCGCTCGACGCGTCACGCTCGCCAATGTCGAACTGCAGCACGCGCGCCTTGCGGCCCATCGTTTCGATCTCCTGTGCCACCGCATCCGCGTCTGCGCGCTGGCTGCGGCAATGGACCACGATATCGTAGCCATCGCGGGCGAGGCGCAGCGCTACCGCCTTGCCGATGCCGCGCGACGAACCCGTTACCAATACTGTTTCGCTACTCATGTAAAACTCCGCTGCAAAAAATCGTGTACGTTATGCGGTTCAAAAACCGTGATGGTGGCGCTGGCGAGACGCTCGCCGCTGGCGGCGTCTTCGATGCGGCACTCGAATGCGGCCAGGCCGTTCTCGCCCTGCATGGCGTGCTGCACATGCACGTGCATCCGGCTGCCCACGGCAAACAGGGGCACTGCGCACAGGTAGCGGCGCGCGCCGAGCAGGAAGCCGACTTTGACCTCTTCACCGCGCTGCTGCGCCAGGAAACCGGCATGCGCGGCAATCGCCTGCGCCATGTATTCAATGCCAACCCACGATCCTACTCCGGATCCGTCGCAAAATACGGAATCCGGCCGGATCGTCAGTTCCGCGCACAAATTCTCCTGATCGGCCGACACCACGTGGTCAAGAAAGACCATCTCGCCGTCGTGCGGGACGATGCTGCGCATCTCGGGATAGCTCATGACGCCCTCCCCAGCACCAGGGCGGCATTCGAGCCGCCGAAAGCGAATGAATTGGACAGGGCAAAACGGATCGGCTTGCCCAGCCGGGCGCCAGGCGCGGCCACGTTCAGCACCGGCAGCGCCAGATCGGGGGCGCCGTCCCACAATTGCGGCGGCAGCAGGCCTTCCGGATTATCGTCCTGCATGGCCAGCCAGCAGAAAGCCGCTTCGATGGCGGCCGCCGCGCCCAGCGTGTGGCCGGTAAAGGGCTTGGTCGAACTGACCGGAACCAGGGCGCCGAACATGTCGGCCACCACGCGCGACTCCATGGCGTCGTTCTGGATGGTGGCGGTGCCGTGCAGGTTGATGTAGTCGACCTGCGCCGCGTCAATGCCGGCCCGTCCCAGGGCTTCGGCAATGGCCAGGCGCGCGCCGCTGCCGGCCGGGTCGGGCGCGGACATGTGATGGCCGTCCGAGGCTTCGCCCCAGCCGCACAGGGCCACGGCGGCCGGTTCGCGCGTCATCAGGAACAGTGCGGCGCCTTCGCCGATATTGATGCCGTTGCGATTCGCGCTGAGCGGATTGCAGCGCGCGGCGCTCACCGATTCGAGCGCCGAGAATCCGGCCACGGTAAAGCCGCACAGGGTATCGACACCGCCCGTGATCACGGCGTCGCACAGGCCCATGTTGATCAGGCGCGCCGCGCTGGCCATCGCCTTGGCGCCGGACGCGCAGGCGCTCGAATGCACGTAGGCCGGACCATGGATGCCCAGTTCGCGCGCCAGCATGGTGGCCGGCGAACTCATTTCCTGCTGCGCGTAGTGAAATTGCGGCGGCAATGCGCGCCCGGCGCCATGCTCGCGCAGCGCGTGTTCGGTTTCGGCGATACCCGACGTGCTGGTGCCGATCACGATGCCGATCCGGCCGGCGCCATAGCGCGCCAGGGCCGCGTCCACCGCGGGGCGAATTTGCGCCAGGGCCGCCAGCGCGAGCTGGTTGTTGCGGCTGCGCTCAGGGAGCGGCAAGGCAGCGCCGTCGGGCAGCGCGGACAGCACGCGGCCAAGCGGCAGCACCCGGCCTGCCGACCAGGCATCGGTCGGGGCAATGCCGCTGTCGCCGGCAAACAGGCGGCGCCTTACCTCGCCGTGGCTGTCGCCCAGCGCGCAAACGATGCCGCATTCATTCAGATACAGTGTCATGTCAGTTCGCCGACTGGATCGTCAGGCGGTATTTGTAACGCAGGTTATTCATCCTGATGGTGCCGCTCCAGCGCGGCATGGCGCTGTAGTCGATGCTGGCCACCAGCTCGTCGTTCAGGTACAGGCGCCGGGCAAGGCCCGCATCCTCGATGCGCCAGCCCTGCGGCAGCGCACGCGCCACCGCGTCGGCCGGCCACAGCGCCAGTTGCAGGTCTTCCAGCACATCGTCCGCCTTCACTTCGGAAGGCAGCATCAGGTGCCGCCAGGTCTTCAATTCCTTGCCATCGTACTGCAATGTCAGTACACGCTGGCCAAAAGCGAGTCCCACCAGTTCCACATGCCGGGCATCGACTTCGAGCGCGGCATCGAGTTCGTCGGTCCGGCCACCCTTTTCCACCGTCAGGTGCTGCTGGATGCTGATCGACTCGCCCAGCGCCGCCGGCGGCAGTTTCAGGCCCAGGCGCGCCAATGGCGGCGGTTTCGTGGCGCAGGCGGCCAGCGCAAGGCACAACAGGAATCCGGCAATTTTACGCATGCTTGCCTTCTGAAGAAGTGGCGAACACCGGCACCAGCAGCCACGCCAGCGTGACGCCAATCAGCATGGTAGTGCCGAAGGCTTGCAAAGCGGGCGTCCTGGAGAGGCCAAGCAATCCAAACGAGAGCAGCGTGCTGACCGCGGACAGGCCCACGGCCAGCCATGGCGCACCATCGCGCTTGTCAGGGTTTTCCTGCATGAAGATACCGTAGTCGATGCCCACGCCCAGCAGCAGCATCAGCGCCAGCACATGGAACAGCTGCAGCGGCTGGCCCGCGAAACCGAGCAAGGCCAGCGTGGCGATGCTGGCCGACGCGGTTGGCGCCAGGACGCGCCATGCCTTGCCGCGGTAGCGCGGAAACAGCAGCAGGAACACCAGGCCATAGGCGGCAAACACGACCCAGCCCATGTACTGGCGATAGCGGCCCAGCACCGTCGAAATTTCGCCGACCTTGTCGACCCATTGCACCCCTTCCAGCCCTGCCCCGGCTTCGCGCAGCGCCGGCAAGCCGGCCAGCGACAGGCCGCGTATCGCGACAATGCTGGCGTGGACCTTGTCCGACTCGCCCAGCCACAGGTGGCGCCATGGCTCGCTTGGCGCGGTCTTCAGGAAGCCGTCCACGGTCAGTGGCGCCCCCTGGTGCAGCAAATGGGCGCGCGTGGCGGCCGCCCAGCCGGCGTCTTCCTCGATCGCCACGGCCAGGGCGCTCAAGGGGCCGCCGTCGGCCAGCAGCTTCTGGTCCACCAGGGCGCGTCGTTCCGCCTGCGTTTTCAGCGAAGGCACCCAGTTCGACAGCGCCTGGTAGCCGCTGATGCGCTGCTGGTCGACCAATGGATCGAGGCGGCGCTTGAGCGCTTCCTCGCGCTGGAGCACCATTTCCGCCGAATCGCCGCGCACCAGGTAGTACTGCACGGGCGTGGGCGCATCGAGCAGCTTGCCAAGCTTGATCTGGTCGTCGACGAGATGCCTGGGCGGCGTTTGCAGCGAACGGATGTCGTCGTTCACGCCCAGCCGGGAAATGCCGAAGGCAGCGACGATGCCAAACAAGGCCAGTGCGCCCAGCGACATGGCATTGAACTTCAGGCGCGGCCACAGGGCCAGGGTCCCGATGTAGCGGCCATTGAGCGAACCGGCGCGCAGCGTTCCTCCAGAGACCAGCGCCGGGAACCAGCACACCACCGTCAGCCAGGCGAACACCAGGCCTACCGCGGAAAATACGGCCATGTGGCGCAGGCCCGGGAATGGTGTCAGCGCCAGTCCCATGTAGCCGATGACGGCCGCCAGCAGCGTCAGGGCCAGGCCGGGCAGCAGGCGCTTGAGCAGCGTGACCGAGTCCATTTCCTTGTCGGCCGCGAGGCGATTGCAAAGGTAGTAAATGCCGTAGTCTTCGGCCACGCCGATCAGGCTGGCCCCGAACACGAGCGTCAACAGGTGGATGCTGCCGAACAGCAGCCAGCACACCGACAGCGAACCGAGGAAACCGATCCCGATCGACAGCGTGATCAGCGCGATCGGACGCAGCGAGCGGAATGCCAGCCAGGTCATGAGCACGATGCCCAGCATGGAACCGACGCCGATGGTGGAGATTTCCTTGCTGGCCTGGCGCCCGGCGGCGGCGGCGTGCAGCACCACGCCGGCCTGAATCACCTGCGCATTGGGCGCCGCGGCGCGTGCGGCGGCGGCAGCCTTGTCGAGCAGGGGAATCGCCTTGTCCTGCGCCGACATCGAAAATGCGGCTTCCTTGAGCGTCATCGGCAGCAGCACGTACTGGTGGGTGGCATCGGCCACGAACAGCATGCCGTCGCGCGGACGCACGGGCGTTTCCTGCGCGCGCTCCTGCACCCAGCCGGAAAACAGGCCGAAAGGATCGTCGCGGAAGGCGCCCAGTTTCGGTCCCGAGAAGGCGCTGTACAGCGACGCCTGGGCCGCATCGGTCCAGAATTGCGGTGGCTCGGTGCGCAGCTGCGCTTCCTGCTTTGCCGTCAGCAGGCCGATACGGTGCGCCTGGAACGGGGTAAGCCAGTCGGACTGAGTGGCGTCGGTGATCTGGTTCGATTCGAACAGGTCCGGATGCGCGGCCAGCACCGCGCTGTAGGCGGTGGCCGCGCGGCGCGCGTCTTCCCATTCGGGCGCGCCCACCAGCACGATCACGCGCTGCTGCGCCGCGTCGACCATGTGCTTGAACGACTGCTGCAACACCCGATCGCGTTCCTGCACCGGCAGCAGGGCCATGATGTCGGTATCGGGGACGATGCGCTTGACCAGCCAGAGATGGGCGTTATGACCCAGCAGGGCGCACACGACGAGCACCCATGCCATGGCCATCCACTTGTGGCGAATCAAAATAGCGCCGCCTCTTCCGCAAGCAAGGCGCCTTCGCCGATCTTGATTTCGGAAAATACGATGTCGGTCTTGTCGCCGCTCGCTTCGTCGATATGAATATTCTTCACGTGCGCGCCGCCGTCGAGCGAAATGGCGCCGATGGCCTTGGCCAGCGCCGGCTGTTTCGCCTTGAGCGCGACTTTCCAGGTGGCGCCTTCAACCGATCCGTCCACGTCGAACAAGGTTTCCAGCTGCGACAGTTCGCCCGACAGGAGCGAAAACAGCACGCTGTTGATCATGCGGACGGTCGGCTCCTGCTTCGCTTCCAGGCGCATGGTCACGCGTTCGCCCTGGAAGTGGACGATCTCGTCGCGCGTCAGGCGCAGCGTGTTCGGAAAGGGTTTGAGGGTGCGCCACAGCACGCCCTTGCCGGCGACCACGCAGAAGCGGCCGTTGGAAGCGAGCGGCTTTTTCATGCCGGTCAGGTGCTTGGTCTGGTCGAAGCGGCCGCACAGCTGCGCGGGCTTGGCCAGCATGGCCTGGATCTTGGCGATGGGCGCGGCGGCCTGCACTGCGCACAAAGGCAGCAACAGGGTCAGCGCGAACAGGATTCGTTTCATGGACGTGGAACTCCAAGTTTATCAAACAGCACATCTGGCGAGGCAAAGCACATCTCGCCGGTCTTGAGATCGACCGCCACCTGGGTGGTGCTGCCGCGATTGAGGCGCTTGCCGGTGGCGGCGTCGGTAATCAGGTAGTCGATCTTCAGGCGGTTTTCCCATTCGACCAGGTCGGCGCGCAGGCGCAGGCGCTGGCCGAAAACGGCAGCGGCGATATAGCGCAGGTTCATGTCGATGACGGGCCAGGAATAGCCCGAATCGCGCATCTGCGGATAGTTGTAGCCAATGCTGTCGAGCAGCGCGCAGCGCGCCACCTCAAGATACTTGACGTAGTTGCCGTGCCAGACGATCTGCATCGGATCGAGATCGTAGAACTGCACTTCCATCTCGACTTCCGCCGACCAGCGGGCCGGCGCGGCGCCCCTACGCATACAGGCTCCAGGCTTGCGCGCGGATGCGTTCGATCAGCAGGCGCAGTTCCGGCTCCAGGCGGCGGTCTTCGACCACCGGCGCCACGTCGCGGCCGAGCGCCTCCATCATGGCCATCACCGCTTCCGGCGCTTCCGGATTGCTGCGGCTGCGCAGCCACACGCCCTGGCGCACGGTGATCAGGAGCGCGGCGACAACCTGCTCGGTCAGGTCCAGCACGCGCAGGCAGTCGCGCGCGGCGATGGTGCCCATGCTGACCTTGTCCTGGTTGTGGCATTCGGTGGACCGCGAGAACACCGAGGCCGGCATGGTCAGCTTGAGCGCTTCCGCGGTCCAGGCCGAAGAACTGATCTGCAGCGCCTTGAGGCCATGGTTGATGGCCGCGCGCGGACCTTCTGCGCCCGACAGGTTGGCCGGCAAGCCGTGGTTGTAGCGGCTGTCGACCAGCAGCGCCATCTGGCGGTCCAGCAGGTCGGCCAGGTTGGCCACGGTGTTTTTCATGCCGTCCATCGCAAAGGCGATATGGCCGCCGTAGAAATGACCGCCGTGCAGTACGCGTTCGCCTTCGGCATCGATGATCGGATTGTCGTTGGCGCTATTGAGTTCGTTCTCGATCGACTGGCGGAAGAATGGCAGCGCGTCGGCCAGCACGCCGATGACGTGCGGCGCGCAGCGGATCGAATAGCGGTCCTGCAGGCGCTTGCCATTGCGTTCGGCTTCGCCCGCGTGCAGGTCCTGGCGCAGCCAGGCGGCCACGCCCTGCATGCCGGCGTGCGGCTTGACCGAAAACAGGGTCTCGTCAAAATGGTGGGCATTGCCATCGAGCGCGTACGACGCCATGGCCGTGATCCTGGTGCACAGCTGCGTCAGGTAGGCAGCGCGGTCGTAGGCCAGGCAGGCCAGCGCGGTCATGACGGCGGTGCCGTTCATGATGGCCAGGCCCTCTTTCGGGCGCAGGCGCAGCGGCGTGATGCCCGCTTCGCGCAGCGCATCGGCCGCCGGCACGTGCACGCCGTCGCGCCATACTTCGCGTTCGCCGCACAGCACCGCCGCCAGGTAGGACAAGGGCGTCAGGTCGCCGCTGGCGCCAACCGAACCTTCGCTGGGAATGAGCGGCAGCAGGCCGGCGTCGAGCAGGCGCGCGATCTGTTCCAGCAGGTCGACGCTGACGCCGGAAAAGCCCTTCGACAGCGACGCCAGGCGCGTGGCCATGACCGCACGCGTTTGCGCCGGGGTCAGGTACTCGCCCAGGCCGCAGCCATGGTAGGTGTACAGGTGGTGCGGCAGTTCGGCCACCAGTTCGGGCGGAATCGACACCGTGCACGAATCGCCGTAGCCGGTGGTGACGCCGTAGATGGTGCCGTCCTCGCGCAGCAGGCGGTCGAGGAAGTCGGCGCCGCGCTGGATCGCCGCGCGGAATTCGGGGTCGCCAGACAGGGTGGCGCTGGCGTCGCCACGCGCGATATCGACGATATCCTCGATGCAGAGCCGGCTGCGGTCGAATTGCACCGCGCGGTGGGGTTTGTTCAGGTCAGCAGGATGCATCGTTCTTGTCCAGAATGGGTAAATGCCAAAAATCGTAAAAATTGAACCATTCGAGCGGCGCGCGCGTGCAGTGGTACTGCAGGCGCTCGGCGTAAGCGGCGGCCAGTTCGGCCAGCGCCTCGTCGCGGCCCTTGCGCGGCAGCTTCACCGTCTCGCGCAACTGCTCGAAATGAATCTCGTAGCCATTCTTCCCGTGCACCGAAAACATCAGGCACACCGGGCATTGCAATACCGAGGCGAGCACGTAGGGGCCCACCGGAAACGGCGCCGGGCTGCCCAGGAAAGGCACCACCGCCACGCGCGGATCGGGCGACACCGGCACCCGGTCGCCCGCGATGACCACGAATTCGCCATTGGCCACGCGCTCGGAGAGCAGCATGGCCGTGGCCGGGGTCATCTCGGTCACTTGCATCAGGTTCATCTGGCTGCGCGGGTCGATCGCGGCCAGCATATCGTTGAAGGCGCGGGCGTGGCGCGTGTGCACCAGCACCGTCAGTTTCAGGCCCTGCTGCTGGTGCGACAGCACGCGGCACAGGTCCACATTGCCCAGGTGGGAGCACAGGAGCACGGCGCCCCGCCCTTCCTCGATCATGCGCAGCATCGGCGGCAGGCCGTGCATGGTGACGCCCGATGTGTCGAACAGGCCGCCCCACAGCAGCATCTTGTCGAGGATGTTTTCGGCGAAGGCGGCGAAGTGGCGCAGCACGCCCAGGTAGCCGGTGGCGACCGGCGTGAACTTCCCCACGCGCTGCAGGTAGCCGTTGGACGCGCGCCGCGCGGCCGGCTTGACCATCACGTACCACGCCAGCACCGGGTACAGCACCACGCGGAACGGCCAGCGGCCGAACACGCGGCAAATCCAGAACAGCAGGCGCATGCCGGCCACGAAGCTCGATTCGTTGATCGATGCCCAGTGGCGCCCGCTCATGGCTTTCATTTGAACTTCCGCGCCAGCAGCGTCGGCAGGCGCAGCAGCATGCCGAAGAACAGCACCGTGTGCATGCGGGTGATCAGCACATTGTCCCGGAACGCCAGGAAGTGCGACACGCCGTCGGTCGGGTAGCTCACCCGGGTCGGCAGGTTCACCACCTTCACGCCGTCCCAGTACAGGCGCACCAGGATCTCGGGGTCGAAGTTCATGCGCTTGCCCAGCTTCTGGCGGCCCGCCAGGCTTGCCACGGGCGCGACCGGATAGACGCGAAAGCCGCACATCGAATCGCGGATCGCGAACGAGAGCGTGTTAATCCAGATCCACACGTGGGTCAGGTAGCGCGCATACAGGCGCAGCGCCGGCACCGATTCGTCGTACACGGGGCAGCCGGCGATGACGGCGTCCGGATGCTGGCGCGCCATCTCGATAAAGCGCGGAATGTCGCCGGCGGTGTGCTGCCCGTCCGCGTCCACCTGCAGCAAATGGGTGTAGCCGGCGGCACGCGCATGGGCGAAACCGGTCATCACGGCCGCGCCCTTGCCCTGGTTGACCTGGTGCCGCACCAGCGTCACCTTGCCAGGCGAGGCCGCGGCCAGTTCGTCGAGCACGCGCGCGCACCCGCTTGTGCTGCCGTCGTCGACCAGGATGCAGGGCAAGCCGTGGCCGAGCACTGCCCCGACAACAAAGCCGATGGCGTGTTCGTGGTCATAGACAGGGATCAGCACACAGGGTTTGAACATGGTCTCAAGCCCTGGCGAAGCGCAGCAGCGAGTGGCAGTAGCCGATTTCGTCGCGCACGGTCAGCAGCTTCAGGCCGGCCGCTTCGGCCAGGCGGATGTAGTCGCCGCTTTCGTAGATCTTGCTGTTCCCGCTGGCCATGGCCGTGAAATACGGCGAGGTGTTGATCAGGCAGTAGGACGCGATGTCGTAGCGCTGGCGGTCCCAGAAGGTATCCATGATCAGCACTTGTCCGCCGTCGGCCAGGGCCGCGCAGGCGCGTTCGAGGATGGTGGCGATGGCCGCTTCCGAGAAGCAGGAGAGGAACTGGCTCATCCAGATCAGGTCCATGCCCGGCGGGAGCGCCAGCGCAGCGTCGAGCAGGTCGGTCGGATGCAGGTGGGCGCGTTCGCGCACGCCCGCTTCCTGCAAGGTGGCGGACGCCACTTCAAGCTGGCGCGGCAAGTCGACCAGGTGCAGTTGCACCGACGGATTGTAAGCCAGTGCCGCGCAGCTGAATTTGCCCGTGTTGGCGCCGATGTCCATGACCCGTTTCGGGCCGGTCGCAAACACGTCCGGCAGGATCTCGGGGAAGGAGGTGTCCGAATAAAAGTGGTCGAACGCGAACCAGCTCGACTTGGCCGGCTCGGACAGGCGCGACAAGCCCTGGTAGATGGTCGACCAGTCGCCCAGCGCTTCGAGTCCCAGCGGCTTTTGCGCATCGAGCGATTCGTCCAGGCGGAACAGGCCCTGGTAGCAGACGTCGTGCGTGAAGTCGATATTGATCTGGGTGATCGAATCGGTCAGCACGCAAAAGCCGGCCTTGTCGAGCACGTAGCGCCCGCCTTCCAGGTACACCACGCCGGCCGACAGGCAGGTTTCCAGCACCACCTTGAGCGCATATTCCGACCACTTGCCGGTCGCCGCCAGGTCCGTGACCGACATCCCTTCCCCGCCGGTGTCGGCCAGGGTTTGCAGCACGCCGCGTTTCCATGCATAGCGCACGCACTGGAATACGACTGGGCCGAAGGCGATCTTCTGCGCTTCGAAACGGGCTGCGAATGCGCTCTGGCGTTCTGGGGAAAACTTCTTGTCGATCATGGGGCGCTTTACGTTATGAGGCAAACAGGATGCGGCCACCGGCATGGGGACCGGCGTCGGAAAAATAGCGGAAATGAAGGCTGCCGTTGCCGGCGTCGTGCTTCAGCTCCAGGAACAAGGGTATTTCGGGTGCGATCACTTGCTGGAACTTGAGCGCATGGATACCCTGGAACGATGGCGCCAGCGCGAAGTAGCGGCGGCCCAGCAGGATCGCCCAGTCGACCTGCACCACGCCGGGCAGGACCGGCGCCTGGCGGAAATGGCCGTCGAAATAAAACAGCTTGGCCGGCACGTGCAAGGACAGCAGCACCCGTGCGCTGTCGCTTTCGATCACGGTGACGCCAGGTTCGCGCGGACGCGCATCGGGCACGCCGCCCAGCAATGCCAGCAACTGCGCCTGCGTGGTCTTGCCCATCGCATTGACTGGCAGCTGGTCGAGATAGCGCCAGCGGCGCGGCAGCGCGACAGCTTCGACCATGCCGGCCAGGTCGTCGCGCAGGCGGCGGTTGAGCGCCATCTTGCCTTCCTTGAGCACGTCGCGTCCGGCGTCGGACGGCACCACGAAGGCGGCCAGCGACTGGCGCTCGCCAGCTACTTCCGGACACAGGATCACACGCGCTTCGAGCGCCAGGCCGCTGACCAGCAGGGCAGCCTCGATGGCGTCGAGCGAGATCCGCTTTTCTTCGATCTTGACCAGGCGGTCGCTGCGCCCGGCCAGCATGAATCGCCCGCCGCCGGCCGGCTCCACCCGGTCCTGCATGCGCAGCCAGCCTTCGCCCGCGTGGGCCGAACGGATTTCCAGTTCGCCGCTGTCGGGCGCCGCGCGCCATTCGACACCATGCAGCGCTTCCCAGGTGCCGGTGGAAGCGGGCATGCGCCGGCGCCAGGCAATGCCGCCGCTTTCGGAGCTGCCGTAGATTTCGGTCGGCACATGGCCCATCAGGCGCGCCGCCGCGGCCGACGCTTCGGCCGGCAGCATGCCGCCCGACGAAAACACGGCGCACAGCATCGGCGCGCAGCCGCTCCAGTCGACATGTTCGGGCAGGCGCTTCAGGTGTGCCGGGCTGGCCACCAGGATGCAGGGCGCGCGGCGCAGTTCCTGCGCCATCTGCTCCGGGTATTTCAGGCTGAAGGCATGGATCGCGCGGCCGGCGGCCAGTGGCCACAGCACGCGGAACAGCAAGCCATAGATATGCTGGTGCGAGACGGTGGCGACGATGTCGCAATCGCCCATCTCCGGGCCGAACTGGCGCTCCAGCGTGGCCACTTCGCTCATCATGTTCCACAGCGTCTTGGGAATGGCCTGCGGCGCGCCGGTACTGCCGGAAGTGTGCACCACCAGCGCCGCAAAGTCGTCAGCCATCTCCTGCCATGGCAGCTCGCAGCAGTCGCCTTCTTCCGGCTCGCACGGCTGCGGGAAGGAGCCGAAGAAGGCGTCGACCCGCGTGGCCAGGGCCGCGCAGCTGGCGGGCAGCGTATCGGCGGTCAGCCAGACCGTTTTCCCGGCCTGCCATGCACCCAGCAGGGCCGCGGAGAATTCCAGCGTGTCTTCCAGGTACAGCGCCACATTGCGGCCGGGCGTGCGCAGCGCCAGGGCGCGCCAGGCCGACACACGGGCCAGGAAGGCGGCCTGCGTGACTGCCTCGCCGGCGCGATAGCCGACGATGGACGATGGGGAACGCGCGGCAAGGCCGGACAGCAAATCAGACATGGTGCAAGCGTTTGAAACGAAGGCGCACCAGGTACTCGCCGGCGAACAGCACGCCCATCAGCAGGTAGGCGATGACGCCGTTATACAGCGACCAGACGTCCGGCGTGGCCCACAGGGCGGTGCCCAGGGCGGCCAGGCCGTTGGCCACGAAAAAGCCACACCAGACCTTGGTGACGGTGCGGGTGTAGGCCACCGCCGCCGGCGGCAGGTTTGGCTCGCTCATGCGCGCGAAGCGTTCGACCATCGACATGGGCGACGCCAGGCTATAGGCGAAAGCGGCCAGCAGCGCGGCATTGACCAGCACCGGATAGAGCTTGAGCGGCAGCATGGCATTGGCCCACACGGCGCCGCCGGCGAGCAGCAAGGCGCCCGCGGCCGACCAGCGCGCGGCCGGCGACACTTTCATGGCGGGCAGGCGTACGGCGGCCGCCAGCAGCAGCAATGCAGCCAGCCAGCGCGGCTCCACCCTGCCCTGGCCCAGCCAGATCGCAAGCGGATACAGCGCGGTGATGATGACCGTGACGACGGCCAGCAGCCGCCCGTTTATGCTGGCTGCTCCTCGACCAGGCCGTCGAGCGCATCGACCACGTCGCCAATGGTGCGGATGGTCTTGAACACTTCCGGCTGCAGGCGCTTGCCGGTCAGCTGCTTGAGCTTGACCGCCAGGTCGACCGCGTCGATGCTGTCGATATCGAGGTCGGCATACAGGTTCGAATCGCGGGTCAGGCCGGCCTTGTCCAGTTCGAACATCTCGGCCAGCAGGCCGGCTACCCAGTCCTGCAGTTCGTCTTTGCTCATGGAGCGTACATCTACCAATGCGGACATTTTCTACTCCTTACTTCTTGCGGTGGGTTTCTACCAGGGCTGCCAGGGCGCGCACCGACGCGAAATGGCGGCGCGTGTCTTCCGAATCGGCCGACAGCGAAATACCGTAACGCTTCTGCAGCGCCACGCCCAGTTCCAGCGCGTCGATCGAATCGAGGCCCAGGCCCTCGACGAACAGCGGCGCTTCGCTGTCGATATCGGCAGCGGTGATGTCTTCCAGCTGCAGCACTTCGATAATCAGTTGTTTCACTTCTTGTTCAAGCATGGCCTGGATTCTCTTCCGTAAAAAGTTGTTGCAGATGGTCCGTCAGGTGACGAACCGCCATTACTTCGGCCTTCCCGGCAGCGGTGAACTGCCCGATCTCGATGTCCTCCAGGACTTCGATCCGGAAACGCGCGTGGCTTTCCGGCACATGCCACCATTTCGCGCCCTTGCCCAGCGTAGGCGGTTCGCACACGATGCGCACAGGCGTCACCGTGCGCAAGCCGCGCACCGCGATATTGGCAGCGCCGCGCTTCAGGCTGACCGTGCCGCAGGCCGGCGTGCGCGTCCCTTCCGGGAAAATGATCAGGTTGTTCCCGGCCCGCAGCGACGCCACGCAGGCGTCCACCAGTTCGGTCGCGTCGTCGTTGCTGACGTAACCGGCAGCGCGCACCGGACCGCGCGTGAAGGGGTTGTTCCACAAGCCGCTCTTGACGATGCAGTCCGCTTTTTTCACGAACGCCATCAGGAACACGGTATCGATCAGGGTCGGGTGGTTCGCCAGGATCAGCTGGCCACCGCGGTTCAGCTTTTCCAGGCCGATAAATTCATAGCGCAGCACGCCCAGGCCGCGCATCAGTCCCACGAAGGCGCGGAAGGTGTGGCGGATGATCTCGCGCGACGCGGCGACCCTGCGCACCGGATCGCGCACGCACAGCGCCACCAGCGGGAACACGAGCACGCGCAGCACCAGGCCGCCCACGCCGAACGCGAAAAAACTGATCCCGGTGGCGCCCACGCGCCACGCGCGTCCGGCCTTCTTAAGCATCGCGGGTCCAGGTCCAGCGCTGCATGCCCGTCTCGCGGGTCAGGCTGGCAGTGGCGCCCAGCTGGAAACGCAGGATCTCCAGGCCGGCCGGCGCTGCGTCCTTCCTGCCCTGCCCGCCGCCGTCGCCTTCGGCCGGCGCCAGCGCCAGCCCCAGGGTAACCGCCGGCGCGGCGTCGGGCGCCGTCATCAGCCATGCCCAGGCAAACGGCTGCTCATCGCAATCCTCGAAGCCTGCCAGCGGCGCCGGCAAGGGGCAGTCGTATGCCACCAGCAGCACGGCCGGCGCGCCGTCGGCGAGCAGGCCGCAGGCTTCCACCACCCCGTGTTCGATGGTGGCGGTGTGCCCGGCCAGCGCCATGTGATTGGCACGGTCGGCGCGCGCGATGGAGAACAGGCCCGCGCTGGCGTTGTGCACGGCCAGCCCGAAACCGGTCGGCGACAGCGCCTGTTCCTGCGCCAGTTCGCCCAGCAGGTCGACCGCGCGCGACACTTCTCCATGGCGCGAGCAGAATACGGCGGGGACATTGGCGCGGCCGTCCAGGCAAGCATAGGCCACTTCGAGCGCCATTTTTCCGAGAAAACCGGCGCGCCGGCGCAGCATCGCCGGCATTGCCTGGAGCGCAGGGTCGGGGCCGGATCCGATCCGGACCGGGTCGACAGCCCATGCGCGCCACTGTTCCGGTGTGGTGATACCCGGAGCCCAGGCCGCATGGGAAGCAATGGAAAACCTAAGCCCGGTCGCGTGCATTGTTACTGATTTTCTTCAAAATACTGGAGGACGCGATTATAGACTGCCGCTACTGGAGACAACGGAACAGAGTTTCAGACAGACATTATATTTTATGTACCGCAACGAGCGTCAGAATTGTCCCATACACCTTGCATAAAATGCAATCGGAGCCACCGAAAAAACAACGGCGCCGAAGGAATCCTCTAGCGCGAAAAAAATGCCGCCAGGCGCAGGCCGGGCGGCATTTTTACTGACTCAGGCGTCAATTATTGGGCGGTCATGCCATCGTCGGCGGTAATGATGGCGCCGTTGATGAAGTGGCTCTCTTCGGCCGCGAGCAGCAGCAGCAGGCCGTCCAGGTCTTCCGGCTTGCCGGGCCGCTTGCGCGGCAGCATGTCGATCAGCTTCTTGCCCTGCTCGGTCTCGAAATAGTCTTCATTGATTTCCGTGGAAATATAGCCGGGGCAAATGGCATTGACATTGATATTGTATTTTCCCCACTCCACGGCCATGGCCTTGGTCATCTGGACCACGCCGGCCTTGCTCATGCAATAGACGCCGATCTGCGGCAGCACCCGCAAGCCCGCCACCGAGGCGATATTGATGATGCGGTGCTGCTTTTTCGGGTCGCCCTTGGCGCGCGCGATCATGCGCTTGGCCGCCTGCTGGGCCACGAAGAATGCGCCGCGCAGGTTGGTGTCCATGACGTAGGCGTAGTCTTCCGGGGTCACGTCGAGCAGGCGCTGGGTGGTCGAGACGCCCGAATTGTTGACCAGGATATCGATCGGCCCGGCCTCGGTTTCCGCATGCGCGATGGCCGACTTGATGCTGGCCAGGTCGGTCACGTCGAGCGAGACCACATGGGCCGCGCCGCCGTCGGCTTCGATTTCGGCGCGCAACTCCTTGAGGCGGTCGGTACGGCGCGACGCCAGCACCACCTGCGCACCAGCGCCAGCGAGTGCCTTGGCAAACCGGGCACCCAGTCCGCTCGAGGCGCCGGTGATCAGCGCGATTTTTCCTTCGAAATTGACTTCAATGCCCACGATCGGCTCCTGTGCGGTGTGCTTTGCAAAGTGTAATCATGTCACAAAAACCCGGTATTAGATGGCAGCGCCTAATAATGCCCGTAAAATGGCGCCAAAGTTGCATTCTCAGGCAAAAAGCCGCACACTCGTGCTTAAATTTTTCTACCCATGATGAGACCATGACAGAGCCTACCAATTTACTTGAACAATACGGCCCTCGCGAAGCGATGGAATACGACGTCGTCATCGTCGGCGGAGGGCCTTCCGGCCTGTCCGCGGCGATCCGCCTCAAGCAGCTGGCCGCCGAACAAAAGCGCGAAGTGTCGGTCTGCGTGCTGGAAAAAGGCGGCGAAATCGGCGCCCACATCCTGTCCGGCGCCATCATGGACCCGCGCGCGATCAATGAACTGATCCCCAACTGGAAAGAACTCGGCGCGCCGCTCAATACCGAAGTGACGGAAGACCGCATCCTGTTCCTGACCGAAACCCGTGCTTTCCGCACCCCGGGCTTCATGGTCCCGGCCTGCTTTGAAAACCACGGCAACTACATCGTTTCGCTGGGCAACGTGGTGCGCTGGCTCGGCCAGCAGGCCGAAGCCCTGGGCGTCGAGATTTTTCCCGGCTTCCCGGCCGCCGAAATCGTGTACAACGACAACGGTTCGGTCAAGGGTGTCGCCACCGGCAATATGGGCGTGGACCGCCACGGCAAGCCGACCGACGCTTTCCAGCTCGGCATGGAACTGCACGGCAAATACACCCTGTTCGCCGAAGGCTCGCGCGGCCACCTTGGCAAGCAGCTGATGGCCAAGTACGACCTGAACAAGGGCAAGGACCCGCAGTCCTACAGCATCGGCATCAAGGAACTCTGGGAAATCGACCCGTCCAAGCACCAGCCCGGCCTGGTGGTCCATACCACCGGCTGGCCGATGAAAAGCGACGTCTACAGCGGCTCCTTCCTGTACCACCTGGAGAACAACCAGGTCGTGGTCGGCCTCGTCATCGGCCTGTCCTACGAAAACCCGTACATTTCGCCGTACGAAGAATTCCAGCGCTATAAAACGCACCCTGCCATCCGCAGCTTCTTCGAAGGCGGCAAGCGCATTTCGTACGGCGCGCGCGCGATCACCGCCGGCGGCCTGCAAGCCTTGCCGAAGCTGGTATTCCCGGGCGGCGCGCTGATCGGCTGCGACGCCGGCTTCCTGAACATGAGCCGCATCAAGGGCAGCCACGCCGCCATCAAGACCGGCATGCTGGCGGCCGAAGCGGCTTTCGGCGCGCTGGGCGAATCGCGCCAGCACGATGAACTGGCCGCCTTCCCGGCAGCGTTCGAAAAGTCGTGGCTGCACGAAGAACTGCACGTGGCGCGCAACGTCAAGCCATGGCTGGCCAAGGGCCTGTACCTCGGCTCGGTCATGACCGGCATCGACCAGCTGATCTTCCGCGGCAAGGCGCCTTGGACGCTGCACCGCGACTATGGCGACCATGAATGCCTCAAGCCGGCCGCCAATTACGCACCGATCGCCTATCCTAAACCGGACGGCAAGCTGACCTTCGACCGCCTGTCGTCGGTGTTCATCTCGAACACCAACCACGCCGAAGACCAGCCTGTCCACCTGACGCTGAAAAACGACAGCATTCCGGTGTCCGTCAACCTGGCCACCTACGCCGGTCCCGAAGCGCGCTACTGCCCTGCGGGCGTGTACGAATTCGTCAAGACCGACGCGGGCGAAGACCGCCTGCAGATCAATTCGCAAAACTGCGTGCACTGCAAGACCTGCGACATCAAGGACCCTACCCAGAACATCGTGTGGGTGACGCCGGAAGGCGGCGGCGGCCCTAACTACCCGGGCATGTGATGCGGCGCGCGTTCGCTGCCCTGTGCCTGGTGCTGGCGCCGTTCGCCCACGGCGCGGACGAAGCATTTACCGGCGCCGTGATGCTGGGGGAGACCGTCAATATGGTCCCCAACCAGACCTACATCACCGCCAGCGGGCGCGATCTGAAGCTGGACCTGTTCATGCCCGTCAAGCCGGCCGGCCCGGTGCCGGTGATCATGGTGATCCACGGCGGCGGCTGGGTGGTCGGCAACCGCGAAAGCGCGGCGCTGCGCACCCTGCCCTACATGCAGATGGGTTTCGCGGTCGTCAATATCGAATACCGCCTGGCCAGGACGGCGCTGGCGCCGGCGGCCGTGGAGGACGCCCTGTGCGCCCTGCAGTGGATCGGCAAGAACGCCAAGCGCTACAAATTCGACCTGTCCAAAGTGGTGGTCACCGGCGACTCGGCCGGCGGCCACCTGGCCTTGACGACGGCCATGATGCCATCCGATTCGCCTTACACGAACCAGTGCGCCGGCGCCGAGCCGACGTGGAGCGGTCCTTATGTGAACGCGGCGCCGAAAGTGGCCGCCGTCGTCAACTGGTTCGGCATCACCGACCTGGCCGACATGCTGCAGGGCCCGAACATCCGCTCGTATGCGGTGAGCTGGTTCGGCAGCATGCCGGACCGGATGGACCTGGCGCGCAAACTGTCGCCGCTCGGCTATGTGCGCGCCGGCGGACCTGCCGTGCTGACCATCCATGGCGACAACGACCCTTTGGTGCCGTATGCCCACGCGCTGCGGCTCAAGCAAGCCATGGACAAGGCGGGCCAGAAGAACCAGCTCGTCACCATCAAGGGTGGCGGACACGGGGACTTCACGCCGGAGCAGCAGCTCGCCAACTTCCAGGCTATTCGCAGCTTCCTGCGTGACCAGGGGATGCTTCCGTAGGCTGGTCGGCGATCGAAAACAACTCCTCGACTTTCACGCCCAGCGCTTTCGCCAGCTTCAAACTCAGTATGATGGACGGCACCATGCGCCCCGTTTCGATCGCATTGATCGACTTGCGGGTGATGCCGGTCCGCTCGGCCAGGTCGGCCTGCGTGATATCGAGCATCGCGCGCCGCACCTTCATCGACGTCATGAGCAGCTCTCCCATCAGCGGTCGTACCAGAGCAGGCTGCCCAGCACCGCCAGGAAGCCGGCGGTGATCGCGATGACGGCCTTCAGCCCGGCGGAAGCCACCAGCACCAGCACGGGCTGCAGCAGCAGCATCACCAGGAAGCCGTTGCGCCACGCATGGTTCAGGCCAAGCTGGCGCAATTCGTCGCTTTGCAGCGCCTGCATTTCGGCTTGCGCCCGGGGGCCGCGCGGTCGCGTCGATACCAGTGCGGCGATGCCGATGACGAGCAGGATAGGGAGCACCGGCATCAGGCGCAGGTCGCTGTCCGGGCGGAGATACAAGGCGATGGCGGCAATGCCGAACAAGGCCACCACGATGGTGGCGAACCAAAGACTGCGGCGTGAATGGCGCAGCGCCAGTTCCTGGTCGTGCAGGGATGTAGACATGAAAGCTCCGTTGAGTGATAACGAAGCCAGTGTAACACATCAATCCCAAAAAGGAACCAATAGGTTACATTAAAGTGGAATCCGCCCGATGCCGCCGCGCGCCATTTTTTCGAATTCGGCGGCCGGCACCGGGTGCGAGAACATATAGCCTTGCGCGTAATCGCAGCCCGCGTCGACCAGCAGCGCGCGCTGCACCTTGGTTTCCACGCCTTCGGCCACCACCTTCAGCCCCAGCTTGTGGGC
Organism: Pseudomonadota bacterium; assembly: GCA_040388805.1. GTDB lineage: Bacteria > Pseudomonadota > Gammaproteobacteria > Burkholderiales > Burkholderiaceae_D > Telluria_A. Next base: position 32,838 of record JAZKBE010000056.1, read on the forward strand.
CATGACGATGATCGCCTCGCACAGGGCCAGGTCGCCCAGGTCGTCTTCGAGCGTGGCCACGAAGGACTGGTCGATCTTGACGTAGTCGATGTCGAAGCGCTTCAGGTGCGACAGCGACGAATAGCCGGTGCCGAAGTCGTCGAGCGCCACCTGGAGCCCCATGGCGCGGTACTGGCGCAGGCGCTCGATGACTTGCTCGTGCCCTTCGAGCAGCACGCTTTCGGTGATCTCGATGACGATGCTTTGCGGCGGCAAGCCCATGTCGTTCAGGTAGGCCAGCCAGCTTTCGTACAGGTCGGCGTCGCGCCGGAACTGCACCGGCGACTTGTTGACGCTGACCTGGAAGCCCGGATCGATGTCGCGCTGCCAGACCTGCAGCTGCTTGGCCACTTCGCGGAACACCCAGTCGCCGATTTCCACGATCAGGCCATTCGATTCGGCGAAGGGAATGAATTCGGCAGGCCCCAGCAGGCCGCGCGTGGGATGGCGCCAGCGCAGCAGCGCTTCGGCCTTGCGCACCTTCCCGGTTTGCAGCGACACGATGGGCTGGTACAGGATTTCAAACTGCTGCGCGGCGATCGCCGCGCGCAGGTCGGCCGCGATGTTCTGGCGCATGCAGGCCGCTTCCTGCAGGTCGGACGTGAAATAGCTGAAGCGGTTGCGCCCGCCGTTCTTGGCCGCGTACATGGCCTGGTCGGCGCGTTCGACCAGGTCGTTCAAGTCTTTCGCATCGGGCGGGTACAGCGCGATGCCGACGCTGGCCGAGAGGAAGGCTTTTTCGCCATTCAGGTCGAAGGGCATGCACAACAGCGTGACGATGGAACGGGCGATGCGCTCCACGCTGCCGATATGGTCCAGCCCCGCCAGGATGACGGTGAATTCGTCGCCGCCCAGGCGCGCCAGGGTGTCGGTGGTGCGCACGCAGCTGGCGATGCGGCGGGTCGCTTCCACCAGCACCATGTCGCCCTTGGCGTGCCCCAGCCGGTCGTTCACTTCCTTGAAGTGGTCCAGGTCGATGAACAGCAGCGCCAGGAAGGCGGCATTGCGGTCGGCCTTGCGCGTTTCGAGCTTGAGCCGGTCCATGAACATGTGGCGGTTGGGCAGGCCGGTCAGGCCGTCGAAATTGGCTTGCTGCCAAATCAGTTCGGTCGATGCGCGCGTTTCGGTGATGTCGGTCACCAGCGCCAGCGCGCCCATGTAGTGCCCGCTGGCGTCGAAGATGGGATTGGTGGCCATGGTGGTCCAGACCGGCTGGCCATCCTTGCGTACGAACTTGAATTCGTGGCGCTCGGCGATGCCCGCCTGGCGCCGTGCGATATTACGCTCGAGAATGCCCTTGCCTTCCTCGTCCATGAAGGCCACCAGCGGCTGGTCGAGCATGTCTTCGATGGCGTAGCCAAGCATGGACGCCATTTTGGGATTGACGAAGCTGGTGCAGGACAGCGCGTCGATTTCCCAGATGCCTTCCTCGGCGCTGTGGACGATGCGCCGGAAGCGTTCTTCGCTGCGTTCGAGCGCGGCCATCTTGCCCTCGGCCCGTTCGACCACCACGCGGCAGGCCTGGCCGCTGCCGTCGGCGCTGGCCAGCAGGGTCACGTGGAAGGCCGCGCCGCCGGCGCGCGCCATTTGCAGGCGGCAGGTCTGGGGATCCTGGGAATTGAGGGCGACGCCGAACAGGGCGTCGAAATCGGGGAGGAAGCTGGGCGCAATAAAGGAGCGGAAATGGTGGCACCCCGGGCGGGCGCGCGCGATGCCCAGCATGTCGGCGCCAACCAGGTTCGCTTGCAGGATGGTGCTGTCGAAACCGACCAGGAAATAGCCGACCGGGGCCAGCAGGTACAGTTCGTTGAAATAGGCTTGTTCTTCTTCGTAGCGCAGGCGGTCGACCGTCACCCCGCAGGGATCGACCATCAATTCGCCGGCACGCGCCTGGAAGGCGGGATCGGGGAAGCGGGTGCCCATCCGATAGCCGAATGCGGCCCCGGCCGGCGCACGGTCGCCGGCGCGCTGCATGGAGCCAGATTGATATGCCGAGCCGGGTTGCTTATCCATCTCACCTCGCACCTTGCAAGATCGTGAAGCAGAGTGTCAAGACTAGCACGCGCAAGGCAATGATGTCGAGCAGGCTATTGCGCGAATCAGGGGTGGGCGCGGTTCAGGCGCTGCTCGGCGCGCCGCTGCAAGGCTTCGAAGGCCAGGCTCAGGCACCAGTAGATGGCGGCGGCGGCAATATACAGCGGCAAGGGGCGGAAGGTGGTGGCGATCACTTCCCGGGTTGCCAGCATCAGCTCGGTCACGGTGATCACCGAGACCAGCGAGGTATCCTTGATCAGGCTGATGAGGGTATTGCTCATGGATGGCACCGCCACCCGCAGCGCCTGCGGCAGCACCACGTGGTGCAGCGTTTGCCAGTACGACAAGCCCAGGCTGAAACTGGCGCGCCACTGGCCCTGGCCGATGCTCTGTATGGCGCCGCGCAAGCTTTCCGACAGGTAAGCACCGGAATTGAGCGACAGCGCCAGCACGCCGGCCGTGACGGGATTGAATTCGATGCCGATGGTGGGCAGGCCGTAATAGATCACGAAGATTTGCACCAGCAGGGGCGTACCGCGCATCAGGCTGACGTAGAGGGTGGCCGGCCAGCGCAGGATGGCCCAGGTCGACATGCGCAAAATGGCGGCCGGGAAACCCAGCGCCAGCCCGCCCAGCATCGCGGCGACGGCGAACAGCAAGGTGTAGCCGGCGCCCATCAGCATCACGGGCGCCGCTTCGCGCAGCAGGTCGAACAATTCCTGCATCAGGCGCCCGGGCGGCTGACGTCGCTGCCAAACCACTTGGTGGAAATGGCTTTCAGGCTGCCGTCGGCGCCGGCGTCCTGCAGCACCTTGTCGATGGCGGCCTTGAATTGCGGACTGCCCTTGCGGAAGGTGACGCCCATCCGTTCGACATTGCCGACCCGCGCGCCGGCCTGGATCGGCAGCTTGGAATGCTTGAGCAGGTAAGCGACCATCAGGCTGTCGTTGAGGGCGGCATCGATGCGGCCGAAGGCCAGGTCCTGCAGGTTTTCCGGCGCCGCCGGGTAGCTCTTGACCTCGATGCCGGGCACGGCCTTGGCTTGCTGCTCGAACACGCTGCCCTGCCCCGCGCCGACTTTCTTGCCCTTCAGGTCGGCCAGGGTGGCGTAGCGCGCCGGGTCGTTCTTGCGCACGATGAGCTGGGGGCTGGAATAGGTGTAGGGCGTGGAAAAATCGAAGGCCAGCTCGCGCTTGGGCGTGATGCCGACCTGGCTGATGATGACGTCGTACTTGCCGGCGGCCAGCCCGGCCAGGATGGCGCTCCATTCGGTGGTGACAAAGGCCGGCTTCAAGCCCAGGCGGCTGGCGACCAGCCTGGCCACGTCGACGTCGTAGCCGGCCAGTTCGCCCGTCTTCTGGTCCTTGAAGTTAAATGGGGGATAGGTGCCTTCCATGGCGATGGTCAGGGTGCCGCGCGCCTTGGCGGTGCCCAGCAGGTCGGCGGCCGCGGCCGGCAGGGCGAAACCGGCGACAGCCAGCGAGACGACAAACTTCAGCGAGCGGCGACGGGTCATGGGCGTAGCTTCCTGTGGGGGAAAGCTTGGCAGTTTAGCGCGAATAGCCGATTTTCTGGCTACGTCCGCTGAAATTGTGGCCGGCGACCAGGGTCGTGCTGGCCACCAGGCTGGACAGGCCGACGATCAGCTGGATCAGCTTGTCGTCCGGCAGCACCCAGACCTGGCCGGGCGGCAACTCGGCCTGGGTGGCGGCCATGATCAGGGGCGCGATCCAGGCGGCATCGGGCTCGACGTCCAGGATCACGGCGTCGGCCGTGGTTTGCAGGTAGACATTGCCGCCGGCGGCCAGGGTGAAGCAGACGCCGGCGCCCGTTTCCTGCGGCCCGATGTGCTCCATCATGCTGCGGTTGTATTCGTCGATCCAGGCTTCGACATCTTGCGGGGTCTGCAAATCGATCCAGGGACAGGGGCGAAAACGCGGCGCGGGGTCTTGATTCATTGCTTCCTGGAGAGATTGTGCGGCAAGGGGCACATGCTACGGCATTTTCCGGCCGGCGTACAATGAAGCGGCAGAGGAAAAGGAGGCGCCATCATGCACAAAGCTGAGCAATATCGTCCTTTCGCGGGCGGATACGTATCAGAATTTGATCGATTCCTGCGGGATTACAACAACCGGCACCCGGACCTGGGGGAAAGCCAGCAGCGCGGCGGGTACCTCTTGTGGGACAAGAACGTTGACCTGGAAGACATCGAAAAGTCCCGCGCAGATAGTGTTCCCGAGAAACCCTATCACTACGAGTGAATTCCATTAAAAAATTTATCTTGTTTTGAGTAAATTTTTATTGCGAACGAGTAAATTAGCATTACTATTCTACCTGCGAGGTTCGCTTATTGGTAAAGCCCAGTCAGGATCGGTTTCAAACTCATGACTGATAACCAGGTTCGATTCCTGGACCCCGCACCAGACACCGAAAAGCGCCATCTTCACGGATGGCGCTTTTTTTGTTTCTTTCCATTTTTTCACAGGCAATCTCCCGCGCACGCCGTCCTGCGACAAGTATTTTCAACGCGTACTTGACCCACATCAATCAGCCGGGCTGACTGCGCCCCCCCTTGCCGCTACAGTCGGATCCTCGATCCCATCCCGAGCCGTCCGCACCAGGGCCGTGGGCGAACATCATCTTGCGATACCACCAAGGAGAATGCCTCATGTTTACATCGACCGACCGTATCCACACAGCCAATCAGGAAATGCGCGCCATGATCGAAGAAGCAGGACAGATGCTCAAGCGCGCGCACGCCGCAACCGGTGACGAAGCCGCCGCGCTGCGTAGCCAGGGAATGGCGTTGCTCGCTGACGGTATCGCGAAAGGCCACGCGCTCGAGCGCAAGGCCACCCATTCGGTCCACGAATTGGCCACGGCAACCGACAGGCTGGTCCATGCAAATCCCTGGCGCTCGGTCGCCGTCGCCGGTGTGGTGGGCGCAGGCATCGGCCTGCTGCTGGGCATTGCGGTGGCGCGCGATTAGCCGGCCAGGGTCGAGAAAATGGCGCCGTGGGCGCCTTCCTCCAGTCTCAAGAAAGGCAATCAATGAACACCAATGTCGGCAATATTGACCGGACCATCCGCATTCTGGTGGGCCTGTGCCTGATCGCGGCCACCCTGCTCGGTACCATCGGGGCCTGGGGCTGGCTCGGCCTGGTGCCGCTGGCGACCGGCTTGTTTCGCTTCTGCCCGGCGTATCGGCTGCTCGGCGTGCGCACTTGCCCGGCCAGAAAATGATCGAGCACGAGGAAAATGCCATGGCGCACGTCCCCACCAGCTACCGCGAATTGACCGCGTCGGTCACGCGGCAACTTGCCACCCTGCGCACCGACACCCCTGACGTCATGCGATCATTCGGTGACCTGGCCAGGGCGGCCACGCGCAATGGCGCCCTCGACAAGAAAACCAAGGAATTGATTGCGCTGGCCCTGGGGGTGGCAGCCCATTGCGATGCCTGCATCGGCTTTCACGTCCAGGCATTGGTGAAACTGGGCGCCAGCAAGGCCGAACTGGAGGAAGCGCTGGGAATGGCCATCTATATGGGGGGCGGACCGTCGGCGATGTACTCGGCCAATGCCCTGGCCGCATTCGAAGAATTCTCAAGCGCACCGTAATCGGCCTGCGCCCCCTGCCGCCCGCGCGCGCCATGTCGCCCGTTCGCTATCCAAACAATATATTTAAAAATAGACTATAATTTTATATATTGAAACCGGGCGAAGGAAAACAGCACCATGAACAAGACGAAGCAGGCAATGGATGCGGACGCGATGCAAGGCGCGGCAATGCAGGCATGCGCATTGCTGAAGGTACTGGCCAACCCCGATCGCATGATGCTGTTGTGCCAATTGAGCCAGGGCGAGCACTGTGTTGCCGACCTTGCGAGCGCGCTGGGCATAGGCCAGCCGACCCTGTCCCAGCAGCTGGCCGTGCTGCGCGATGAAAAATTGGTTCGCACGCGCCGCGAAGGCAAACAAATTTTCTATGGCATTGCCAGCGCCGAGGCCTTGGCGGTGCTGCAACTGATGTACGCCCTGTACTGTCCCGCAACAAAGGAGTCCCGTGATGATCGACTGGAATAACTTCACGCCGCTAACGGCTGCGGCCGGCGGCGCCATGATCGGGCTGGCGGCAGCCCTGTTCATCCTCTTGAATGGCAGGATTGCCGGTATCAGCGGAATCCTGGGCGGCTTGCTGACGTGGCCGCGCGGCGATACGGCATGGCGCCTGGCCTTTCTGTCCGGCCTGGTCGGCGCGCCGCTGGCGGTGGCCCTCGTGGCGCCCCTGCCTGCCGTGCGTATCGCGGCCGGCGTCCCGACCCTGATCGTGGCCGGTCTCCTGGTCGGGATCGGCACCCGTTACGGCGCCGGATGCACCAGCGGACATGGGGTGTGCGGCCTCTCGCGCCGCTCGCCGCGCTCGCTGGTGGCCACCGCCGCCTTCATGCTTGCCGGATTCGCCACCGTGTTCGTCGTCCGCCACCTGCTCGGCTAAGGAGATCATCATGCAAACCATCATGGCCCTGCTCGTGGGCTTACTCTTCGGTATCGGCCTGATCGTGTCGGGCATGACCGACCCGTCCAAGGTGCTCGGCTTTCTCGACCTGGCAGGCCAATGGGACCCGTCCCTGGCGCTGGTCATGGGCGGCGCCATCCTGGTGGCCCTGCCGGCCTTCCATATCGCGGGCCGCCGCGAACGGTCGCTGCTTGGTGCCGCCGTGCGCCTGCCGGCGGCGGCCCGGATCGACCGCCGCCTGGTGCTCGGGGGCCTGACCTTCGGCGCCGGCTGGGGCCTGGCCGGCTACTGCCCGGGACCGGCGCTGGCCTCGCTTGCCAGCGGCGCAGCCGAGCCGCTGGTTTTCAGTGCGGCAATGCTCGCCGGCATGGTCATTTTCGCGTTCGCCGAACGCCTGCGCGCGCGCCGCCAGCGCGCCGCAGCCCCCGCCCATTGACGCGACGGAGGCGACGCGCATGATCTCAATCGGACTGGGCCTGGTCGTGGGCCTGATACTGGCGCTGACCGGCGCCGGCGGCGGCATCCTGGCTGTCCCGCTACTCGTATTCGGCTTGCATATGAGCATGGCGCAAGCCGGGCCGATCGGCCTGCTCGCCGTGGGCATGGCAGCCGCCCTGGGCGCGATCCTCGGCTTGCGCGACGGCCTGGTGCGCTACCGCGCCGCCTTGCTGATCGCCGGATCCGGCATGCTGCTGGCCCCGCTCGGCCTGTGGACCGCAAGCAGGATCGACAATGGCTGGCTCAGCCTGCTGTTCGCCGTGACGCTGCTGCTGGTCGCGGCCAGGAGCTTGCGCCAGGCCGCTCATCGCGCGCCGCGCCACACAAGCGACCATGGTCTGCCCTGCATGCGCGACGCGCACAAGGGCCGCTTCGCCTGGAACGCCAGGTGCGCGCGCGCACTGATCCTGTCCGGATCCGCGGCCGGCATGCTGTCGGGACTGCTCGGCGTGGGCGGCGGCTTTGTCATGGTGCCCGCGCTGCAGCGCTTTAGCAACCTGGACATGGATTCTGTCATCGCCACCTCGCTGGCCGTCATCGCCCTGGTATCGGTGAGCGGCGTCATTGCCAGCGCGGCTGGCGGCGGCATGGCATGGCGCGTCGCCCTACCATTTTCGGCCGGCGCGCTCGCAGGCATGCTGGGCGGCCGCATGGTGGCGGCGCGGCTGGCCGGCCGCCACATGCAGATCGGCTTTGCCGTGGTCGCGGCGGCCGTGGCAATCGGCATGATCACCACCACCCTGCGGTAACGCGCACTGATGCCCTCGTATTTTTTCGGAGACCCACCATGCACCTCAAGCCCATCCAGTTATTCGACACGGAATCGTCGACCTTCACCTACCTGCTGTCGGTCCCCGGCGACAACGCCGCGGTGTTGATCGATCCCGTCGCGCGCCACTGGGAACGCGACTTGCAGCACCTGGCCCGTTTGAACCTGAAGCTGGCCTACATCCTGGAAACCCATGCCCATGCCGACCATGTGACGTCGGCCGGCAAGCTGGCCGCCCTGACCGGCGCCAGGACCGCCGCCCCTGGTGGCTGCGGCATTGTGCCTGCGCAATTGCAGCTTGCCGATGGCGAGCGCATCGGCTTTGGCGCCGGCGAGCAGATCGAGGTCTTGCATACCCCCGGCCATACCGCAGGCAGCATGAGCTACCTGTGGCGCGGCAATGTATTCACCGGCGACACCCTGCTCATCGACGGATGCGGGCGCACCGACTTCCAGAGCGGCAGCGCGCAAGCCTTGTACGATAGCGTGACCGGCAAGCTGTTCGTGCTACCGGACGACACCCTGGTCTGGCCGGCCCACGACTACAAGGGGCAGTCCGTCTCGACCATCGGCTGGGAAAAACGGCACAACGCGCGCCTGGCCAACCGTAGTCGCCAGGAATTTGTCGCGCTGATGGCGGGGCTGGATCTGCCCCTGCCGGGCTTGATCGATATGGCGGTTCCGGCCAACCAGAATCTCGGGCTGCCTCCCGCCTGACCAAGCGGCCGCGCCGGCATTTCCCGGAGAACTTGATGTACCTCAAATTCCAGCGATGACGGTGAGCAAGTTCTCCCCTATATTGGCGAGAGAAAACGTGCACCTGCCAGGAGACCAGCATGACCGACTATTCCACCGCACCCCAAGGGCAAGCGGACGAGATGCCCGCGGAACTGTTCCAGGGCTTGACCCGCTACGATCGGCGTTCGGAAATTCGCCAGATTTCCTACTATCTGTCAGGCAGCATTCTGCAATCGAGTTATTACAATGAATTGTTCTATACCTTGCGCACTGGCACGGAAAACGATCTGATCTACCTGCATTTGAATACCAGCGGGGGCGACTTCGATACCGGGCTGCAAATCATCAACAACATGATGGCATCGAGCGCCCATGTGGTCGCCGTGCTCGAAGCGCGCGCCTATTCCATGGGCGCCTTCATCTTCCTGGCCGCCGACGAGATGGTCGTGCACGATCATTGCCAGCTCCTGTTCCACAGTTACTCGGGCGTATTCGCCGGAAAAGGAAACGAGCAGCAAGCCCAGGGCCTGGCCCTTGCCAGCTGGTTCGAAAAATTCATGGAAGGCATTTGCCACCCCTTTCTCACACTCAATGAGATCAAAGGCATACTGAAGGGCGCGGACCTGTGGATGGATTCCGATGAGATCCGCCACCGGATGGCGCGCATGCAGCGCACGCAAGACAAGGTAGTCTCGCCGCACCAGGGACGCCATGCCGCCGTCGGGCGGGTGGAACAGCCGCCGCCGCGCGGCGCGATAGCGCCATGACCATGGGCGCGCCGGCGGGCGGCATCAAACGATCGCGGCTCTGCCGGCCGCCGGTGCCGGCAGCCGGGCCAGCTTGAAGACACTGACGACCCGGGTCAATTGCTCGGCCTGATTCTGCAAGCTCTCGGCCGACGCGGCGGCCTGCTCGACCAGCGCCGCGTTTTGCTGGGTCACCTCATCCATTTGAGTGATGGCAATGCTGATGTGCTCGATGCCGGCAGTTTGTTCCTGGCTGGCCGACGCGATTTCGCTGATGATGTCGCTGACCCGCTTGACGCTGGCCACGACCTCGTTCATGGTACTGCCGGCCTGCGCCACCAGCTTGCCGCCGATATCGACCTGCTCCACCGAATTGCCGATCAGGACCTTGATTTCCTTGGCCGCGGCCGCGCTGCGCTGCGCCAGGTTGCGTACTTCCGCCGCGACCACCGCGAAACCGCGCCCCTGTTCCCCGGCCCGCGCCGCTTCCACGGCCGCATTGAGCGCCAGGATATTGGTCTGGAAGGCGATCCCATCGATCACGCTGATGATGTCCACGATCTTGCGCGAGGAGTCATTGATCGAGCCCATCGTGGCGACCACTTGCGACACGACCGCACCACCTTTCAGCGCCACATCCGAAGCGGCCACCGCCAGATCATTGGCCTGCCTGGCATTGTCGGCATTGCTCTTCACGGCCGAGGTGAGCTGCTGCATCGACGAGGAAGTTTCTTCCAGCGAGCTGGCCTGGTGTTCGGTGCGCGAAGACAGGTCCAGGTTGCCGGCCGCGATCTGGCCGGACGCGTCGGTTATGGCCAGGGTCCCGGTCCTGACCCGGTCCACGATCCCGACCAGGCTGGCGCTCATGTCCTTCAGGGCTTGCATCAGTTCGCCCATTTCATCGTGGCTGCACACCTCGATCGCGGCGCTCAGGTCCCCGGACGCAACTTCCCTCGCCAGTTGCACCGCATCCTGCAAGGGCCGGGAAATGCTGCGGGTGATCAGGACGGCCCGCCCATCGCGGCCCCAAGCGACACGAGGAGCGTGGCCAGCAAAGACCAGTTCGCCCTGGCGATGCGCAGCATGGCCTGCGCTTCGCCGGCGGCGGCGCGCTTGACCGACATCTCGACGGCCCGGTCGATCGCCTTGCGATGGGCTTCGTACTGCCTGGCCATGCGCGCCATGGCGGCGCTGGCACCCTCCTTGTCCTGCGCCTGGATGGCTGGAATGAATTCCTTGAAAGCGAGCGCATAGAACGCCTGGGCCGGGGCATGCGCCTGGTCCAGCAAGATTTCGCGCAGCGGCGATTCCAGGTTTTCCTTGATCCAATAAGCATGCCGCGCGTCATATTCGACTTGCAAGGCTTTCATGCGTGCGATCAAGGCATCCTGTTCGACTTTTTCCGGTGCGCCCTGCAGCTGGAAAGCCACCAGATAGGATTCGATGACGTACTCGGGCGGCGGCAGGATGTCGGCGATCAAGTCCTTGCTTTGCACGATGCGCTGGTAGAGCGGGCCGTTGACCTTCAGTTCGTTCAAGGCCCGGAACGAGGACACCCCGTAGACCGCAAAACCAAGCACAAAAATACCGATCAGCACCACGAAGCGGGTGCGGATCTTCAGGTCGGCGAGTTTCATGGCACACTCCCATAGACGAGGTCATCGAGTGACTATCTGCTATCGAAGTGTAATGACATTCTATCCAAAAGTCACTAAATCTTGCTAACCCTTCCAGACCCGTTGCAGGCCGGTATCGGCATGGATCCAGCCGCCGCGCGGCCCTTCACGGTAATAGAAGCCCACCCCGCCCTGGCGGAAGCTGCGCACCAGCCCGCCCAGCACTTCCGCATTCAGGTTGGCGATCCGGATATCGGCCGCCTTGCCATCGATATGCAGCGACTGGCGCGCGGCAGGCACGCCCTGCTCGATGAGCCGGGTATTCGATTTGGCGGTGCGATAGCCACTGAGGATCTCGAGCGGCTGTTCGATGCCGTAGCGCGCCAGGAACGCCTGGGTGCCCCACAGCGTTTCGAACAGCTTGGGATCGATGGGCGCCGTTTCCTTGCCGCTGACGTCGCGCATCAGGTGGCATAACTGCTGGTAGGCCGCATCGATGATGTCGCCATCTTTCCAGTACAGCAGCGACGCCTTTTCGCCGCTGGCGGGCCGGGTCACGCTGAGCGTGCGCGGCTTGAGCCAGAATTCGAGGTCGAGCGCCTGGGCGTCGAAAATATCGGGCGGCGGCGCCATCTCCGTCATGGGGGCGTCGACCTTGGGGGCAAGACGCACAATGGCCGGTTTCGCTGTGACGGGAACGGTTTTCTTGGCGGCGGTTTTCTTGACCGGCGCCTCTTTGGCGGCGGCGCAACCGATCAGCGGCACCGACACCATGCCGAGCGCGGACAAGCCCACACCGTGCTGGAGAAAATTTCTGCGTGAAACCATGGAAAGCGCACTCTGTGAATCGAGGCCGCTACTATAGCGCAAGGATGGCTATTGCGCGCTGCATCCGCAGAACCGTGTTGCGCCGGCGGCATCGCGCGCCACGTCGGCGTTGAGCTTCTTCCAGAAAAAATCGCATTCGACGCCATAGCAGGATTTTTCCTTGCCGGCCAGGATATAGCCCTGGCGCGCGAAAAAGTCGTGGGCCGCCCCGGTACTGTGCAGGCGCAGCACGCTGACGCCCCAGGCGCGCGCCTGCGCTTCCACACCGGCCAGCAAGGCCTTGCCGATGCCGGCGTGCAGCGCTTCCGGGACCAGGTAGCACAGCGACAGCTTGCCTGCCTGGGTCAGCAGCGCGACGCCGACCACGTCGTCGCCCTGCACGGCGACCAGGGTGTAATTGCTCGGGGAATTGATCCAGCCGCGGACATTGTCCGGCGTCTTGTTGCCCAGCCAGGAAGCCAGGACCGCCGCATCGTCGCGATGGTCGACCACGCAGCATTCGGTGATCGACCGGCGCAGCACGCCGCAGACGCGCGCGGCGTCGTCCGTGATGGCAGTACGAATTTCAACATCCATGTGCGACTCACTCAATGACCAAATGCGATGAGAAATCTTTCTTGCCGTTTCTCAAGCGTGCTTCCTCACTATACAACATGCCGGCGCCAGCCATGTCGCGGATCGGTCCCATAACAGTCTAAGCATATGACAAAACAGTACTTCCGTTTCGGCTGCGGATTTTAGACTATGCAAATCCGTTTCCACAATAGCGAAGGCCATCGAACCCATGCAGACGAACAACAAAAACCTGTCTCGCCGCTGGATCCTCGCCATGGCCGCCGGCGCGCTCGCCCTCCCCTTGTCGGTACAGGCCGCGGAACCCGAACTGCTCAACGTGTCGTACGACGTGGCGCGCGAACTATACAAGGAAATCAATCCAGCCTTCATCGCGCACTGGAAAAAGACCACGGGCGAGACCATTGTCATCAAGCAATCGCACGGCGGTTCGAGCAAGCAGGCGCGCTCGGTGGCCGATGGACTGGAAGCGTCGGTCGTGACCATGAACCAGGCCAACGACATCGACATGCTGGCCGATCGCGGCCTGCTTGCCCCCGACTGGGCCAAAAAGTTCCCGAACGGCGCGGCGCCATACTACTCCACCATGATCTTCCTGGTGCGCAAGGGCAATCCGAAGGGCATCAAGAACTGGGACGACCTGGCCAAGCCGGGCGTGCAGGTGGTCATTCCCAACCCCAAGACGGCGGGCAACGGCCGATATACCTACCTGGCGGCCTGGGGCTCCGTGCTCAGAAAAGGCGGCAGCGAAGCGCAGGCGCGTGAGCTGGTCGGCAAGATCTTCAAGAACGTGCCGGTCCTCGATGCGGGCGGGCGCGCCGCCACCACCACCTTCACCCAGCGCGAAATCGGCGACGCCCTGGTGACCTTCGAGAATGAAGTGTCGATGGTGCGCACCGAGTTCGGCGACAATTTCGAAGTGGTCTATCCAGCCACGTCCATACTGGCCGAATCGCCCGTGGCGGTAATCGACAAGGTGGTCGACAAGCGCGGCGCGCGCAAGCAGGCAACGGCTTACCTGAACTTCCTGTATTCGGAGGCGGGCCAGACGATAGGCGCCAAGCATTTCCTGCGCACCCGCAATGAAGCGATTAACAAGAAGTTCGCGGCAAATTACAGGCCGATCGCGCTATTTTCGGTCGACGAAGTGTTCGGCGGCTGGAAGTCCGCGCAAAAGAAACACTTCGATGATGGTGGCGAGTTCGACAAGATTTACCAGCCGAAATAACACTAGCCAGGCCGTCGTTCCCGGCTGCGGGCGTGACGGCAATGGCAAGAGGTTTACCGTGTTAAATTTCCATTCCTCTTGCAGTTCTGCAAAACATTTCCTCAAAACTCCGCTTTTTTCTCGCCTTTTCTGTCCCTGGACCTGCTTTTGTTCCGTGCACCGTAGACACGGCTCAGTGATGATGATATCTTCGAGCCTATAGGTAGTTGCTCCACAGAATTACAGTTTCATGCCAGCGCGCAGCGCCGACCCCGGCGCCCCGACATTAAACTTTTGCAGACCGGAATTCCCCATGATCAAGAAAATCCTTGCCACGCTCCTCATGTCGCTCTCGGCGACGGCGGCCCTCGCGGTTCCCTTCGGCTCGCAGTCGGTACTCGTCATCGAAGACGGCACCGGCAAGATCTTGCTCGAGAAAAACGCCGACCGCGTGGTCTCGATCGCCTCGCTGACCAAATTGATGACCGCCATGGTGGTGCTCGACGCCGGCCAGGACATGAATGAACTGATCGCCATCGAACAGGGCGACGTCGACATCGTCAAGCACAGCACCTCGCGCGTGCCGGTGGGCTCGAAAATCAGCCGCGCCGACGTCCTGCGCCTGGCGCTGATGTCGTCCGACAACCGCGCCGCCGCATCGCTGGCGCGCACCTTCGAAGGCGGCCCGGTCGGCTTCAAGGCCGCCGTGCGCGCCAAGATTGCCGCCCTGGGCATGACCCAGACCATGATCGAAGAGCCAACCGGCCTGTCGCCGAACAATAAATCGACGGCCCAGGACCTGGTCAAGATGGCCACGGCCGCCGGCACCTATCCCGAAATCGCGCGCATGACGACCGAATCGTCCGACATCATCAACATCAACGGCCGTGGCGTGGAATACCGCAACACCAACCGCCTGGTGGGCGCCAAGGGCTGGGATATCGGCCTGTCGAAAACCGGCTACACCGAAGAAGCGGGCCGCTGCCTGATCATGCGCATCAAATCGGCCGGCAAGAATGCCACCCTGGTGCTGCTGAACGCCAAGGCCAGCTCGACCCGCATCCTGGACGCATTGAGCATCCGCCGCTTCATCGCCGGCGACGAAGCGCCAGTCATGGTTGCCCGTCACACGGCCCGTCCGCGCGCACGCCAGCGCATGGTCCTGGGCGCCAACGCGCCCATCGTCAAGGCCAGCCTGAGGTCGCACGCCAAGGCCAAGCCAGCCAAGCAAAAGCGCCGCCGCGCCTAAGCTATTCCCTCAGCTTTTCCCTATAGGGGACTGTCCCAGGTTTATGGGAAAGAATTTCCCATAAACCTGGGACAGTCCCCTGTAGAGAGGAAATAGTCCCCTGTAAAGGGGGAATTTCTGATTTATTCGAGCATGTCGCGCAGGCCGCTGGCGCGCTGGGTGCGGCGCGCGATGGCGTCGGCCAGGATGGCGCTGCCAGGCGTGGCCAGCGTGAATTCGGCGCTGGCGCGCGTGATGCCGGTGTAGATCAGTTCGCGCGCGATCATGGCGCCGCGCTCTTTCGGCAGCACCAGCACCGTGTGGCGAAATTCCGAACCCTGCGACTTGTGGACCGTCATGGCATAGGCCGTGTCCACGTGGCGCAGGCGCGTGGCCAGAACGCTGCGCGCATTGTCGCCTTCCAGGAAATACACGCGCAGGGAACCCGGGCGCGCCGGGTCCGGCAGCGTCAGGCCGATGTCGCCGTTGAAGACGCCCGTGCCGTAATCGTTCCGTGTGATCATGACGGGACGGCCCACATACCATTCACCGCGGCGCCGGATCAGGCCCGCCGCGTCCAGCCGCAGCTCGATCGCGTCGTTCAGGCCTGCCACGCCCCACTCGCCTTCGCGCACCGCGCACAGGATGCGGAAGGCTTCAAAGCTGTGCAGGACCGCGCGCACCCACGCGTCGTGCGCCATGCCGCCATCGCCCGCGGCGATCAGCGACAGATAAGGAGAATAGCCGTCCGCCGCCAGCTGCACCACGTGGTGCTGGTGGGCGTGTTCAATCCAGCGCAAGGGGGCGCCTTCGCGCAGCACCGCTTCCGCAGCAGCGGCGTCGCCGGCATTGACGGCCAGCGCCAGGGTGCCGATCGGCCCACCGAAACGGCGACTGTGGCGCAGCATCACGGTTTGCTGCGCCAGGGCGCCGGCGTCACCGCAAAATTCGGGGGGCACGGTTTCGCCGCTCGCGGCCAGGGCATAGGCGCGCATTGCGTCCGAATAGCCGCCGGCCTGGGCATCGCGGCACAAGTCGCCCAGCACGGCGCCCGCTTCCACCGACGCCAGCTGGTCCTTGTCGCCCAGCAGGATCAGGATCGCGCCGGCCGGCAAGGCGTCCAGCAGCGACGCCATCATTTCCAGGTGCACCATCGATGCTTCGTCGACGATCAGCACGTCGACGTCGAGCGGATTGCCCTTGTGGTGGGCAAAAGCGCGCGTGTCCGGCCGCGCGCCAAGAAGGCTGTGCAGCGTGCGCGCGGCGCCCATGCGGGCCGTCAGTTCGCGCAGCGGCAGCGCCCCGCCGACCTTGTCGGCCAGTTCGGTCAGGGCCTTGTCGATCGATTGCTTCAGGCGGGCGGCGGCCTTGCCGGTGGGCGCGGCCAGGGCGATGCGCTGGCGCCCTGCGTCATCGCCGGCCATGGCGAACAGCAGCGCGAGCAGGCGCGCCACGGTATAGGTCTTGCCGGTGCCCGGGCCGCCCGTGATGATGGCCACCTGGCCGCGCAGCGCCACCGCGCAGGCCAGCTTTTGCCAGTCCGGCGCCTGCTGGGGCAGGTCCGACGCGAACAAGATGTCGAGCCAGCTGCGCACCCGCGCCGTATCGACTTCGCGCACGCCGGCGGCACGCGCACGGATGGTGCCTGCCACCTGCATTTCGTCGCGCCAGTAGCGGCGCAGGTACAGGCGTTCTCCGTCCAGCACCAGCGGCTCGCCGAAATCAAGATCGCCAGGCTGCCAGACCTGGTCGCACGCGCCCAATTGCTGGGCCCAGTTCTTCGCGTTCTTCGGCAGCGGGCCGGCGCTTGACGCCAGCTGCGCCCATTGCTCGTCGCTCCATCCCATCAGCGCACAAGGGTCGGCGGCCAGCTCGCCCAGCACCAGGCAACTGTGGCCACGCCCTTCCAGTTCCGACAGCAGCACGCAGGCCAGCATCAGCGGGCCGTTGGCCACCCCCAGCGATGCGATGAAGCGCGCGAAGGTGCCCGACAGGCGCCGCAACTGGCCATCGTCGGTCAGGGCCGCCACTTCGGTCCACAGCAACTCGTCCTTCATGCGCCCTCCCCGGCCAGCAAGCCATCCAGGCCGTCCAGCAGCGCCAGGTCGGGCGCGAGCAGGTAGCAGCCATGCGTGGCCGGGTTGGCGATCCCGCGCAGGAACAGGAAGATGGCGCCGCCCAATTGCGCCGCCGGGTCATAGGCGTCGCCCAGGCGGCTGCGCAGCAGGCGGTGCAGGGCCAGCATGTAGATCGCGCCCTGGATGTCGTAGCGGTGCGCGGCCATGGCGCCGGCCATCGCCGCCCTGGTGTAGGCGGCGTCGCCCGCGCCCAGGCTGTTCGATTTGTAGTCCATCACCCAGTAGCGCCCTTCATGTTCGAATACCAGGTCGGCAAAGCCCTTGAGCATGCCGTGCAGCTCGCGCTCGGGCAGCGCCGGACGCGGCACACCATCGAGCACGCGGGCCGTGCACAGGCGGTCCAGCGCCACGCTGTTCAACTGCTCGCTCGGGAACCAGAATTCCATTTCGGGCAGCACGCCGGAAAGTTGGGACAGCGAGGCGCCCAGCGCCGGCAGCCGCGTGACGGCCACGGTGCGCAGCCAGGCGAGCGCGTCGTCCTGGCGCTTGCCCCAGCCGGCGCGCTCGCAGCGCTGCCCAAGGCGGCTGGCGAACTGCGCGTCGTCGGCGATCGCAAAGCCTTCCTGCCCCATCCACTCGAGCTGCTCGTGCAGGAAATTGCCCGGTACCGAGCCACGCGGAAAACGGTGCCAGGGCGCGTCGTCGGTGCGATTCACGCCGGGGCCGGCGTCGTCGTCGAGCAGGGTCTCTTCCTGCGCGCGCATGGGCGCCGCGGGCGCGCTGGTCTGGCGCGTGAGCGATGTGAACGAGCCGACCGACCAGTTGCGTTCGAAGCTGCCGTCAAAACGCGCCGCCTCCACCAGCGGCGCGCGCTGTTCCACGCGGGAGAGCGTGGTCACCCCTTGCGGCGCCTCGAGCGCCTTGATCTCGATCGATGCCAGGCCGCCACGCAGGCGCTCCCAGTACGATGCCATGTCGGCCGCGCCGATGGGCGTGCCGCCGGTGAGCAAGTAGCCCAGCGCCGATTCGTGCAGCTTGTTTTCACCGCTCTTTTTCGCCGCGACCGCCGCCACGCCCAGCCACAGGAAGTGCCGCGCGCGCGTCAGCGCCACGTACAGCAGGCGCAGGTCTTCCTCGATGCGGGCGCGCTCCACCGCGGCCAGCGCTTCGTCCGACAGGCCCAGGTCGATGTGGCGCACGCCGTTTTTCGTGTACTCGAAAAAGCTGCGGTTGCGGCGCTCGGTCTTGCGCGCGGTGACCGCGAACGGGAGGTACACCAGCGGATACTCCAGGCCCTTGGATTTGTGGACCGTGACTACCTTGACCAGTTCGGCGTCGCTTTCCAGGCGCAGCACGCGCTCGTCGCCGCCCTCGCCGGCGCCGCTGACCTGTTCGGCGAACCAGCGGATCAGGGCTTGTTCGCCATCGAGCTGCGTGCTGGCCGCTTGCAGCAGTTCGGCCAGGTGCAGCAAATTGGTCAGGCGCCGTTCGCCGCCGCTTTGCCGCAGCAGCGTGGCCGGCAAGCCCAGTTCGTGGACAAAGCGGCGCAGCATGGCCAGCACGCCCTGGCGCTGCCATACCACGTGCAGGGCCTTGAGCTGTTCAATGCGTGCTTCCCATGCCAGTTCATCCGACGAGGCGTGCGCGAGTTCGGCCAGCGACAGGCCGGCCGTGCGCGTGGCGAAGGCAGCCCGCGCCAGCGCGCCGTCGAGCGGATTGGCCACCGCGTGCAGCCAGCGCAGCATGTCGCCCGCCTCCTCGCTGTCGACCACGGAATCCTTGTCCGACAGGTACACGCTCGGGATATTGCGCAGTTCCAGCGCGCGCCGGATGGCCGCGGCCTCCCGGCGGTCGCGTACCAGGATGGCGATGTCGGCCGGCAGCAGGCGGCGCAGCTGGCCCTGCTTGAGGAAGCCGACGGCCGGATCGTTGAGCAGCGTGACGATATGCTCGGCGCAGTGGTGCGCGAAAAAACCGCGGTAGTCGTCCGCCTTCATGTCGTCACGGTCCGAACTGGCGATCGCCAGCGCCTGGTAGGGTCCGTCCACGCCCACCAGTTCTTCGGAACGGCCGCGGGCCTGCACCGCGTCGAAGGGCAGCGGATTGACATCGCCCTTCCTGAAGCGGAATGCGCCGGCGGCAAAGGTTTCGCCATGCAGGAACAGCTGGTTGACCGCGCCCACCAGCGCCGCCGTCGAGCGGTAGTTGGTGCCCAGCTGGTAATGCCGCCCTTCGGTCGCGCTGCGCGCCGACAGGTAGCTGTGGATGTCGGCGCCGCGAAAGCCATAGATCGACTGCTTCGGGTCGCCGATCAGGAACAGGCCATGCGCCGGGTCGTTGTCCGCCACCCGGTACAGCTGGTTGAAGATGGTGTACTGATCAGGCGAGGTATCCTGGAATTCGTCGACCATCGCCACCGGGAACTGGGCGGTGATGCGCTGGCGCAGGGCGTCGCCGTTCGACCCCTGCAGGGCACTCTTCAGGCGTTCGAGCATGTCGGCAAAGCCGAACTGGCGGCCGCGCTGCTTCAGTTCTGCCATGCGGCGCGCGATGCTGGTGGCCGCGTGGCGGTGCAGGGCATGGGCCAGCGGGTCGATCGCCTTGAGCGCATCCCACAGCTCGGTGGTGCCGTCGAAGCAGGCCGGAATGTCGACCGAGAAGCCCTTGCTGAAGGCGTCGGTGATGCCGTCCGGCGTCAGGCGGTGCCAGGCGGTGTCGGTCATGGCCGGCATGTGCAGCGCCGGGTCCAGGGCCCAGGCGCGCAGCGCATCGAACCACTTTTGCAGCGAATCGGCTCGCAGCTTGTTCCCGTTGAAGCATTTGGCAGACAGTTCGCGCTGCGCGGCGATCCACTGCTCCATGGCGTTGGCGCGCTCGGCCCAGCCATCCTTGAGCAGCGCCAGCGCGGCGGCCTGTTCGCGTTGCGCGCGCGCGATAACGCCGGCCAGCGTCGGCTCGGGCGGTTCACCCAGGTCGGCGGCGCGCCGCACCAGCTCGCGCACCGCGCCCTTGAGCGTCTCCACGTCCGGCCAGCAGGCCAACAACGCACCCAGGGCGTGGCTGTCGAGGGGATAGACGTTCTGGCGCCAGTAGTCGTGGGCGGCGTCGTCGAACAGCGCGCGCTCGTCGCTGACCAGTTCTTCGTCGAACAGACTGCCGCTATCAAAAGCGTGCTCGCGCAGCATGCGCTGGCACCAGGCGTCGATGGTGAAGATGGCCGCTTCGTCCATGGTTTCGGCGGCCATGGCCAGGCGGTGCGCTGCCAGGCGGCGTTCAGGTTCGCCGCCGCAGGATGCCGCCAGCGATGCCAGCAAGTCGTCGTCCGGTTCGCGCTCGCCGCGGAAGTACGCCGCCGCTTCGATCAGGCGTTCGCGCACCCGGTTCGACAGTTCGCGCGTGGCGGCACGGGTGAAGGTCATGACCAGGATTTCCGACGGCACCAGGGGCCGCGCATAGCCGGCATCGGCGCCGTGGCCCAGCACCAGGCGCAGGTAGAGCGCGGCGATGGTCCAGGTTTTTCCGGTGCCGGCCGAGGCTTCGATCAGGCGCGAGCCATGTAGCGGAAATGCGAGGGCGTCGAGCAGCTGGCTCATAGCGGCTCGATCCGGATGCTGTCGGCGACCCAGCGCGCCAATGGCCCGTAAAGGCCGTCGGCCACTGCCAGCCACTCGCCGCCCTCGGCCAGGCTGGCGAAGTCGGGCCACAGGCGCGCCAGGCACAGGTCGACGTTTTCGCCGGTCAGCTCGAAGCCGCCGTCGTAGGTGGCGCGCGCGTCGCCGCCCTGCAGCTGCGCCAGCGCCGTCTTGCAGGCCGTCGGCAGCGGCGCGTCCAGGTTGCGGCGCCACAGGCCGACGATGGCGCCCAGCTGGGCGCGGGCCAGCGCCGCGTCCAGCGGCGCCATGGTGATGATGGCGTCGCGCGCGACCAGGTGGCCGGTGACGGGACTGCCGGCCGCAGCGCTGGCCAGCTGGCGCAGCCACGGCGCGATCAGCTTGTCGCCGCGCGCCCTGCCCTTCTTGTCGAGCACCTTCGACGAGATCTGCATCAGCCAGGCGGTTTCGCCGTCGCCCACGCGCAGCCGGTCGATCCAGTCCTCGAGGTGCACGCCGTCCAGCTCGAGGCTAAGCGCCAGCTTGGGCGCCTGCGCGCCGAAGCGCGCCCCCAGCGCCAGCCAGGCCGTGCGCACCGGCACCAGGGCGTCCACCAGCTGGCGCTGCCATTGCCGGCCCACCAGGCCGATCGGCAGCACGCCTTCGCGGGCCAGCCGTTCTGCGCGCAGGTGCAGCGCGGCGCGCACGTCTTCCAGCGCTTCCGGCTCGCTGGCGTCGTCGAGCAGGCTGTCTTCCAGGAAGTAGCGCTCCAGCGCGTCGAGCGAGAACGGTTCCTCGTCTTCACCGACCAGGTCGGGATCGGTGAAGTTGACGCCCAGGCGCCGGCGGAAGAAATGCTTCGCCGGCTGGCGCAGGAAACCGGCCAGCTCCGCCAGCTTGAGGCGGTAGTCGCTTTCCAGTTCGAAGGGCGGCAGCGCGGCGTTGACGGCAGCCGCTTCGGCGCCATGCGCTTCGCGCCATTCACCGGCATAGGTCAGCAGGCCGCCCTGTTCGAAGTAGCGGCGGCTGAATGGCTGCAGCGCGTGCTCGGTGCTCAAGTCGCGCAGGTCCAGGTCCCAGCCGCTGGCCAGGTAGTCGCGCAGCTGCGCCACCAGCACCGATGCCGGCTGCTCCGTATTGTCGCGCACGTTGCGCCCCACCCAGCTCACATACAGCTTGTCGCGCGCGGCCAGCAGCGCTTCGAGCATCAGGTAGCGGTCGTCATCGCGGCGCGCACGGTCGCCCGGGCGCGCCATGCCGGGCAGCGCCAGCAGGTCGAAATCGGCCTGGCGCGCGCGGCGCGGAAAATCGCCATCGTTCATGCCCAGCAGGCACACCACCCGGAACGGCACGGCGCGCATCGGCATCAGGGTGCAGAAGGTGACGCCGCCCGAGACGAACTGGTGGTTCAGGGTCGGTTCGTCGAGCGCGCCCAGCCAGGCTTCGCGCAGCACCGCCAGCGGCACCGCTTCGTCGAAGCCGGCCGCTTCGCAGGTTTCAAGCCAGCCTTGCAGCGCCTCGTTCAGCTGCGCCAGCGTGAGGCGGTCGGCCTCTTCGCCGGCGTCGAAGAAGGCGGCCAGCATGGCGCGCGCCTGGCGAGCCCAGTCGGCCGGGCTGCGCGCCTCATCGAGGATGGCGCGCCAGGAGAGCAGGGTTTCGATCAGCTGCGCCAGCGAGCCGGCCAGGGCGGCATCGAGCCCGCCCACTTCGGCATACGGTTCGATATCGCGGAAGCTGGCGCCAAAGCCGCTGGCATAGCCCAGCAGCATGCGGCGCACGCCGAAGATCCAGGCATTCTGTTCGCCCGCCGAACCGAGGCCCAGGCCGCTGCGGTGTTCCTGGTCCAGGCCCCAGCGCACGCTGGCGCCCTCGATCCAGTGGCCCAGCGTGGCCAGGTCGTCGCCGGCCAGGCCGAAGCGCGCGGCCAGGGCCGGCACGTCGAGCAGGTCGCGCACTTCGCTCTGGCGGCAGCGCTGCTGCGGCAGGCGCAGCAGCCATTCAAGCGCCACCAGCAGCGGATTGACGCTGCGGTCCTTGACGTCGCCGATTTCAAACGGGAGGAAACGCGGGTCGCTGCGCTTGTGCTGGTCGAACACGGCATGGATGGCCGCCGAAAAGGTGTCGATGTCGGGCACCATGACCACCACGTCGCGCGGGCGCAGGCCGTCCCCCTGCCCGAACCAGGAAAGCAGCTGGTCGTGCAGGACTTCGACTTCGCGCTGCACGCTGTGGGCGATGTGGAACTCGAGCGAGCGGTCGCCCGGCGCCAGAGGCTGGCGCGCATGCTCGGACAGCGGCAGCATGTCGCGCACCGCGGCCTGCACCTGGCCGAGCAGGGTATCGCCCTCCCCTTCGCTGAACAGGTCGATGCGCAGCTGGCCGGCGTTGGCGGGGGCCTCGCTGTCGAATTCGTCGAGCATGCGGATGAAGTCGCGGCCCTGGCGCCCCCAGCTGGCCAGCAGCGGGTGGCTGTGCGCGTGCAATTCTTCGAGCGGCACCGCCGCCAGGTCGACGCCGCCGCGCTGGCGCTGGCGCTTGCGCGCCGCGCGCAGCAGTTCGCGCCCCTCGATGATGTCGCCCCAGTAGAACTGGCAGGGGTTCGGCACCGCCAGCAGGACCTGGGTGTGGCGCGCCAGCGCGGCCACGGCCTGCAAGGTCTGGTATGGCAGGGTCGACATCCCGAACAGCACCACGCGGCGCGGCAGGCGCCCGGCCGGCTGCCCTTCGCTCTCGCGCACGAATTGTTCGTGGATGGTGGCGCGGCCCGAATCGCGCTGCTGCGCGGGCAGGCTGTCGTTCACGGCGCGCCACAGGCGCGCCTGCCAGCACTGGTCGGCGGGCAGCGGCACGGCCTCGCCGCGCGCATCGCGCAGCAGGTCGCGCCCGGCGCTCCAGTCGGACAGCCAGTCGGCGCGGTACACCTGGTACTGGTCGAACAGGTCGGACAGGCGTTCGGCCAGCTGCAGGCGCCGCTCGGGGTCGCCATCGCCGAGGAAATGGCGCAAGGGCAGGAAGACGGGATCGGCCAGCAAGGCCGGCAGCAGGCGCATCAGGCGCCAGGTGAGCGGCCCCTTGTCGTAGGGCGAACGGCTGGGCACCCGTTCGCGCCCCAGCATGCCGCGGTAGGCTTCCCACAGGAAGCGCGCCGGCAGCGCCACGCGGGTGGCGGCGCACACCCCCAGTTCGGTGGCCAGCGCGATCTTGAGCCATTCGGCCACGCCGTTCGATTGCACCAGGATGGTTTCGGCTTCCAGCGGATCGAGCGGATGGCTGCGCAGCCAGCCGAAGACGGCCGCGCGCAATTGCTCCATTTGATTGCCGTGAAGAACGAGAAGTCCGGGTGTTACGGGAGAAGCCATGGTGCTCCGAGAGTGGGCGCGGCGGCGCAGCCACAGCATACTATTTTTCAGCCGGGCGCGGTAGGGCCGGACGCCTCAGGTTTCGGGGGCGGTCACTTCGCGGTCGACATGGCTGTCCAGCCGCGCGAGCAGCGCGTTCATGCAATCGACCACGGTGCGGGCGTGCTCGCCGTTGCCATCCTCGCGCAAGCTTTCCAGGCTCTGGCACAGGTCGCCGAAGCCCATGGCCCCGACCGCGCGCGCGGCCGACTTGATGCGGTGGCCCAGGTCGGCCATGCGCTGGAAATCGCCGCCGGCCAGCGCCTCGTGCAATTCGTCCATGGTGCTGTGCGCCGATTCCAGGAACAGCAAGGCGTACTTGCGCATCTTGACGGGGTTGCCGCCGAAGGTCATCGACAGGGTGTGCATGTCGAGCAGCTCGCCATCGGGCGGCGCCACCCATTTCTGCGCCGGCGCCGGCGCCGGCGGGGTGCGCAGCGCCGGCGGCGGCTTGCGGCGCCCGCCGCGCACCGGCCGCGTGCGCAGCCATTTGGCGATCACGCCGAACAGCAGGTTGGGCGCGATCGGCTTGGTGACGAACTCGTCCATGCCCGCTTCCAGGCAGCGCCGCATGTCGTCCTTGCCCGCATTGGCGGTCATGGCGATGACCACCGTTTCGCGCAGGCGCACGTCGGAGCGGATCATGCGCGTCGCTTCGAAGCCGTCCATGACCGGCATCTGCACGTCCATCAGCACGCAGTCGAAGCGCTCCTTGAGCAGCAGGTCGATCGCTTCCTTGCCGTTGTTGGCCACGACCACGGTCGCCTCGACCTGTTCCAGCAATTCCTGACCCACCTGCTGGCTGAAGATATTGTCCTCGACCAGCAGGATGTAGGCGCCGCGCAGCCGTTCGATGATGTCCGGCTCCAGCGTGCTGCGGTCCGACGGCAGGAAATTGACGGCCTTGCCCAGGCGCGCGCTGAACCAGAAGGTGCTGCCGTTGCCGGGCACGCTGTCGACGCCCACGCAGCCGCCCATCAGTTCGGCGAGCTGCTTGCTGATCACCAGCCCGAGGCCGGTGCCGCCGTATTTGCGCGTGGTCGACGGGTCGGCCTGGTGGAAGGACTTGAACAAGTCGCCCAATTCGTGCGTGTTCATGCCGATGCCGCGGTCCTGCACCTCGAAGCGGACCATGATCTCGGTCTCGGAATCGTGCAGCACGCGCGCGCGCACGTGGATCGTGCCATTTTCCGAAAACTTGATGGCATTGCTGGCGAAGTTGAGCAGCACCTGTTCCAGCCGCAGCGGATCGCCGCGCAGCTGGTGCGCCAGGCCGCCTTCGATGTCGAATTTCAGCTCGAGTCCCTTGGCGGCGGCCGCCTCGCCCAGCTGGTTGCCGATATTTTGCATCAGCGCCTCCATGCCGAAGTCGAGCATCTCCAGCTCCAGCTTGCCCGCTTCGATCTTGGAAAAATCGAGGATGTCGTTGATGATGCCCAGCAGGTGCTGGCTGGAGTGATGGATTTTCTCCAGGTAGTCGCGCTGCTTGGGGTTGGTGACCGACTTCAATGCCAGGTGCGACATGCCGATGATGCTGTTCATCGGCGTGCGGATTTCATGGCTCATGTTCGACAGGAAGTTGCTCTTGGCCTGGTTGGCGGCGTCGGCCTGGGCTTTCAGGTTGTGCAGTTCGGTGACGTCGGTCGACAGGCCGATCACGGCATTGACCTGGCCGTCGCGCATCAGGGGCACCTTCACGGTCCACAGCTGGCGCAATTCGCCATTGGGCAGCGCGAATTCGACCACCTTGCCCGGGGCCCGTTCGCCGCTCTCGAACAGGGGCCGGTCCGCTTCCCAGTAAAAATCGGCCCGTTCGCGCGGCATCACGTCGCGGTCGAACTTGCCGATGATGTCTTCGGCCGGCAAACCCATGGCTTCGGCGCTGCGGGAATTGACGTAAATATAGCGCCGCTCGCGGTCCTTCATGTACACGTGGGCGTCCACGCTGTTGAGCACGGAGTCGAGCAGCAAGCGCTGGTCGATGGCGCCGCGGCGCGACCAGAACATGGTCACGAAAAAGGCGTAGATCAGCAGCGTGCCGATGGTCCCCGTCAGCAGCGCCAGCGGCGGGAACAGGCGGTCGAAGCCGGAGATCAGGTCCGCCTTGCGCACCCGGAACTGGGCTTTCCACAGGCTGCCGTTGAAGTCGACCGGCAGCACCGTCTCGATGTAGGCGTCGCGCTCGGCCTCGCCCACGATGGTCGGTGCTAGCGAGCCATCGTCGTTGTACAGCAGGCGGTCGGCCTTGCCGATGACCAGGTTGCGCTGTTCGGGATCGGCCGCGCCGTCGGCATACACGGCCACCCGCACGCCGGACATGGCCAGTTCGTCGAGGGCGGCGCGGATCAGGGCGGGCACCGAAAAACCGATGCCCACCGAACCCAGGTAGGCGGCGCGCCGTTCGGCCACCGAGCCTACGGGCGCGCCGGTCCGGTAGACCGGCAGCCGCATGCCCAGCCCGATGTGCGGCTTGGGCTTGAGCAGCATGACCGGCAAGCCCGAGGCGGCCAGTTCGCCCGAATCGCGCGAAGCGTCGATCACGCGCGCCTGCACCGGGCCCACGCCCATGTCGAAGCCGAACTTGTCGGCCAGGGGCGCCATCGGCTCTATATAGGTCAGCACCGAATAGGCCGGACGGCGTCCGGGCGGCTTGATGTTGAAGCCGGGGTAGCCGTCGGGCTGCAGGCTGGTGTCGGCCCGCACCTCGGCCACGAAGCGCTCGCGCTCGTCGTCGCGCACGTAGCGGGCGTAGGTGATGCCTTCGATGGCGGGAAAGCTGCGCGCCACGTCCAGCGCCTCGACGTAGCGGTGGAACTGGCGCCGCGTGGGCGGGGCGTCGCTGCTGTGGAACAGCGCTTTCAGGCCGCCCACGACGTCGGTGTAGGACTTGATGCGCGCGCCCAGGCTCGACTGGGCGCTCCTGGCCACGGCATCGAAACGCTGGCGCACATCGTCATTGACGACCTTGGCCGCCCCCAGGAACAGGCCCGCGCCCACCAGCAGCGACAGCACTACACCGGCCAGGCGCACGCCGGCGCGCGCCAGCGGCGGCAGGCTGCCGATCGGCCGCGAACTGGCCGGCTTCATCGTCCACCCGGCATCGGTGGCAGGTTTGAATTGCAA
Organism: Pseudomonadota bacterium; assembly: GCA_040388805.1. Classification (GTDB taxonomy): domain Bacteria; phylum Pseudomonadota; class Gammaproteobacteria; order Burkholderiales; family Burkholderiaceae_D; genus Telluria_A. The sequence continues at coordinate 59,821 of JAZKBE010000056.1, forward strand.
TCCGTCATATATTCCTGGCGCTGTCGGAATTGACTGCCAGATTACTTTGCGGGCCGAGAAGATGCAATTGATAAATACTTCGCGTGCGCGTGGCCAGGAAGGCAAGCTAGATGCACGCGATATCGAATAGCGCAAACATCGTGCGTGGCCCGCCAGAGGGAAAAGCGCGAAACCTATCAGGATTGTCAGCTTGGCCGGCCTGGCGGGCGCGCTTGTAATGGTCCCTGAGCGGGAGGACCGCGTTCTACGGGGAAGCCATCATGACCATGCCGAATGTCGCATTCCTGCATCCGCGCGCCGGGGCCGGCGTGCCAGCAGCCTGCGCCGCCAATCCCTTCTGGCACGCCGGCATCGGCAGCGGCGCCGCCGCCATCGCCGAACTGGCCAGCCATGTCGATGTGCTGTCGCGCCGCATCGCCCAGCTGCAGCCGCGCATGGCCTCGGCCCGGCCCGTGGTCGGCCATTACCTGGACATGGTGCGCACCCTGGCGGCGGCCTGGCACGGGCGCAGCCGCCCGGCGCTGCAGGTCGCCCTGGAAGACGGCAGGCCGGAGGTGGCGCGCGCGCTCGACACCCTGGCGCAGCCCATGCTGGCCCTGGAAGCGGTCGACGCCGATGTTCGCGGCGCCCTGGCGCAGATGGCCGGCGCCACGCGCGACCTGGAAACGGACACCGTGCTGGTGACCCAGCGCTTGCAAGCCGACCAGGTGCACGCCTTCATCCTGTCGCAGCAAGCCAATGCCATGCAGGCCAAGCTGGACGACGCGCGCCTGAAGCAGCGCGCCGCCTGGCTGCTGGGGCCGCGGGCCGAACAGATCCGCAAGGAAATGGCGCTGCACGGCACCGCGCTCGACGGCATGCGGCGCCAGCTCGAGCACCTGCGCGCCGACCAAGCCGCGCTGATGGCCGAAGCGGCCCGCCGGCAGGAATTGCTGCCGGTGCTGTCGACCTACCTGGACGCGGTCGACCGCATGGGCGCGGCCATCCACGCCCTGCTGGCGGGCGCCCAGGGCGTGCAGATGGCGCTGGAACAGCTGCGCGACGGCGCCGGGCTGGCCCAGGCCGGGGCCCGGCTGCCGGCCGCGCTACCCTCCTGGGCGGCCCTGCCCCGGCCCCTGCAGCCAGACTAGGACGCCAGGCGCGCTTCGAACATGGCTTCGTAAGTCGCCTCGATATCCACATACAGCGCCACCGCCTTCTCCACCCCGATTTGCAGGGGGGCGCCGAAGCGGGTGGTAAACACGCCCGCGCGCCGCAGCAACCGTTCGATGGCCGTGGTGGTCACCGTCACGTACTGGTCGATGCCGGCCTGGTGGCCGTAGCGGATGATCTCGGCGATCGATTCCATGGTGATCTCGGAAAACCCGAAACGGGGATTGTCCGAGGTTTCAATGGCAAAGCGCGACAGTTCCCAGATCCGTGCGTGCTGGGGGGCCTGCTGGCCGTGCAGGAGCTCGGCGAACGAGTCCTTGAGCATGTAGGGGCCTTCGGTCGGCAAGATGCGCCAGCAGCCCATCAGGGCCTCCGCGCCCGGTTCCCGGATCATCATATACAGTGGCTCGAGCGCATCGTAGCCATCGATCTCCATGCCGCTCAGGATCGGCACTTCCCATCCCAGCCTGTCCTTGAAGACCTTGGCGCGCAGTTTGTGCATTTCCCACAAATCACGCGACTTGAAATCACGCCGTGCGGCGATTCGAATTTGCAGTGCCATCTGGAACCCCTCTTTTGAAAAGTTATGCAACATGCATAAAGAATCATGCAAAACAGATATGTTGATAACTAGCAGAGTTGCTAGGTGGCCCCAAAAGTGCGCGGGTGGAATACTGCAATTTTGTTCGCGAGGAAAATTCCATGGCTCAGGACGACGACTTCACCTACAACGCAGCGACCAGCGGCGACATTCTGTCCGCCGAGGCGCTGTCCCCCACCACGCCACATGGAGAACTGAAGAAATTCCGTATCAGCAAGCGTGAAAGCCAGGAAAAGTTCTGGGGCCGCTTCGGCGTCACCCAGTCCAGCGGCAGCCGCTTCGAAACCGGCCTCGGGATTCCGCCCCCGGTGGCCATCCTGGTCAAGCTGTATGTCAAAGGCCGCCTCAGCGATGGGGATCTTCCGGGGTAATCATCCCCAGGCTGATCGCCTTGACCAGGGCCTGTTGCCGGGTGTTGACGTTGAATTTCTGCCGGATATTTCCGATATGAAAATTCACCGTCGCCTCGGAACAGGCCGTGATCTTGGAAATTTCCCATGACGATTTGCCGACCATGACCCATTTCAACACTTCCAGCTCGCGCTTGGTCAGGCGCGGCGCCGCGTCCGCGCCCGGTTTCGGCTTCAGGAAGCGCAGCGACGATTCGAAGGCATAGTCGCGGATCAGCGACAGGGCCGGCAAGGCGCGGATGATGGCGTCCTCGCCGTCGCCGTCGGTCCTGGCGTCGGACGCGAAACTGAGCACCCCGAATTCGCCGTTGGGGCCGTGAATCGGAAACGTGATGCCCGAACGGATCCCGTAGCCGCAGGCTTCCTCGTACAGCGCGCGCTGGTCGGGGGCGTTGAAGGTATCGGGCTCCCAGACGATCGGCAGGGAGCTGGCAAGGCAATGGGCGACGGTCGGATCGACATAGTGCAGCTTGTCGGCATCGTAGCGGTCGCGCCAGGCGCTCGAATAATTACTTTGCAAGAAAGCCGATTCCAGCTTCGCGTTCCTGGAGCCGACCGCGCCGTACAACACCTGGTCGAAGCCCTGCTCGCGCGCGAGCGAAAACAAGGCCGTACGCCAGCTGCTTTCGCTATCGCTCTTCAACAGCGTCATCAGCTGCGCCAGTTGCACCATCAAACACCTCCCCTTGCGTATATTTACATACAACTGACGCATTGACACTAGATCGTATTAGAAAAGCAAACAACACTCGACGCCAAAAAAATCAACAGTAATGCCTGCTCAGCGGCGCATATTCGACGATTGGACAAGAATGACGTCATTCACTCCAAAGAAACTATCGAGATAGAGTCATTAACGTTGCAAAAATGTTGCAGTCATTGCGTTGTAGATATACGACAAGATTTCTAGGGATTCAAGCTGAGGTTGAATTCGATGTAGATTTCTTCAAGTTTCCAGCCGGTAGCGCGGTACAGGGCCTGGGCGGTGTGGTTGTCGCGGGCGGTGGACAGGCCCAGGCTGTTGCAGCCCAGGGCGCGCGCGTAGCCGGCCGCGGCAGCGATCAAGGCCTTGCCGACGCCGCGCTGGCGGCCTTCGGGCGCCACGAACAGGTCGTTGAAAATGAACTTGCGGCCCAGGGAAATGGATTCAAAGCTGGGATACATCTGCACGAAGCCGAGCGGGGTGTCGCCGTCGCGGGCCAGGAACAGGACCGACTGGGCGTTGCGGATACGCTCGAGCAGGAAGGCGCGCGCGGCCGGCAGGTCGCTCGACTGCTTGTAGAACTGGCGGTACTGGTCGAACAGGGGAACCAGGGTATCGAGGTCGGCCAGTACGGCCTGGCGGCAGGTAAATTGGGTGTTCATTTCTCTCCAAAAAAATCAATTATTTGGCGGCTGCCGAGGGGCGTTCGGCGACCTTGTCGCGCCACGCCTGCAAGTTGTTGAAGCCTTCCGCACCCGGCTTGAACTTGATCAGGCCGCGGCCGAATTCCAGCGCGCAGAAGGCCGTGATGTCGGCGATGGTGAAACGCTCGCCCGCCACGTAGGCCTGCCGGCCCAGTTCCCCGTCGAGCCATCGCGCGAAGTCGCGCAGCTTCTGCCCCTGCGACATGCCGAAATCGGCGAACTGCGGCTGCTCCAGCCCTGCCAGCGCCGGATGCGTGTGGCGTGCGCAGTTGGCGATGTACAGCAGCAGGTTCATTTCCATGCGGCGGTCCGCCATTTCGATGAAGGCGCGCTCCTCGAAGGTTTCGCCCATCAGGTTCGGCGCCGGGACCAGGCCTTCGAGGTAGGTGCAGATCGCGCGCGACTCGGCCAGCACGCGGCCGTCATCGAGTTCCAGGGCCGGCGTGCGCGCCATCGGATTCTTGGCGCGAAAGGCGTCGCCGCGGTGCTCGCTGGCGGCCAGGTCCACCACGATGTGTTCGACCCCGGTGATCCCTTTTTCGGCCATGAACATCGTGACGCGGCGCGGATTGGGTGCGTGGTTGCTGCCGTATAGCTTCATGCTGGCTCCTGTTTGTTGACTGACTGTCCGGTTTCAAGCATGCCGCGGACTTGTTCGGCGAATTTTTCGGCTTCCCGGGCGACGCCGGCCTTTTCCAGGTCGCGTTCCGATCCCGGCATCAGGATGCCCTTGCCAACCGCCGGGCGCGCGCCGATGGACGCGACCCAGCGCTTCAGGTGCGGCAGGTCGTCGATCTCCACGCCCGACCATTTGTGGGTGCGCACCCAGGCCCAGTTGGCGATGTCGGCGATCGAATAGTCGCCGGCCAGGTATTCCTTGTCCTGCAGATGCGTGTCGAGCACCTGGAACAGGCGCCGGCTTTCGCCCTGGTAGCGGTCGATCGCCGGCTGGATTTTTTCGGGGAAGTAGCGGTAGAACACGTTGGCCTGCCCCATCATGGGACCAATGCCGCCCATCTGGAACATCAGCCACTGCATGACGCGCGAGCGGCCTTTCACATCGGCCGGCATCAGCATGCCCGTCTTTTCGGCCAGGTAGACCAGGATGGCGCCCGATTCGAACACGGAAAAACCGTCGTCGACGATGGCGGGGATGCGCCCGTTCGGATTGATCGCCAGGAACCACGGCGCCTTCTGCTGGCCGGCCTGCAGCGCCAAAGTATGCAAGGTGTATGGCAGCGCCATTTCCTCGAGGGCTATCGATACCTTGTGGCCGTTCGGTGTGGCCGCCGAGTAGAGCTCGATCATGGGAATCCTGTCTGGTGCAAAGAACAGGAATCATGCCACAATCCCGGCATGATCACCCACCGCCCCTTGCCCGTCCTGCTGCGCGCCCAGCTCTACCAGCACCTGGCGGCGATGGAAAAGGCCGGCATCCCGTCCGAACGCGCCTACGCCCTGCTCGATCTGGGACCGGCGGCGCGCGAACGCATCGCATCGTTCCAGCGCTTGGTCGCGCGGCGCGTCGATCCGGCCACCGCCGGCGCCAACAGCGGCCTGTTCACCCTGTTCGAATCGCGCATCCTGCGCGCCGCCTTCGCGGCCGGCAGCCCGCTGCCCTCGTTCTCGCGCCTGGCGCAGTTTTATGCCGCCAAAGTGAACCAGCAAGGCGTGCTGCGTTCGCGCCTGGTATTCCCCGTTGCGACGCTGGCCCTGGCTCTGTTCATCGGGCCCATTCCGGCCCTGGTCAATGGCCAGATCACGGCAGCGCTCTACCTGGCGCAAGCGGCCGCCCCCCTGGCGCTGCTGGCCGTGCTGGCCTTTGCCTGGCTGCGCCTGCGCGCGTGGTTCGTCTCGGGCGACGCCGGCCCGGGCCGCGCGCTGCTGGAACAGACCCTGGTCGGCCTTCCGCTGTTCGGCCCCATGCATGTGCGGCGCAATGCGCGCGACTTCATTGAAAGCCTTGGCCTGCTCCTGCATGCGGGCCTGCCCCTGTTCGAGGCGCTGCCGCCGGCGCTGGACACGGTCGACAACAGCATCGTGCGGCGCGCGCTGGCGAGCGTGCTGCCGGCAGTGAAGTCGGGCCGCACGCTGGCCCAGGCGATCGGTGCGCTGGACCTGGTCGACACCACGGAGCTGTTCCCTTTTGTGCATACGGGCGAGCAAAGCGGCACCCTGCCCGAGATGCTGCAGCGCCACGCCAGCTCGGAGACGGAGGCGATCAACGCCTTCCAGATGGAGATCGTGGGCTGGGGACCGCGCCTGTTCTACGCGCTGGTGGCCCTGTGGATGGTGACGCAATTGCTGGCCTTTGCACGATAGGACGCGCAATTGGCGCACTCCCGGGATTCCCGTGCCACAATCGGCCTCATGAAACACATGACAAGATGGCTGTTGCTGGCGCTGCTACTGGCCGGCTGCGCCGCGCCACCCCCGCCCCCCCCGCCGCCTGCGCCGCCGGTCGCCGTGACCGTGGACGACACGGCGCCCGGCTGGTATGCGACGGCCGCGGCGGCCGGCAAAAAGATCTACAAGATCGACGCGGCGCAATCGCTGGTGACGGTCACGGTCCGGCGCGGCGGTCCCATGGCGCGCTTCGGGCATGACCATGTCATCGCCAGCCGCACGCTCGCCGGCTACGTGGCGCCGGACGCGGGGCGCGCCGACTTCCAGTTCCGGCTCGACCAGATGACGGTCGACGAAGCTGCCCTGCGCACGGCGGCCGGCCTGGACACCCAGCCCTCGGCCGACGCCATCCAGGGCACGCGCGACAATATGCTGGGGCGCGTGCTGGAAGCGGAGCGCTACCCGCTGGTGCTGCTGCAGGCCGAACTGCTGCCCAACCGCGGCGACACCCTGAAACTGACCGTGACGCTGCATGGCGTGGCGCGCTGGTATGAAGTGCCCACCAAAATTGAACGCAGCAAGACGGGCCTCACCGCCACGGGCGAGCTGCGCATGCTGCAAACGGATTTCGGCATCAAGCCGATGTCGGTGATGGCCGGCGCCCTCACCGTGCAGGACCAGATGGAGCTGGCCTTCAGGATTGTGGCAACACCGCTGAAGTAGCAAGCCAGTGGTCCAGGCGTTCGGCGTCGCCGGGCCCGACGTGCAGGCCCAGCTTGGAACGACGCCACAGGATGTCGGCCGCCGACAAGGCCCATTCGTGGCTCACCAGGTACTGCGCTTCGATTGCGTATAGGCCGGGCACGATCTGCGCGCCCAGGCTGTCGATGCCGGTGCAGCCGTCGAGCATGGCGCGGGTCCTGGTGCCGTAGGCGCGCGCGTAGCGCCGCATCAGCGCCGGCGGCAGCCAGGGGTAGTCTTCCTGCAGGCGCGAGAGCCACCCTTCGAATTCGAGAATGCTGCGCTTGGACGGACGTTCGCCGAACAGGTCGCCGCCCGGCAGGCAGGCGGCCGCGGTCCAGCTGCGCGTGCTGTTGCCCAGCACCGGCGCGATCCAGTCGACGGCTTCTTCGGCCAGCTTGCGGAAGGTGGTGATTTTGCCGCCGAAGACCGACAGCAGGGGCGCGCCGTCGGTATCGTGTTCGAGGCGGAAGTCGCGCGTGGCTTCGGCCGCGCTGGCGGCGGCATCCTGCACCAGCGGGCGCACGCCGGAATAGGTCCAGACCACGTCGGCCGGCGTGATGGGACGTTCGAAATAGCGGTTCGACAGTGCGCACAGGTAGGCGATTTCGGCTTCGCTGATGGCCACCTGGTCCAGGTCGCCCTGGTAATCGAGGTCGGTGGTGCCGACCAGGGTGAAGTCGTGCTCGTAGGGGATGGCGAACACGATGCGCCCGTCCGGATGCTGGAAGATGTAGGCGTAGGCGTGGTCGAACAGGCGCGGCACGACGATGTGGCTGCCCTTGATCAGGCGCAGCGACTGCTGCTGCGGCGCGCGCGTGGCCGCATGCTGGAATTGCGCGGCCCACGGCCCGGCGGCATTGACCAGGCAGCGCGCGGTCACGTCGGTGACCGATCCGTCGGCGTGCGTGAGCGTGGCGTTCCAGTGGCCGGCTTCGCGCCGCAGCGCGCCGCAACTGGTGCGGGTGAAGACGCGGGCGCCGTGTTCGCAGGCGTCGAGCGCATTGAGCACCACCAGGCGCGCGTCGTCGACCCAGCCGTCGGAATACACGAAGCCGCGCGTGAAGGCCGCTTTGAGGGGGCGGCCGGCTTCGTGGCTGCGCAGCGAGACCGCTTGCGAGCCGGGTAAGAATTCGCGCCGCGCCAGGCTGTCGTACAGGCACAGGCCGGCGCGTATCATCCATGCGGGACGCTGGCCGCGGTCGTGCGGCATGACGAAACGCAGGGGCCACATGATGTGTGGCGCGCTGCGCAGCAGGACTTCGCGTTCGATCAGCGCCTTGCGCACCAGGCCGAAGGCATAGTGTTCGAGGTAGCGCAGGCCGCCGTGAATGAGCTTGCTCGACGCCGACGAGGTATGCGCGGCCAGGTCGTCCTTTTCGCACAGGACCACGCACAGGCCGCGCCCGGCCGCGTCGCGCGCGATCCCGGCGCCGTTGATGCCGCCGCCGACCACCAGCACATCGCATTCGATTTTGTTTTTGGACGCCATGCGCCTGATTGTGACCTAAAACCGCACGCCAATTCAACTTTTTCGCGATGGCCGTGGCGCTGCCTCAAACAGTGGCCAGTTCGCGGCTCCATTCGTACCAGCCGCCGTCGTAAACACTGATGCGTTCCCAGTCCATCAGCCAGGCGTAGAAGAACGCGAGCGAGGCGCGCCAGCCGGTGCCGCAGTAAAAGGCGAGCTGCTGGCCGGGATGGATGCCCTCGGCGCGCCACATGGCCGCGATGTCGGCGGCCGGCAGCATGCGGCCATCGGCGTGCTGGAACTCGCTCATGCTGTTGACGTCGCCCTCGCGGCCCGCATGGCCCCACAGGGCGCCCGGGATTTCGCCGCACGCCTCGATATAGCTGTAGCCCGAGGTCAGTCCCGTGAATTCGCTGCGGGTGCGGATGCTGACCAGGGCCGCGTCGGCCCGGCCGGGCAGGCAGGCGGCGGCGTCGCGGCCTGTCATGAACTGCGGGCAGGCCGGCAGCGCGACGCCGAAATCGGCTGCCGCGCACGGCGGCGGCGCCGGTCCGCTTGCCGTGGCGCCGCGCCAAGCCTGGAAGCCGCCATCGAGCAGGCGCACGTCGGCCACGCCGGCGTACAGCATCAGGTGCGCGGCGCGCGCCGCGGCCACGCTGCTGCGGCCATACAGGATCACCGTGGTGTCGTGGCGGATGCCGCGGGCCAGCAGCAGATCAAGCAGGCAGTCGTCGGCCACCTTGTTGAACAGCGGCGGCAATTCCAGCGCGCCGGTGTCGAGATAGCCCGCCTGCGGGATATGGGCCCGTTCGAACGCCGCCAAGCCGCCGCATCCGACTTCGAGCAGGCGCCAGGCGCGTGCGGGCGCGGCCGCCACGGCCTCGCCGGCGATCAGGCGCGCGAGCCAGCATGGCGCGACCAGCTGGCGCCAGCGCACCAGGTCGCGCCGGAAACCGGCCGGGGGAATGTCGGGATAATCAGTCACGGGTGTGGCGAGGGCAAAAAACGGGCTATTCTATCAGCAGGGCCTGGCCGCCTTGCGTTTTCATCCTGCGTGCTATACTGTACAAACATACAGTATTCATTGATTGCCGAGCCATGATCACGACACCCTACGTCTCCACATTTTCGGGCAACCGCTTCTATCCGCTCGAACCGCGCATCGACCGCGTGGCCATCGAAGACATCGCGCACGGCCTGGCTTACCAGTGCCGCTTCAACGGGCAGACGCGCGAATTCTATTCGGTGGCGCAGCACAGCCTGATCGTCGCGTCGCTGGTGCCGCCCCCGCTGCGCCTGGCGGCCCTGCTGCACGACGCGGCCGAAGCCTACCTGGGCGACATGGTCAAGCCGCTCAAGGTGCTGCTGCCCGAGTTCGCGGTCCTGGAAGACAAGGTCAGCGCCATCATCGCGGCCACCTTCGGGATCGACTTCGGCGACTACGCGCCCATCAAGCGGGCCGACCTGATCGCGCTGGCCACCGAAAAACGCGACCTGATGCCGCATTCGGCCGAACGCTGGGAATACCTGGACGATATCGGCGCCCTGCCCGCGCCCATCGTGGCCATGGGACCGGGCGAAGCCAAGCTGGCCTTCCTGGCGCAATTTCAAGCGTGCGGAGGTCGGGCAAGGGAATCTGTATATTGAGACATCACTTTCCTCTTAGAAAAATTACATGTCCAAGATACTGATTGCCACACTGGCCGCGCTGCTCCTCTCCGCCTGTGCCAGCGCCCCCCGCATCACCATGCAGGGCAATGAAGTTCCCATGGTCCAGAAACGGCATGACGCCAAGCCGGGCCAGTTCGAAAAATTCACCTATCCTCTCAAGTCCGGCAAGGACTTGCCTTCGCGCGCCCTGCGTGCCGTGATCACGGCGGAAAAATTGCGCTCGTCCCCGGAATGGCGCTCGACCATCGTGTTTTGCGCGGAAACCAAGGCCAGCGGCGCCTCGACCTGCCTGAGCATCGCGGCCACGGCCGACGGCACGGCCTTCGCCCCCACCGTGGTCGAACAGGCGGAAAAACTGGCCCAGGTCTTCAACACCCCGGTGCCCTTCACCATTTCCGCCACCGGCAGCCACAAGCTGGACATGGTTTTCCATGATGGCAGTTTCAACATGATGGTCGACGACAAGGTCATCCTCACCCGCAAGCTGCGCAGCGCGCCGGACCAGTTCTGGTTCAGTTGCTCGTCGGTCGTGTGCGCGGTGGACGTCTACCATCCGCTGCCGGGCGCGACAATGCAGTGAATCCCGGATGACGCCTGAAAGTCGCTAAGTGCCGGATTTTTCAGGCTTTTTCACGATATCCACAAGAATTGTGGATAAGGTTGTGGATAAGCCTGTCCGGACGGCCCGGAAAGCCCGTATTAAAGCCCTCTTCAACAAAATGCACATTCCGCAGGCAAAAATTAATGTGAATAAAATCAAGTACTTGAAAAGCTGGCCATGACAGGCGCGCCGGTGCTATGCGGCAAATTCCTACAACGGCGAAAAACAGGGGATAACTCATATTTTTCTTTGACAAAGCGGGCGCACTGACATAGTGTTGTCCCATGCCTGCCAACGTTTCTCCCGCCGCCGACGACGGCGACCTGATCCTCCTGGAAGATGACGCTTCCGGCCCGTTCGCGCCCTCGGGGCACGAGCTGGCGCCGTGGCACATCCTGATCGTCGACGACGATGTCGACGTCCATGTGGTGACCAAGTTCGCCCTCAGCAATACCAACTTCCATGGCCGCCGCCTGAGCTTCCTGCATGCCTACAGCGCCAAGGAAGCCATGGCCATCCTGCGCGACACGCCCCATATCGCCATGGTGCTGCTGGACGTGATCATGGAAACGCCCGATGCCGGCCTGCGCCTGGCGCGCGCGATCCGGGAAGAATTGCACAACGACCTGGTGCGCATCGTGCTGCGTACCGGCCAGCCGGGCCAGGCGCTCGAGCACAGCATCATCGCCGATTACGACATCAACGATTTCTGGTGCAAGGCCGACCTGACCACGCGCAAGCTGTTTACGACCGTGATTTCATCGCTGCGCGCCTACGCCACGCTGGCCGCGGCCGCCGCCGAGCGCGACGCCCTGTCCGCCGAACTGGCCCGTTCCCAGCAATTGAAGTCGCTCGTCGAGCGGCATGCGCTGGTGCTCACGGCCGACGCCCAGGGCCGCATCACCGACGCCAACGACGTCCTGTGCAGCACCATCGGCGTGGCCCGCGAAGCGCTGCTGGGGAACGACCTGCATGCCCTGCACAGCGGGGCCTATCCCGAACCGCTAGCGACCACCCTGGCGGCGGCGCTGCGGCGCGATGGCAGCTGGGCGGGCGATATCCATACCGTCAACACCAAGGGCCAGCCACTGCAGCTGCGCTGCGCCGTCATGTCGCTCAAGAATCCCGAGGGCGCCATTTATCAATACCTGGCCGTGGCCAATTTGCAGCAGTCCGGATAAGCTCCCCTCATTTCCAGGCATTGCGCGCACGGTCGCGCACCAGCATGCGCACGCTGTCGGGCATGGGCTTCCTGCTGTGCGCGGTGTCGGCGTCGAGCCAGACGCATTCTTCGTAATGCCTGAGCATGGCTGGGGTGATGAAGCGCGTGCGCGCCGCGTACACATGGCGGTCGCCCATCTGCGCCTGCTGCTTGATGAAGAAGCGGTTCGGCAGCACCAGGTGCAACTGTTCCTTGGCGCGCGTCATGGCCACGTACAGCAGGCGCCGTTCCTCTTCGATGTCGTCCGCATTGCCGGTACTCATGTCCGAGGGAATGCAGCCATCGACCACATTGAGCACGTGCACCGATTTCCACTCCTGGCCCTTGGACGAATGGATGGTCGACAGGATCAGGTAATCCTCGTCCAGGTGGGGCGGGCCGGCACGGTCGCTGGTCGCTTCGGGCGGGTCGAGCGTGATCTCGGCCAGGAAGGTTTCGCGGTTGCCGTAGCCGCCGGCGAGCCGGGTCAGCTGCTCAACGTCGGCCACCCGCACCTGGGCGTCGTCGTGCATGCGCTCCAGGTGCGGCAGATACCAGGTGCGCACCAGTTCGATGTCGGCCGGCCAGCGCAAGCCGGGCGCGCGCAGCGCCTGGTACAGCGCCACAAAGGCTTGCCAGTCGGCCTGGCTCCTGGGCGGCGCGTCGAAGGCCGCGATGGCCGCGCCGGCGTCCGGCGCCTGCGCAACAAGGTCGAGCAGGCGGGTGGCCGTGGCCGCGCCTATGCCGGGAATCAATTGCGCCACGCGAAAACCGGCAAGGCGTCCGCTCGGGTTCTGGGCAAAGCGCAGCACCGCCAGCACGTCCTTGATGTGCGACGCTTCGAGGAATTTCAAGCCGCCGAACTTAACGAATGGAACGTTGCGACGCATGAGTTCGAGCTCCAGCGCGGCGCTGTGGCTGGCGGCGCGGAACAGCACCGCCTGGGCGGTCAGGGCCATGCCCGCTTCGCGGTTTTCCAGCACCCGCTTGCACACCCAGCGCGCCTGTTCGGCTTCGTCGGGCAGCAGCACCAGTTGCGGCAGCGCGCTCGACGCCTTGTCGGTCCACAGGGTTTTGGCGTGCCGTTCCAGGGCGCCGGCGATCAGGGCGTTCGACGCATCGAGGATGGGCTGGGTGGAGCGGTAATTGCGCTCGAGCGTGAGCACCTGCGCCGGCTGCGCGAACTGGGCGGGAAAGTCGAGGATGTTGCGCACGGTGGCGCCGCGGAAGGAATAGATGGATTGGGCATCGTCGCCCACCACCATCACGCCCTGCCCGTCCGGCTTCATGCCGGTGAGGATGGCCGCCTGCAGGCGGTTGGTATCCTGGTATTCGTCGACCAGCACATGGTCGAACAGGCCGCCCAGTTCGGGCCCGAGTTCGGGATCGGCCGCCATCTCGGACCAGAACAGCAGCAAGTCGTCGTAGTCGAGCACGTTCTGTTCGGCCTTGGCGTCGACATAGGCGCCGAACAGGGCCTTCAGTTCGGCTTCCCATTCTCCACACCAGGGAAAGGTGTGTTGCAAGACCTGGGGCAGCGGCGCGCAACTGTTGACCACGCGCGAATAGATCGCCAGGCAGGTACCCTTGAGCGGAAAGCGCTTCTCGGTCCGGGTCAGGCCGATATCGCTGCGCACCATGCCCATCAGGTCCTCGGAATCGCCGCGGTCGTGGATGGTGAAGGCTTCGTCCAGGCCGATGCGCCCGGCGTAATCGCGCAGCAGGCGCGCGCCGATGCTGTGGAAGGTGCCGGCCCAGGGCAAGGCCCCGGGCAACTGGCGCAAGCCCATGACACGCTGCAATACCGCGGCGGCGCGGTGCGTCATTTCGCCGGCGGCGCGGCGCGAAAACGTCAGCAGCAGGATGCGCTGCGGATCGGCGCCTTGTTCGATCAGGCGCGCGACGCGGTGCGCCAGGGTATTGGTTTTCCCGGAACCGGCGCCGGCGATGACCAGCAAGGGCCGCGCCTGGCCGGCCGCGGCGCCGATATCGTGCTCCACGGCAGCGCGCTGTTCCGGGTTCAGACTGGCGTACGGGTCGCCTGGCGCAATCGGATCGGAAACGGCGGACATGTCGGGCATTCATTCGCTAAAGATATATGACTGTACATTTATCCAGTAGTTGAAGGCAAGCCAATTTCGGGAAAAAGCGGAAAAATCTGCCCGCCGGAAACGACGCCATGCCGTGAAAAACTTGTCTCTCAAATATCTTTGCCGAGCTAAGTGTGCGTTTCTTAAGGGCTTTTCCAGATATCCACAATCGCTGTGGATATCTTTGTGGATAAGCGCCCCTTGACAAGGCGCGAGCCTGCAACGATGCGGGTTTCAACAAAATGCCCGTTCTGAAGGCAGAAAATTACTCCTTCAAAATCAAGCACTTGGAAAGTCAATGGAGAAGGTGGTAAAAAATATTAGGAAATATCCTACGACGCTTTTTTGTGCATAACTGCGGCCTGGCGAACGCTTCCATCGACCCTGTTTCGATATCATTATTGCATCGTTGTTCGTGCGGACGCAGCAAACCCGCGGCGCCTGCCGCAGGCTGGGCAGCCGGTGGATTCAGTGATGGATCGAACTGCGTCGCCGTTGCGGTTCGAGCAGGACGCGCTCGATCACGTCGGCATCGATATCGTGGGCTTTGAGGTATTCGATGGCTGCAACCGTATTGCTGCATTCTTGTACGGAGATACCGTGGTTGACGATATCTCGTTTGCGCAAGTCCTGGCGCTGGCAATCCGCTTCGGCAACAGCTGAATTTCCGGAGGTCATCAGGTTTTGTTGATTCATCTCAATTCCTTCTACGCCAATGCGAGTAGATCCAGGGCCTGCGTTTGCTGCCTAACGAGTATCCGACAATAAATGTCAAAGTCAATGTCAAGCTTCCATCGAATGCCGAATAAACATGTCTTTGATGCTCTGTGGAATGGCGCGATAATGTGGCATGCCTGCTCCCCGCCCCCCGTTCGCCGGCCGACCTGTTCCTCTCGTTTACCTGGCTGGCCCTGCAAGGCTCCGGCGGCGTGGTGGCGGTGCTCGAGCGCGAGATCGTCGAACGCAAGCAATGGCTGACCGTCGATGAATTCCTGGAAGACCGGGCCGTCGTCCAGGTCATGCCGGGCCCGAACGTGATCGACCTGTCGTTGATGACAGGCGGGCGGTATTTCGGCTGGCGTGGCGCGCGCCTTGCGCGGCATGGCTGCGGTGGCGGCCGGCATGATAGGCGCGGCAGCCTTCGGCCTGGTGGCGCGGCTGCAAGTGCCGCTGTTCTATGTCCTGACGGGCCTGGGCGGACCAGGCTGCGTGCTCGGCTACCGCAGGCTGGCGCCATGACGGCGCCCCAGCTCGTGCTCGGATGAAACGACTGGTTCAGCCTGTTCGGCCATTACCTGATGCTCTCGCTGCTGTCGGTGGGCGGCGCCATTTCCACCACGTCCGAGATGCCCCGCTACCTGGTCGACCGGCATCACTGGCTGAACCAGGAACAGTTCAACAATTCGATCGCCCTGGCCCAGGCCGCGCCCGGCCCGAACGTGCTGTTCGTCGCGCTGATGGGCTGGCACGTGGGCATGAACACGGGGAGCATGGGCGCGGCCCTGCTGGGCGTGGCGGTGACCATGTGCGGCATCATGATGCCCTCGACCTTGCTGACCTACACGGCCGCGCAATGGGGCCAGCGCAACCGTGAACTACGCGCCGTGCGCGCGTTCAAACTGGGCATGGCGCTTGTGATCATCGGCCTGCTGCTGTCGACCGGCTCGATCCTCGGCACGGCAAACGGCAAGACCGCCACCGACTGGCCGCTGTGGCTGCTGACGGTCGCGGCGGGACTGATCCTCTGGCGCACGCGCATCCATATCCTGTACCTGCTGGCATTCGGCGGCCTGGCCGGCTGGTTTCAATGGGTCTGAAAGGAACTGACATGAGCAATGGACTATTTTCAGGCAATCCGAAAACCGAATGGCTGTCCGAACGAGGCGATGACCGCGACATGCGCATCATCGAACCGTTCTGGTATATCGACCCGGCCGGGCGGCGCTGGGATGTCCCGGCCGGCACCATCATCAACGGCGCCAGCATTCCGCGCACGCTGTGGTCGTCCGTGGGCAGTCCGTACACGGGCGACTACCGGCGCGCGGCCGTGGTGCACGACGCCGTGGTCGGGCGCGAAGGCGTGCTGCGCGACGAAGCCGACAGCATGTTTTATTTCGCCTGCCTGGCCGGCGGATGCTCGCTGATCCAGGCCAAGCTGCTGTATGCCGGCGTGCGCGTGGGCAGCTGGGCCAATGCCAACCAGCTGTTCACCCACGACGTGACGGCCATGCTGCCGGACGCCTACCGCCTGCCCGGCCAGCAAACCCCGCGCGAACTCGAATTGCGGGCGCGCTACACCGTCATCGCCCATGAACTGATCGCCACCACGGACCAGTTCGCCGATATCCAGGCAGTTGTCGACCGTCATCTCGGCACCCAGCCGCCCTGACGGTGCTGCGTTCCCGGCCCCTCAGGCGTTCTGTCTCGTATGCCGCTTAGTCCTGTCTCGTTTGGAGCGACGATGCAATATCTCTGTCCGGGTCAGGTAAAACGAGACGGGACAAGACGGCAAACGCGACACGATGCCTGAGGGGCGTCCCTTGCATGGCATACTGAACACCCTCTCCCTTCCGGACCATCCCATGCTCGAACTGATCAGTGAACACGCTTGCTTCGGCGGCGCGCAGCGCTTCTACCGCCACCTGTCGACAGCGACCGGCCTGCCGATGCGCTTTTCGGTGTTCATTCCCGCCGCCGCGCCCGCCGGCCGCCTGCCCGCCATGCTCTACCTGGCCGGCCTGACCTGTAACGAAGAAACCTTCATGACCAAGGCCGGCGCCCAGCGCGCGGCCGCGCGCGAAGGCATGATCCTGGTCGCGCCCGACACCAGCCCGCGCGGCGCCAACATCGCCGGCGAATCCGACGCCTGGGATGTCGGCGCCGGCGCCGGCTTCTACGTCGATGCCACGCGAGCGCCATGGTCGGGGCATTACCGCATGTTCAGCTACATCCTCGAACTGCGCGCGCTGATCGCCGCCGAACTGCCGGTCGACCCGGACCGGGTGGGCATCTTCGGACATTCCATGGGCGGGCATGGCGCGCTGGTGCTGGCGCTGCGCCGCCCGGACGTGTTCCGCTCGGTGTCGGCCTTCGCGCCGATCGCCGCGCCCAGCCGCTGCCCCTGGGGCGAAAAAGCCTTCGGCGCTTACCTGGGCAGCGAGCGCGCGGCCTGGCTGGCCTACGATGCCAGCGCGCTGATGGCGGGCATGCGGAATCCCTTCCCGCAAGGGATATTGATCGACCAGGGCCTGGCCGACAAATTCCTGGCCGAACAGCTGCACCCCGACGCCTTCGAGGACGCTTGCAAGCACGCCGGACAACGCCTGGATCTGCGGCGCCACGCCGGCTACGATCACGGCTATTACTTCATTTCCACCTTCGTCGACGATCACCTCCGCTTTCACCGCGAAAACCTGGGCTGACCGCCGCGCCGTCGATTCGATAGCTCGCCGGCAGCGGTCCATGTTCCAGATCAAAGGTGGGCCCAACTGCCCGCTTGCCCTCGCTTGAAATGGCGCGCGCACCGGCTATACCTAACAGAGCCGGGGCGATGCCCCATCAACCAACGAGGAGAACATCATGAATATCGTCCGACGCTCACCATCGTCCTTGTCCGGATACCGGCCGCACATGGTCGAAGACCAGTTCGGCCGCCTGGTCGAACACATGTTCGAAGACATGTTCGCGCCCTTGACGCACGGCGCACTGGCGCCATGGTCAGGCGACGGCGCCATCAGCCCGCGCCTGGACGTGCGCGAAACCGGCCAGGCCTTCGAAGTCAATGCCGAACTGCCCGGCGTCAAGAAGGAGGATGTCAAGGTCACCATCGAACGCCAGCGCGTCACCATCGAGGCCGAATCGAAACGCGAGCAGGAACAGCGCGACGGCGAAAACATGCGCTATTCCGAGCGCCGTTCCACCAGCTTCATGCGCAGCTTCATGCGCAGCTTCATGCTCCCGGTCGAAGTCGATGAAACAAACGCCCAGGCCCGCATCGAAGACGGCGTGCTGAGCCTGACGCTGCCGAAAAAACAGGGCAGCACGGCCACCCGCGTCGCCATCCAGTAGCCCGGCATGGCCGACATCCAACGGTTCCGGCACCGGGCCCACGCGGGCAAGCTGCTGGCCCATGCCTTGCACGCCTACGAGCGCGATCCGCGCGCGATCGTGCTGGCCTTGCCGCGCGGCGGCGTGCCGGTCGGTTTTGCCATCGCGCGCGACCTGGACCTGGCGCTCGACGTGCTCATGGTGCGCAAGCTGGGCCTGCCGGGGCAGGAGGAATTCGCCATGGGCGCCGTCGGCAGCGGCGGCGTGCGCGTGCTCCAGGCAGGCATCGTGGACGCCTGCGGCATCGCGCCCGAGGCGCTCGAGCTGCAATGCCAGGAAGCGCTGCGCGACATCGCGGCGCGTGAACGGCAGTTCCGCGGCGCGCGCCCCCCGCCCCGCCTGCGCGATCGCCTTGTCATCCTGGCCGACGACGGCCTGGCCACCGGCTCGACCATGCGCGCCGCCATCGACATGGTGCGCCAGCAGGAGCCGGCGCGCGTGATCGCGGCAGTGCCGGTCGGCCCGCCCGAATCCTGCGCCGCGCTTGCCGGCGAGGTCGACGAGCTGGTGTGCCTGCTGCGCCCGCCCCATTTTTACGCGGTCAGCCACTGGTACCGGCGATTCGACCAGACCACCGACGACGAAGTACAGGACCTGCTGGCACTGGCGTGGCGCAAGCAGCGCCAGGCGCAGGCGGAAGCACACCATTAACGGAGGAAACCATGAAATACACGACCGACCAGGATCTCAATATGGGCAAGTGGCTGGGCGGCGCCGTGATCGGCGCGCTCGTCATGTACCTGCTCGACCCGGACCGCGGCGCAGCGCGGCGCGCACTATCGGGCCAGCGCCTGCGCGAGCTGGGGCACCAGACCGGCGATGTGCTCGACAAGGTGGTGCACGGCATCGGCAACATGGCCAGCGAAGCCGGTCCGGCGCTGCACGACGCCGCCGACAAGGCAAGGGCCAGCCTGGCCCCGCTGGCCGCCACCCCCGCCAGCGGCGGATGGGGCAAGCCCATGCGCGGGGCGGCCGTGGCCGGCGGCAGCGCGCTCGGTTTGTTCAGCCTGCTCTCGCCACGCACGCCGGTGGGACTGGGCCTGGGCCTGGCCGGACTGGCCCTGATCGCGCGCGGCGCCAGCAATCGTCCGCTGGGCAGCATCGTCTCGTCCACCGGCGCCGGCATGCCCATGGCGTTCGCGAGCACCCTGCACATCGATGCCGCGCCCGAACAGGTGTTCGACCTGTTCGCCAACCCGGACAATTACACACGCTTCATGTCCAATGTGATCGAGGTGCGCGACCTGGGCAACCGGCGCTGGCACTGGCGCCTGCGCGGCGCCGAAGGCACTGAATTTGCATGGGATGCGGCGCAGAGCGAACAGGACCGTCCGCGCCGGCTGGCCTGGCACAGCGAAGGCCGCGCCGCGCTACAGCAGTCCGGCACCGTCGAATGCACGCCGGAACGGGGCGGCACCAGCCTGACCGTGCGCCTGATGTACTGGCCGCCGGCTGGCGGTTTCGGCCCTACCCTGGCTGCCATCCTGGGCAGCGATCACAAGCGGCAATTCGAGGACGACCTGGCGCGCGCGAAATCGCTGGTCGAGCGCGGCGCCGTGCCCCCTCCCGGAGCACGTCCGGCGGCCGGCGACGGCAAGGTCCTGCACTAGCCGCTCAATGCAAGTCGTGCACGCGGGCCGCAGGCAAGGAAGGCGTTTCGGGAATGTTCGGCACGGCGCCGAGCATCCTGACCAGTTGCAGCAAGTCGTCGTCGACAATGAAGCCGGCGGCCGAATTGGCCGTCAGCAGTTTTTCCGGCGCCATCGAGCGTGCCACGGCCCAGCCCTGTACGTAGTCGACGCCGATTTCGGCCAGGGTCCGCACGGTGGCGGTATCCTCGGCCCATTCGGCGATCGTCTTCATGCCCAGGTTGACGGCCAGGTTGACGATGGCTTCGACGATGGCCACGTTGGCCGGATGTTCATTGATATTGACGATGAAATTGCCGTCGATCTTCAGCACGTCGGCCGGCAATTCCTTCAGGTAGGAGAAGGAGGTGTAGCCGGCCCCGAAGTCGTCCAGCGCAATCTTGACCCCGAAGGCGCGCACCTGGTCGATGAAGCGGCGCGTGTTGTCCAGGTCGTGCAGGGCCACGCTTTCCGTGATTTCCATGCACAGGCGGCTGGCCACGTGCACGTGGCGCTTGAGAATGGCGATCGTGTCCTGCACGAAGCGCTCGTCGTTGAGCGAGGCGCCCGACAGGTTCATGCACACGAACTGCGTGTTGCCCAGCTGCCCGGTATGCTTGTCGATCCAGGCCAGCGTGGTGGCCAGCACCCAGCGGTCGATCACGCCGGCGCGCCCGCTTTTTTCGGCCGCGGCAATCACCGGCCCGGCGGTCGTGATGCTGCCGTCGGCTTCGCGCACGCGCAGCAGCACTTCGAAATTGAAGGAGTCGTGCGGCGCCTTGAGCGACATGATCGGCTGCATTTCCAGGAACATGCCGGCAGTCGCGTCGTTGCCCGACAGGCGCGCCACCAGGTTCAGTTCGGCCTCGCGTTCGTGGAAGGCGGCGGCATTGCGTTCGTACACCACCAGGCTGTCGCTGTGGCCGCCCTTCGCTTCGCGGCAGGCGCGGTCGGCGGTCGAGACGGCATCCTTCATCTGCATGCCGGTCGCCACTTCGATCAGCCCGATCGAGCAGCGCACGTGGAAAGCCTTGTCGCCGACCCGGTACGGCGTATTGCCAACCCGCTCGACGATGCCGCTGCAAATGAGCTGCGCCAGGGGAATGGCGGTATCGGGCATGACGATGACGAATTCGTCGCCGCCCACGCGGCCCACGTGCTGGCCGCCGGCCAGCATGGTGGAAATGCGCTCGCACACTTGTTTGAGCACTTCATCGCCGGCGCTGTGGCCGAACAGGTCGTTGATCAGCTTGAAGCGGTCCAGGTCCAGGTAAGCCAGGGCCAGGGGCTTGCCGACCGCCAGCGGCCCGACCGCGTTGTCGAATATCCGTTCGATGCCGCGCCGGTTGAATACCTTGGTCAGGGGATCGTTGTTGGCCATGAAGCGCAGCTGTTCGGTGGCCTTGTTCTGCTCGGTGGTGTCCTGCAGCACGCCCTCGATCTTGCCGCGCGCCAGGGTGGCGCGCACCAGGAAGCAGCGCGAGCCGTCGCGGTTCTGGATTTCCAGTTCGGCGTCGGCATGGGTGTGGACCAGGTCATGCAGCTGGCTCCACACGCCTTCGGCGAAGAACTGTTTCCAGCGCGTGCGGCCAGGCACGATGTCGCTGGTGCCCAGCATCTTGCACAGGGCCGGGTTGGTCGACAGGAAGTGGCCATACACGTCCAGCGTGAACAGGCCGACCGGCATGGCCTCGTAGGCATGTTCCAGTTCCGCCTGGGCGGCAATGCGCTGCTCGGTTTCCAGGCGCATCTGCTCGGCCACGGCCAGCGCCGCCAGCAGGCTCGAGGCCAGCGCTGCCGTCACGCTGTTGATCATGCCCACCAGTTCGCGGATGCCCAGCACCGCCGCCACGACTTCCGCCATGCTCGACAGGAAGGTCACGCCGAAGGAGGCGGCAAACCAGAAGGCCACGCGCGTGTCCGAACTGAGCATCACGCGGCCCAGTCCCAGGGTCATCAGGATCAGCGCGCCGATGGCCACGGTCCACATCAGCGGCAAATAGGTGTTGTACGGCAGCAGGACCGCGCTCGCCAGCAGCGGCAGGCACAGCCATTGCAAGATTTCCAGCGGACGCCGGTAGCGCGTCTTGGCCAGGTCGTCGCGGAACAGCGTCATGTACAGGACTACGGTCGAAATCGCGTACAGGGCGATGGTCACCTTGCGGCCGGGCAGCAGCCATGCTTCGGGCACGGTCTGGCCCAGCCACTGGATATCCCAGCCGGCCGACAGCGCGCCGATGCGCAGGTTCAGGATCAGCCAGCCGGCAAACAGCACATACAGGGTCTGGCGGTTGATCAGGGCGGTGGTCAGCACGAACAGCGTCAGCACGATCATGCCGCCGTCGAGCAAGCCCGATTTGCGGTGGTATTGCTGCACCGCGACGCTCAGCTGCTCAGGTTCCCATTGCACTGCCGACAGGCGCGCCGGCCCCAGGAAGGAGGCGCGGCACAGCGCCTTCATGGGCGTGCTGGCCACATGCAGGGCGAAGCCGGCCTTGAGCGGTGTCAGCGCGCCTTCGGCCGTGCCGCGCGAGGCATGGCCAAGCAGGCGCATGGTGTCGGCGTTCCAGCAGGCGACGTCCACCGCGTGACGCGAAGGAAACTCGATGACCGCGGGCGCGCCTTCGCGGTCCAGCGTGGAAAAACTGAACCAGAACGGCGCTTCCTGCAGGCCGATATCGAATTGGGCCGCCGAGGGCGATGCCTTGAGCGCCGCCAGCAAGTCCTTGTGGCTCGGTACTTGTTCGCCCTGGCGCACCACGTGCAGGACAAGCGGCTTTTCACCGGTGGCCTGGTACTGGTTGCCCCAGAATGCCAAAGCCATCAGCGACAGAAGGCCGATGGCGATGGGGACCAGGTAAAAGGAAAGCAAGCGCAACACCGATTCGAGCGCGCGGTGTGCGCGCGCCAGCGCCGGTACGCGGTACGATGATTGCTGAGGCATAAGCGGATACCCACACTGCAGGGTGACAATCCGCCATTGTATGCTGTCAGGCGGGCTTTATCATCCGAGGATACAGCTTTAAAATGATGCTGTCATGCAATATATTGTCAGGCTGGCAGGAAATCGAAGAGTGGTGCGTTTTTCGGGGTCCCTGGACGCGAATTCGAGCGCCATTCGCCGTTTGTCGCGATGTCGATATCCGGGTGGTGGGTCTTGCGGAAGAAGTTCAGCAGCGGATGCTGCGCCGCTTCCCAGCGCGCTTCGCCGGTGGCGATGTCGAAGGCCATCACGCGGTGCGGGATATTGCCCACGTGGCGCAGCGGGATGTGCGCCTTGCTGGCGAACACGTCGGTAAACAGCAGCTGTTCATACTGGCGGTCGATCGGCGCGCGGCCCGTCACCACGGCCCAGTCGACGCCATGCTGTTCGCAGTAATCGAAGCAGGCCTTGATCAACGCGATCTTCACCAGGCGGCCGATGCGGCCTTCTTCGATGCCCAGGCGGGTCACTTCGGCCAGGCGCCGCGTTTGCAGCCACAGCGGCAGTTCGATCGACTCTTCCACGTGCAGCGGCTGGTGCACATTGGTCTGGATGCGGGTGCTGCCCAGCGGCGAGCCGTCCAGCTTCGATTCGGCCAGCAGGATGACGGCGTCGCTGTCGAAGTCGCTCGCCTCCGGCGCCACCAGGGTCTTGGCGAAGGCCGGCACATGGCGCGCATAGGCCGCGTGGCGCACCTGGACTGCCTTGAACAGGTCCTCATCGCTCTGCACCCGCTTGATGGTGAACGGCAGGCGCTCGACGGCCTTGGCCTGGACCTCGGCGCCAGCCTTGGCGACATGCGCCATCAGTCGTTGGGCGGTGCGGGATGGTGGGAACTGCTCCATGTGCTACTCCTTCGATAAAGACCAAGGGGGACGTTGATACCGTTTGATAATTATCAATCTCAGCAGTAATTTTGAAGCTTTGAGGAAACACCCTTTTCCGGCTCTGTTTATGCAAAGCAACCAACTTTCCGGAAGCCAAGCCTGTATACTCACTGTTTTGCCCAAGGAAATCGCGATGAGCGCACTGCCACCCTGCCCCCTCTGCCAGTCGGCATTCACCTATGAAGATGGCGGCAACTATGTGTGCCCGGAATGCTCCCACGAATGGAGCGCCCAGGCGGCCGCGGCCAGCGGCGATGAGGTCAAGGTCTACAAGGATTCAGCAGGCAATGTGCTGCAGGATGGCGATACCGTCACCGTCATCAAGGATTTGAAACTGAAAGGCGGCGGCACCGTGAAGATGGGCACCAAGGTCAAGAATATCCGGCTGGTCGATGCCGATCACGACATCGACTGCAAGATCGAGGGCTTCGGGGCGATGAGCCTGAAGACCGAGTTCGTCAAAAAGGTGTAAATACCTTTACGCGGTTTCGCGAACCCGGGTTTCAAGCAGGATGACTTTGATCTCGGGAACGCAGGAACCGCAGTTGCCGCCCGCTTTCAGGCAGGCTGTCACTTCCGGCACCGTCTTCAGGTCCTTCTCGCGGATCGCATCGCAGATCGTGTTGCGCCCCACGCCAAAGCAGGAACACACGGTCGGCCCGGTATCGGCGCGCATGCCCAGCGCTTGGCCCGCCAGCAGCCCGGCGCGGTCGGCTGCGCTCAGGCTCTCCTGCGAAAACAGGCTCGCCAGCCATGCACGCGGCGGCAGGTCCTGGCGCGGCGACAGGTAGATGCATTGCTCGATGCGGTCGTCGACCATGTGCACGGCGCGATACACGCCTTCGCTGCTGTCCTCGTAATCGAGCCAGTCGGCGTCAAGGTCAAGCACGCCTAGCAGCTTGCGCGCCCATGCGCCGCGGTCGCTCATGACTTTGCGGCCGGCCATTTCGTAGCGCGCAAAACCGCGCCCCTGCACGCGCGTCCAGTGCGCCACGCTGTCCAGGTTCAGTTCCGCGCGGCTGAGCACAAACGCATGCCACACCACGCCGAAGCGCTCCACCCGTACCGGCGTGTGCTTGAATTCGGGTTCGCCCGACACCGGGTCCACCGCCGGATTGACCAGCGTGCCGACGCGCGCATCGGACGCGGTCTGGCCGCTCCAGTGGATCGGCACGAACACGCCGCCGCGGGCAATGCCGCCGCCGTGCTGCACCCGCGCGACCATGGCGCCCCATTCGCTGGAAATGCGCGCCAGTTCGCCTTCGCGCACCCCGCACAGCAGCGCATCCTGAGGATGCATGTCGATGAACGATTCGGCCGTGTGGTCCGCCAGGCGCGGCGCGCGCCCGGTGCGCGTCATGGTGTGCCACTGGTCGCGTACGCGGCCCGTGTTGAGCACCAGCGGATACTCGGACGTGGTGGCATGCACCGGCGATCGCGTTGCCGTCGGCACGATGCGCGCCCTGCCGTCCGGATGGGCGAAGCGGCCGTCGGCAAACAGCCTGGCCGTGCCCTCGCCGCCGGCCGCCACCGGCCACTGCACGGGTTCCATCTGGTCGAACTGGCGCTCGGTCAAACCGGCAAGGCCGGCCAGCTTGAACACGCGCGGCACATCGCTTTCGTCATTGCGAAAGCACGACAGGCGCGCATGTTCGTCGAACACCTCGGCCGCCGTATTGAATTCGAATCCCGAAAAACCCATGCGGCGCGCCACGTCGCACAGGATGCGCCAGTCGGCGCGCGCTTCGCCAGGCGCCGGCATGAAGGCGCGCTGGCGCGATATGAGGCGCTCCGAATTGGTGACCGTGCCATCCTTTTCGCCCCAGCCCAGCGCCGGCAGCAGCACGTCGGCAAAGGCATTGGTATCGGTGTTGCCTATGATGTCCGAGACCACCACCAGTTCGCATTTTTCCAGCGCGCGCTGGATCTGGTTGGCGTCGGGCAGGCTCACCATCGGATTGGTGGCGATGATCCATACCGCCTTGACCTTGCCCGCTTCGATCGCCTGGAACAGCTCGACCGCCTTCAGGCCCGGCTTGCTGGCCATGTGCGGCGATTCCCAGAAGGTCTGGACCAGGTCGCGGTGGCCGGCATTGGCCAGCTCCATGTGCGCGGCCAGCATATTGGCCAGGCCGCCCACTTCGCGCCCGCCCATGGCATTGGGCTGCCCGGTCAGCGAAAACGGACCCGTGCCGGGATGGCCGATGCGGCCGGTGGCCAGGTGGCAGTTGATGATGCTGTTTACTTTGTCGGTGCCGGCGGACGACTGGTTCACGCCCTGCGAGAATCCCGTCACCACCTTGGTGGTCGCGGCGAACAGCTGGTAGAACTTGAGCAGGTCATGCGGATCGAGGCGGCATTTCCTGGCCACTTCCTGCAGGTCGCCGCAATCTGCATTGGCCACGGCCAGTGCTTCTTTCAGGCCGCTGGTGTGCTCGCCGACGTAGGCGGCGTTGACCGCACCGGACGCGGACAGGTAGCTGAGCAAGCCGTTGAACAGCCACACGTCGCTGCCGGGCTTGACCGGCAGGTGCAGGTCTGCGATCTCGCAGGTGGCCGTGCGGCGCGGATCGATGACCACCACTTGCACTTCCGGCCGCGCCTCTTTCAAGCGCGAGATACGCTGGAACAGGATCGGATGGCACCAGGCGCTGTTGGCGCCCACCAGCACGATCATGTCGGCCGTGTCGAAATCGTCGTAGCAACCGGGCACCAGGTCGCCGCCGAACGCGCGCTTGTGGCCGGCCACCGCCGACGACATGCACAGGCGCGAATTGGTGTCGATGTTGGCGCTGCCGATGAAGCCTTTCATCAGCTTGTTCGCCACGTAGTAGTCTTCGGTGAGCAACTGGCCCGATACGTAGAATGCCACCGCATCGGGCCCGTGCCGGGCGATGATGTCCTGCAGGCCGCCTGCTACACGGTCCAGCGCTTCGCCCCAACCCACTTGCCGCAACGCGCCGTCTTCACGCAGCGTCGGATGCAGCAGTCTCCCCTCCATGCCCAGCGTTTCACCCAGTGCAGCTCCCTTGACGCACAGCCGGCCAGAATTGGCGGCATGCGACTTGTCGCCCGCGATGGCGATCGCGCCGTCCGGCAGCGGTGTGGCGGTAATGCCGCAGCCGACGCCGCAATAAGGACAGGTGCTGCGTACTTCAAGGGGAATGGGTGATAAATTCATGTCGTGTTTATCCAGTCTGGGCGCACAAGGCTTCGCCGAACAAGAGGCGGCTGCGCATGGCTGAAATATCGGTACGGTCCTGGATCAGCCCGAAGTACCAGGGGCCGTCCTGCACGTCGCCGTACAGGACTGCGCCGGCAATGCGGTTTCCGGCCAGGACCAGTCGTTTGTAAATGCCGCGGCGCGGATCGCGCAGGACCAGGTCCTCGCTGCCTTCGCCGCCAATAAAGTCGCCTACCGAATACAAGTCTACGCCGGTTACCTTCAGTTTGGTAGGCGTGGCTGTCTGCACGTAGCGGCGGTGGCCTTTTTGCGCCAGGTGCGCGCCGCATACCTTGGCCTGGTCCCAGATCGGGGCCACCAGGCCGAAGATGGCGCTGCGGTGCTGCACGCATTCGCCCACGGCGTACACGCGCGGATCGTAAGTCTGCAAGGTGTCGTCGACCACGATGGCGCGCTCGCAATGCAGGCCGGCTTCCTGCGCCAGCGCCATGTTGGGCCGTACGCCGGCGGCCATCACCACCAGGTCGGCCGGAATCTCGCTGCCATCCTTCAGGCGCACCGCGGTCACGCGCTTTCCGCCGATGATTTCGCTGGTGTGCGCGTCGAGCATGAAGCGCAGGCCCTTCCGCTCCAGCGCATTCTTGAGCATCAGCGAGGCAGGTTTATCGAGCTGCATGTTCATCAGGCTGTCGGTGACGTGCAAGACCGTCACGTCCATCCCGCGCCGCATCAGGCCATTGGCGGCTTCCAGGCCAAGCAGGCCGCCGCCGATGACCACCGCGTTGCCGCCCTTTTGCGCCGCTTCGAGCATGGTGTCGACGTCATTGATGTCGCGAAAACCCACCACGCCCGGCAGTTTGTGGCCGGGCACCGGGATGATGAACGGCGTCGATCCGGTCGCCAGCAGCAGGCGGTCGTACCATACTTCGCGGCCCGACTTGGCGCGCACCAGGCGCCGGCGACGGTCGATGTGCACGATCGGGTCGCCCGCATGCAGGGTGATGTTGTTGTCCTTGTACCACTGGCGGGTATGGATGATGATGTCATCCATGTTCTTGTCGCCGGCCAGTACAGGCGACAGCAGGATGCGGTTGTAGTTACCGTGTGGTTCCGCTCCGAACACGGTAATGTCGTACAGGTCCGGGTTCAGCTTGAGCAGCTCTTCGACCGTGCGCATCCCGGCCATGCCGTTCCCGATGACCACCAGGGACTGCTTAGGCGAAGCAGGGGTTTGGCGCGACATGTCGCGCCCCTGCGTAGCGGGACTGCCTTGCAAGGCAGGCTTCCCACGTCCCGGTATCATGCGCCGACCCAGACCTTTCCGCCTTCGATACGTGCACGATAACTCGTTACCGAATGTTCTGGAGCTTCCAGGCACTCGCCTGTCATCAAGTCGAAATGGTGTTTATAGATTGGCGAGGCTACTACCACGCGCTCTCCAAGGTTACCTACCAAGCCGCGCGACAAGACTGCCGCGCCGCTGTTCGGGTCAAAATTATGAATCGCGAACACGCGTGCTTCACTGTCAGCCACGTGGAACACGGCTACCTGCTGGCCGCCGACCAGCGCGCAAACGCCGGTGTTCGGAACGATCTGGTCGAGGGTGCAGACCGGGGTCCAGTTTTCAAGATTGATATCGCGGTGCATGGCGGTGCTCCTTAGGCTGTCTTGACGGTGATTGGAATGACACGCTTGCGCTCTTCGATCGTGGCCGGACGAATCTGGCCACGTTCGGGCATGAACACCACGTTCTGGTCAGGCTGGTCGCTATTGACGAAGTGGCGGAAGCGCTGGCGCGTGGCCGGGTCGTTGACGGCGGCCTTCCATTCGCAGGCGTAGGTATTGACCACGTGCTGCATGTCCGCTTCCAGGTCCTTGGCCAGGCCCAGCTTGTCGTTGATGATGACGTCCTTCAGGTAATCCAGGCCGCCTTCCAGGTTGTCGCGCCACACGCTGGTGCGCTGCAGGCGGTCCGCCGTACGGGTGTAGAACATCAGGAAACGGTCGATGTAGCGCACCACGGTGGCCTCGTCCAGGTCCGACGCGATCAGTTCCGCGTGGCGTGGCTTCATGCCGCCGTTGCCGCATACGTAGAGGTTCCAGCCCTTCTCGGTGGCGATCAGGCCCACGTCCTTGCCCTGCGCTTCGGCGCACTCGCGGGTGCAGCCCGATACGCCGAACTTGATCTTGTGCGGCGTACGCAAACCCTTGTAGCGGTTTTCCAGTTCGATCGCGAAACCGACGCTGTCGGCCACGCCGTAGCGGCACCAGGTCGATCCCACGCACGACTTGACCGTACGCAGCGACTTGCCGTACGCATGGCCGGACTCGAAGCCGGCGGCGATCAGTTCTTCCCAGATCACCGGGAGCTGCTCGATGCGGGCGCCGAACAGGTCGACCCGCTGGCCGCCCGTGATCTTGGTGTACAGGCCGTATTTTTTGGCGACCATGCCGACCGCGATCAGGCCATCGGCCGTCACTTCGCCGCCCGGCATGCGCGGCACCACCGAGTAGGTGCCATCCTTCTGGATGTTGCCGAGGAAGTAGTCGTTCGAATCCTGCAGGCTGGCGTGTTCCGGCTTGAGCACGAAATCGTTCCAGGTCGACGCCAGCACGCTGGCGGCCACCGGCTTGCAGATGTCGCAGCCCATGCCCTTGCCATGTTCGGCCAGCAGGTCGGCGAAGGTCTTGATATGGCCTACCTTCACCAGGTGGAAAATCTCCTGGCGCGAGTACGGGAAGTGTTCGCAGATATGGTTGTTGACGGCCATGCCCTGCTTCTTCATCTCGGCCTTCATCACCTGGGTGACGAGTTGCACGCAGCCGCCGCAGCTGGTGCCGGCATTGGTGCAGCTTTTCAGCGCGCCGATGCTGGTGGCGCCGCCGCATACGGCCGCGCAGATGGCGCCCTTGGAAACGTCGTTGCAGGAGCAGATCTGCGCCGCATCGGGCAGCGCGTCCACGCCCAGGCCCGGCTTGGCCTTGCCGTCGCTGGACGGCAGGATCAGGAATTCGGGCGACTCGGGCAGCTCGATTCTATTCAACATCATTTGCAGCAGCGTGCCGTATTCGGTGGCGTCGCCCACCATCACGCCACCCAGCAGGAACTTGCCGCATTCGGATACCACGATTTTCTTGTAGACCTGCTTGCGCTCATCGGTGAACTGGTAGGAACGGCTGCCCACCACGACACCGTGCGGGTCGCCGATGCTGGCCACGTCCACGCCCATCAGTTTGAGCTTGGTGCTCATGTCGGCGCCGGTGAACTGGGCCGCCGCTTCGCCGGCCAGGTGGCGTGCCGCCACGCGGGCCATGTCGTAGCCGGGAGCGACCAGGCCGAAGACCTGGCCATTCCACAGCGCGCATTCGCCGATGGCGTACACGTGCGGGTCGGAAGTGAGGCAGCTGTTGTCGATCGAGATGCCGCCGCGCTGGCCGACCGCCAGGCCGCATGCGCGCGCCAGTTCGTCGCGCGGACGGATACCGGCCGAAAATACGATCATGTCCGTATCGAGGTGGCTGCCGTCGGCGAACTGCATGCGGTGGGTGCCGGCTTCGCCGTCGACGATTTCCAGCGTGTTCTTTTG
Source organism: Pseudomonadota bacterium (assembly GCA_040388805.1). Classification (GTDB taxonomy): domain Bacteria; phylum Pseudomonadota; class Gammaproteobacteria; order Burkholderiales; family Burkholderiaceae_D; genus Telluria_A. Next base: position 89,888 of record JAZKBE010000056.1, read on the forward strand.
GGTGTGGACGGTCACGCCCAGGTCTTCGATCTTGGCGCGCAGGACGCGGGCGCCGCCGTCATCGACCTGCACCGCCATCAGGCGCGGTGCAAATTCGACCACGTGGGTGGCCAGCTGCATGTCGCGCAGCGCCTTGGCGCACTCGAGGCCCAGCAGGCCGCCGCCGATGACGACGCCGGTTTTCGAACGCTGGCCGCATTCGAGCATGGCTTCCAGGTCTTCGATGGTGCGGTAGACGAAGCAGTCCTTGCGGTCCTTGCCCGGCAGCGGCGGCACGAAAGGATACGAACCGGTGGCGAACACCAGCTTGTCGTAGGAAAGCACTTCGCCGCTGCCCACGGTGACGGTCTTCGCTTCGCGGTCGACCGCCACTGCGCGGGCGTTCAGCTTGAGCAGCATGTTGCCGTTTTCGAAGAAGCCCGCAGGCACCAGCGACAGGTCGTCGGCCGATTTCCCGGCAAAAAATTCCGACAGGTGGACCCGGTCGTAGGCCGCGCGCGGTTCCTCGCACAGCACCGTCACCTCCAGGTCGGGCACGTTGCTGCTCGCGAGCGATTCCAGGAATTTATGGCCTACCATGCCATGGCCGATGACGATAATTTTCATGCCGTACTCCTTAAGCGATTGCGTTGTTTGCACCGACCGGGGCGTTGTCAGCGGCCACGGTGAGGCGGACCGCGATGGCGCACGCCGCCGACAGCAGTACCAGGACCGACAGGATGGCCAGGGTTTGCTGGATGTCGCCGGTGCCCTTCATCAGGAAGCCCGCCGCCACTGCGCCCACGTTGCCGCCGGCGCCGATGATGCCGGCCACGCCGCCCAGCGCCTTGTTGTCGATGAAAGGAACCAGTGCGTAGGTCGCGCCGCAAGCCATGTGGGTGAACAGGCCGAAGACCAGCATGGCGATCACGGCGAACGCGACGGTGTCGGCCTTGGCGAACCACAGCAGGCCGAGGCCCTCGCCGATCATCATCACGAACAGGACCGTGACACGGCTGTTCAGGGTGCCGCGCATGGCCATTTTGTCCGACAGCCAGCCGCCCAGGGCACGGGCAAACAGCGCCAGCAGGCCGAAGCTGCCGGCGGCAATGCCCGCTTCCTTCAGGGTCAGCTTGAAGTGGTCGACGTAATAGACGGCGGCGATGTTGTGGATGAAGATCTCGATACCGAAGCAGGCGCCGTAGGTGACGAACAGCAGCCACACGCGATGGTTGGCGCTGGCGGCCTTGAAGCTCGCCCAGCCGCCTTTTTTTCCGCCGTCGATGACGATGCCGGCCTTGCGCAGCGCATCGTAGTTACCTTGCGGGCAATCCTGGGTGTATTTCCAGTACAGGCCGGCCATGATGATCATCAGGACGCCCGGCACCAGCAGCGCAACGCGCCAGCCCAGCGACTCGGACACGCCCAGCATGATGACCGCGCCCACCAGCAAAGGCATCAGCGCCTGCGCTGCGCCGCCGCCGGCGTTGCCCCAGCCCGCGGCCGCAGCATTCGCGGTGCCGACCACCTTCGGTCCGAACATGACCGAGGTGTGGTACTGGGTGATCACGAAGCTGGCGCCCACCGCGCCGATACCAAGGCGGAAGAACAGGAAGCTCTCGTAGCTCTGCGAAGCGGCCACGCCCAGCACCGGAATGGCGCCCAGCAGCAGCAAGCCGGTGTAAGCCTTGCGCGGACCGAAACGGTCGCACATCGGGCCCACGATCAGGCGGACAAGAATGGTGATGGCCACGGCGGCGATGTTGATGTTAGCGACCTGGCCCAGGGTCAGGCCGAATTCGCCTTTGATGATCGGCATCAGCGGTGCGCAGGCGAACCAGGCGAAGAAGCACACGAAAAATGCCATCCAGGTCAGGTGGAAGGCCCGCATTTGCGGCGTGCTCAGGGTGAAGAGTGCAATATTGTCAGCTTTGGTGGCCATTTTTTATCCCGTAAAAAACAAAATGGCGTCCGGCCAGACCAGGTTGTGAAAACCTGGCTGGACGGACGCCGTTGTCCTGCCGATCCGTCGTTAGACCAGCGCTTGTGTTCTGGGGATCGCCATTGATCCTACGAAGATAGTTAGCAATTGGCGTGCCAAGCCGAGGGAGGGGTATTGCGGGGTTTTCAGAGGGTCAGGCGCGACATTGCGGTGCACCATTCACCAAAATGATGCATGAGCGCGTGCATACAGCTAGCCGAAGGACTCCGCATAGGCGCGCGGGTCGGCCCCGTCCCATACCCGGCCGTCGATCAGCGTGGAGCTGCGCGTCAGTCCCGCCGGCACCGGCGTGCCTGCCAGTTCGGCGCCCTGGCGGTACAAGGCGACCTGGTTCACGCACGCGGCGACGCCCGCGTAATCGGGATGCTCGCCCAGCAGGCCCCAGCGCCGGAACTGGGTCATGAACCACATGCCGTCGGACAGCCAGGGGAAATTGACCGCGCCGTCGCCGTAAAAACGCAAGCCGTGCGGATCCTGCCAGTTGTCGTACTGCCCCAGCATGCGCGGGGCGATGGTGGTGGCCGGCGTATTGAGGAAGGCGGCGCCGGACAGCACCTCGGCGGCGGCTGCCTTGTTGGCGTCCGATGCGTCTATCCACCGGCCGGCATCGAGCACCGCCGCGACCAGGGCGCGGCAGGCATCCTGGTTGGCGGCGACGAAGGACGCCGTGGCGCCCAGCACCTTGCCCGGATGATCGGGCCAGATCTGCTGGCTGGTGGCCACGGTGACGCCGATGCCATCAATCACGGCACGCTGGCCGAAGGGCTCGCCGGCGCAAAAGCCGTCGATCATCCCTTCGCGCAGGGAAGGCACCATTTGCGTGGGCGGCACGGTCACGGTGCGCACGTGGCGCAAGGGATCGACGCCATTGGCGGCCAGCCAGTAATTGAGCAGCATGGCGTGGTTCCCGGTCGGGAAAGTCTGGGCGAAGGTGCGACCTTGTATCGATTCCCTGAGCGCGCCCCGGGCCGCCAGCGCCCGCGATACCGTGATGGCCTGGCCGTTCTGCGACAGGTTCATGAGCACCGCCATGTCGCGCCGCTGGCAGCCGATGCCCAGGTCGACGCCGTACATCAGCCCATACAGCGCATGGGCCGCGTCGAGCGCGCCGGAGACCAGCTTGTCGCGCACGCTGGCCCAGGATGTTTCGCGCGAGAGCACGATGCGGATGCCGTATTTGAGGTCGAACCCGCGCTCGGCGGCCATGACCAGCGAGGCGCAATCGGTCAGCGGCATGAAGCCGATCCGGATGGTGTGTGGTGTCGGGCTCATCCCAGTAGATCTTCCACGTCGAGTATCCGCTGCGCGATCTCGGCCAGCTTCAGGTTCTTGTTCATGGCCATGCTGCGCAGCTTTTGATAGGCCTGGTCTTCGGTCAGGCGCTGGTTCGTCATCAGCAAGCCCTTGGCGCGATCGATGATCTTGCGCTCGTCGAGCTTCTGGCGCGTTTCGGACAGCTCGGCCAGCAGCTTCTGCTCCTGGCGAAAGCGCGCCAGCGCCACGTTCAGCACCGGCTTGATGCGCTCGGACTGCAGCCCGGCCACGATATACGCCGACACCCCGGCGGCCATGGCCGCATCCATGGTGGAGGTGTCGTCGTCCTCGGTAAACAAGACGATGGGGCGCCGTTCGTTGCGGCTGGTGATGACCACGTGTTCGAGCACGTCGCGCGCGTCCGATTCGGCGTCGATGATGATCAGGTCCGGCTGGAGCTGGGAAATCCGCTCGGGCAGGTACATATCGGCCGGGAGCGAGGCGACGATGTCGTAGCCCGATTCGAGCAAGCCGATACGCAGGGCATTTCCCCTCCTGACCTGGGCGGCGATGGCGTCATCGTGCTCGCCCCCTTCCGGTACGACCGTATTGACGACAACAATGCGCAGTGTGCGTGTTTTGGACATGGGATACAGTAAAAGTTAAAGGCAAAACGCACTTCTCTCACCAAAATGAAGCAAGATATGGGCCAGCCTTGAAGATCATACTATTCGATGCCCCTTCCATGTGCACGAATCAGTTCGACCATGCCCATCGGGCGCCCGGTCAGGAAGCCCTGCACCATGGTGCAGCCCAGGGTGCGCAGGTGCGCCAGCTGGGCCTCGGTCTCCACCCCTTCGGCCACCACTTCCAGGCCGAGATTGCGCCCGATGTCGACGATGGTCTGGACAATGGCGCGGTCCTGCTGGCCGGCCGGCAGGCCGCTCACGAACGAGCGGTCGATCTTGAGCGACGATATCGGCAAGTCCTTCAGGCGTGACAGCGACGAATAGCCCATGCCGAAATCGTCCACGCTGATCTTGAAGCCGTGCGTGCGCAGCGCGCGCATGACCGCAATCACCTGGTCAGGGTGGTTCATCATCATGCCTTCGGTCAGTTCCAGGCAGACGTGGCGCGCCTCGACCCCGGCCGCCTGCGTGATGGCCGCCAGCTCGCCCGGCAGGTTCGCGTTCAGGAATTCGAGGGCCGCCATGTTCACATTGAGCTGCACCGAGTCCAGGCCGCGGGCATGCATGCGCGGCAGATCGCTGCACGCCTGGCGGATCACCCAGCGACCGATGTCGACGATCAGGTGGCTTTGTTCGGCGATCGGAATGAACAGGTCCGGCGGGACCACGCTGCCGTCCGGCCGGCGCCAGCGGATCAGCGCCTCGACCGCGCACACGGCGCCGCCGGCCGCGGCGAACACCGGCTGGTATTCAAGGAATAGCTGGCCGTTTTCAAGCGCATGCAGCAATTCGGCTTCCACCGTCAGCTGGCGCACCAGCACCGACTGAGCCTGGACGGTGCCGCCGTCCCCGTCCTGCGCAAAAAATCCCAGTCCGTTGCGCCCCGCGCGCTTGACGCGGTACATGGCCGCGTCGGCATGGCGCATCAGTTCCGCGCCAAGGCGGCCATGGTCCGGGAAGACGCTGATGCCCACGCTGGCCGATATCACCAGCTCGCGGCCATGGACCAGGAAACGGGTGCGGGCCGCGGCCAGGATTTTTTCGGCCATCTCGCAAACGGGCGCGTTCCCTTCCCCCGGGTACAGGAACATCGCGAATTCATCGCCTCCCACGCGGCCGCACTGGCCGCCTTTCTGCGTCAGGGCCAGCAAGCGCTGGGCGAACTGGCTCAGCACCGCGTCGCCCACTTCGTGGCCAAGGCCATCGTTGATCGGCTTGAAGCGGTCAAGATCGATATACAGGAGCGCCAGCTGCACGCCGCGCTGGGCGGCCCGGTTGCAGGCCTGGTCCAGCAGGCTGTGGAAATGGCGCCGGTTGGCCAGGCCCGACATGGCGTCGACCTGGGCCAGTTCGCGGATGCTTTCCTGCTGCGCCATGCGCTGCGCCGTGGTGGCGATCAGCCCTCCGATGGCGGCCGACAGCTTGGGCAGCTGCGCGGTGCGCTGGCGCGACAGGCAGCTGAAGAAAATCAGCACGCCGGGACGGTGGCGCTGGCCGTCGTCGCTGTCATACGCGACGGGAAAGGCAAAGCCCGAGTGGATGCCCGACTTGCGGGCATAGTCCGGATACAGGAAATCGGGATCGGTGGCGATGTCCTCGATCCAGCGCGCCTGGCCCGAGCTCCATACCGCGCCCACCACGCCTTCGCGCGGCGCGATGGACAGGCGCTGGCGGCCGGTGGGGTCGAACCGGTCGGCGCCCTGCTCCGTTTCACCGCCCCAGAAATGCGTGCACACCAGGCGACCCGCTTCGGACCCCGATGCGGCGATCGACCAGTACATGCCGCAATCCCAACCCAGGTCGGTGCATACAAGCGCAATCATCTTGCTGACCGCGTCGTCGAGCGACTGGGTGCCGATCATCAGTTGGGTCGATTCGAAACTGAATTGCTCGCGCATGGCGGCGTGCCTGGCGGCGGTGACGTCGGACAGGATGCCCTCGATGGGCGCCGCCGGGTGCTGCGGATCGCCCGGCAGCACGATCAGGCGCAGCCAGCGCAAGCCGTCGTTGCGGCTCAGGATGCGAAATTCGCACTCCTGGCCTTGCGCGCCATGGCGCAGCGCGCCGAAATGCTTCGTAAGCTGGAGCAGGTCTTCGGGCAGCACGCTGGAAAAGCAGTCGGCCAGGTTGGCATGCAAGCCGGGATGCTCGCCCATCAGCGCGGCCGCTTCCAGCGACAGCACGATGGCGGCGCAGCGCGGATCGAACCACCAGCGGCCGAACCCGGCGGCGCGCGCGGTCGCGTCCACCGTCATGGCACGCAATACCGCGCCGCCCGACCACAAGGCGCCCGCGTTGGCCGACAGTGAACGGGCCGATGTTTCGCCCCCGGTTTGGTACCCCATGGCGCTTTCCTTCCTGATCTGATGGATTTATACCCTTCTCCATAGCAACATTTGGGCCACGCCCCAAAGCCTTGGAAAAGCGTCAAAAACCTTATCGATCAGAAAACAAAGCGCACTGCGCTGGTGAAGTGCTGCTCAGCGGCGGTGCAATGCCAAACTATTCGAGAACCCACTGATAACGCACGTGTACCCAAGATGCCGGGACAATGCGGCACTCAGTGTACGAGTCAGCGACGCTGCCGGGATCAGTAAAGAGTTGTCGATAATCGCCTGGGCAAATCGGCATCATATTTGGGGCCATCAATTTCGTCATTACTCAAATCCCCCAAGATTGTTCCAAGGCTCGGAAAATCCCCACGATCCCGATGCCTGGACGGGTCCCAGAGATGCGAACGCAGTATCGCGCGTGAGCACTGGAAAAACACCGCGTTGACTTTCACGACCAATACGGAAAGCGGCGATTTGCCGTCGATACTGAAGGTTGACAGCAAACCCGGGTCGACTTGAATCGATGCGGTGCCGTTGACCCGCAACGTTTCTCTAATCCCGGGTATCAAAAAAATGAGAGAGACCCGGGAATCATGCAGGACATTCCGCAGACTGTCTATTCGATTGTTCCCGCGACGATCGGGAAGGAGCAAGGTCAATTCGTCGTGGACCCGGACAAAACCAGCGGGGTCACCTCGGGGAGACACATCGAGACCGTCCGATCCGCTTGTTGCCAGGAGGGCAAACGGCGCCGCCTCGATGAATTTTCGATAGTGCGGGTGAATGTATGCCACTTCTTTTTTTATCGACGCTGCGGCAGGCATTCCGTAAATCCCTTCAAGCGCCGCGATATCCGAAACGATTTGGCTGTCAAGCTGGATCAAGCTCTACTCCCTGTGCTGATTGATGGGCTCTTGCGGTCACAAGAGAACCTCCTGTGATCGCCCCTGATGGCTGCCTGGATATCGATTTTACCCGAGCACATCTTCAACTGGCATCCATCGCGCGCGACTGCAGCCTGGGTCGGTGGACTGAGCTGAAGGCCATTCAATTGAGAGAAGCACGAGGGGTGGATCAGTGTAGCGTCGTCTCAGCGCCGTCTTGAGCCGTCGCCCCGCGACCCGGCATGCATGAACTTCCCGTCACTTCTTGTCGGACAGATTGAACACGCGCCGCACCAGGCCTTCCAGCGCCACGAACACCCCTTCCACACCGAAGCCGGCGATGAAGGACAGCGCCGACCCTGTCAGCGCGGTGCCCACCATCAGCCCTTGGGCCGGCGCGGTCCCGGCCGGGGTGATGAACAGGCTGATGCACGCGCCAATGACGGCGCCGAGCGCCAACTGCCCCAGCGCCAGCGAATAGTCGCGCGGCGACAGCGTGCTTTCGCGCATTTTCGCCCACAACTCGCGCACCACGGCGGCGCCCGCCCCCAGGATGCCGTAGCACAGCGGCAAGACCGAATTGGCCACCAGCTGGGTCAGGATGCGCACCGTTTCCTCGTCGGCGTCCTGCTGCGGCGCGTTGCGCAATTGCGGAACCCGCCCCTGCGCGCCCCACAGGCTGACCAGCCGGTGCATATTCGCGGACACGGCTGCCCGTCCCGGTTCGCCGCCGGCCAGGGTGATCTGGGCGCGTTCGCGGTCCTCGGCCCGCACCCGGTCCAGGTGCGCCAGGATCAGGTTTCCTGCCGCCACATTCCACGAGAGAATGCAGGTAAACAGCAGCCAGGCAAACAAGGACCACACCATCAGCTTGATGCGCCACTGGAAACGCGTGGCCGTCGTCAGCAGGCCGGGAAAAGCCGTGCGCGCCAGCGACACCCGGGTTGGCGGCCGCGCGAAGGCGCCGTTCGGCAGATGCATCGCTTCGGCCGGCGCCGCCTTCTCGCGCTGGAACAGGCGCCGCCACCAAGGCGCACCGGCGCGGTCCTCGCCCACCACCAGCAGCGTGAAGGCCACCGTGGCGCCGGTCGCCGGCTTGGCCACTTCATTGAGGCGGTCCTTGGCCCGCAGCAGCGTGGCCGCCTGCTCCGCCAGCTGCGTAGGCGAGCCCTCCGGCGGCCAGCCGATCTTGCAGATTTCTTCGATCCAGTTCTTCTGGCGCCGTTCGGTCTGGTCCGGGCCGCCGCGATACAGGTTCTTGTCCCAGCGGCCGGAAATGTGGTCGAGCAGCAGGTACACCTCGCTCAGCTCGCGCACGAAAATGAAATCCTGGATCGGGCTTTCCTTGCTGTCCATATGTCCTCCGCTATGCTTCATCGATTCTAGGAGGACCGCAGCGCCACAGCTCGCTGCCGAGCACGTCTGTTGACTAGCCTCATGAACAATTTTGCTTACTGGCACAGGTGTGATATATACAGGGTAATGCACACTGACAACCCCTCCCCGCTGGCCCGCTGGTTCGGCATTCCGCTCTGGAAGCGCGTGCTGGCGGCGCTGGTCCTGGGCGTGCTGACCGGCCTGTTCCTTCCCGCGTTTGCTCCCTATGTCGCCTTCCTCGGCGAGATTTTCGTGCGCCTGATCCGCATGCTGGTTGCGCCCATCGTGCTGGTGACGATTGCCGCCGGCGTGACCGCGCTGGGCGATCCGAAACGCCTGGGCCTGGTCGGCGGACGCACCGTGCTGCTGTTCGGCTGCACCACCATCCTTGCAGTCGCGCTCGGCATGGCCATCGCACTGCTGCTGCAGCCGGGCACGGGCGCCAACCTGGGCGGCGCGCTGCCGCGCGCGCTGGGGCCGGCCAGGACCGTCGGCGAGCAACTCCTCGGCATCATTCCCCTGAACGTGTTCGACGCCCTGACCAAGGGCGACATGCTCGCCATCATCTTTGTCGCGCTGATGCTGGGCATCGGCACCATCGCCGCCGGCGACGCGGGCCGGCCACTGGCCGCGCTGTTCCAGTCGGCCTCCACGGTCATCCTGCGCATCGTCACCATCGTCATGGAAATGACGCCCTTCGGCGTGTACGCGCTGATCGCCAATTCGGTGGCCATCAATGGCGCCGCCGTGTTCATCAACGTGGGCTGGCTGGCGCTGTGCGTGGTGCTGGGCTCGGCCCTGCAAATCCTGCTGGTGCACGGCCTGCTGCTGCGCCTGGTTGCGCGACTGCCGGTGCTGCCTTTCTACCGCGGCATCGTCGACGCCCTGCTGGTGGCCTTTTCCACGGCATCCAGTTCGGCCACGCTGCCCGTCGCCATGCGCGTGGCCGACGAACGGCTGGGCATCAACAAGGCCATCTCGATGACCGTGCTTCCGCTGGGCGCGGCCATCGGCAAGGATGGCACCGCCATGTATGTCGGCATGCTCAGCATCTTCAGCCTGCAGGCCCTGGGCGTGGACTTGCCGCTGGCGGCCTACGCCGTGATCCTGCTGACGGCCACCCTGGCCGCCTTCGGCACGGCGCCGGTGCCCTCGGCCTCGCTGTTCATGCTGGCGGCGGTGCTGGCCGCGGTCGGCGTCGGCGTGGAACAGACTGCCCTGATCGTCGGCTTCATACTACCGTTCGACCGCCTGCTCGACATGACGCGCACCGTCGCCAGCGCCAGCGCCAACCTGGCGGTGACGACCACGGTGGCCCGCCTGGAAGGCGAGCTGGACGAAGACCATTACCTTAATAAATAGAAAGAGACACCCCATGCGTTCATTCCGCTTCGCCGCACTGTGCCTGGCCGCCGCCATGCTGGCCCCATCGATCAGTTTTGCCGAACCGAAGGTCATCTTCGTCACCCGGCATGGCGAAAAAGCGAAGGAAGGCAAGGACCCGGACCTGTCGGCGCAAGGCCAGGCCCGCGCACAGCACATTGGCGCGCTGCTGCGCAAGGCGGGAATCAAGCAGATCTTCAGCACCACCACCGCGCGCACCCAGCAGACGGCCCAGCCGCTGGCGACGCTGACGGGACTGGCCGTGCAAAGCTATGACGGCGGCAAGCCGGGCGCCATGCTCGAGAAAGTCAAACTGTCGCCGGGTCCAAGCATGATCGTGGGCCACTCGAACACCGTGCCAGAGCTGGTCAAGCTGCTGGGCGGCGGCCCCGTGCCGGAAATTGCCGATGACGAATTCGACCGCCTGTACCAGGTCATCATCGGCGACGATGGCAAGATCACGACCGTGCTGCTGACCTCGTCGAATTAGGCGGCCATCGCCGCCAGCTTGGCCACGGTGTTGATGTTGCGCCCCGTGCCTTGCTGACGGCAGGAACAAATGTCGAGTGGCCATGGCCTTTCCGCGGTGCACACGGTGCAGCAAAGGCATACCCGGCGAACCAACAAAATCTCCTTCGGTCCAACCCGCACGAACGCCTCTATGCAGGATCATGTCTGACCATACAGCGCTCGCTATTGTCGAGCGCGGATAGAATCGACCATGCCCAGGTCGATAAGACGCGCGACCCCAACAAAGGTCCAGCATGAGCATCGAATTGCTTCCACTAGAAACAATCATCCTGCGGATTGCCATGCTGCGCGGTCAAAAAATCCTGCTCGACGCCGACCTGGCTGCGCTGTACGGCGTGCCGACCAAGCGATTCAACGAGCAAGTCAAGCGCAACTTGACGCGGTTTCCAGCCGACTTCATGTTCCAGGTTACAGAAGAAGAATCGGACGCTTTAAGGTCGCAATTTGCGACCTTAAAGACCGGTCGTGGGCAACATCGAAAATACCTGCCCTATGCGTTTACCGAACATGGGGCGATCATGGCATCGATGATCTTGAATAGCGCTCGAGCAACCGAGGTGTCGGTCTATATAGTGCGCGCCTTCGTGCAATTGCGCGGGGTACTGGCCAGCCATCGCAACTTGGCAAATCTGCTGGAGAAACTGGAAAACAAGACCGAATTAATGTCCTTGAAGCAAGGCACTTTTGAGCGCAGCACCCGCGTGCAGATGAAACAGCTTTTCGATGCCATCCGAGAACTAATGGCGCCACCGGCGGCGGCGCCTAAGCGGCCCATCGGCTTCGTGATATCGGACGATGCACCAGCTAAACCAAAAGCCGCGAAAGCGAAGAAGTAGTTCGCACATCAGTCGCCAACAATCACACACTTTCTGTTGATCTCGGCAAACTAAGCGGCCATCGCCGCCAGCTTGGCCACGGTGTTGATATTGCGCCCGGTACCCTTGGCAGCGGCAGTAATCTTCAGCTTCGAATCGGCCATGCCCTCGCCGTAGTGCACATAGATTTCGCGTGTGCCCAGGCGCAGTTCCTCTTCCTTGCGGCCGGCGATCTTGTCGAGCGCGTCAATCGGCGGCGCCGCGTCGAGAAAAATGACGACGGTGCGGTTCGGGGCGGCGTCCGGAAACGGATTGGCGGCCAGCACCGCGGCCATTTCCGGCCCCGTGCGCACCATCACGTCCACCCGCTTGCCCGCGTACGCTTCGAGCAAAGCTTCCAGCTCGGCCTTGACCCTGGCCGCCGCCTTGGCGCTGTCGAACACCACGTTGCCGCTGGCGATATAGGTGCGCGTATTCTTGAAGCCGGCCTGCTCGCACATGCTTTTCAATTCCGTCATCGGCAACTTGCCGGTGCCGCCCACGTTGACCGCGCGCAGCAATGCAATGTAAGTCGTCATAGCGTTGCGTACAGGGTGAGCACGCCAATGGCCAGGAAGAACACCCAGGCGAAATGCTTGCCGCGCGAAGCGACCAGGGTCAGGAGGAACTGGACCAGGAAGGTGGCGCCGACCACCATGCCCAATGCCGCCGTGCTGACCGGCGGATGCGCCATCACCAGCAGCACGCCGCCCAGGCCGGCCCAGGTGATCGAGGTCACATGCCAGGCGAAGCGCAGCAGGCTGGCCGTGAAGTCGGTGCCGCCGAACAGCTTGGGCAAGTCTTCCGGGCGGCGCAGCAGGCGTTTGAGCAAGAGGCGCTCGCCCAGGACGGAGTGCGCCACGCCCAGGAGCATGGCCAGGAATGCGGCGAGGTAGAGGGCAATTTGCATGGGCGATCTCTGATTGATTGAACAACATTTTACCCCGGCCGGACGGCCGTGCGCGACTATAATAATCCTACTCTTGTCATGCTGGAAAAGGCTCTCCCATGTGGACCCATAGACTCGTCGCCCTGGCCTGCGCCACGCTCTGCCTGGTTTCCTGCGGCGGCGGCGGTGGCTCAAGCCCGCCCCCACCGTCCGTCCCCGTCACGCCCGCCCCGTCCACCGACATGGGCGGCAGCGTGCTCGGCAAGGTGGCGCGCACCGGCGTGGCCGGCACCTGGGGCTATACGGCGCCGGACGGCGGCCGCTACGCGATCATGGGCACCGCCAAGGGCGTGGCCGTGTTCGACCTGCGCGACACGGCCAACATCCGGGTCGTCGATGAAATCGACGGGCCCACCAATACCAACAGCCCGGGCATTTACTGGCGCGAAATGCGGGTGTACGGCAGCCATGCCTACATCGTGTCGGAACTGAGCAACCTGCGCCCGGGGATCATGATCCTCGACCTGTCCGGCCTGCCGAACACGGTGCGCTTCGTCAAATCGGTCATCCCGCGCGACGGCGATCCCACCGCGCACACCATCGATATCGACACCGCGCGCGGCCTGCTCTACCTGCAGCGCGACCTGTCCGATGCGGCGACCGCGCCCGGCATGAACCTGGACAAGCACGACGGCTTCGGCCGCAGCAACGATCCGGGCGGGCACGAATCGCACGTGGCCGACAAGGGCTCGATCGAAATTTACGATATCAAGGCCGATCCGGAAAACCCGCGCTACCTCACCACCTTCAACCAGTTCCGCAATGTGCACGACATGACGGCCGTCGGCGACTACATCTATGTGGCCGAAGGCGATGCCAACAGCTTTTCGATCTGGGACGCAAAAATTGCCGGCGCGCCCAGGCTGGTCGTGCGCTGGTCCGTGCCGGGCAACTACGCCCACAATATCTGGCCCAGTGCCGACGGCAGCTTTGTGGTGACGACCGAGGAAATCCCGAACGGGCTGCCGGCGCGCGTGTGGCGCCTGAACGGCAGCGAGCCGCCAACCCAGCTCTCGAGCTTCAAGGTCGGTTCCGGCACGCCGCACAATGTGATCGTGGAAGGCACCACGGCCTACCTGAGCCACTATTCCGAAGGCGCGGCCGTGGTCGACCTCTCCAATCCGGCCAGCCCGCGCGTGGTCACCCGCGTCGATACCAATCCGGCCACCGGCCCCGCCCTGGCGGGTTGCTGGGGCGTCTACAAATTCCCGGGCGTGCCGCTGATGATGTGCAGCGACATCACGACCGGATTCCACCTGATCGGCATCACGGGAACCTGATGGAAGACCTTCCGGAAAGCGCACGCCGGGTCGCCGGCCTGCTGCAGGACATGGGACACGACAAACAGGTGGTCATGCTGCCGGCAGCGGGCCGCACGTCGGCCCAAGCGGCCGAAAGCCTGGGCTGCCATGTCGCCGAAATCGCCAAATCCATCGTATTCCGGCGCGTGGCCGACGACGCTGCGGTGATGGTGATCGCCAGCGGCGCCGACCGCATCGACGAAAGCAAGGTGGCCGCGCTCGTGGGCCCCATCGGCAAGGCCGACGCGCGCTTCGTCAAGGACCGGATTGGCTACGCCATCGGCGGGGTCTGCCCGATCGGGCATGCCAGCAAATCGGTGATCCTGATCGACAGGAAGGTGTTCGGCTTTGCCAGCGTGTGGGCCGCGGCGGGCCATCCGCACGCGGTGTTCAACCTGACCCCGGCGCAGCTGCAGGCCATGACCGACGCACCGGCCGTGGATGTGGCCTTGCTGGCTTAGGGTTCAGGCCTCAGGGCTTCGCCGTGCGGCGTGCCTGCAAATGCTTCTTCAGGTCGTCGAAGCTGACTTTGCCGCGCCCGGCGCTGTCGATATCGCCAAAATGGTTGACCACGTAGCCCAGTCCCGCGGAACGCGCTTCGTCGACCGTCAGGCTTCCGCTGGCGTCCAGGTCGGCCTGCTCGAAGCGCGCCTTGAGCTTTTGCACGGCCTGGGCGCGCAGCGCGGCGCCCGATGCCGGGGTATCGGGCGAAGGCTTGCTGCGCAGCGCGGGCGGCAAGGAAGGTCCATGTTCTTGCGCCGTGGCGCTGCCGATGATGGCCAGGCCTGCACAGGCAAGCAATATGCGATTAATGAGTTTCATCGTGCCACCGATTCGCTGTTGTAGATGGTAAGCATGTCGGCGCGCTGGGCGCGCCGCGCTATGTCGTCAAGGTAGGACATATGGCCGCTCGCGTAGTTCTTGATCACGACATTCGGGTTGCTGCCCAGGCGAGCCAGGTCCAGCTCGGTCTGGTAGAACGGCGTGGCCATGTCGTGATAGCCGCTCATGGCCACCACTTTCAAGGCGGGATTGAGCGCGATCGCCGCTGCCACATCGGGAATGGTGTCCGGCACCGCCTTGCCATCGTGGCTGAAATTCCAGCGGTCGATGATGTTGTTGAAGGTCAGGTAGGTCGCGTTGGCCGTGTAGCGCAAATCGTTTTGAAGGTAGCTGCGCACCGTGTTGGTGAAGGTTGCGTTGGCCACGGTCAGCGATGGATCGTTGTCGGCCGCCAGGGCGCTGCCGCTTGGCGCACTCACGCGCGCATCGTAGCGGCCGATCACGGTACCCGGCATCAGGCGCGCGCGATAGGTGCCCGGCCCCATGTCGTAGAACTGGCGCCAGGTGACGGCCGACAGGCCCGTGTATGCCACCAGCTGGTTGACCACGCTGTCCGGCGGCGAGGTGCCGAAATTACGGAAAGCAGCGCCTGCCGTGTCATACGGGCCGCTGGAAAAGGTGCGCGTCTCCTGCAGGAAGCTCTGGAAATTCGTGGGCACCGAACTGCTCTTGTTGTAATAGACGCTGGTCGCCGCGTAGCCCGGGATGTAGCCCGCGCAGCTGACGCCGGAGCCGGCTTCGAACACGCCGCAATTGGAGTTGTAGTTCATGATGGCCGACTGCAGCACGATGCCGGTCAGCCGGACACCGGCCACTTCCAGCATATTGGCAAGCACGCCGGTGCGCGGTCCGCCATACGATTCGCCGAACAGGTACTTGGGCGACGCCTCGCGCTGGTTGACCGCGATGTAGCGCCGCACGAAATCGCGGAAGGCCGCAGCATCGTTGTCGACACCCCAGAACGACAGGTTGGTGTTCGGTGCGATGGCTTGCGAAAAACCGGTGCCGATGGCGTCCACGAACACCAGGTCGGAATGATCGAGCAACGTTTCCTGGTTGTCCACCAGTTGCGCCGGGTTCGGCATGACGGTCGACGGAATATTGGTGACGATGCGCTTCGGCCCGAAGGAACCCATGTGCAGCCAGGTCGACGATGAACCGGGGCCGCCGTTGTAGAAAAAGGTGACAGGCCGCTTGGACGCTTCCAGCGTGCCGGCGGTGTAGGCCACATAGAAGAACGAGGCGGTGGGCCGGGCCGTGAGCGTGTCGGTGGCTGTCAGGTGCCCCGTGGTCGCGGTGTAGTCGAGCGTTTTTCCGTCCAGCGTCATGCGCACCTGGACCACGGCAGCGCGTTCTTCGGCGCTCGCCAGGGACGCGCCGGCCAGGCCGGAATAGGCGACCGGATCGGCCAGCGATCCAGGCAGCGGCGTGGGCGTTGGCGTGGGCGTCGGGGTTGGCGTGGGGGTGGGTGTCGGCGCGGGCGAACTGCCGCCGCCACCGCAGGCGGTCAACAGCAAGGCCGCGGAGAAGGCCGCCAGGCTGGCGCGCAGGCGAGCGATTTCTTGATGATTTGGCACTGCTACTCTCCCGTTGTATTAACGCGATTATGCACCCGGGAAAGTGAAAACTGCTGACCAAAAACGAAAATATTGCATGCATATATGTATGCAATATTGCACTTGCTGCTGCTTATGCTAGTGTAGTGCGTCATACAGATTGAAGCTTATTAAGCTTGGCACGAGCGCGCG
>JAZKBE010000057.1:0-5686 GCA_040388805.1 Pseudomonadota bacterium
TTTTCGTCCACATTTCCCAACCAGGGTCAGACCTCCGGCGAGTAATGTTCCTTCGCCGAGGTCTGACCCCGGTTTAAAGGCAACTGCTTAGCCAGGCGCGCAAGTCGGCGAACGGGCGTTCGCAGTCGATCTCGTTGAATATTTCGTGATAGAAGCTGTCGTAGATGTGCATCTGCGCCTGGCCCTGCGGCAGTTGCGCATGAAAGCGCCGGCTGCCGTTGGCGTCAACAATATGGTCGTCGCCGGCCACCAGCATCAGCGCGGGCACCGCCAGCGTCGCCGCGTGCACGTGGCAGTAATCGATTGACGACAGCATCGACCGCATCAAGCGCGCACTGATGCGGCTGTGCACGAGCGGATCGGCCTTGTAAGCCGCCACTGCGCGCATATCGTGGGTCAGGAAGCGTGGACGCAGTCCGGTGGGAATGGCCAGCCAGGGCGCCACCGCATGCATGAAGCTGAGCAGCATGTTCTGCACGCCCGACAAGGGTACGCCCAGGGCCGGAGACGACAGGATCAGGCCACGCAAGGGCGACAGCCGGGCCAGCGCGAATCGCGCGGCAAACAAGCCGCCCATGCTATGGCCAAACAGAAATGGTGGCGCGGAAAAGCGTGCCGCGAAATCGTCGATGACAATTTCCGCGTCCTGCACCATGGGATCGCCACTGATGACGTCGCCGCGGTCGCCGCCCGAACGGCCATGGCCCCGGTGGTCGTAACAGCGCACCGCAAGGCCGCACTCATTGAAGAATTGCGCAACGTGGCGATAGCGTCCGCTATGTTCGCCCAGTCCATGCATGATGACGACACTACCGCGCAAATCCGACACAGGCAGCATGTAATCCGACACGTGCAATGCCGTGCCGTCCGCCGCGCAAAGCTGGTGGCTGTGCGGCGCCACCAGCGCCTGCACTACACGCCCCAGAGTACGTCGTGTTTGCCGGCCTTGGCCGCACGCAGCATTTCCAGCAGGGGATAGGCGCGCGTGGCAAAGCTGACGACTTCCATGCCTTCGTGATCGGTGTCGTCACCAGCCTCGCCATGGTGGGCGTGCACATCGCGCTGCACGTCTTCCGACGCTGCATGCAAACGGCTTTCCGCAATCTCTTTTTCAAGCAGCATGACCGCCTGGGGCGCTTCGTCCGCCGTGATCACGCCACGGCTTGCATCCTTGTGGAGCAGGTCCAGGATGCGTTTGGCGTGTTCCTTGTACATCATGACTTCTGCGGCTGCCTTGGATGTAAATGTAATTAGCATAGGAACTTTCCCATTGTGCGGTTGATGACGAAACGATAACACGAACCCGCGCCGCGGTCACGCCGTGCAAGTGTGCGTGCGCGCACCTAGCCGGGGCGGTAGCGGAACCCGTACGCAACGGCCAGTACCGTTATCGTACACCCGGCAGCGACACCCGCGCCTATTAAAAATGGCAAGGACGCCACCGGCTGTTCCACGATCGACAGCAGCAGGAAGCTGACTCCCGCCCAGCCGACCAGGGCCAGCACTTCGAGTATGGTGCCCAGCAGGTTGGCCTTGCCGCGGGTCTTGAAATCACCGCGCGCGGCAGGACGTCCGCACCACATCACGATCAGCGCCGCGCTCAGCGTCGCTGCCAGAAGCAGCAGCAACATGAGCCCTGCCGACAGGGGATTGCCCGTTGCCAGCCACAGCAGTGGCAGCAGCACGATGGCCATGGTCGGCATCACCACGGCGGCAAGCTTGGCGCGCCGGATCGTGGCCAAGCGCGCCGGCGCCGCGCTCAGCAGGTCGGGGGCTTCTTCGGCCGAGATGATGATCCAGCCCAGCGAAGCGGTGAGCGATCCGCACAGGAAGGCGAGCGATGCGCCGATGCCAGGCAGCGATGGCTTGCCGTCGGAAATGACCAGGAAGCAGATTGGCAGCATGTACAGCAATTGCAGCAGCACCTGGGAAATCAGGTTCGGGTCGCGCGCGATCAGGCGCCATTCCTTGACGATAATGCCGTGCGGCAGGCTGCGCCCGAAGTGAAAACGCATGCCGCCCGCAGGTGCCTTCGATACCCGCACCGCGCTGACGGCTTGCTGCACTCCGTGGACGAAAAAGCGGTGGGTGAAGCGCGCCGTCAGGACGAAAGTGCCGATGCCGATGGCCGACAGCAGCAAGGCCGGCACGAGCGAACCGAGCGCACCCTGGCCGGGCAGCCAGAACGGGCTGGCGGGACCGAGCAATGCACCCGGTTCCATCAGGGGGCCGAAAAAGTTGCTGAACCAGCTGCCGGTGCCGCGCATGGCTTTGCTCTGGGTCTGGGAGAGAAGGAAGATCAGTGCGCCAGACAAGGCGCCCAGGATCTGCGCCAAGACGCGCGTGCGGCGCACGCCCAGCAAGCGCACCAGGGCCAGTGTGAGCAGCATCGACAGCGACGCCGCCAGCACGGCCATGCTGAGAATGGCCGGGTAAATGCCAAGCAAGCGGAAGTGGCCGAGCGCCAGTCCCATGTGCGCAAACGGCGCCAGGAAAAACAGGTACAGGCTCGAGACCCCGATCGTGATGCCGGCCAGGCGCACCACGAAAATGCTGTGGGTGGGCAGGGGCGACGACAGCAGCAGGTCCAGGTCGCCCCGCTCGAACAGCACTTCAACGCTTGCCTTGAGTCCGCTCGACATCATCATCGTCATCAGCGCGCCCATGGCCAGCGTCACGATGACGACCAGCTGGTGTGGTGGTTCGCTCGCCACCGGCAGGCCCTTGAGCAGCAGGTAGGCCAGGCCGTGCATGCCAAGGAACAGGATGCCGAACGAGATCAGTGCCCGCTTGTTGAAGCCGCGTTTGGAATTGGTGCTCTTGGATGCGGACGAATTGAAGAAGTACATGCGCACTTCATGCTTGAGCAGCCAGAGCGCACTGCCTGGGCGCACCATCAAGGCTGTCCCGTCAGGTGCAGGAAGACGTCCTCCAGGCTGCCGCCATGCGAACGCGCGCGCAGTTCGTCGAGCGTGCCTTCTTCGATCAGGCGGCCATGCTGGATGATGCCGATGCGCTGCGCCAACCTCTCGGCCACTTCGAGAATGTGGGTGGTCAGGATCACGGTGCCGCCCTTGGCCACGTGTTCCTGCAGCAGGTCCTTGACCTGGCGCGCCGCGGCGGCATCGAGGCCGGTCAGCGGTTCGTCCAGGATCAGCAGTTCCGGCTCGTGGATCAGGGCCCCGGCCAGTGCCAGCTTCTGTTTCATCCCGCGCGAAAAGCCCTCGGTCAGTTCGTGCGCATGCTTGGCCAGGTCCAGCCATTCCAGCAGGCGGCGCGCGCGCGGTTCGGCCTCGGCCGCGGAAATGCCCCACAGGCCGGCGACGAATTCAAGGTATTCGGTCGGCTTGAGTTTCGCATACAGCATCGGATCGTCGGGCAGGTAGGCCAGCTTTTGCTTGGCGCCCGCAGGATCGATTGCCAGGTCCACCCCGAACACTTCAACCTTGCCCGCGTCCGGGGCCAGCAGTCCGGCCACCATGCGCAGCGTGGTGGTCTTGCCGGCGCCATTGGGCCCCAGCAGCGCATACAGTTCGCCGCGATGGATGGTGAGATCCAGTTTGTCGACGGCGGGACGGCCGAAGCTTTTGGACAGCGCGGTCAGCCTGAGTGCGGGATCGTGATCGGTCATTCGGTTTCCTGGATGGGGAGGACGCTACTGCAATTTGAACGACGACATGAACATCTCGACATTCTCTTTGGTGATGGTTTTTTCAGGCCCCATGATGATGACCTGGTAGAAGCGCTTGTCGCGCGCTTCGAAGTGGGCCACCAGCCGCATGGGCGTGCCCTTTTGCATGCCGACGGCGTCGATGTCGATGCCGTCGCCAGCGGCTTTCTCGCTCCTGACGGTGGCGCCGATGTTCTTCACCAGGGCCGTCTTCATGCCGGCCAGCGCGGCGCGGGCTTGCGCGGCATCGGGCGCCTGGGCGCTGCCGACGGCGAACGTCGTGCCTTCGACCTGCGCCGCGGTCATGGTCATGGACACTTTCATGCCATCGATGTCGATCTCGCGTGTGTGGACGGACGGCTTGTCAGGGAACATGACGCTGAAAGGCGCGTCGCTGCTGCTGAAGTTGCGCCAGTTGTAGGCGGGGCTGCAGCCGGCCACCACCAGGGTGGCGGATGCACAAAGCAGGAGGCGCTTGAAAAGGTGGGTTCGCATCCCCGAATGGTATCAGGACTTGGCGCCGTTTGTGCCTTTGCGGGCGCGCAGCAGGGCATACATATTGTCGCTGAGCGGACTGGTGTCGAGGGCCGTCATGCGCACCACTTCCAGGCCCGCCAGGTCGGCGATGGCGCGCAGGGTCGCCGGGGTAAAGTAGTTGACGTGGTCGGGCCAGCGGAAGCCGCTCCAGCGCGGGCCGCGGATCATCCGGTTGATGCAGTTGAAGTTGGGTACCTTGACGATGATGCTGCCGTTTTCCCTGAGCCGCCTGCGGCAGTTTTCCAGCACGGCCAGCGGATTGGCTTCGTGCTCCAGGTAGGAAGCCATGACGATGACGTCGAAGTAGTCTTCCTCGAACATCAGTATGCCGTCCTGCGCCGACGCGTGCACGCAGCGTCCTCCGAGCGGCCTGAGTTTTTCATCGGACAGGCGTGACAGCTCGCGCGAAATTTCCACGCCGTGCGGCACCACGCGCCCAAGCAATTGCCGGGGCAGGGACGCCATCATCAGCTGCAGCAGTTCGCCCCATCCGCAACCCACGTCGAGCACATTGATCTGCGGCGAAGGCGATTGCGCGATCCGGGAGTGCAGCATGGCCAGCATCTTGTGGCGCTTCATCACGAACTTGCGGAAGCGCTTGAGCATGGCGCTGAAGGCAAAACGCAGTGGTTCGGCTGCGCGCCGCGCTTGCGTGGCCTGGCGGAACGTCAGCTCGTAGGCGTAGGTTTCGCTCAGTTCTTCATAGGCGGGTGGATTGGCAAGAAAGATGATGCCCGTTTCGAGGCATTGCTTCAGGATCCACGGCGCGGGCGCGTACGGCAGATCTGCCTCGCGCCCTTTTTTCGCCAGCAAGGGCGAGATCCTGAAACTGACTGCTTTGACCACGGTATTGCGCTCCAGAGTGAACATCAAGGCGCATAGTATCACCTGGCATGATCGCGCCGCCACGCCACGCCGCTACCGTTCGCGCAGGCCGCGCCGGAACTGGATAGCCTCCTTCACGTGCTCGACGCCGATGTCCCGTTCCCCACCCAGGTCGGCGACGGTGCGCGCCACCTTCAGGATCCGGTGGTAGGCCCGGGCCGACCAGTGAAAGTGCTGCATCGATTCGCGCAGCACCGCCCCGCCGGCTGCATCGAGCTTGCAGTGGCGGTCGATGCCGTGCGTGGACAGGCGCTGGTTCGAGGAGCGCTGGCGCTTGAGCTGGCGGGCGTACGCCGCCGCCACCCGCGCCGCGATGCTTGCCGTCGGCTCGCCATCGGCGGCCCTGGCCAGTTCGTCGGGCGGCATGGCGGCCACCTCGATCTGGATATCGATGCGGTCCAGCAGCGGCCCTGAAATACGGTCCTGGTTGGTCATCGTCAAAGTTGAACCGACGGGAAATCTCTAAAAATTCAACGCTGTAGACAGTGTTTGCCCAATCGAAAATTTGTCAAATTCGTCAAGATTACGCAAAAATACTGTTAGGGAAGCGCTGATTTATTCTCCCGAGCCGGTTCCGATGGCGCGCAAGACCTG
>JAZKBE010000058.1:0-18622 GCA_040388805.1 Pseudomonadota bacterium
TAGTTATATGAAAAAACCCCGGAGCCGATGGCCTCGGGGTTTTTTTTCGTCCACAATTTCCTCTCTACAGGGGACTGTCCCAGGTTTAGAGGAAATGATTTTCTTCTTTACAGGGGACTGTCCCGGGTTTAGCGGAAACTAATTGCCTATAAAACTGTATAAAACTAAGACTGTCCCAGGTTTAGGGGAAACTAATTGCTTCTAAAACTGGGACTGTCCCAAATTTACCGGTGAGGATTCCAGGAAAGTATATGCCTTCCTGCCATCCGTGGATCACATCGCCCTGAACAAATACACGAGGGCGCGGCTGACCGGCAGTTCCCGCGCGTACCCTTTGATCCGCACGAACAGGCGGCTGGTCTCGTCGCGCCGCGTACCATCCAGGTAAGCCAGGTTGATCAGGGTCGAGCGGTGCACCTGCCAGAACTGGTCGGGATCGAGCTGGGATGCCAGGTCCGTAATGGTGGTGCGGATCAGGTGCTCGCCGCTCGCCGTGCGCACCACGGTGTACTTGTCGTCGGCATGAAAAAACAGCACATCGTCGACCGCGACCTGGAAGGTCAGTTCGCCCTGCGCCGCACGGATATAACGCAGGCGCGCTTGCGGCGGCGCCGCCATCAGGCGCGTCAGCGCCCCGGACAAGCGCGCATCCGGCGGGGCCGAAACCCAGCTTGCCTTGATCCGGTCCAGGGTCCGCGCCAGGCGCTCATTCCTGAGCGGCTTGAGGACGTAGTCCAGCGCCGCGTGTTCGAATGCCTCCACCGCATATTCATCGTACGCCGTCACGAAGACGACCTTGGTCGCGCCTTCAATGCCTTGCGCCACGTCGAGTCCGGTCATGCCGGGCATCTGGATATCCAGGAAGGCCAGGTCGGGCGCCAGGGCAGCGATGCGCTCGGCCGCCTCGATACCGTTGGCGGCGATATGCACTATTTCCAGTTCCGGCCACAGCAGCACCAGCTGGTCGCGCAGGAAGTGGGCCAGGTGCGCTTCGTCGTCGGCAATCAATACACTCGTCATGACGGCATTGTAGCCGCGCCTGACCGGGCGGTGCTCGCCATCCGTCGGCCCGCCTGTCGATTCGTCGCACGGCGTGCTTGTCCCCAGGTGATTCTTGCGATGCTCAGTCCATCCCAACCACCTGACAAGGAAAACCATGTCGAAACAGCTGATCCTGCTGTCCTCCCTGCTCCTGTGCGCGACGCCGCTTCTGGCCGCCGACAAGCTGCCGCCGATCGAACCGCCCATGGTCAATATCAAGGGGGGAGAATTCATGATGGGCAGCACGCGCTATGAAAACTCCCAGCCGGTGCATGCGGTGACGATCAAGCCCTTCAGAATGGGCAAGTTCGAAGTCACCGGCGCCGAGTTCCAGCGCTTCGTCGAAGCCACCAATTACCGGACCTCGCGCATGTGCCTGCAATTGGCGTCAAAGCGCTGGTTCGAAAATGTACCCGACGAATATGGACCTGCCGCCACCACGCTGCAGACTGTGAGCAAGTTCGAGCCGGCTACCTGCATCAGCTGGTCCGGCGCCGACGCCTACGTGAAATGGCTGGCCAAGGAGACCGGCAAGAAGTACCGCTTGCCTACCGAATCCGAATGGGAATACGCCAGCCGCGCCGGCAGCAGTACGCGCTATTTCTTCGGCAACGATGAAAGCCTGGCCTGCCGCTACGGCAACCTGGCGGACCGCTCGGCCGAAGCTGCCGTGCGGCGCGACTTTGGCCTGGAATCGAAGAACCACGTCGGCGTCATTCCTTGCGACGACAAGGCGGGATACGCCAGCATTGTCGGCATGTACGAACCGAATGCCTTCGGCGTCTACGACACGCTGGGCAATGTGTCGGAATTCCTGGCCGACTGCTGGCGCGAGAATTATGACGGCGCCCCGAAAGACGGCAGCATCCTGGCCGGTGGCGAATGCAAGGAACGCAGTCTGCGTGGCGGCAGCTGGCATTGGCGTGGTTTCCACGAGTCCAGCCGCTCCCGGACCGATACCAGTGCGATCGGCGCGCTGGCAGGGTTCCGTGTCGCGGAGGATATCGCTTTTCTTCCGACCGCGGACGCCAAGTCCAGCGCTTTCGAACTTGAACTGGCGCAGGCGCAACAGGCCGAGCGCGTGCGCCGCGGCGCCATTCCGGAAATTCCCCGCCCTGCAAGCTGAGTGATCTACACTGTCGCCCCATGACGATCAAACATACCTTGCAACAGACCTGGCGCAGCTTCCTGATCCTGAAAAAGAAACGCAGCGAACCGCTCTGGGTCCGCTTGCTGGTCGGCAGCATGCTCGTGACCGGCGTCGCGCTGGTGCTGATGTTGTGTTCGATTTTCCTGATGGCGATGCCCGAGCGCATCTGGTGGAGCAGCGCGATGGTCAACAACCTGCTGCTGGGCCTGGGCGTCGGCGCCGTCATGCTGCTGACCCTGCGCGCCGTCGAGCTGCTGCTGCCGGCCGCCGCCATCGATGCGCTGGCGGCCATGCAGGACTGGCGCCCCATCGCCGTGGTCAGCGCGGTGCTGTTCGCCGGCACGGCGCTCGGGGTGCGACTGGCCTACGTGGTGCTCAGCAGCATGTACGACTTCGACATGTGGAAAAAGTTGTCCGGCGTTCCCATGGTGCAGCTCAAGTTCCTGATTTTCGCGCTGTTGATCGTGGCGGCCAACTGGGTATGGTGGCTGCTGCGCGCCAAGGAAAAAGCGCTGGCGCAACAGGCGGCCGAATCGCAATTGCGCATGCTGCAAGCCCAGATCGAACCACACTTCCTGTTCAATACCCTGGCCAACGTGCAGAGCCTGATCGCCAGCGATGCGCCGCGCGCGCAGCTGATGCTCGCATCGTTTACCGACTACCTGCGCGCCAGCCTGGGACAGATGCGGGTGACCGACAGCACGCTCGACGTCGAGCTGGAAACGGCCCGCAACTACTTGCAGCTGATGCAGATCCGCATGGGCAGCCGCCTGCGCTTTTCCATCGACGCCTGCGAGCAGGCGCGCCAGGCGGTGATGCCGCCCTTGCTGTTGCAGCCGCTGGTGGAAAACGCTGTCCACCATGGCCTCGAACCGAAGGTCGAGGGCGGCAGCGTGCGCCTGTGCGCGACCATCCACCAGGGCAAGCTGGAAATCCGCATCGACGACGACGGACTCGGCCTGCAGCACGCGCGCCGTCCGGTTCGCCCCGGCAGCGGCATGGCGCTGGCCAATATCAACACCCGCCTGCAGACCCGCTACGGCGGCCAGGCCACGCTCGACCTGGCGCCGCTCGATGCGGGCACGCGGGCCACGCTGACACTGCCGCTCACAGCAGTACGCGTTGCAGGCTCAGCACAAAACGTACGCCATCCGGCACATTCTGCACACTGATCGTGCCGCCCATCTTCGCCATGTAGGTCTTGGCCACGAACAAGCCCTGTCCGCGGTTGCCGTGGGCGCCCGAATCGGGCTGGTCCGACACGCCGTATTCGAACACGCGCCCGATCAACTCGTCGCCGATCTGCGGTCCCTGGTTGTGGATGGTGATCGTCGCGCCGGCCTCGTTCGCATCAAGCGACAGGGTGACGGCAGTGCCTTCATGGCGGTGCCGCGCCGCATTGCGCAGCACGTGCGTCACCACGTCTTCCAGGCAATATTCATCCGCCCTGGCGACGATCCTGGCGCTGCCGCCAAGGAAACGGACCTGCTCGATCCCCACGCAGGGCGCGTTCGCCGCCACATGTTCCAGGAAGGCCGCCAGGTCGAGTTCGCCCACCTGCACGACCGTGGACTGGAAGGCCTCGCTTGGCGAGGCGCTGCCGTACAGCACGCGGATCGCCTGTTGCATGCGCGCCAGGTAGCGCTGGCTCTGGTCATCAACGCCGCCATGCAGGGCCATCAGCGACTGCAGGGGCGACATGATTTCGTGCCCGACCGCATGCCACATGTCGCGCTCCTGTTCGGCGCGGATGGTTTCGCGCTCCACATCTTCCCGCACGCGCCGCAGCAAGTCATGCAGCACGCTGGCCAGCACGCCCAGTTCATCGTCGCCGCGCAGGTCGGACAGGTCAAATTCATCGGCCGCGCCCGTACCCCGCACCGTCTTGGCCACCGAATCGGCGCGCTTGATCAGCACCCGGATGCGGCGGATCACGCCGATCTCGATGACCATCCAGGCCAGCAGCAGCGCCAGTAGCATGGCGCCCACGAACCACGACAGGCGGCTCGCCACTACGCTCAGGCTCTTGCTGACGCTGCGCACGTCGCCGTCGAGCATCACTTCGTAGCGGCCGGACGGAATGGCAATGGTTTCGGTGGACGCCAGCGGCTTGTCGTAGGTATCGACCGGCAGGCGGCGGATCAGGCTGGTGAGCAGGCGCCAGGACGGCGCTTCTGGCACTGTGGCCGCCGCCAGGTCAAGCAGGGTCGGGTTGGCGGCGCCATCCAGTTTGCGGATGCGCAGCGTTTCGCCCGGCAACAAGGTCGAGCGCAGGTCGGTCAGCGCAAAGGGGCGCACGCTGGCATCGCTTTCGCTGTCGAGCAAGGCCTTGCCGGTCCCGGGCGGCAGCACGCTGACCCGTACCTGGATCTGCGCCAGGTCGGCCGGCGGCCACACCGGACGGCTGCCGTCGAACAGCGCATCGCGCAGCACGCCCACCGGCAGGCGCAGCGAAAAGAAAGCGCTGTGCAGGCAGGGGGCGCCGGCGGCGGCCGGCTTGCATGGTCCCTCCTGCCAGATCCAGCCGCGGAAATCGCGCACCGGACGCATGTTGCGGTAGCCGCTGTCGGCGGCATTGAAACCGGTCAGGCGGCCGCGCATGCCGCGCGCCGCACCGTCGTCGGCCATGGCTTCGAACGGGGCGATCCAGTCGTAGCGCTTGCCGCGCAGCGTCACGCTGACGGCGACCCGGTGCGCATTGGCCAAGACTTCGTCGCCACGCTGGTGCGGCACCAGGCGTTCGCTGTCGAAGCTGCCGGCCACGTAGATGAAGCCGCCGGCCCAGGCATTGTTGCCCACGCCCGCGCACAGGTTGCCGCTGCTGCCGTACTGCACCAGGCAGCCCGACAGGGCAACCGCCTGTTGCACCTTGTGCTGGTCATCGAAATCGAGGGAAGCAAACGGCAGCAGCACCGGCCGCAAGGTTCCCGCCTGGGCGGTGGCGCCGGGCGGATTGAGCAGGGCCAGCTGGCCGGCAGGGTGGCGCAGCGTGGCGGAAATCTGCTGCACGGTTTTCTGGAAGCTGTCCTGGTAATTCTTGTAGCTGAGCTGCTTTTCCTGCTGCAGGACCGACACCGCCAGCCCGACCGTGGCCAGCGCCAGGAACAGGAAGGCGGCGCGCAGCAGGATGCGCAGGCGGTAGGGAACGATGCGCAGCAATCGCATGCCCGTGCTCAGCGTTCGGTCCAGCGGAAGCCGCGCATGGGCACATTCTCGATGCACTCGAAAGCGGGATCGATCTCGCGGAAGGCATCGCGGATGGTGCTCACATGCTTGCGGATATTGTCGCGGTTGCGCCCGCTCTTGACGACCTCGAACAGTTCATCGTAGGACACCACTTCCCCGCGCCGCGCGAACAGGGCGGCCAGGATGCGCTGCGCCGTCAAGGGCAGGTTGATGCGCTGGCCGCGCCAGATGGGGTTGCGCTGGCGCAGGGGGTCGAGTTCCAGTTCGGCGCCGGGGGCGGCCTTCTTTTCTTTCCCGGCGCGCAGGATTTCCAGGAAGGTATCGACGAAATCGCTTTCCTCGAAGGTGGCTTTCTGCAGGTAATCCCAGGCATCGAGCGCCTTCATGATGCTGCGGTAAATGGTGGCAGGCATGGCCGACACCACCAGCACCGGCGTCGCATGCTTCTTGTTGATGGCATTGATGATCGCCACCCCGGCATGGCGTTCGCGGCCCAGTTCGATGTCGAGCACGACCAGGTCGTAGCGCTCGCGCGCGATCGCGCTTTCGGCGTCGTCGCGGCTGAACCACTGGTCGACCACGATGCCGGGACGCGCCCCCTCGATCCAGGCCTTGAGCTGGTTACTGGTCGGAAGGTCGTCTTCGATAAGGGCCACTCTGGCCATGGTTTACCCCTGCGCTGATGCAATGCACCGAGTATCCCTGTTTTCCGCGCAAAAGTCATAGAACGGCTGTGAGCGTTTCTTCACGCGGCTGAACATACTGGCCCGGCCTGGCCGTTGATACTTCCGGGCCTGCGGCCGCACCATGCATTCCAGGGACAGGCCATCGCCTGTCCACCCACAAGAAAAAGGTGAACACAATGTCGCAGCGGATCAGGAAGTTGGTGCAATCGGTGCGGTCGGCCCTGGCGGCCGGCGCCGGGCGCAAGGGGCGCATCGCCCTGGTGCTGGGCGCGGCCGCGGTGGTGGGCTACGTGGCGGCCGCCCACCACACGCTGCCGCCGGGCCATGTGGGGGTGCGGGTCAACCAGCTGACCGGCTCGGTGACCACGGTGCGCGAAGGCGCGCTGTGGGTGGCGCCCGGCATGCACAGCCTGCGCGAACTGTCGCTGTTCGAACAGGTGTACCAGCCCGGCCGCGCTGACGATGCGCTCTTCCAGTCGATGGAAGGCCTGGCGCTGGGCATCGACTTGTCGGTGCGCTACGCCATCGATCCGGCGCGCGTGCAAGCCATCAGCAAAAGTCTGCCGCCCGACATCAACGGCGCGATTGTCGGCCCTGCGGTGCAGGGCGTCATTTACAAGGTGTTCACCCGCTACACGGTGCGCGAGATCTTTTCTTCCAAGCGCGCCGAGATCCAGCAACTGATCGAAGCCGAGCTCAAGCCGAAACTGGCGGCCGACGGCTTCCTCTTGCGCGGCGTCACCATCGGCAAGATCAGGCTGCCCCAGGAATACAAGGCGGGGATGGAACGCCTGCTGTCCGAAGAACTGGAAACCCAGAAAATGCGCTATACGCTGGAACTGAAGGAAAAGCATGTGCGGCAATCGGAACTGGAAGCCGATGCCGACAAGATCCGGCGCGAAAAGGCGGCCGAAGCGGCCGGCAATGAACAGGTGATCGCCGCCCGGGCCCAGGAACAGGCCATGAAACATGTGCTGCCGTTCAAGGAAAAGCAGATCGCCCAGCGCCAGCTGGAAGCCGAGGCCGACAAGGTGGCGCGCATCCGCACTTCGGAAGGCAGTGCCCAGGCGCGCGTGATCGAAGCGGCGGGCGAAGCCGATTCGCGGCGCAAGCTGGCCGATGCCGAAGCCTACCGCCAGGACCTGGTGGGCAAGGTGGCCAGTGCGCAGATGGAACGCGAAGGCGCGCTGCTGACCCGCCATCCGCTCCTGATCCAGAAGACCATGGCCGACAAGCTGTCCGACAAGGTATCGGTCATCATCGCCCCGGCGCCCACGGACGGCGGCTTCATCGGCGCGGCCTTGCTGGGATCGCAGAAAGTGGCCCAGGCTGCGGCGCCGCTTGCCGCGCCTGCACCTGCACCTGCGCCTGCGCCTGAACCTGAAGAAGGAGAATAATCATGCCTGCAACCATGCTCGTGGCGGCCTTGGCCACAATGGCGATCGTCACCCAGGACCAGGCGCAATTGCGCGCCGCGCCCAGGGATACTGCCCAGCAGCAGGCCGTGCTGTGGCAAGGCGACAGCCTGGAAATCCGTGGTGAAAAGATGGACTACCTGCAGGTGTACGACCATCGCCGCGAACGCGCCGGCTACATTCGCGCGTCGCAGGTGCGCCAGGTGTCTCTGGCGCCGGCCGATGCGGGCGAGCTGTTGTCGGTGGTGCGCTTCCTGCAAGACACGCCGGGCGCGGAAGCCCTGGGCATCGCCTACAGTGCGGCCTACCTGCGCGCGGCGCCGGCCGACGCCATCGACGCCGAGCCCTTCGACGCCCTGGGCGGCATGGCCGACCGGCTGGGGCGGCGCGCGTCGGGCCGGCTAGGCAAGGCGGCCGACACCGTGGTCGCGGCCCATCTGGAAGTGGTCGCCAACTACGGGGTTGTGCTGCGCGGCTATGAAAACGAGGGCCGCATCCAGATGTGCTACGACGGCGAAGCGTTCCGGCGCGTGCTGGCCTTGCGGGCCACGGCGCGCCAGCAGGCCAGGGCGGCGCTGGGGCTGACGCGCCAGGAATGCCTGGATCCGGCGCAGCGTCCGCACGAACGCTACGCCACCGAGCAATGGCGCGCCGACGTGCTCGACAAGGTCGCGCTGCGCGAGCTGCCGCCCCACATCGTCAACCAGGTGCGCATGCGGCGCGCTGCGGTGTGGGCGACCCTGGCCTTCGAACGTGCACGGCGCGCACAGCCGGCCCAGGATGCTGCGGCGCGCGCGCTGCTGGAACTGGGCGGCGTGGTCAAGACCAAGCTGGCCGAGGAAGACCGCGCGGCCTGGGCCGACGCCGGCGTGCGGGTGGGCAGCGTGCGCTGGGCTGCCGCGACCGCGTTGCCGCCCGGCGCCGGGTTGCGGATCGTCGCCGCAGCCGGGCAGCCGGGCGAAACCTGCGTTTCCCTGCTGGCGGCGGGAAGCGCGTCCGCGCCAGCGCTGGCCACGCGCTGCACCTACGGCATCGTGTGGCCGGCCTCGGCCCGTGCGAATGCGCAAGGCACGGCGCTGACGCTGGCGGTACAACCGATGGCCGCATGGCGCGAGATGTGGGTATTCCTGAAACGTGGCAGTGGCTGGACGGTCGAAGTTTTGCCGCCGGCGACGGTGGACCCGGAGCTGGGCTACGCCGAATTCGCCGGCTGGATTCCTGGCGCGGCCAAGGTGCTGGTGGTGCGCGAAGCGAAGGTCGAAGGGCGTTTCAAACGCAGTTTCGAGGTGGTGGACCTGGCCACGCTGGCGGTCGACAAGCGCGCCGACGAACCGGAATTCCTGAGCATGTTCCAGCGCTGGCAGGACCCCGCCTGGAAAAGCCAGACCCTCAGCCTGCGCTAACTCCCGATGGCCGGGCCGGGCCGGTAAGGTAGAATCTGCCAAGTTTATTTTTTGATAATTGAGGAGTTCCTTGCGTAATCACCTAGCTGCCCTGTTGCTGGCCACCTTGACGTCGACCTGGGTCCTTGCCGCCGATGCCGAAAAAAAGTGCGAATTGGGCCTCGTCGATACCTTGCCGGTCTCCATGAACAACCTTTATCGTGTGCCGATGATCGCCGGCAGCATCAATGGGAAACCGACGACAGTGGCGGTCGATCTGGGTTCGTACAACACGAAGATTACCAAATCGGTTCTCGACGCCATGGGAATCACCTCCTGGAACACGCGCGACAGCATGGGTGGATCTGGCGGAAATTTCCGCATCATGGAAGTGCGGCTCGGTGAGCTGAAGGCGGGGCCCGCCAGCGGACGAGGTGTATTCGAAGTCATCGATACGAGTTCGGCATCCGGATTCAATATGGGCGCGGACATGCTCTTGCGCAACGACCTGGAAATCTCGCTCAAGGAAAACCAGCTGAAGTTTTTCCGCACGCGCAACTGCGAGAAAAGCCATCTCGCCTATTGGAGCCAGGATGCCGTGGTCCTTCCGTTCAAGATACATGGAGACGATGATGTGCGGCCTATCTTCAAGGTCAAGGTCAATGGCAAGGAGATGACGGCCGTGATGTCGACCGCGTCGAGTACCACTACCTTGAATGTGAATGCAGCCAGGAAGCTTGGCCTGACGGTGGGCAGTCCCCAGGTGACCGAAGGGAACCAGGTCAAGGGCATGGGCAAAGACATGCTCTCGTACTGGAATGTCAAAATCGATGCGTTGGAAATTGGCGAAGAGCGCATTTCGAATGTCACGCTGGGCATGATCAAGGAAGACGTCGGCGTGGCGGATGTGATGTTCGGCCTCGACTTCGTGCGCGCGCACCGGATCTACATATCGATGGATCAGCGCCAGATCTATTTTACGTACATCGGCGGCGAGATTTTCGCCAGGTAGCCCGGCCAGGCGCATCCCGAATTGCACAACCGGGGTCAGACCTCCGGAGTGCAATGTTTCTCCACCGAGGTCTGACCCCGGTGGAGGCTTCTATCGCCGGAATCCTTTGCTTTATCGCTCATCGGGGCGGCTTGATGCCTTTTGCTGCATTCCCGCCGGTGCGCCGTATATACTCGCCATTCATCAAATCAGGCTGACACCGTGATAAAGAGCCCCCTCCTCAGGAGCATCTGTGCGCATGCCGCCGGCCTTGGCCTGGCGCTGCTGGCGGCGTTCGTGCTGGCGCTGTTCGTGATGTCGGGCTACCTGCTGTTTGCCGACGAGCCGGTCATCTTCAGCGACCGGCAAGTCGTCTATCTCGGCTTCTGTGCGCTCAATGCCACGCTGGTCTGGGCCTGCCATACCTGGCTGACCCCGGCGCTGGAGCGCCATTATCCGGAGCGGGTGGGGCCGCGCCTGCTGTTTGGCCTGCTCATTGCGTTCTCGGGCGCGATCTGCATCACGATCGCTGTCTACCTGCATTTTTTTGAATGGTTCATGGGCCGTCCGGTATTCCCGGCCGGGCAGTTCCAGGTGGCCTACCGCGTGACCTTGGTGTGCGTGTTCATCTATGGCTGGCTGATCATGCAGAATTTCGTCCGCGCCGAAGATGCTCGCGCCCTGCAGCTGCAGCTGGAAACGGGCGCGCTGGCCACCGATGTCGACCGCAGCGAACTGGCCATGCTGGAAGCGCAGATCGAGCCGCATTTCCTGTTCAATACGCTGGCCCATGTGAAGCGCCTGTACCGCGTCGAAGACGGATCGGCCGACCAGGTGCTGCATACCCTGATCTCCTACCTCGAGCGGGCCTTGCCGGCCCTGCGCCGCAAGGACTGGACCGTGGGCGACGAACTGCACCTGATCGAGCTTTATCTGAGCCTGCTCGAACTGCGCTTCGGCGGCCGCCTGCGCTTCGGCTTCGTCGCCGACGACCAGGCGCGCCAGTTCCAGATTCCCGCCCTGACCATCGCCACCCTGGTCGAAAACGCCGTCAAGCATGGCCTGGGGCCGAAGGCCGGCAATGGCCTGGTCACGGTCAGCGCGGTCCTGGTCGGCGCCGGTTTGCAGGTCGATGTCGTCGACGATGGCGTGGGTTTGCGCGGAGGATCGGGCAGCGGCCTTGGCCTGGCGACGGTGCGGGCCCGCCTGCGCGGCATGTTCGGCGGTCGCGCCAGGCTGGTGGTCGAGCCGGCAACCACCGCGGGCGTGCGCGCCGCCATCCATATCGCCGGGGTGCCCCATGCTGCTTAAGCGCTTGCGCAGCCATGCCAGGCTGACCGCCGGCTTTGCCATCATTGGCGCCCTGGCCGCGGAGTGTGCAACGGCACTGGAATGGATGGACCGGTACGAGCGCAGTGGATGGGGGCACATTGCCAACCGCCTGCCGCGCGACCTGATGGCGACCCTGGTCGGCGCCATGGTGATCATTCTTGCGCTGCGCATGTGCACGGAACGGGCCGGTGACCTGGTCCGCCGCCCGCTGAAGTTTCTCGGCCTGCTGGTCCTGATCGTGGCGCTGGGCGCCAGCATCGGCTGGTGCGCGCTTGTCCTTATGAGTAGCGGTCGCCTTCCGATCAATGCCGGCGCCGAAAAATTCTACGACATCTGGATGCAGGGGATGCTGTGGGGAGGCATGGTCGGCTGGATGTACTTGCTGTCGCTGCAGCGGGCCGAGAGCCATGCCACGCTCGCCGGCTTGCTTGGCCAGCGCGTGCTGCTGGCGCGCCAGCTGGCGCGCTCGCGCCTGGGCACGGCCCGCGCGCAGTTCGACCCGGCCATGGTGGCGCGGGTGCTGAGCGAGGTCCATGAACGCTATCGCAACGATCCGGCCGACGCTTCTGCCTTGCTCGACCAGTTGATCAGCTATCTGCGGCTGGCCATGAACCGGGCCCGCGACGAGCGTCCCGATGCCGCCGCAGAAGAAGCGCTGGGTGCGGCCTTGTCCGCCCTGCAGCGCGCCGAACAACATCAGGGAGAACCAGCATATGTGGCCGACCAGACCGTCCGCTGACAGCGCGCCGTCGGCGCTGATCGTGGAAGACGAACCAGCGCTTAGCGACGAACTATGCGAGCTGCTGCAATCGCTGTGGCCTTCGCTGCGCATCGTCGGCCGCGCCGCCGACGGCATCGAGGCGCTGCGCCAGATCGCCCAGCACGAACCCGACATCGTGTTCCTCGACATCCAGATCCCCGGACCGAACGGCCTCGATGTTGCGCGCACGCTGCGCGACCGCTGCCATGTGGTGTTCGTCACGGCCTACGACGCGCACGCGATCGAAGCCTTCGACAGCGGCGCGGTCGACTACATCCTGAAACCGATCGACCCGCAGCGCATCGCGCTGACCGTGCAGCGGCTCAAGCAGCGCATCGCCAGTGCGCCGGCCGATTTGTCGAACCTGCTGCAGCAACTGGCCCCGCAGCGCACCAGCTACCTGCGCTGGATCACGGCCACGGTGGGCAATTCTCTGCGCCTGATCACGACCGACGAAGTGGTGTTTTTCCAGTCCGAGCAAAAGTACACGCGCGTGGTGCTGGCCGATTCCGAAGTCCTGATCAAGAAGACGCTGAAAGAGCTGGTGGCCGAACTCGATCCGGAGCAGTTCTGGCAAACCCACCGCTCCACCGTGGTCAATGCCATGGAGATCTCCAGCATCGAACCGAACATGGCGGGCCAGCTGACCATCAAGCTGCGTTCGCGGCGCGAGCAGTTGCCGGTGGCCGAATCCTTCCTCAGGCGTTTCCGCCAGATGTGAGCTGCTCCCAATCCAGGCCGAAGCGGGCCAGGAATTTTTTCAGGCGGTCGGCGTCGTTCGGCTTGGCCTTCGCTTCGCGCGACACGTTGTACAGCTTGCGCCCGGCGTCCGACAGGGACCGCGACTGGCGGCACACGGCAATCACGGCCGACAACTGCGTGGCGTCGAACAGGTCCAGCTGCGCGGCCGTCTCGCCCAGGTAGTCGGATAAATCGACGGCGCCCGCAGGCTGGTGATAGTGGCGCCACAAGGCTTGCAGGCGCTCCGTTTCGGCCACCACGATCGCTTCCGTGATGCCGCCCGCTTCGGCCAGCGTGGCCATGCGCGTCACCGACGCCGACAGGTCGCGGAAATTGCCGGTCCAGCGCGCCTGTCCCGACATGGCGAAGCGCATGTAGCGCTCGCGCGCTTCCTTGTTAAAACGGACCATCTGGCCATTCTCTTCGCTGAACTGCGTGAGCAGGTAGGCCAGGTTCGGTTCGATGTCTTCAGGGCGGTCGACCAGGCCAGGCAGCGCATAGGTCCACAGGTTGATGCGCGCGTACAGGTCTTCGCGAAAGCGTCCGCTCACCACGTCGAGCGAGAGGTCGCGGTTGGTGCCGGCGATCAGCTGGAAGTCGCTTTGCACTTCGTTGTCGCTGCCGACCGGCAGGAAACGCTTCTCTTCGATCGCCTTGAGCAGCATGGCCTGTTCGTCCGGCCCCAGTTCGCCAATCTCGTCGAGGAACAGCAAGCCCTTATGGGCGCTGCGCAGCAGTCCGGGACGGTCCGCGGCGGCGCCGGTGAAGGCGCCCTTGATATGGCCGAACAGGGTCGACGCGGCGCCGTCGCCATGCAGCGTGGCGCAATTGAGTTCGACGAACTTGCCATCGATCTGGTGGCGCGCCTTCTTCAGTTCGAACACGCGCCGCGCGAGGAAGGACTTGCCGGCGCCGGTAGGACCCATCAGCAGCATCGGTGCCTTCGACTTGATGGCCACGCGTTCGATCTCGTCGATCATGGTGTTGAAGCGCGCATTGCGGGTGGCGATGCCGGACTTGAGGAAGGCGACGCCTTCGGCCTGTTCGCGCGAGAAGCGCTGCGCGATCTGGTCGTAGCGCGACAGGTCCAGGTCGATCAGGGCGTAGCTGCCCGGCTCCCCGGCGCCCTGGCGGCGTGGCGGCGAAGTCTGCACCAGGCGGCCAGGGAAGAAGCGCGCCTCGGTCATCAGGAACATGCAGATCTGGACCACGTGGGTGCCGGTGGTGATGTGGATCCAGTAGTCCTCGTTGTCGGGATCGAAGGGGTAGTGCCTGGCGAAGTCGTACAGCGTGCCGTAGACCTCTTCGAAATCCCAGGCGTCGCGCATCTCCAGCGCGCGCGGAACCACCTTTGTTTCGGGCGACACCGCGCTGATGTCGGCGCTGACCTGGGCGATCAGGTTCTCGAATGAACCGCTATACAGCAGTTCGAAGCGGTCGATGACCACGTCCTCGCGCTGGGTGAGCGCCACGCTCGGGCGCCACTTCTCCCAGCGCGCGGCGCCCTTGCCGCTATCGAGCTGAGTGCCGATAAAGCCGATGACGACTGTATTTTTCTTTTTCATATTTGGATAAAAAATTATCTTTTGAGATAAATATTTTGCAATTTGCATTGTGATGGTTTTTTAGCTGTTTTGCACTATTTCTTTTACTATCAATGAGTTGGCGAATTCCGCGGGGACTGGCACAGCCCTTGCGATAGAGGAGATACAAACACAAGAAAACGAGGAGTAAATCATCATGGCAAACGTTCAGCTGTTCCAGTCGATCAAGGGGATCTTCCTGCCACGTGCCGATGCAATCACTGATGCCGGCGCCACTGCCTATGCAATGACCCCGCGCCACCAGCTGGCGCAGTACGCCGCGACCGGCTGCCTGAACGCGACCTACTATGCTTCGGCCGAAACGCAGCTCGACACGGTGCTGCAGCTGTGCGACCAGGTGAACACGAAATTCATCGCGCAAACGGGGCTGTACTGCCGCGAACGCGGCTACATGAAGGACATGCCGGCCTTGCTGGCCGCCGTGCTCGCCGCGAAAGGCGCGCCGGAGCTGGGCCGGGTATTCAAGCGCGTGATCAACAACGGCAAGATGCTGCGCAATTTCGTGCAGATCGTCCGCTCCGGCGCTGCGGGCCGCAAGTCGCTGGGTACGCGTCCCAAGAAGCTGGTCCAGGCATGGTTGAACCAGGCTTCGGAACAGGCGCTGCTGGCGGCCGCCGTGGGAAATTCGCCGTCGCTGGCCGATGTGGTGAAAATGGTCCACCCAAAGCCGTCGGCGCCATGGCGCGATGCCTTTTTTGCCTGGCTGGTAGGTAAGCCGTTCAATGTGGATGCCTTGCCGCCGCTGTTGAAAGCCTTCGAAGCGTACAAGCGGGATCGTTCACAGCCCGTGCCGGACGTGCCGTTCCAGATGCTGACCGCGCTGGAGCTGTCCGCCGCCGATTGGGCGCAGATTGCGGTCCAGGGGGGCTGGCACATGGTACGGATGAACCTGAACACCTTTGCCCGCAATGGCGTGTTCGCCTTGCCTGGCATGACGGAGCGTATCGCCGAAAAGCTGCGCGATCCGGCGGCGGTGGCCAAGTCGGCGGTGTTTCCGTACCAGCTGATGGCTGCGTACAAGGCAGCGTCGGACCAGGTTCCGCCGGCCGTGCGCGAAGCCTTGCAGGATGCACTGGAGCTGGCGCTGGCGAACGTGCCGGAAATCGAGGGCAGTATCGTCGTGTGCCCCGATGTATCTGGTTCGATGCGCTCGCCGGTATCCGGCTACCGTGGCCCGGCTACTTCGGCAATGCGCTGCATTGATGTGGCGGCGCTGGTGTCGGCGGCTTTGCTGCGCAAGAATGTGCATGCGACCGTGCTGCCGTTCGCAGTGGACGTGGTGCATTGCGACCTGAATCCACGCGATACGGTCATGACCAATGCGCAGAAACTGGCTGCCATCAACGGTGGCGGCACAAACTGCAGCGCGCCGCTGGCGCTGCTGAACAAGCAGAACGCCAGGGCCGACCTCGTTATCTATGTCTCGGATAACGAATCGTGGATGGACCAGCGGCCGCGTGCGACCGCCACCATGCAGGAATGGGCGCGGTTCAAGCAGCGCAATCCGGCGGCGCGGCTGGTGTGTATCGATTGCACGCCAAACGCGACCAGCCAGGCATGCGAACGGGACGATGTATTGAATGTGGGCGGTTTCTCGGACGAGGTCTTCAAGATTGTCGCAGCGTTTGCGGCGGGCCAGCTGGGAGCCGGCCATTGGGTGGGCGAGATCGAATCGATCACCCTGTAAAGGTTTGAACCGGACGCGAATGCAGGTGTGATTACATCCCAAATTGTTAGATCACACCCACACCTTGTCGCGCGAGGTTCAATATTGTTTTCGATGAATGCAGGTGGAATTGCATCGGTAGAGCGCTGGCGCAAGCCAGAGGACCTGGTTCAATTCCAGGCAGGCGCAAGCCTGAAGCTTATAAAAAATTTCACCGATCCTTGTCATCACTTTTTCTAAATGAGCAGAGCAAAATGAAAAACGAAACTTACGATGTCATGAATGTAGAAGGCGGGCGCCACGTCAAAATGTGGACCCGGGGCGTGCCGGTCGAGGACGTGGCGAAGCAGCAGTTGGCAAATACCGCGAAGATGCCCTTCATCTACAAGCACATCGCCGTCATGCCCGACGTCCACCTGGGTAAGGGATCGACCATCGGCAGCGTGGTGCCGACGCTGGGCGCCATTATTCCGGCGGCAGTGGGCGTGGATATCGGCTGCGGAATGATGGCAGCCAAGACCACGCTGACCGCGAACGACCTGCCCGACAGCCTGGCCAAGCTGCGTAGCGCCATCGAGCGCGCCATCCCGCACGGCATGTCGCCGAAAACGCGCGGGTTCCGCGGGCGCGACGAAGGTTCGTGGAACACGCCGCCGGCACCGGTGGATGCCGCATGGGCGACGCTGAAGCATGAATTCGACGCCATCTGCCTGAAAACGCCGAAGCTGAAGAACACGAACAACTATCGTCACCTGGGAACGCTGGGGAGCGGTAACCACTTCGTCGAAGTGTGCCTTGATGAAGTGGGTTTCGTCTGGTTCATGCTGCACTCGGGTTCGCGCGGCGTGGGCAACGCCATCGGAACCTACTTCATTGAAGTGGCCAAGCAGGATATGCGCAAGCACTTCATTAATCTACCGGACCAGGACCTGGCTTACCTGGCCGAAGGTACGGAGCACTACAACGATTACGTCGAAGCCGTAAGCTGGGCACAGAAGTTCGCGCGCATGAATCGCGAAGTGATGATGCAGAACCTGATCACGGCAGTACGTACCGTCATTACCAAGCCTTTCGAAACCCACGTGGAAGCGGTGAACTGTCACCACAACTATGTGCAGAAGGAGCATCACTTCGGCAAGGATGTCCTGGTTACCCGTAAAGGCGCGGTGTCGGCGCGCGCCGGCGAGCTGGGAATTATTCCTGGCTCGATGGGGGCGCGCAGCTTCATCGTGCGCGGCAAAGGAAATGAAGACAGCTTTCATAGCTGCAGCCACGGCGCCGGCCGTACCATGAGCCGTACCGAAGCAAAGCGTCGCTTCACCCTGGACGACCAGATCAAGGCGACCGAGGGAGTGGAGTGCCGCAAGGACGCCAACGTGATCGACGAGATCCCGATGGCCTACAAGGATATCGACGCCGTGATGCACGCCCAGCGTGACCTGGTGGAGGTTGTGCATACCCTGAAACAGGTGGTATGCGTCAAAGGATAAGAACATGATTGAGTTGGATGGCGCCGCCGGCGAAGGCGGCGGACAAATTTTACGCACTGCGCTGACCCTGTCGATGATCACAGGGCAGCCTTTTCGCATCAAGGATATCCGGGCTAACCGCGCCAAGCCGGGATTGATGCGGCAGCACCTGGTCGCCGTGCAGGCCGCGGCGCAGGTGTGCTCCGCGGTCGTGTCGGATGTGCAGGTGGGTTCCACCATGCTGGAGTTTTCGCCCGGAGCGATCAAGGCGGGCGATTACCAGTTCGCGATCGGTACCGCCGGCAGCTGCACGCTGGTGCTGCAAACGCTGATGCTCGCGCTGCTGTACGCTGATGGACCGTCGACGGTGCGCATCTCGGGTGGTACCCACAATCCGATGGCGCCACCGGTGCAGTTTTTGCAGCGCGCCTGGTGCCCGGTCCTGGCTGCGATGGGTGCAAGCATCGACATCGAGATCAAGCGATTTGGCTTTTATCCAGCGGGCGGTGGAGAAGTGGTCGCGCGCATCGCGCCGTGCGCCCAACTCCAGCGGCTCGATTTGAGGGAGCGCGGGTCACGCAAGGACGGCTACGCCGAAGCCTTCGTGGCAGGCATTTCGTCGAACGTGGCCGCGCGCGAACTGGAGTGCGTGGGGCAGGGGATGGGCTGGAGCGAGTCCCAGCTTCGCCTGCGCGGTCTGCCGGGCGAGCAGGGGCCGGGCAATGCGCTGCTCATCACGATCGAACACGAGCACGTGACGGAAGTGTTTACCGCGTTCGGCGAAAAATCGCTGCGCTCGGAAGCCGTCGCCAAGCGCGCACTGGGCGAAGCGCGGCGCTACACTGCATCCGGTGCGGCGGTCGGGGAGCATCTGGCCGACCAGTTGATGCAGCCCATGGCTTTGGCCGGCTGGGGCTCCTTCACCTGCGACACGGTATCCCAGCATGCGCTCACGAACGCGGAAGTGATCGGCCGCTTCCTCCCGGTGAGCATCGGCTTCGTCCAGGACGGCGCGCGCCACCTGTGCACTGTCGCTTGACCAGGGCAGGTCGTCCAGGCGCGGAGTGACCGTGAGCACCATGCTGACCGACGAGGCCATGCCTGCCGAAAAACGCCAAGAAAGGGCTTGCCAAGCTGCAGGGCGGTTTGCTATAGTTCGCCTCCCCGATGAAACGGGGCAGCAAATCGAAAGAAACGCT
>JAZKBE010000059.1:0-70794 GCA_040388805.1 Pseudomonadota bacterium
CGGTGGCCACATTGGCGTGGAATTGGTGGCCGCTTTGCCGTGGAATACGCACTAACACAGCAATAAGGCGGAAATCGTGGCAGGAAGGAGACGATTGAGCAAAATCAAACGGCGCAGTTCGTGAAAACTTAGTCTGGCTTTTTGACCCACGACAGGAGAACAAGATGAGCTACGCAGACCGCGACCGTTATGGAATGTACAGAAACTTCGCCAGTTCCGGCCCAGGCCCCGCGCTGATGGGCGCCGACACGCTGATAGGCGACAGCGTTGCAAACAAGCAAGACGAAGATCTGGGCGACATCAAGGAGATCATGCTCGACATGCGCACCGGGCAGATTGCGTATGCAGTACTGTCCTTCGGCGGCTTCCTGGGGCTGGGGGAAAAGCTGTTCGCGGTGCCCTGGCAAGCCTTGCAGCTCGATACCGTCAACAAACGCTTCGTGCTCAATGTCGACAAGAACAAGCTGAAAACCGCACCGGGCTTCGATCCCGACAACTGGCCCGACATGGGCGATGTGAACTGGGCGAACCAGATACATTCGTTCTATGGCACCGATCCCAATGTGGGCAGCGCGGGGGTGACTGCCAGCGGGATGGTTGGAGGTGCTACAACGAGCACCAGGCCAGGCAGCACGCACTAAACTACATGGCCCTCGCGCAAGCGAGGGCCCATCAGCTGCAGTAGCTCAAAGTTGAATGGACACAGCTTGACCGAAACAATGGGCGGGTCTCGCCCCGAGGCGAAACACCAAGTCAGCCATAAATCCAGACACTACTCCGCGTCCGAGATTGCTTTTGCAAGCTTGGCAGCAAACTCTCGTGCTTCATCGGCGATCATTTCAATAGGATCGCCCAAACTAGTGACGCACAGTACATGCACGGTTCCCTGAGCTTCCCAAACATCGGCTCGTTCGCCATGGGCTGCGATGGTTTGCTCTCTTTCAAACTTCAGGCATGCGTCAACCTCGATATCAGTGGGCCGCCAGGCGCTACCTCGTTCCTGATGTAACTTGACGAGTCCAAGTAAGCATAGAGCGTCTTCTCCTATGAAAGTGTTCGTTTCGTTTTCCGCCATACACAGACCATTGTCTATGTGCTTCACCGCATAACCGAGTGACCGCAGAGTCGCCAGGGAAGCAGATA
This sequence comes from Pseudomonadota bacterium, assembly GCA_040388805.1. Lineage (GTDB taxonomy): Bacteria > Pseudomonadota > Gammaproteobacteria > Burkholderiales > Burkholderiaceae_D > Telluria_A. The sequence continues at coordinate 1,144 of JAZKBE010000059.1, forward strand.
GAACATTGCCGGCTGTGCCAATGACTGTTCGATTACTCATGATCGCCAATTTCTCCCGAGCGCCCGGTCGCCCATTGAATAAAAGAATACCGCCACCCCTACCGGCCGGACGCCTGCCGTGATTCGGGTGCTAACTCAATTACGGTTTCGCAGACATAACGCTTTCAATCCAGTCGTTATAATGGCTTAGGCGGACATTGCAACTGACTTGGCCATACAGCCCTGGCTTCCGAACGGTGCTTTGTGGATCTGCCCATGAGGTGAGCCCGACTAACATCCAATCCTTATCAGTCTGGACAAGAATCGGCCCGCCGCTATCACCGCTACCTGAAGCGCCCTCAAGGGGAAGGGCCTCCAAGGGCTTATCGAACAAGTAGCATAGCCAGCGGCCATGGGCGCTGGTTATTTTGTTGTAGGCCCTGCGAAGCTCAGTGCGATGAGAGCTACTAAATTCGTATCCAGTGACCCCGCTACCCGTAGCACCTTTTCCTATAATTTTGATGGTTTGACCGTACTCGTCGTCACGGTCGTAGCGCGCAACAGGAGCCACATCAGCAACCGGCTGTGCCAATTTAACGAGAGCGATGTCGTCGGAGGAGGATAGCAGTACCTTAAAAAGCGTCCAATCCCAAGTAGCAAGCGCCTGGTCACTCAGCTTTTGCGGTGGCTTTTTGTATCCAGGATGTACTACGACGCGGTCAACGGCCCTTGATATCCCGTTAATAGTTACCGTCTTGATTTCAGATTGCCAGGTTATTGCGTGAGCAGCGGTAATAACCCACTGAGGAGCAATGAGTACCCCGTGCCCTTCGCCAGGCATGTCAACCAAAGCCGGAAGCTCAGATGCCAGAGTCCGATACTTCGAGTCGTCCACGTCACCACGAACAACGATCGCATTTGCATTGCAGGACAGAACAAGAAGCGCAAGTGGAAAAAACCGGGGCATTTAGATTCCTTAGCAGACTGTTGAGCGGATGATACCGCTGTTCAGCGGCGCCATTACCGCAGCGATTATAAGCTGACACATGCAGCATCTTCCTTGGTACCCCAGAGCCAAGGATTGATTTTTGTCGCAGCCCCTTCGGGCAAACTGACAATGTGGCAGTTTGCCGGAACAGACCCCACCGCCGGCAAAATTACGCCGCGCGGCAGAACGGCTGCCGATTCCAACGCTTCACAACGCTTTCGGCGAATATTGATCGTTCACCTACGTCCAATAGCTGACTGATGAAATATCCGGGCCCTACGCATTGGGCTGCGAGCGGCGCCATGGAAAAGTCTCCGAGGCCCCGCACACAAAAATCCTGACACTCCCCGCCCTTGCGTCGCCTGACCTGTAGTAGTCGCGACTTGACCTGGACACCTACTCTTCGTACTTGCAAATCTTGGAGCAACTCTTTACGAGTTTTCCCTTCATCTTTTCTACTTCAGCCTTTTCGTCTTCATCCAGCTCCGCGATTTTGCTTGGTTCCGTCTCTTCCTTTTTTTGTGCCTGTATCTCCTTCAGCTTCTTGTTGAATCTGGGGTTGTTCAGTAGCTCCGGATCTTCAAACGCAAGTGTTGTACAGCGCTTGTAGCACTCCGCAGGTGTTGTCGGGGTTTGCGCTCCAACGTTGCTCGCCAGCGAAGCAATTGCGAACAAAAAGGGAAATAAGCATTTTTTCATTTTTCGTCTGTCTCCTTGGTCGCCGATGCGTAGACGATCCTGCCCAATTCCGCATACGCCTTCTGGTCGAATCCTACAACTAGTTTTTTCTCGGATACCAAGATCGGAACATATTTCTCACCGAGACGCTGGTAGGCCTTTTCTGCGGCTTTCGATTGATCGATATTGAGATCGTTAAAAGGAATCCCTGCTTGCGACAGAAATTCGCGTGCCTTTGCACAATGCGGACAAGTCGTTGTGCCGTACAACGTCAATTTATGCGGCAATTGCGACACATGCATGCTGTAGTCGCTCCCCCTGGTCGCTGGCCCCACTTTTTTTAACAACGCTGGCAGCTGACTGCCTATAACCAGCGCCAGTACGGCCGTCCCACTGAACAAGCCAATATTAAATGCCCATTTTTTTGTTGCCTGTTTCATCATTTTTCTCACCATTGTCGTCTTAAAGCTTTATTTCCAGTCGCAAGCCGATCCGGCGGTGAGCTGTACCTTGCGTTTCTTCTCGGACGGTCCCGGCGCTGGTGAAATACTCGTCAATACGTTGCGGGTTGGTGCGTAGCAAATTGTCGATGTTTAGCGAAAAGCGAATATCCGAATTGATTTTCCAATTTGCATTGGTATTGAGTGTCACCTTACGCGATTGAAATGTACGCTGAGAGAGATTATTGCGAACCCAGTCGCCTGGTAGCCAATTCGCGTCAAGATTGAGCTTGAGAGGCCATTCGCTCGCGGTATAGGCCAGCCCCAGCTTGGCATGCCACGGCGAGTGACCTGCCAGGCGATTATCCGGTCCGGGTAAATCGCTTAGTTCTGAATGGGCAATTCCTACGTTGGCGGTCACATCGACCTTCGCCGCCTCTTTCCAGAAATCGCGCGAGTTCAGACGCAGATTTACATCTACTCCTTGTATCCGTGCCTCGCCAAGATTGGCTGGACGTACGATATAGCGTGCTGCGTTCGACCAAGGCACCTCCACTAGTGCGAGTTCGCTGCCGATTTTATGAGTGATCCGACGCAAGTGATAGTCGGCCGAAACCTCACTGTTTTCTCTTAATCCAAGGGCGTACGAAAAATTCAATCCGGCGGCCCGCTCCGGCAGTAGCGTGGGATTGCCGACGCTATCAGCTGTATCCGGACTGTTTGCCGTGCAGAGTCTGCTCGCATCACATGTCGCCAGTGAGTTGACGCTAGGGCGTCTTCCCATTTGAGTAGTATTCGGCGCCTGAAACGTTCGTGCAATAGAAAGCCGCAACTGGCGCTTATTGCTTCCGGCAAATTTCCTCACTATGTGTGCAGAAGGGGCCCACATCAAAAAGTGCGATCGGTTGCTTGTCGAACCGTTGTTCAGTTTCAGTTCCTGCCGTTCGACTGAGATTCCTGCGTTCACTGCCAGAACTTTATTGAGGCGCCAGTCATCCTGGATGAATAGACGATATGACTGCTTCTCGACCGTTGTACGAGGGCCGAGAATGGCTAGCGCGGAATCCCTCCCGCCATCAATGAAATCGTCGTATGCGGTTTCGCTGTTGTTTTGTGTCGCGTTTGCACCCGCTTCGAGCTCGTGCCCGCCTGTGAAGTCGGTTCTATAGTTCAAATTCAAGAATCGATTGACGTTCTCGGAACGCTGACTGTTAATGCGCAAAATACTTGTGGTTTGGGGGCCAGAATTTGTTCGCTGCGATTTGGAACTCGAACCTATGCTGCGGTTGTTGGTGAGCTTCAATTCGACCTGGCTATCGTTTTCTGTCCGCCAGGCCCATTGCAAAGGCAAAGAGTAGCTCGACATTTTTTCTTTCGCATTTTCGTGCGCAGCGAAAGTCCTTCCGTCAGCCCATCGGCGATGCTCATCCCCGTCTTGCGTTACTGTGACTCGACCCAAATCCGGCGAAAATCTCACAACATGGTCTGGATTGACTTTCCACGCAAGTTCGCCAGCGGCAAGGACATAGCCGGTGTTTGCAATTGACGACCTGTCACCCTGCAGTACGGATTCTGCCGATGATCCGGTCCGAGTCAACACATTCTGATAGTGATCGGAGGATGGTTTTTCCGTGTCACTTGCCGATAAAGAGAGATTGACGCTTAGAGGCGTATTGGACACGGCTTGATTGTTCATCCACGATAAATTCGCGCCAAAGCGCCCGGCACTGTTGGACGCGCCAATATTAAATTGGGAGAAGCGGCTCGGTGTGACTTTCCGGCGGACGATATTGATCGTGCCAGCGATGCCAAACGGACCTGTCGCTGCAGTAGCTGACTTAATGATTTCAATTCGTTCGATGTGGACGAGGTCTAGCTCGAAAGGATCCCTTCCGGACGGCGGCGCGCCATCGACAAGGACTTGTGTGTAGCCGGGAAGACCCATTAGCCCGATCCGACCGTCTTTACCGATTGAGATAGCTGGCTCCCTGCGCAAGATTTCCCCCACATTTTGCAAGGCGCTCTCGGCAATCGTCTTTTTTCCTATGATGAGCTTTCCCGCAACGAATTCGCGACTCTTTTCAAGATCGGTTTGTGATCCGTCGACAATTACCTGCGGAACTTGCTGGCTTTTTGGTGCTTCTTGCGCAAGAGATAGGGAGTTTACCGTTAGCAAGGAAAGGCAAATTGTTACATGGCGTCGCATGATTTTGATGTCAAAACCGTAGACATGACATCTACGGTTAAATTACGAGTATTAATCGACGCAAATACGAACACAACCTTGCAGGGTATATGGTCCTTCTGCCATGCAATCAACGATGCACTGCATCGTTGGGGACAGCGGAGGTGGGCCTTCTATTGCAAAAAGCGAAAGAAGATCCCAAACAAGCAAAGAATACGAAAATTAAGCCTAAAACACGTTTCATTATATCACCTTTATATTATTATTCATGACGCTATATTGCGTCAATCGCAATCTTATAATAAGAGATATTTGTTTTACAAGAGAAATATTGAAATATTTTCAACTGACTAAAAATTGAGATATCTTGCTCGATCATCTCTGGACGCATAGACACCGTCGCACCCTGTTCTGGGTCTTCGCTCTCGCCCTTTTTCTAAACCCTGCTAAAGAAGACACCCATCACGCCCTTAGTTAGCCCCAGCCCTAGCTCAGCCACATGTTGCTTTCTCAGGGCTCTTTTCCCCCTGGCACGAAGATTGGCGGGATTGGCGGGGTCTGTTCCGGCAAACCGACAAAGTGGCAGTTTGCCGGCACAGCCCCCCGCCCGTGACCTGGCCGACTGCTAAGTATGCGCAGTGTTGCGCCGCACCCTCACCTGCCATACAAGGCAAAGGCACATGATCGCCAGCCCGGCCGCAGCCATGCCGGCTACAACAAAGTTGAATAGACCGTGCTCAACGCTTTTCGGGTGCCGAAACAAAAGACCCGCGCCGCCGCCCGCAAGCGCCGCAAGTGCCACGCCCGTAAAAGCCAGCAGTCTCTGCCCAATGCCCAAGGACCTGGTAGATGTCCTAACCGGCACGGTCCGCTTGAACCAGCCCGTGACAAACCCCGCAATCACGATGAAGCCAACCAGGCTGCTCAACTGCTGCAGGATTTTGAAAAGCGGTATCTGGTAGCCACCCAGGGGAACGAGTGTCCGGAAAATCTCAAAACTGTTAACGATCAAGGTATCTGCGTGCGTGAAAGAGTCCCAGGTGATATGCGATGCCGCCCCAATCACCAGCGATCCCATCACGGTAGCCACCGACCGCGCATTGTGCAACGGCCAGTGCACTGGCCCGCGCATTCGGCTACTGATTGCACCCGGCAGCCAGGCCAACACTGGCTCCCTGAGAAGCAGGTAGAAAAGGAGATACACCACCAAACCGGCTGGCAGGCAATACAGGGGAACGCCAAGCGGCGTGTGCGTGAATGAGCCGCTGATCCCCAGCGAAAAGAAATAGACGAAATCCGGCGCCATGCTGCCAATCACCAGCCCCGGTAGCGACGTGATCTGGCTAGTGTATCGATGCAAGGGCAACACGATGGCCGGGTGGCACAGCGTAAAAGGCATCGGGATGTTTCCTTATCGGGAGGATTCCAATCGTCGAAACAGCTCGTACTAAACTACATCGCCCTCCCGCCGGCGAGGACCCATAGCGCCTGTGAGCAGACGTCTTATGGGTCCCCGCGTACGCGAGGACGATGTGGTGGTGGGGGGCGCTTAGCGCTGCATCGACTCCCACACTTTTTGCAGGCGCTTGGCCGACACCGGCATCGGCGTACGCAGCTCCTGCGCAAACAGCGACACCCGCAACTCTTCCAGCATCCACCTGAATTCCACCATCTTCGGATCGGTGTTCTTCCCCGCCAGCCTGTCCTTGGCCGCCCGCATGAAGTGGCTGGCCGCTTGCGTCCACTCGCCCATCAGCTTGGCGTCGCGGGCCGGATCAGCGCGCAGCTTTTCGATCCGCACGTTGATCGCTTTCAGGTAGCGCGGAAAATGCGCCAGCTGCGAATACTCGTTCTCCAGCAGGAAGCGCTTGTTCACCAGGCCTTGCAATTGCGAATTGATATCCGCCGCGGCTTGCGGATTAACGCTCTGCAGCTTCTTGGGCAGACCATGGAATTCGGTCAGCACTTGCGACACCAGGCGCGCGATTTCATTAACCAGCAAGGTCAGGCGCGACTTGCCCTCGTCCTTGCGCTTGTTGAACGCGGCGGCATCGGCCGGCAGCGGATCCTGCAGGCAGGCGATTTCGATCGCCTTCTGGATGATCTGGTCGCGCAGCTCTTCCTGCGAGCCCATGGCCATGAACTGCATGCCCATCTGCTGCAAGCCAGGGATATTCTTCTCCACGAACTTGAGCTGCTCCTTGAACTGCAGCGCAAACAGGCGGCGCAGGCCGATGCGGTGCGTGCGCGCCGCCACGGTCGGATCGTCAAACACTTCCAGGTCGCAGTGCGAGCCCTTGTCCACCAGCGCCGGGAAGCCGATCAGCGTCAGCTTGCCCTGTACGATTTCCAGCAGCTCCGGCAGTTCGCCGAAGGTCCACGACGTCAGGCCGATATGCTGGCTGACGTTGGCCTTGGCTTGTGTCGCAGATGCCGATGCAGCCGCCTTGCCTGGCGCAGGCGCCGCCGGCGCTGACACTTCCGCCAGCTTCTGGAAGCTCTGGCGCGCCTGCCCGCCGAATTCGGCCTGCAGCGTGGCCAGGTTGCGTCCCATGTCGAGCTGGCGGCCATGCTCGTCGATGACCTTGAAATTCATGAAGTGGTGCGCGGGCAGCGTCTCGGACTTGAAGTCCGTCGTCAGCACCGACAAGGTGGTCTGCGTGCGAATGTCGGCGATGATCGCGTCGATCAGGTCACCGCGCCCGAACACGCCGGCCGCATGCACGCGCTCGCAGAACTTGGCGGCGTAGTCCGGCAGCGGCACGCAATGGCGGCGCAGCTTCTGCGGCAGGGACTTGAGCAGCAGGTGCACTTTTTCCTTCAGCATGCCCGGCACCAGCCACTCCACGCGCTCGCGCGGCATCTGGTTCAGGGCGAACAGCGGCACCGCCAGCGTCACGCCATCGCGCAGGCTGCCCGGTTCGAAGTGATACGTGAGCTGCATTTCGATGCCGGTCACCGACATCATTTTCGGGAACAGCTCCGTCGTCACGCCCGCCGCTTCATGCCGCATCAGTTCTTCGCGGTTCAGGAACAGCAGCTTCGGTTCCTTGGCGGTGGCGTCCTTGTGCCACTTTTCGAAACCGGCGCCGTTGACGATGTCGCTCGGTATCAGCTTGTCGTAGAAGGCCGCGATCAGGTGGTCGTCCACCAGCACGTCAAGCCGGCGCGACTTGTGCTCCAGGTTTTCGATTTCCTTGACCAGCTTGTGGTTGTGCGCGAAAAACGGCGCGCGCGTGTTGTAGTCGCCCCCGACCAGCGCATCACGGATGAAAATCTCGCGCGCTTCGACAGGATTGAACTGGCCGTAATTGATGCGGCGCTGGCTGTAAATGACGATGCCGTGCAAGGTCGCGCGTTCGGACGCGGTAACCTGGGCCGCCGTTTTTTCCCAGCGCGGTTCGCCCCAGGATTTCTTCAGCAGGTGCGCGCCCACGCGTTCGATCCATTCAGGCTGGATCTGGGCCACGCAGCGCGCGTACAGGCGCGTGGTGTCCACCAGTTCGGCCGCCATGATCCACTTGCCCGGTTTTTTCAGCAGCGACGAACCCGGCCAGATATGGAACTTGATGCCGCGCGCGCCCAGGTAGCCGGCGCCCGGCTCATCGTCCGACTTGAAGCCGATGTTCCCCAGCAGGCCGGTCAGCAGCGCCGTGTGCAGGTTTTCGTAGGTGGCCGGCAGTTCGTTCAGGCGCCAGCCCTGCTCCTTGACGATGGTCAGCAGCTGCGAATGCACGTCGCGCCATTCGCGCAGGCGCACCTGCGACAGGAAGGTGCTGCGGCAGGTTTCCATCAGCTGGCGATTGGTTTTCTTGTGCTCGATGGCCGCTTCGAACCACTTCCAGATCTTGATATAGGTAAGGAACTCGGACTTCTCGTCGGCGAACTTCTTGTGCGCTTCGTCGGCTGCCTGCTGGTGCTCCATCGGGCGGTCGCGCGGATCCTGCACCGACAGCGCGGACGCGATCACCAGCATCTCGGTCAGGCAGGCGTTTTCCAGCGCGGCCAGGATCATGCGTCCAACGCGCGGGTCGAGCGGCAGCTTGGCCAGCTTGTGGCCCAGCTTAGTCAGTTCATTGGTGTCGTCGACCGCGCCCACTTCCTGCAGCAGCTGGTAGCCGTCGGCGATCGCGCGGCCTTGCGGCGGTTCGATGAAGGGGAAGGTCTCCACGTCCGTCAGGTGCAGGGACTTCATGCGCAGGATGACGGCCGCCAGCGACGAACGCAGGATCTCCGGCTCGGTAAACTTCGGGCGCTGATTGAAGTCCAGCTCTTCGTACAGGCGGATACACACGCCGTCGGCCACGCGGCCGCAGCGGCCGGCGCGCTGGTTGGCGGCCGACTGGGCGATCGGCTCCACCTGCAATTGCTCGACCTTGTTGCGGAAGCTGTAGCGCTTCACACGCGCCAGGCCGGCGTCCACCACGTAGCGGATGCCGGGCACGGTGAGCGACGTTTCGGCCACGTTGGTGGCCAATACGATGCGGCGCGCATTGCTGATCTTGAAGACCTTTTCCTGCTCTTCCACCGACAGGCGGGCGAACAGAGGCAGGATTTCCACATGCGGCGGGTGATGCTTGCGCAGCGCTTCGGCGCAGTCGCGAATTTCGCGCTCGCCCGGCAGGAACACCAGCACGTCGCCCGAACCCAGGCGGCACAGTTCATCGACGCCGTCGACCACCGCTTCCATCAGGTCGCGCTTCTCGCGCGCTTGCTGGGCCTTCGGCATGGGTTTGCCCGATTCGGGCATGGGCACGGCCACCGGGTCGCGGTCCACCGGGCGGTAGCGCACCTCCACCTTGTACAGGCGGCCCGACACCTCGATCACCGGGGCCGGCTTGTCCGGCTTGCCGAAATGGCGCGCGAAGCGGTCGGCGTCAATCGTGGCCGAGGTGATGATCACCTTCAGGTCGGGGCGGCGCGGCAGCAGTTGCTTGAGATAGCCGAGCAGGAAATCGATGTTCAGGCTGCGCTCGTGCGCTTCATCGATGATGATGGTATCGTAGTTCTTGAGCAGCGGATCGGTCTGGGTTTCGGCCAGCAGGATACCGTCGGTCATCAGCTTGACCGAGGCGCCGCGCTGCAGCGTGTCGGTAAAGCGCACCTTGAAGCCCACGTGCTCGCCCAGCGGCGAACCCAGTTCCTGGGCAATGCGCTTGGCGGTCGACGAAGCCGCGATGCGGCGCGGCTGGGTATGGCCGATCAGGCCCTTCTGGCCGCGGCCCAGTTCCAGGCAAATCTTGGGCAGCTGGGTGGTCTTGCCCGAACCGGTTTCACCGGACACGATGATGACCTGGTTTTCCATCAGCGCCTTGGCGATATCGCCGCGCCGGCCCGAGACCGGCAGGTCTTCGGGGAAGGTGATGAAAGGCAGGGGCGTACGGAAAACTTCGCGCGGCTCGGGGTTCTGGCGTGGCTTGTCCGTCCGCGGCGGACGCGGTCCGGCGGGACGGGCAGGCTTGTTACTCGGTTCTGACATTGTTTTTACAGGTATTTGGTGCGCAAGTCGCGCAGCGAATTATAATGCGGCAAATGGAAACTCCTAACCAATTCGTCCAATGGCTGCGCTCAGTCGCGCCCTACATCCACGCCTTCCGTGGCAAGACCTTCGTGGTCGCCTTCCCGGGTGAACTCGTTACCGCCGGCGCGCTACCGGTCCTGGCCCAGGATCTGTCGCTGCTGGTGGCGCTCGGCATCCGGGTGGTCGTGGTCCACGGATCGCGCCCCCAGGTGGCCGAACAGCTGGCCCTGCGTAACGTCGAAGGGCGCTTTCACAACGGTATCCGCATCACCGATACCGCCGCCCTGGAATGCGCCAAGGAAGCCGCCGGCGAGCTGCGCCTCGATATCGAGGCCGCCTTCAGCCAGGGCTTGCCGAATACGCCGATGGCCCACGCCGCGATCCGCATCATTTCCGGCAACTTCGTCACGGCGCGTCCGCTGGGCGTCATCGACGGGGTCGACCTGGAGCTGACCGGGGTCACCCGCAAGGTGGCGGCCGAAACCATTCACGCCATCCTGGCAACCGACAGCGTGGTGCTGCTCTCGCCGCTGGGCTTCTCGCCGACCGGCGAAGCCTTCAACCTGACCATGGAAGACGTGGCCGTGTCGGCCGCGATCGCCCTGCACGCCGATAAAATTATCTTCATCACCGAAACGCCGATGATGGTCGACGAAGGCGGCACCGAAATCCGCGAACTGTCGTCGCACCAGGCCGAAGCGGTGCTGCAGGCGGGCTTTTTGCCGTCCGACGCTTCGTTCTACCTGCAGCACGCCATCAAGGCGTGCAACAGCAATGTACCGCGCGCCCATATATTGACGTTCGAAATGGACGGCTCGGCCCTGCTCGAACTGTTCACCCACGACGGCGTGGGCACCATGATCAGCCACGAAAACCTGGAAAGCCTGCGCCACGCCACCATCGAGGACGTGGGCGGCATCATCAAGCTGATCGAGCCGCTCGAAGCGGACGGCACCCTGGTCAAGCGCGGGCGCGAACTGATCGAGCGCGAAATCGACAATTTCTCGGTCATCGAGCACGATGGCGTCATTTTCGGCTGCGCGGCGCTGTATCCCTTCCCCGCTTCCAAGATGGCGGAAATGGCTTGCCTGACCGTCAATCCGGAAGTGCAGGCCCAGGGCGACGGCGAACGCATCCTGAAACACATGGAAAACCGCGCGCGCGCGGCCGGCATCAAGCAGCTGTTCGTGCTGACCACGCGCACCTCGCACTGGTTCAAGAAGCGCGGCTTCGTGCCCGCCACCGTGGAAGACCTGCCGAAGGACCGCCAGCACATGTACAACTGGCAGCGCAAATCCCAGGTCCTGATTAAGCCTTTATAATCACACCTTTCACTTCACAGGCTTTAGGAGCACACATGGCGCGCATGGTCCAATGCATCAAACTGAACAAAGAAGCCGAAGGGCTCGACTTCCCGCCTTACCCAGGTGAACTGGGCAAGAAGATCTGGGAATCGGTGTCGAAAGAGGCATGGGCGGCATGGCTGAAGCACCAGACGATGCTGGTCAACGAAAACCGCCTGAACCTGGCCGACCTGCGCGCGCGCAAATACCTGGCGACGCAGATGGAAAAGCATTTCTTCGGCGATGGCGCCGATGCGGCGGTCGGCTACGTGCCACCGGCTGATTAAGTCTCACTGCAGGGTGGAACAGCGAAGCGCCTTCCACCCTACGGACTTTACGTCAGATCTTTTTGCACTGACGCAGTTCGCACTTGGCCGTATACACTTTGCCGTTCTCGCAAATCATGCGGTAGGCTTCCACCGGGCCCTGCGGGGTCATCAGGCCGGCGCCCGTGCCGCCGACGCAACCTTCCAGCTTGGCCATATTTTCCACCGTCACCGACGACACGCCGGCGCGGAAAGGAATACGTTCGATCACGGCACCGTTGCTATCGTACAGTTGACGCGACGCATACACAGCGCCGGGAGGCGCTTCCCACGCCTTGATGACGGGACGTCGTACACTTGAACAACCACTCAACACCACTGCACACGCCACCAGTACGAACAATTGCTTCATGCTTTATCCCTGTCGTTGAACTGCGTTTTTCAGAACGTGAGCGTCTTGACGCCTTCGCTCGTTCCCAGCAGGCACACATTGGCCCCGCGCTGGGCAAACAGACCGACGGCAATCACGCCCACCATCTGGTTGATCTTTTGCTCCAATCCCACCGGATCGGCAATCTGCAGGCCGGCCACGTCGATGATTTCGCCGCCGTTGTCGGTGATGAAGGCTTGCTCCGTGCCCGGTTTGGTGCGCAGGCGCGGCTGGCCGCCCAGTGCGGCGAGCTGGCGCATGACGGCGTTGCGCGCCATCGGCAGCACTTCCACCGGCAGCGCGAACTTGCCCATCACGTCGACCAGCTTGGAGCCGTCGGCGATGCACACGAACTGGCGCGAGACCGAGGCGACGATCTTTTCGCGCGTCAGCGCCGCGCCGCCGCCCTTGATCATGGCGCCGGACGGGGTGATTTCGTCCGCGCCGTCGATATAGACCGCGATCTCCGGCACGTCGTTGAGGTCAAACACGGCGATGCCGTGGCCGCGCAGGCGCGCCGCGGTCGCTTCCGAGGAAGCCACGGTACCCTTGATGCGGTCCTTGATGGTGGCCAGTTCGTCGATGAAAAAATTGGCGGTGGAGCCGGTGCCGACCCCGATAATCTCGCCGTCGACCACGTAATCGATCGCGGCGCGGGCCACGGCTTGCTTCAGTTCGTCTTGAGTCATGATGTTGGAAAAGATAGTAATTGCGCCATTTTAGCGGATCGCACCGTTTGCTACGACGTTTCCTTTGGCAATTTCATTTGTCAAGATGCATGAAGGTGACAAACTGCCTTCAAAAGGTGTCCAGTTTAGTAAAAAGAGCAACGAATCTATGAGAAAATAACCGATGCTTAAAGAATCTTCAGGAATTGTGAAATGAATGAAACAACAACGGTCCTCGTCGTCGACGACAGCCGCGTGTCGCGGCTGATGGCGCGCCAGTATATCCTCAGCGCCAAGCCGCAATGGACGGTGGAAGAAGCGGCGACGGGCGAGGAAGCCATCGCCAAAGTCGGCAATATGTGCCCGGTGCTGATCCTCATCGACGTGAACATGCCCGGCATCGGCGGCGTGGCGGCGGCCGAACAGCTGCGCACCAGCTGCCCCAAAGCGCATATTTCGCTGGTCACGGCCAATGTGCAGAATGCCACCCGCGCCAAGGCGCAGGAAATGGGCATCGGCTTCATGGAAAAACCGATCACCGAAGCACGCATCCACGCCCTGATCGACGCCCTCGCCCTGGACTAGCCATGTTCAACCTCAGCGAACTGCAGCACGACGCGCTCGTCGAGATCTTCAACATCGGCGTGGGCCACGCGGCCCGTGCCATGAGCGAGATCGTCAACGAAGAAGTGACGATGTCGGTGCCATCGATTTCGTTCCTGAACCGCGCCGATGCCGCAGCCATGCTGGGCAACAAGGATACCTCGCGCGTGTGCGGCGTCAGCCAACACTACGAAGGCGCCTTCTCCACCGAAGCCATCCTCATGTTCCCCGAGGATAAGAGCCTCGACATCGTGCGCCTGATGGTGGGCGAGTCGGTGCCGCTCAAGGAATTGACGGAGATGGAACAGGAGGCGATGAGCGAAATCGGCAACATCATCCTCAATTCCTGCGTCGGCACCTTGGCCAATATTTTTTCGCAAGAGCTGTCCGGATCGCTGCCGCAATACCACGTGGGCACCAGCGAAGAAATCCTGACGGCCTCGGGCGGCCAGGCCAACACCGTGGTGCTGATGCTGCACATCGATTTCATCCTGGAGAAGCACCAGATCCACGGATATGTCGCCTTCATCCTCGACCTGACGGCGTTGCAGGATTTGCAGGAACAGGTAGACCGCTACCTCGCAAAAGTGATGGGCTCGGCTTGACATGATGCAGAGTGAAGCAAACCGGCTGGGCATGCTCGACAGCGTGCTCGGCGCACTCAATCTCGGTACGGTGGTCCTCGACCATGCGCGCCGCGTGGTGGTATGGAATGCGTGGATGCAGCAGTATTCCGGCCTGCCTGGCACGGACGTGATCGGCCACGATTTCTTTACCCTCTTCCCCGAACTCAAAGGCAAGCGCATCGACAGCGCCGTGCAGCAGGCGCTGCGCGACAATTTTCCGTCGGTCCTCTCGCAAACCCTGCACAAGGCGCCGTTCGCGCTGTTTGCCAACGCCGCCGCGCGCGCGGCCGACGAACGGCTGCAGCAGGCGGTGGCGGTGACGCCGATCGAGATGAGCGGCGCGACGCGCCATTGCCTGATCCAGATCACCGATGTCAGCGTGGCGGTGAACCGCGAACGCCTGCTGCGCGACCAGGCGCTGGAATTGCGTTCGCAAACCTTCTCGGACGGCCTGACCGGCATTGCCAACCGCCGCCATTTCGACGTGGCGATGGAAAAGGAAATCCGGCGCGCCAAGCGGGCCGGCACGGCGCTGTCGCTGCTGATGATCGACATCGATTCCTTCAAGGCATACAACGACCACTATGGGCACCAGCAGGGCGACGATTCCCTGATCAAGGTGGCCAGCGCGCTGGCGCAAATGCTGCAGCGGCCGCTGGATTTGATCGCGCGCTACGGCGGCGAAGAATTCGCGGTGATCCTGCCGGAGATGGATGCGGAGCAGAGCATGCACATGGCCGAGGCCATGCGCGCCACCATCGCCAGGCTGGCCATCCCGCATGTCACGGCGGCGGCTGGGCACGTCACCATCAGCATCGGCGTGGCCACGCACCAGGCCAGCGATCCGGGCGATATCCCGTTCCTGCTGGGCGCGGCCGACAAGGCGCTGTACATGGCCAAGCGCGCCGGGCGCAACCGGGTGGAGATGGCTGCCGCCGTTTAAGGTTCCGGCGACTGCGACCGTTTCAGGATGCGCAGCACGAAGGTTGACCGGCTGTGGCGCAGGCCGGGCAGTTTGTAGAGCCGGCGCCGCAGGAATTCTTCATACCCCGCCGTTCCGGCCACCGCCACCTTGATCAGATAATCGTATTCCCCCGTCAACAGATAGGCTTCGAGCACCTCGGGCATGTCGGCCAGCGCTTGCCCGAACCGCTCGAAGGTATCGTCGTCGTGGCGGTCGAGCGTGACTTCGATCATCACCGTGTCGGGCACGCCCAGCATCTTCTGGTTCAGCAAGACTGTATAGCCCTCGATCACCCCCGCTTCTTCCAGCTGGCGCACGCGGTTCCAGCAAGGCGAGGCCGACAGGCCGATCTTGTCGGCAAGGCTGGCATTCGAGATCCGGCCATCGCGCCTGAGCTCGCGCAAGATCTTGCGGTCTATCTCGTCCAATTCAGCAGCATTGATCATGTTTTGGTAATTATCGAAGGAAACAACCTCAGTTTAGCCGAAATGCAGAAGACTCTTCCAAATTTAATGGAATTCCGGCGAACTTCGAAAGCTCATTCTGCACGGGCAGGGATATCCTTCTTATATGCACTCAGCCCACCTCGCCCTCACCTTCTGCGTCGACAAACCCGGCACCCTGGACGCGCTCGAAGCCGTGCTGGCCATCGCCCGCCGCGGTGGCTTGCAGCTGGCCGCCCTGCAGCTGCGCAGCCTGCCCACGCTGGACTCGGTCTTCCTCGACTTGCAAGCCCCGGACCCCGACTTGCTCGACCTGTTCATGGCGCGGTTGCACAATGTCATCGGCATCGATTCTGTCGAAAAACTTTACAGTAAATACACCGAGATGGAACTTGTATAGATAAGTCCTTGATTTGTCGGTACAAGCTGGCTCGGGTATATAAATTGCTTCGTAGAACCCCACACTTAGCTTATTGCAGGGTTCCAATGAATTTCTTCAAGCACGCGGCCGTGGCGACCATCGCCGCCCTCCTCTCGCTAGTCGCGCAAGGTGCTGTTGTCCAGTACAACAGCCTGGCCAGTTTCAACGCCGCCACCACCGGCAACATCGTCGAACAGAATTCCGCGCCAGCAGGCAGCTACACGCCGATCGGCAATTCGACGGTCAACGGGATTACCTACGACAGCTATGCCTACATGGTCGATCCTGCCATGGGTCCGCTCAGCTACGACTGGGGTACGGGCGTGGTGCTGCTGCAATCCTGGTCGGCCACGCTGACCTTCGCCCCGACTACCGCGTTCGGCGCCCTGTTCGGCTCCTTCCGCCCGTATAGCGCGAACATGATGGTCGAGATCAACGGCGTGGTGCACGCCATTGACACCGCCGATTACAACGAGCTGACCTTCTTCGGCTGGACTTCGGACACGCCATTCACCTCGGTCACCTACTGGAACGACGTATTCGCCTACGCCATCCTGGACGACGTGACGCGCGCCGACGCCATCAACCGCAACAGCGTGCCGGAACCCGGTTCGCTGGCCTTGCTGGGCCTGGCCATTCTCGCGCTGGCCGTGGCGCGCCGTCCAAAACGCCGCTGAAGCAGCGCCAGCACGCCTGCGGCCCGCCTTGCGCGGGCTTTTTCATACCTGTATGTATATTGCCTTTCGCTTAAGAATAGGGGACACTGCCCCGGCGCGCAAGCCATTCGAGCGCATTGCGCGCCACTGACACCAACGAGGAAAACCATGAAGAAAAATCTCCTGATCGTGCTGGGCCTGATGACGGCAAGCCAGGCGTTTGCGGCCGACGAGTACACCGCGCTGCTGCGGGCCAAGAAGTTTGCCGAGGTTGAGAAACTGGCGACGGCAAAACTGGCGCAGGAACCGGGCAGTGTGAGCGCGATGGCGGCCAGGACCAGCGCCATCATGGGCGGCGACGAAGGCCGCATCGAGGAAGCCGTGAAGCAGGCGGAACAATGTGTAGCGCTGCAGCCGAAAGCCGCGCCCTGCCATGAAGCGCTGGGCAGCGCGCTGGGCACCAAGGCCATGAGCGCCGGCATCATGGCGGCCATGGGCTATATCGGCACGATCAAGGAATCCTTCCTCAAGGCCGTCGAGCTCGATCCGAAGGATTACAGCGCGCGCTATTCGCTGCTGCAGTTCTACATGATGGCGCCGCGCATCGCCGGCGGCGGCATGGGCAAGGCCGAGGCGCTGGCCAAGGAAACGGCGGCGCAAAATCCGGATGGCGCCAAGCTGATGCTGGCGGTGATCGCGGCGCAGGAAGACGAGCTGGCCAAGGCCGAAGCCGGCGCCATGGCGATCAAGCCGGGCAGCGACGAGGACGTGATGCAGCGTCATGAAGATTTGCTGAGCAATATCGCGGGGCGCTTCATGCGCGACAATAAATTTGCCGATGCCGAACGCGTGATGCGCGAAGCGCAGAAGCGCTATCCGGACAGCGTGACCGTGCCGTACATGGCCGGACGCGTGCAGCAGGAACTGGGCAAGCACAAGGAAGCGCTGGCCTTGTTCGAGCAGACCCTGGCCAAATATCCGAAGCCGTGGGTGCACTACCGCATGGCGCAGTCGCTCAAAGCCATGGGCGACAAGGCGAAGGCGATTGCGGCTTACGAAAAGGCGACCGCGTTCAAGGCCGGCTTGTCGAAAAAAATGCGCGAGGACGCGGAAGTGCAACTGAAGGCGCTGAAGACCTGAACCCCGACGGCCCCGCCATGACGCGACACGTGGACAGCCTGCCCGGCCCGAAAGGCATACCGCTGTTCGGCAATGCCTTGCAGATCAAGCCGGGCGAAATGCACCTGCAGCTTGAAGCATGGGCCAGGCAGTTCGGGCCGTTCTACCAGCTGCGCCTGGGGTCGCGCCGCCTGATGGTGGTGGCCGACCACGTCGCCATCGGCACCCTGCTGCGCGACCGGCCGGAAGGCTTCAGCCGTTCGAACCGGCTCGCCGAAATCTGGCATGAAATGGGATTGCCGAACGGCGTCTTCGGCTCCAACGGCGAGGTCTGGCGGCGCCAGCGCCGCATGGTGATGTCCGGCTTCGATCCGGTGCATGTCAAACGCTACTTCCCGGCGCTGAAAGAGGTCGCGCACAACCTGGCCCGTCGCTGGACGGTGGCCGCCGGCGAGCACGCCGCCATCGACCTGCAGGCGGACCTGATGCGCTTCACGGTCGACGCGATCGCCGGACTGGCATTCGGCGCCAAGGTCAACACGCTGGCGTCGGACGGCGACATCATCCAGCAACACCTGGACAAGATTTTTCCCGCACTGTTCAAGCGCATGTTCGCGCCCTTCCCCGTGTGGCGCTGGTTTCCTTCGCGCGCGGACCGCGCGCTGGCGGGCAGCCTGGTCGCGGTCATGGCCGCCGTGGACGGCTTCGTGGCCCAGGCGCGCGTGCGCATGGCGAACCAGCCGGCCTTGCGCGAGCATCCGGAAAACCTGCTCGAGGCCATGATCGCGGCGGCCGACCAGCCGGACAGCGGCATCGACGACAGCCAGGTCGCGGGCAATGTCCTGACCATGCTGCTCGCAGGCGAAGACACGACGGCCAATACGCTGGCCTGGATGATCCACCTGCTGTGGCAGAACCCGGAGACCCTGGCCAAAGCGGTGGCCGAGGTGCGCAGTGTATGCGGCGATGCGCGCGACCTGGGCATCGAGCAGATGGGCCGGCTCGACTATGTCGAAGCGTGCGCCCACGAGGCGATGCGCCTCAAGCCGGTCGCGCCCCACATCGGCTTCCAGACGCTGCGCGACACGCAGGTAGGCGACGTGCAGGTGCCGGCTGGTACCCTGATCATTTCGGTGATGCGGCACGACTCCGTCAGCGACGCGCACGTGCCCAATGCCGCCGCGTTCTCGCCGGAGCGCTGGCTGGAAGAGAATAATCCGGCGATGAATGCCAGCTCGCCCAAACGGATTTCCATGCCCTTCGGCGGCGGCCCGCGCATCTGTCCGGGGCGCTACCTGGCGCTGCTCGAGATGAAAATGGCGATGGCGACGCTGCTGGGACAATTCGACATCGAGAGCCTGGAAACGCCGGACGGCAAAGCCCCGCGCGAACACCTGGCGCTCACCATGACCCCGGTGGGCTTGAAGATGCGGGTGCGCTGCCTATAGCACCTGGCAGCCGCCTTTCGCGCCCAGGCTGCGCACTTTCATCAGGCCCTGGGCCTGCTTGACCATGCAAAAGCGCCCCCGGTAACCCTGCGGCGCGGCGCCCGGCTTGCGGGTGGCGACATACACGTCATAAGCCTTGCCCGCCTGAAGCGCGGCCGCCGGCATTTGCGGCAGCACCGGCAACCTGCCCGCGTACGGAATGCACATCCTGAACGTCACGGGAAAAGTGCGTTGCTTGGGCATGGCCATGGTCCACAGCACCGCCTTGCCGTCGCTGACCGTGATGGCGTCAAAATTGGGCGCACCGCCGCGCTGCTCTTCGGCTTGCGAAATGGAAAAGCATGGCAGGCCGCCATTGCCTTCCCTCACTTCCAGCTCGCCGATCCGCGGCGCCGCTGCCGCGCTGTTGACCGCCAGGGTCAGGACCAGGATCATTGCCGGGGACATGCTGCGCCACATGGGACACTCCGTAAAATTGCATGGGATAAACTCCTACATTACGGGCTTGACGCCTTGGAGTGTTGACTCAGCGCAACCGATTAAGAATGCCCCTTGGCAAGTTTTTGATATCGCCGGGATCGTCCAGAAAACGGTCCAGGACGGATTCGAACAGGGCCAGGCTGGCGCCATAGCGGGGCTGGCTCATGGCTGCCGGCGCGCCCAGATGGCGCACCATGAAGTAGTCGGCCAGCAAGTCGCCCTGCGCTTCCATATTGAAATCGGACAGGGTCTTGTCCATGGCAAGCGTGTAGCGGTAGGACAGGCCGATGCGGAAAGCGCCGCGCAGGCGCACCGGGTAGCCGAGCTGGAATTGCCACACGTGGACCATCTCGTGCATGAACCAGTGGCGCGCCGAAGCGCTGGCGGCGGAAAAGTCGGGCAGGCAGCAGGACTTGTGGAAATACATATGGCCATTGGGCGACATGGCGCAGTTTTTGGGCTGCAGGCCGAACGGCAGGTAGCGGCGGTTGTGGATCCGCACCTTGTGATAGTCGATGGCGTCGCCGAACAGCTGGCGCGCCATCGCTACTTCGCCCGCGGTGAGCAGGCGCATGTGGCTAGCGGCGCAGCGCCGCGGCGGCCTTGGCCAGCTCGGTGATCAAGGCCCAGTTACCGGCCTTCATCGCGTCTTTCGGGGTCAGCCAGGAGCCGCCCACGCAGGCCACGTTTTTGCAGGCCAGGAACTGCGGCGCGATGTCGATCGAAATGCCGCCCGTAGGGCAGAAGGTCACGTCCGGCAGCGGGCCGCCGATGGCGTTCAACATGCCCACGCCGCCCGCCGGCACGGCTGGGAACAGCTTGAGCTGGCGGAAGCCCGCTTCGCGCGCGGCCATCACTTCGGACGGGGTCATCACGCCGGGCAGCAGCGGCAGGCCGCTCTTGCGGCTCGCTTCGATCAGCGACGCGGTCAGGCCCGGCGAGACGCCGAACACGGCGCCGGCGTCGCGCGCGGCGGCAAATTCTTCAGGCTGGGTGAGCGTGCCCACGCCGACGATGGCGCCCGGCACGGCGGACATGTCGCGGATCGCTTTGAGACCATGCGCGGTGCGCAGGGTCACTTCCAGCACGCAGATGCCGCCGGCGACCAGGGCTTGCGCCAGAGGCACGGCGTGTTCGGGATCGTCGATGGCGATAACGGGGATTACGCTCGCAGAGCGCATGATGTCGAGTAGGGTCATGGTCATTTTGGGTTCTTGATCAGGAAGTCTTCGTCGGAGCCTTGCACGGTGTCCTTGATGTCGGACGAGTCATGCAGCGGCAGTGTGGTCGGGATCGGCGATGGCAGCGGGAAGGTGGCGGCACCCTTCTCTGCTTCGCTGATCGAATTGCGGAACATGGCAAACAGTTCGCGGCCCATCCCGATGTGGCTAGGCGTCAGGTCGGCGGTGGCCAGCGAACGCGCGGCCCAGACGTCGGACGGCACCAGCGCTTCGAGCGTGCCGGTGGTGGCGTCGAGCCGGATGATGTCGCCGTCGCGCACCAGGCCGAGCGGACCGCCGGCCAGAATTTCAGGCGAGACGTGAATGGCCGCCGGCACCTTGCCCGACGCGCCCGACATGCGGCCGTCGGTCACCAGGGCCACGTGGCGGCCGGCGTCCTGCAGGTTGGCCAGCGCCGGCGTGAGCGCGTGCAGTTCGGGCATGCCGTTGGCGCGCGGACCCTGGAAGCGGATCACGGCCACGAAGTCGCGATCGAGCTTGCCGGCCTTGTAGGCATGCATGAAGTCTTCCTGCGAATTGAAGGTCAGCGCGGGCGCTTCGACGATGCGGTGTTCTTCCTTGACGGCCGAGATTTTCATGACCGCGCGGCCCAGGTTGCCGGACACCAGGATCATGCCGCCATCCTTGGCGAAAGGATTGCTGGCCGGGCGCAGCACGCTGTCGTCGGCGCTGGCGAGCGGCGCGTCTTTCCAGTAGACCGCGTCGCCGTCCAGGAAGGGTTCCTTGCAGTGGGCGCGCAAGCCCTTGCCCAGCACCGTGGTCACGTCGTCGTGCAGCATGCCGGCGTCGAGCAGTTCGCGGATCACGAAACCGGTGCCGCCGGCGGCGTGGAAGTGGTTCACGTCGGCGTCGCCGTTCGGGTAGATACGGGTGAGCATCGGCACCACGGCCGACAGTTCATTGAAGTCGTCCCAGTCGATGACGATGCCGGCCGCCCTGGCGATGGCCACCAGGTGCAGCGTGTGGTTGGTGGAGCCGCCGGTGGCCAGCAGGCCCACCACGGCATTGACCATGCATTTTTCGTCGACCACGTGGCCGACCGGCGTGTATTCGCCGCCCTGCTGCGAAATGGACACCGCGCGCGCCGCGGCGGCGGCGGTCAGGCCGTCGCGCAGCGGCGTGCCCGGGGTGATGAAGGCCGCGCCTGGCAGGTGCAGGCCCATGATCTCCATCAGCATCTGGTTGCTGTTGGCGGTGCCGTAGAAGGTGCAGGTGCCGGCGCCGTGGTACGACGCCGATTCGCATTCGAGCAGCTCTTCGCGCGTGGCCTTGCCTTGCGCGTACAACTGGCGGATGCGCGCCTTTTCCTTGTTCGACATGCCGCTCGTCATGGGGCCGGCCGGCACGAACAGGGCCGGCAGGTGGCCGAAGTGCAGCGCGCCGATCAACAGGCCCGGTACGATCTTGTCGCACACGCCCAGGTACAGGGCCGAGTCGAACATATTGTGGGACAGCGCGATGGCGGTCGACATGGCGATGGCGTCGCGCGAAAACAGCGACAGTTCCATGCCGGGCTGGCCTTGCGTGACGCCGTCGCACATGGCGGGTACGCCGCCGGCGAACTGGGCTACCGCGCCAACCTTGCGCACCGCGTCCTTGATAATTGCCGGGAAGGTGTCGAAGGGCTGGTGGGCCGACAGCATGTCGTTATACGAGGAGACGATGGCCACCGACGGCTTTTTCGCTTCCTTCAGTTTGAGCTTGTCGTTGGCCGGGAAAGCGGCAAAGCCGTGCGCCAGGTTGGTACACGACAGCGCCCCGCGCTGGACACCCTGGATGCGCGCGGCATCGAGGTGCGCCAGGTAGGCGGCGCGCGACGCGCGACTGCGCTTGACGATGCGCTCGGTGACCGATTCAACTACGGGATGCAAGGCCATGGCCGTTCCTTATGAATAATTTCGTGAAATTTTACTACAAATTTGGCGAAAAACGTAGATTTCGGTGAACCAGCTTGCGCCTTTCGTCCATAAATTGCAAGTTACGGGGGCTTTCAGGCTGCTGACGGGGGACAAATGCCCGGACAAGCCCACAGTCGGGGGCGGATTCTTTTTGTAGTGAATTTACGTACTTTTCCTGTATCATTGACGAATCCCCCATTCACCTGCTTCGAGCCGACCATCATGCGCCAGCCCGCCCTGACCTCCACCGCCAGCTTCCACGCCCTTGAAACCCATGCCATCGACGCCGAAGACTGGCAACTGCGCGGCCTGTTTGCCGCCGATCCGCAGCGCTTTCCGGCGCTGACCGTCGACGCCGCGGGTCTGTTCCTGGATTACTCGAAAAACCGGCTCGACGCGCGCACCCTAGAATTGCTGGCCAACCTGGCGCGCGAGCGCGGTGTCGAGGCGCAGCGCGACGCCATGTTCGCCGGCGAGCGCATCAACCTGACCGAACACCGCGCCGTGCTGCACACCGCCCTGCGCGCCCCGCGCACCGCCGAACTGGTGGTCGACGGCCAGGACGTCATCGCCGACGTGCATGCCGTGCTGGCGCGCGTGCGCACCTTCACCGACGCCGTGCGCAATGGCGTGTGGCTGGGGCACAGCGGCAAGCCGATTACCGACATCGTCAATATCGGCATCGGCGGCTCGGACCTGGGACCCAAGATGGCTTGCCTGGCACTGCGCCAGTATGCGCACCCGCGCCTGACCATGCATTTCGTGTCGAACGTGGACGGCCACGACATGGACGCAGCGCTCGCGAAGGTGAACGCCGAGACCACGCTGTTCATCATTGCGTCGAAAACCTTCACCACCACCGAAACCATGATGAACGCGCAGACCGCGCGCGCCTGGTTCCTGCAGCATGCGCCGGCCGACGGACTGGCCAGGCACTTTGTGGCCGTGTCCACCAATACCGAAGCGATCAAGGACTTCGGCATCGACCCGGCCAATATGTTCCCTTTCTGGGACTGGGTGGGCGGACGCTATTCGCTGTGGTCGGCGATCGGCCTGTCGGTGGCGCTGTGCGTGGGCTTCGGCTATTTCAGCGACATGCTGGGCGGCGCCCATGCGATGGATCTGCATTTCAAGGAAGCGCCGCTGGAAAAGAACATGCCGGTGGTGCTGGCCATGGTGGGGTTCTGGAACCGCCAGTTCCTGGGCTGTTCGTCGGTGTCGATCGCGCCGTATCACCAGGACCTGTCGCGCTTTCCGGCTTACCTGCAGCAGCTGGACATGGAGAGCAACGGCAAGCGCGTGACCAAGGGCGGCCTGCCCGTCGATACGCCGACCTGCCCGGTGATCTGGGGCGATTGCGGGACCAATGGACAGCATGCCTACTTCCAGCTGCTGCACCAGGGGACCGATGTGACGCCGATCGATTTCATCGCGGCGCTGCGTCCCGGGCACGAGTTCGGGAACCATCATGCGGCGCTGCTGGCCAACTGCTTTGCGCAGTCCGAGGCTTTTATGAAGGGCAAGACCATTGATGAAGTGCGCAGGGATTTGTCGGCGCAGGATTTGTCGCTGGCCGAGATCGAAGCGCTGGCGCCGCACAAGACCTTCCCGGGGAACCGTCCGAGCAATACCATTCTGATGGAGTACCTGACCCCGTACACGCTGGGCGCGCTCATTGCGCTGTATGAGCACAAGACCTTTGTGCAGGGCGTGATTTGGGATGTGAACAGTTTCGATCAGTGGGGCGTTGAACTGGGCAAGGTGCTGGCCAAGAAGATCGAGGCGGAACTGACCGGGGAAGCGGCGCCGCAGCTGCATGACAGTTCGACCAATGGCTTGATCGCGATGGCGAAGGCCGCCGTATGATGCAAACGGAATTTGATGTTGTTTATCCGACGCCGATGGCAGTCGGTGAATGCCCGCTGTGGCACGCGGCCGGGAAAACCTTGCACTGGGTCGACATTGGCGGCTTCACCGTGCACGGCATCCATATGCCCACCGGCGAACACCGCTCCTGGACCATGGCGTCCGAGCCGTCCGCGCTGGCGCTGCATGCCAATGGCGGCCTGGTGGTCGCTTTGCGCAGCGGCCTGGTGCACCTCGACACCTGCAGCGGCGCCATCACGCCGATCGCGCCCGCGCCGTACGACACGGCCACCACGCGCTTCAACGACGGACGGGTCGATCCGGCGGGCCGTTTCTGGGTCGGCACCATCTACGAGCCGCGCGACAGACAGGCCGCCGAGATGTACTGTCTCGACAAAGGTGCGGTCAGCCTCAAATGGTCGGGCGGCATGATGAATTCGAACGGCCTCGGTTTTTCACCCGACGGAAAAACCATGTACCACGCCGACACGGCCAGCCACCGCATCAACCGCTACGCCTTCGATGCGGCCAGCGGCACTGCCAGCGATCCGCAATGCTTCCAGCAGTTCTCGACCGACAAACAGGCCAGCGACTACGGCGGGCGTCCTGACGGCGCTGCAGTCGACAGCGAAGGCGCCTACTGGTGCGCCATGTTCGAAGGCGGCCGCCTGCTGCGTTTCTCACCCGACGGCCAGCTGCTGCGCGAAGTGAAGCTGCCGCTGCGCTGCCCGACCATGCTCGCTTTCGGCGGCGACGACCTGAAAACCCTGTACATCACCAGCGCCAGCCACGGACGTTCGGAACAGGAACGCGCCACCTTCCCGCTGACGGGCAAGGTCCTGGCGCTGCGCGTCGACGTTGCAGGTCGCAAAGAGCCGGCATACCAGCCTGGGGCATGACGGCGGTGCGGCGGCAGGGATAGCCCCGTCCATCGGCCAGGCCCCTCAGGCATCCTGCCTCGTTTGCCTGTATTTTTGTGTCTCTTTTTGCCCCATTTGAACCCTCGTTCGGTTTTTCGGTCTAACAACAACCGAATAGGACTGAAAACGACCAAATGAGACTGCCAAATGAGACCGTTTGCCCGAGTGAGCCTGACCGTACCCCCGTCCATCGCGGACGAATTGAACGATTACTTGCGCCTTTCAGGCAGCAAACTTTCCCCCGTGGAAGTGCTTGGCCAGGCCGTCCGGAACTGGATTGCTGAGGATCGCGACCTGCATTCCCGGCGTGACGAGCCGGCGCGGGGCTTTCAATGGAAAACACTGTTCCTTCCCGAAGCCACGGAACTGAGCATGGTATGCGGCGACCGGACCTACTTTGCCCGCGTACTTGGCAACGACATCATCTTCGAAGGGCACCGGGTGTCGCCACGCGGCATGACGCTTGCCATTGCCGGCGAGGGTCGCAATGCCTGGCGCGACCTGCGCATCCGCATGCCTGGCGAACGTGGCTGGAAGCGTGCCAGCGCCTGTCGCGCCGCACTGGCGCGCAAGGCGTCGGCGCCGGCGTCCACGCCGTCGGCTGCCGACGGCATCGCCGCGGCGGCAGCGGCCATGAACGACGCGCTCAGGACCGCGCTGGCCCTGGTCGAACACGGCAACTTGCAGGCCAGCAGGCCGCTTGAACGGCGCGCCCAGCACCAGCACCAGCGCCGCGACAGCGACGTACCGGGTGAAACCCGCCCTTCTGAATAGACGCCACAACCGGCAAAATGCGCGTTACAATAAGTGCAACACAAGCCGCAAAGGCATCAACGCATGAACAACGACAAGCCACGCATGCCGGTTGAGTCACTGGTCCAGCTGACTGGCAGGATCGCGCACTTGGGCGGCTTCATCGTCGAACTCGACAGCGGGCGCATCTTCTGGTCCGACGAAGTGTGCGACATCCACGAAGTCCCGCACGGCACCTCCCCCACCCTGTCCGAAGCGCTGGCCTACTACCCTCCCGAATATCGCAAGCGCGCGACCGAACTGTTCGAAACCTGCGCCACGCAAGGCGTGGACTTCGACGAAGAATTCCAGATCGTCATCGCCAGCGGCAAGCGCGTGTGGGTGCGCGCAATCGCCGAAGCCGTGTACGGCCCGGGTGGCGGCGTGGTACGGGTACAGGGCGCCTTCCAGGACATCACAGCAAGCAAAGAGAGCGAGGAGCAGCGCCAGACCCTGGCCACGCGCCTGGCCGCAACGCTCGAAAGCGTATCCGACGCCATCCTCGTCGTCGACCACGAGTGGCGGATACGGTTCCTGAACGATTCCGCCGAACGCCTGCTGCGCTGCCCGCGCGCGGACGTCATGGGGATCAATATCTGGGAGCGATTTCCGGAAGCGGTTGGTGGACGCTACTACAATGAATACCACCGCGCCAAAACCTACAACTGCCTGGTGGCGTTCGAAGAATATTACGAACCGCTGGACCTGTGGACAGAAATCCGCGCCTACCCATGCGAAGACGGCCTGACCATCTACTTCCTCGACATCAGCGAACGCAAGGCGGCCGAGGCGAAGATCCACAAGCTGGCCTACTACGACCAGCTGACCGGCCTGCCGAACCGCCAGATGCTGCTGGCGCGCCTGACCGAAGCGCTCGCTGCCAGCCAGGTAGACCGCCAGTACCGGGCGGTGATGCTGATCGACCTGGACAACTTCAAGAGCATCAACGACACGCGCGGCCACGTCAAGGGAGACATCCTGCTCAAGATGGTCACAGACCGCCTTCTGGCGGCGGCCGGATCGGGCGACCAGGTGGTGCGCCTGGGCGGCGACGAATTCGTGATCCTGATGGAAGGCATGGGAAGCGACCCTGCACTGGCCGATATCAGGGCACGCGGCGAAGCGAGGGCCATCCTCGACTGCTTCACGGCAGGCTTCGAGATCGACGGCATCGAACAATTCAGCACGGCCAGCATCGGCGTGGCGCTATTCGACGGCGAATCGGCAACGACCGACGAACTGCTGCAGCGCGCAGACCTGGCGATGTACCGTGCCAAGGCCGCCGGCCGCAACGCCTTCGCCCTGTTCATGCCCGCCATGCAGTCGCGACTGACCGACCGCGTGGCGCTTGAAGCGGACCTGCGCCAGGCCCTGGCCGGCAAGCAGTTCGTACTGCATTACCAGCCGCTGGCTGAAGTGGACGGCGGCATCACCGGCGCCGAAGCGCTGGTGCGCTGGAATCATCCGGTGCGCGGCATGGTGCCGCCGTTCGACTTCATTCCACTGGCCGAAGACACCGGCATGATCCTGGCGCTGGGGCGCTGGGTGCTGCACACGTCCTGCACGCTGCTGGCGCGCTGGGGACGCGACGACCGCACGGCGCACCTGACCATGGCGGTCAATGTCAGCGCGCACCAGCTGCACCGGCCGGACTTCGTCGAACTGGTCATGAGCGTGCTGGCCGAAACCGGCGCATCGCCGCACCGGCTCAAGCTGGAGCTGACCGAAAGCCTGCTGGTCGACGACGTGGAAGGCACCATCGTCAAGATGCAGCGCCTGAAGGATGTGGGCGTGCGTTTTTCGCTGGACGATTTCGGCACCGGCTATTCGTCGCTGTCGTACCTGCACCGCCTGCCGCTGTCCACCCTCAAGATCGACAAGAGTTTCGTGCGCGACGCCTGCAATGGCCAACAGGGCGCCGTCATCGCACGCACCATCCTGGCGCTGGGCGACGCGCTGGACCTTGCGGTATTGGCCGAAGGCGTGGAAACGACCGAGCAATACGACTTCATCGCCGCCGCCGGCTGCCGCGAATACCAGGGCTATCTGTACAGCCGCCCCCTGCCCGAAGCGGCGCTGTCGCAGTTCATCGTCGATAACCACCGCCCCTGACTTGACGGCGGTGCTATGATATTTCCGCATTCTCACGGAGTTCACCATGTGCCGGAATATCAAAACCCTGTTCAACTTCGCGCCGCCTGCCACCGACGATGAAATCCGCGCCGCATCGCTGCAATTCGTGCGCAAGCTCAGTGGCTTCAACAGCCCGTCCAAGGCCAACCAGGCCGCCTTCGAGCGCGCCATCGAACAGGTGGCCGCCGCGGCCGACGAATTGATCAAGTCCCTGGTCACCACCGCCGATCCGCGCGACCGCGAGATCGAAGCCCAGCGCGCCCGCGCCCGCAACGCCACCCGTTTCCGCCCAATCGCGTAGTAAAATTTCTTGCAAGCGTCGTATTTATGTAGTAAATTTACATACATCACCCGGCACCCACTTTTCTGCGACTACATACTATGGCACTTACCGATTTTGACCTCGTTCTCTTTGGCGGCAGCGGCGACCTGTCGATGCGCAAACTGCTGCCCGCGATGTACGCCCGCGACGTCGCCAATGACCTGCCCCCGACTTCCCGCATCATCTGCGTAGGCCGCCATGAATGGTCCAATGATGAATTCCTGGCCACCGTCGAAAGCACCTCGCGCCCGCACATCAAGGCGGTGGTGCAGGCCAGCTGGGAACAATTCATCAAGCGCATCGTCTACGTTTCGGTCAACGCCACCGACGCCAGCACCTACGGCGGCCTGGTCGACGCCCTGCGCCAGGACGACAGCATCACCCGCGTCTACTACCTGGCCACCCCGCCGCACCTGTTCGCGCAGATCTGCGACAACCTGAAAAGCGCCGGCCTGGCCACCGCCAATTCGCGCGTGGTGCTGGAAAAGCCGCTCGGGCGCGACCTGGCATCGGCCAAGCAGATCAACGCCGAAGTGGGCAAGGTCTTCGCCGAATCGCAGATCTACCGTATCGACCACTACCTGGGCAAGGAAACCGTGCAGAACCTGCTGGCCCTGCGCTTCGGGAACATCCTGTTCGAGCCGTTGTGGCGCCGCGAATGGATCTCCGACGTCCAGATCACCATCGCCGAAAAAATCGGCGTGGGCAACCGCATGGGCTACTACGACACCTCCGGCGCGCTGCGCGACATGCTGCAGAACCACCTGCTGCAGCTGCTGTGCATCGTGGCCATGGAGCCGCCTACCTCGATCGCGTCCGACGCCGTGCGCGACGCCAAGCTGCAGGTACTGCGTTCGCTCAAGCGCTTCACCCCGACCACGCTGGCGCAGAACATCGTGCGCGGCCAGTACCGCAGCGGCCACGTGGACGGCAAGGCCGTGCCAAGCTACCGCGACGAACCGGACGCCCCGGAAAAATCGAGCACCGAAACCTTCGTCGCCATCAAGGCCGAAATCGACACCTGGCGCTGGGCCGGCGTGCCGTTCTACCTGCGTACCGGCAAGCGCATGGCCGACAGCCTGGCTGAAATCGTGGTGCGCTTCAAGCAGATCCCGCACTCGATCTTCAACCAGCCGACCAGCAGCTTCCAGCCGAACAGCCTGGTGATCCGCCTGCAGCCGGACGAAGGCCTGTCCTTGAACCTGATGGCCAAGACCCCGGGCGACAGCATGCGCCTGAAGCAGGCCGAGCTCGAACTGGACTTCCGCGAATCGTTCAAGACCCCGCGCATGGACGCCTACGAGCGCCTGCTGCTCGACGTGCTGCGCGGCCAGCTGACCCTGTTCATGCGCGGCGACGAACTCGAAGCGGCGTGGGAATGGGTGGAACCTATCCTGGATCACTGGGAAGAAGACGACAGCGTGCCGATTCCCTACAGCGCCGGCACCTGGGGCCCTGCGGCAGCAAGTGCACTGATAGGCCGCGACGGCCTGCAGTGGCGCGAAGAAGCCTTACCTGAAGACTAAGAAGACTGATGCTGCTCGACTCGATCCGCACCCAGCTTGACTCGCTCTCCAAATCGGAGAAGAAGGTCGCGCTGGCGGTGCTTGAACACCCGACCGCCACGGTGAGCCAGAACATCACCGCGCTCGCGAAAAGCGCGCAGGTGTCCGAGCCGACCGTGGTGCGTTTCTGCCGCACGCTCGGTTACGACGGCTGGCACGAATTCAAGCTGAAACTTGCGCAGGGACTGGCGCTGGCCCTGCCCGGCGTGAACGAGCAGCCGGCCCAGGACGACCTGGCGTCGGACCTGGTCAACAAGATCTGCAGCCGTTCGATCAACACCCTGCTCGACCTGCGCAACAACCTCAATCCCGAAGCGGTGCAGCGCGCGCTGGACATCCTGTCGCGCGCAAAGAAGATCGAGTTCTACGGCCAGGGCACATCGGGCATCGTGGCGACCGACGCGCAGCACAAATTTTTCCGTTCGGGCGTGCCCACCGTGGCCTATGCCGACCCGAACATTCACAGCATCGCCGCGGCACTGCTGCACGAGGGCGACGCCGTGGTGGCCATTTCCCAGCGCGGCAACAGCCCGGCGCTGGTGCGTTCGGTGAAACTGGCCCGCCGTGGCGGCGCCGACGTGATCGTGCTGGCCCCATCGGGCACGCCGCTGGCGGACCTGGCCACCGTCCTGATCCCGATCGACCTGGTATTCAATACCGACCCCTACACCCCGATTTCGGCGCGCCTGGCCTACCTGGTGGTGATCGACGTGCTGGCCGTGGGCCTGGCGCTGCAGCGCGGCCCCGAATTCCGCCGCAAGATGCAGAACGCGCAAAAAGCCTTGCAGGAATTCGACATGCAGTTCGACTCCTTCATCGGCTAAGCATCCTATTAGCATCCACTTGGGGACTGTCCCAGGTTTATAGGAAACTCTTTCCTGAAAACCTGGGACAGTCCCCAATGGAGGTTGCGAGAGGTAAATAATTCCCGGCAGCAACTGACGATTGTCGGCGTTCGAATATGGCATGTAGTGAATTCCGACAACGAACACGACACTGGACAGGTTGTACAATACTTGTTCGACTTTCCTCCTTCCCGCACACGCCATGAACCAACTCGAACAGCTCAAGCAATTCACCAAAGTCGTTGCCGACACCGGCGATTTCCAGTCAATCAAGCAGTACACGCCGCGCGACGCCACCACCAACCCGTCGCTGATCCTGAAAGCGGTGCAAAAGCCGGAATACAGGCCGCTGCTCGACAAGGCCGTGCGCGACTTCCCGAAGCTGTCCACCGGCGACATCATCGACCGCGTGCTGATCGACTTCGGCATGGAAATCCTGAAGATCATCCCGGGCCGCGTGTCCACCGAAGTCGATGCCGGCCTGTCCTTCGACACCGCCGCCACCGTCAAGAAAGGCCGCGAGCTGATCGCGCTGTATGAAGACGCCGGCGCCGGCCGCGAACGCGTGCTGATCAAGATCGCGTCGACCTGGGAAGGCATCCGCGCCGCCGAAATCCTGCAGAAGGAAGGCATCCGCTGCAACATGACGCTGCTGTTCGCGCTGCCGCAAGCGATCGCCTGCGCCGAAGCGGGCGCCCAGCTCATTTCGCCGTTCGTGGGCCGCATCTACGATTACTTCAAGAAGTCGACCGGCATGGACTACATGGGCGCCGAAGATCCGGGCGTGCAGTCGGTCAAGCGCATCTATAATTACTACCGCAAGTTCGGCTATAAAACCGAGGTGATGGGCGCGAGCTTCCGCAATACCTCGCAGATCATCGAACTGGCCGGCTGCGACCTGCTCACCATCAGCCCCGACCTGCTCCAGAAGCTGGCCGAAAGCGATGCACCCATCGAGCGCAAGCTCAATCCGGAAGCGAATGCGATTTCGATCGAAAAAGTCGCGCTCGACGAGAAGACCTTCCGCTTCATGATGAATGAAGACGCGATGGCCACCGAAAAGCTGGCCGAAGGCATACGCGCCTTCTGCGCCGACAGCGGAAAGCTCAAGCAGATTATCGCCGGGATGCGTTAGGCATCAAGCCCGGAGCGACGCGAGATGGGTATCGATAATGTCGCCGCCCATCTTGAGCAGGTTGAACTCCGGGCCGATCAGCCAGTTCCTGATCAAGCCTTCCATCAGCACCCACAGCCCAAGCGCCACCGCGCGCGGCTTCACGCCCGGCTTTAGCACGCCATGCCGGATACCGATCCGTACCCGGCTTTCCACCCGCCGGATCCATTCCGCCTGGTTGTGCATGCGCCGTGCGCGCACCTGGCTCATTTCGTCCGTGTATTCCATCTTCAGCGTCGCAATTTCAAAGGTGCGGCGCGCCACCGGGTCTTCCACCGTCAGCCGGAAAACCAGCATCGCATAGTCGCGCAGTTCGCCCAGCGGATTGTCCGTGTCGGGCAGGTCGAGCAGCGCCATGGCCGATTCCAGCGGCATGCTGGCGCGCTCGAGCATGGCATTGAACAGCGCGCCCTTGTCGTCGAAGTGCCAGTAAATGGCGCCCCGCGTCACGCCCGCCGCCGTGGCAATATGCTGCAAGGTCGTGCGCGAAACGCCATGCTCGGCAAACAGCACCGCCGCGGCATCAAGGATGCCGTTGCGGGTCGCCAGCGCGTCTTCCTTGGTCCTGCGTACCATCGTGGCCTCTCCAACAATAAACATACACTCGTGTTAGTATATTCCATAACTCATTGATCTGTATTGTATTTATAGGACCCCACCATGATCCGGAACGCCGCCCACACCCTGATTGCCCTCTGCGTACTGGCAGCATGCGGCAGCAAAGATGCCGCCGCGCCCGGCGGTGGCGGCAACCGCCCTCCGCCCGAAGTTGGCGTCATCGCGGTCAAGTTCGCGCCGGTCGCGCTCGAAACCGAACTGCCGGGCCGCGTGGAGCCGGAGCGCGTGGCCCAGGTGCGCGCCCGCGTCAACGGCGTGGTGCTCAGGCGCCTGTTCACCGAAGGCAGCCAAGTCAAGGCCGGCCAGGTGCTGTACCAGATCGACCCGGCGCCCTACCAGGCCGCGCTGGCCAGCGCCCAGGCGGCACTGGGCAAGGCCCAGGCCAACCTGACCCAGGCCGCGGCCCAGGCCGAACGCTACAAGCCGCTGGTGGAAGCGAATGCCGTCAGCAAGCAGGAATACGTCAGCGTGGTCGCCGCCCACAAGCAGGCCGAAGCCGACGTCGCCGCCAACCGCGCCGCGGTGCAGATCGCGCAAATCAATTCGGGCTACGCCAACGTGGCCGCGCCCATCGCCGGACGCATCGGCCGCGCGCTGGTCACCGAAGGCGCGCTCGTGAGCGCAAGCGAGGCCACCCAGCTGGCCCTGATCCAGCAAACCAGTACGGTGTACGTCAACTTCACCCAGTCCGCCAGCGAACTGCAGCGCCTGCGCAAGGCGGCCGGCGCCAAATCGAACGCCGGGGTGCCGGTCACCATCGTCCAGGACGACGGCAGCGAACTGCCACGCAAGGGCAAGCTGCTGTTCTCGGACGTGAGCGTCGACCCAAGCTCGGGCCAGGTCACGCTGCGCGCCGAAGTACCCAACCCCGACGATCTCCTGTTGCCCGGCCAGTACGTGCGCGTGCGCCTGTCGCAGGCGGAACTGCCGTCGGCCATCCTGATCCCGCAGCAGGCGGTCACCCGCGGCAACCAGGGCGATACCGTGATCGTGGTCGGCGCCGACGGCAAGCCGGGCCCGCGTCCGGTCAGGATCGGCTCCCAGCAGGGCGGCAACTGGGTCATCCTGGAGGGGCTGAAGGAAGGCGAGCAAGTCGTGGTCGACGGCTTCCAGAAAATGCAAGCGCCTGGCGCAACGGTCAAGCCGGTGCCATGGACTAGCCGTCAAGAAAGCAGGTAACCTTCATGGCACGTTTTTTCATCGACCGCCCCATCTTCGCGTGGGTGATTGCGCTGTTCATCATGGTGATGGGCGCCGTCTCGATCACCCAGCTGCCGATCGCGCAGTACCCGGCCGTGGCGCCGCCGTCCATCGTCATCAACGCTTCCTATCCGGGCGCGTCGGCGCAAACGCTGGAGGACAGCGTCATCAGCGTCATCGAACGCGAAATGAACGGTTCGCCCGGCCTGATCTACATGGAATCGATCAGCCAGGCCAACGGCACCGGCTCGATCTCGCTCAGCTTCGAAACCGGCACCAACGCCGACCTGGCCCAGGTCGACGTTCAGAACCGCCTTGGCCGCGCCACGCCGCGCCTGCCGCAGGCCGTGGTGCAGCAAGGCGTGCGGGTCGACAAGGCGCGCGCCAACTTCCTGATGTTTACCATCCTCTCGTCGGACGATCCGAAGTGGGACCCGATCGCGCTGGGCGACTATGCGTCGCGCACCGTGCTGCCGGAGATCCAGCGTATCCGCGGCGTGGGCCAGGCCCAGTTGTTCGGTACCGAACGGGCCATGCGCATCTGGATCGATCCGGCCAAACTGGTCGGCTTCAACCTGTCGCCCGCCGACGTGAATGCCGCCATCCGCAGCCAGAATGCGCAGGTTTCGTCCGGCACCATCGGCGACCTGCCGAACGTGGGCGGCCAGGCCATTACCGCCACCGTGGTCGTCAAGGGCCAGCTCAGCACCGTCGAACAGTTCGGCAAGATCGTGCTGCGCGCGAACCCGGACGGCTCCACCGTGCGCCTGAAGGACGTGGCCCGCATCGAGATCGGCGCGCAGAGCTACGCCACCGCCGCGCGCCTGAACGGCAAGCCATCGACCGGGATCGGCATCCAGCTTTCCCCTACCGGCAATGCGCTGGAAACGGCGGCGCTGGTCAAGACGCGCATGGAAGAACTATCGAAGTACTTCCCGCCCGGGATGAAGTACGCCATCCCGTTCGACAGTTCGCGCTTTGTCGATATCTCGATCAGGCAAGTGGTCGAAACCCTCATCGAAGCGGTGATCCTGGTATTCCTGGTCATGTACCTGTTCCTGCAAAACTTCCGGTACACGATCATCCCGACCATCGTGGTCCCGGTTGCCCTGCTGGGCGCCCTTGCCACCCTGCTCGCGCTGGGCTATTCGATCAACGTGCTCACCATGTTCGGCATGGTGCTGGTGATCGGCATCGTGGTCGACGACGCCATCGTGGTGGTCGAAAACGTGGAACGCATCATGAGCGAGGAAGGCCTGGCGCCACTGGAAGCGACACGCAAGGCCATGGGCCAGATCTCGGGCGCCATCATCGGCGTGACCGTGGTGCTGGTGTCCGTGTTCGTGCCGCTGGCCTTCTTCGCCGGCGCGGTCGGCAATATCTACCGCCAGTTCTCGGCCGTGATGGTGTCGTCTATTCTGTTCTCGGCCTTCATGGCGCTGTCGCTCACACCGGCCCTGTGCGCCCACTTGCTCAAACCCGTCGAAAAAGGCCATGCCCATGCCAAGACCGGCTTCTTCGGCTGGTTCAACCGCGGCTTCACCAAGACCGCCAAGAACTATGAGGGCTTCGTGGCCAAGGCCTTGCGCCACACGGGCCGTTCGCTGATCGTGTTCGTGGCCATCGTCGCCGTGGTGGGCTTGATTTTCGTGCGCATGCCCAGCTCCTTCCTGCCGAACGAAGACCAGGGTTCGCTGATCGTCAATTTCCAGCTGCCGCCTGGCGCCACGCTGGAGCGCACCGGCAAGGCGCTGCGCGAAGCGGAAGAATTCATCCTCAAGCAGCCGGAAGTGGCCGGCATGGTCGCGGTGCAGGGCTTCAGCTTTTCGGGCCAGGGCCAGAACATGGCGCTCGGCTTCGTCACGCTCAAGGACTGGCACGAACGCAAGGGCGACGGGCATGGCGCGGCCGACGTGGCCGGCCGCATCAGTGGACGGCTGTCGCAGGTGCGCGACGCCTTCATCTTCGCCATCAGCCCACCGCCGATTCCCGAACTGGGGCGCGGCACCGGCTTTTCCTTCCGCCTGCAGGACCGTGGCGACCAGGGCCGCGATGCCTTGCTGGCCGCCCGCAACCAGCTGATGGGACTGGCCGCCAAGAGCCCGGTCCTGGCCGGCGTGCGCCCCGAGGGCCTGGAAGACGCGCCGCAGGTGCAGCTCGATATCGACCGCGACAAGGCCAATGCCCTGGGCGTCTCCTTCGACGCCATCAACAGCGCCATTTCGACCTCGCTCGGTTCGGCCTACATCAACGACTTCCCGAACGCCGGCCGCTTGCAGCGGGTGGTGGTGCAGGCCGATGCGCCGTCGCGCATGCAGCCGGAACAGCTGCTGCGCCTGAACGTGCCGAACAGCCGCGGCCAGCAAGTGCCGCTGTCGTCCTTTGCCAGCACGCGCTGGATTACGGGTCCGATGCAGACCGTGCGCTACAACGGCTACTCCACCATGCGCCTGGCCGGCGACGCCGCGCCAGGCCACAGCACCGGCGACGCCCTGGCCGAAATGGAACGCCTGGCCGCGCAGCTGCCGCCCGGCTTCGCCTACGAATGGACGGGCCAGTCGCGCGAAGAAAAGCTGTCCGGTTCGACCGTGTTCGTGCTGCTCGGCTTCGCGCTGCTGGCCGTGTTCCTGGCGCTGGCGGCGCTGTACGAAAGCTGGTCGATCCCGGTGGCAGTGCTGCTGGTGGTGCCGCTCGGCGTGCTGGGCGCGCTCCTGGCGGCCACCGCGCGCGGCTTCCCGAACGATGTGTACTTCAAGGTCGGCCTGATCACCATCATCGGCCTGGGCGCCAAGAACGCGGTGCTGATCATCGAGTTTGCCAAGGAATTGCAGGCACAGGGGCGCACGCTGGCTGAAGCGGCGCTCGAAGCGTGCCACTTGCGCTTCCGTCCCATCCTCATGACATCGCTGGCCTTCATCCTGGGCGTGCTGCCGCTGGTGGTGGCGGGCGGCGCCGGTTCGGCCAGCCAGCGCGCCATCGGCACCGGCGTCATGGGCGGCATGATCACGGCGACGGCACTGGGCGTGTTCTTCGTGCCCGTGTTCTTCGTGGTGGTACGCAAGCTGTTCAAGGGCAGTGAACGCCAGCGCAAGAGGTATGCGCACGAGGAGGTGAAACATGATTAAGCGAGTCGCACTGATCGCCGCGCCACTGGCGCTGGCCGGCTGCATGTCGATGGCGCCGAAGTACGAACGTCCGGCTGCCCCCGTTGCGCCAGCCTTCGCAGAAGCCGGCAGCGCGGGCGGCGCGGGCAGCGAAGCGGCGGCCACTATAGGCTGGCAGCGCTTCTTCGCGGACGCGCGCCTGAGGCAACTGATCGACCTGGCGCTGGCCAACAACCGCGACCTGCGCGTGGCCATCCTCAATATCGAGCAGGCGCGCGCGCAATTCCAAATCCGTCGCGCCGACCACCTGCCCACGCTGAACATTGGCGCTTCCGGCAGCCGCACGCCGGGTCCGGACGACAGCGTTGCCAGCAGCTACAGCGCTGGCCTGCTGGTGAGCTCTTTCGAGCTGGACCTGTTCGGCCGCGTGAAGAGCCTGTCCGATGCCGCGCTGGCCCAGTTCCTGGCCACCGAAGAAGCGCGCCGGGCCATGCATGTCAGCCTGGTCGCGTCGGTGGCGAACGCCTACCTGGCTACCCTGGCCGACGAAGAACTGCTGGCGCTGACGCAGCAGACGCTGAACGCCCGCCAGGAATCGCTCAAGCTGATCCAGCTAAAGTTCGACAATGGCGTGGTCTCCAAGCTGGAACTGCAGCAGGGCCTGTCGCTGGCCGACAGCGCGCGCGTCACGCTGGCGCAGCAACAGCGCCAGCGCGCGCAAGACCTGAACCTGCTCACGCTGCTGGTAGGCCAGCCGCTGCCGGCCGGCCTGGCGCCCGGAACCACGCTCGCGGCCACGTCGCTCGCCGAGCTGCCCGCCGGCCTGCCGTCGGACTTGCTGGCAGTGCGTCCGGATATCCGCGCGGCCGAACAGCAGCTGATCGCGGCCAACGCCAACATCGGCGCCGCGCGTGCCAACTTCTTCCCGCGCATTTCGCTCACTGGCAGCGCGGGCAGCGCCAGCAATGAGCTGAGCGGCTTGTTCAAGGGGGGATCGTTCGGCTGGACGTTTGCGCCGCAGATGGTGCTGCCCATTTTCGACTATGGCCGCAACAGCGCCAACCTGGGAAGCGCGAAGGCAGGACGGGATATCGCCGTGGCGCAGTACGAACGCACCATCCAGGCAGCCTTCCGCGAAGTATCGGACGCGCTGGCGGGACAGGCAACCTTAGGTGAACAGTTGCGCGCGCAGCGTGCCGTGGCCGACGCGGAAGCAGAACGCTTCAAGCTGTCGGACCTGCGCTACCGCAGTGGCGCGGCCAGCTATCTGGATTTGCTGGACGCCCAACGTTCCCTGTTCAGCGCGCAGCAGGCCGCGGTGCAGGCCAACCTGCAGCGGCTGCAGAACCAGGTCACGCTGTATCGCGTACTGGGTGGAGGGCTTTAAGCGAGATCAGTCCAGAGCTCGTCCCAGTCGTCCGCCTTGAAGATGCCATTGCGGCGGCGAACCAGCTTGTGTTCGCGATTGAGCACGAAGTGCGTGGGCTGGTTGGCGATCGGACCGAAGTTGTCCACGTGGCCCTTGGCATTGCGCCACGCGATCGGAAAATGCTGCGCTGCCGGGATCACCTGCTTGACCAGGTCCATATAGGCCAGGATGTCGGCCCGATTGGCGTCGAGGCTGACCCCGATGTTGACATAGTTGCGCGCCTTGTTGGCGCCATAAAACTCGCGCATCAGCCGCAAGTCGTTGGTGCACGGGATGCATTCGGCCGTGAAAAAGCTGATCAGGACCGACTTGCCCATGTACTCCTGCAAATCGATCGCCTTGCCGTAGACATCCGCGCCCTTGAGCGTGAACGCCTTGGGCGCTGGCGCCGCGGCTGCCGCCGGCTTGGCCTGGCCAGCGAAAGCCGCCGGCACGCTCAGTCCCAGCGCGCCTGCTGCCATCGACTGCAGAAAATCACGCTTCTTCATCGCAGCTCCTTGTGTCGGGTTGTCGGAATATGAATAGTCTACCCGCCGACATCCACGGCGACAAACTATTCGTGACGCCGAGCATGTTGCCCATTAGTACAACTTGCACTGGCTGGCAGAACTGGAGTCGCACTCAAGCCCCTCAGGCATACCGCCTCGTTTGGCAGCCGAATCCTGTCTCATTCTGCCTCATCGTGTAACTTAATCGATTTTTCAATTCGCCAGCTACTTAAAGGGACAAAATGAGACATGAATGGACCGCCAAATGAGACCGTTTGCCTGAGGGGACCGCAGTGACACTGGCCCCCCATACCAGATCGGCGCCTTGGCCACGTGGAAGCATTTGTATCCCGACAACTGAAAACTGGTGTAGGGTGGCTGCCAACCCACCACACTTCGCACGAGGCCGAAAACCTGTGAAGAAAAAAACGCTCAAGATCATCGCAGCAGTCATCGTGATCGATATTGCCATCGCGGCCAGTGCGGTCGCATGGTTCATGATCATGCCGGGCCAGTCGTTCAAGGGCGCGCCACCGCCGCCCGATGCCGCCCAAAAGGCGCTGGCGCAGCAGATGCGCAAGCACGTCGTCGCCATCGCCAGCACGGAGCACAATACGCGCAGTTCACTCAGGCTTGACGACGCCGCCGACTATATCGAAGCCGAACTGGCCTCGTTTGGCTACAGGGTCATGCGGCAGGAATACCAGCACGCCAACCACAGCGTCCGCAACCACGAAGTATCGGTATCGAACCTGGAACCGGGCGAAAAGCCCGGCCGGATATTCATCGTCGGCGCCCACTACGATTCGGCTCGCGGTGCACCGGGCGCCAACGACAACGCCAGCGGCACGGCGGCCACGCTGGAAATGGCGCGCGCGCTGAAAACCCTGGTCCCGGCACGCGGCACAGAACTTAAATTCGTCTTCTTCACCAATGAAGAACCGCCCTACTTCCATCGCGACGGCATGGGAAGCCGCTACCACGCGAAAGACCTGCGCACGCGCGGCCAGAACGTGGAAGCAGCACTCATTCTGGAAACCATTGGCTGGTACGACGAGGCGCCGGGCAGCCAGCAGTATCCGCTCGCGTCGCTCAAGGCGATCTATCCGGATGCGGGCAATTTCGTCGCCGTGATCGGTACGCTGGACTCGGTGGGGCTGGTGCGCAAGACCACCGCCGCGTTCCGCCAGCACGCCACAATCCCGTCGGAGGGCCTGGCCGCGCCAGCTTTTGTGCAAGGCATCACCTGGTCCGACCATTCATCGTATGTGGAACACGGCTACCAGGCGGTCATGATCACGGACACCGCAGTCATGCGCTACCCGCACTATCACACCATGCAGGACACGCCGGACAAACTTGACTACGCCAAGATGGCGCGCATCGCGAGCGCGCTCGTTCCTGTCATCAGCGGCATGGTCACCCGCTAAGGAACATCTGCTGCAGGTCGTTGAGGAAGCGCTGTCCCAGCTCGGTCGGCCGGATGATGGCATGGTCGCGGTACAGCAGGCCCTTGGCCTCCGCTTCGTTGAGCGGCTTGTCGATATCGGTAATGCTCATGCCGGTGCGTTCGGCGAACAGGTTGGGCGAAAAACCGCCCGTCAGCCGCAGCGTGTTGAGCATGAACTCGAAGCCCATGTCGCCCCGCCCGATTTCGCGCTCTTCCTGCACCGGATTGCCAGCACGCGCCGCTTCCATGAAGGACTTGGGCTGCTTGAAGCGCGCCTGGCGCAGCACGCGGTGCGGGAACGATATCTTCGAATGCGCGCCCGCGCCTATGCCCAGGTAGTCGCCGAACTCCCAGTAATTGACGTTGTGCCGACCGCGCCGGCCCGGCTGCGCGTAGGCCGATACTTCGTAGTGATCGAAACCGGCTGCACCCATTTCGCTGGCGATCATGTCCTGCATGTCGGCGCTGGCGTCGTCGTCCGGCAGCGGCGGCGGGTACTTGGCGAACACCGTGTTCGGCTCCATCGTCAGGTGGTACAGCGACAGGTGCGGCGGCTTGAAGGCCAGCGCGATCTCCAGGTCCTTCTTCGCTTCGCCCAGCGTCTGCGACGGCAGCGCGTACATCAGGTCGAGGTTGAAATTGTCGAAGTTGGCATGCGCGATCTCCACCGCGCGGCGTGCCTCGTCGCCGTCATGGATGCGGCCCAGCGCCTGCAGATGGCGCGGGTTGAAGCTCTGGATGCCGATCGACAGGCGGTTGATGCCGCTGGCGCGGAAGGACTTGAACTTCTCGATCTCGAAGGTGCCGGGATTCGCTTCCATGGTCACCTCGCAGGCGCCGTCGAGCGGCAGCAAGGTGCGCACGTCCGACATCAGCCGGTCCAGTCCCCTGGCCGACATCAGGCTCGGTGTGCCCCCGCCGATAAAGATGGTGTAGATCTTGCGGCCCCAGATCAGCGGCAGCGATTGTTCCAGGTCCAGCCTCACGGCGTCCAGGTATTCTTCTTCCGGGAATTCGCCCTTGGCTTCGTGCGAATTGAAGTCGCAATAGGGGCACTTGCGCACGCACCAGGGAAAGTGGATGTACAGCGACAGCGGCGGCAATGCCGCCAGGTTCAGCGCGCCCGGCTTGAGGTACTGCAGGGCGCTGGCGGCCGGCGAACGGGGTTCGGGCTTCGCATCGCCGCTAATGACTTTGATCGGGATCATTTCAGTTTTTCGACCAGTGCCCGCAGTGCCTGCCCGCGGTGCGACAAGGCGTTTTTTTCGATCGGCAGCAGTTCGGCCACGCACTTGCCCAGCGCCGGGATCCAGAAATGCGGATCGTAGCCGAAGCCGAACTCGCCGCGCGCCTCCGGCGTGATTTCGCCATCCCAGCGCCCGTCCGCGATCACCGGCTGCGGATCGTCAGCATGGCGCACGTAGACCAGCACGCAATAATAGTAGGCCGACTTGTCGGCATGCGCGGCCAGGTCCGCGATCACTTTCTCGTTGTTGCGCGCGTCCGACTTCGGCTCGCCCGCAAAGCGCGCCGAGTACACGCCGGGCGCGCCGCCCAGGGCATTGACGCACACGCCGGAATCGTCCGCCAGCGCCGGCATGCCCGTCAGGCGCGCAGCGTGGCGCGCCTTTTCCAGCGCGTTTTCAACAAAGGTCTTGTGCGGCTCGTCCGCCTCGGGCACGTTGAAATCGCCCTGGGCATGCAGGGTGAAGCCGATCGGGCCGAGAATTTCGGAAAATTCACGCAATTTGCCCGCGTTGTTCGAGGCGAGGATGAGACCTTGAGTCATGATAAGTAGCCGGTGGGGTGAAGGGCGTATTTTACCTGCTGCAGCGGCGCGCCGCCCCGCATATAATTTTGCTATCATCGCCACCATGAAAACAGCCACCGCCACCCTGATCGCCCACGCCTTCCACGCCAGGCTCGAAGAACCCTTCACATATCGCGGCATGTGCGACGCGTCGGCCGCCGCCGCGATCGATGAACACCGTTTCGTGGTCGCCAACGACGAACGCAACCAGCTCAAGATCTACCGCCGGGGAAAAGCCGACCCGGTGGGGGAACTCGACCTGGCCGCCTTCCTGGGCACCAGGCCGGACAAGGAATCCGACATCGAAGGCGCAGCCGCCATCGGCGAGCGCATTTACTGGATTACTTCGCACGGGCGCAACAAGAAGGGCAAGGTGCAGGACCGGCGTTTCCGCTTTTTCGCCACCGTGGCAGGCATTGAACCGGTCGGCAAGCCCTACAGCAGGCTGCTGCAGGACATGATCGACGCCGAGCACCTGAAGGCGTTTCCGATCGAGGAAGCGTCGCAAAAAATGCCCGAGGCGGAGGGCGCATTCAATATCGAAGGGCTGGCGGCGACACCCGACGGCGCGCTGCTGATCGGCATGCGCAATCCCGCGCCGCGCGGCATGGCGCTGGTGGTGCCGCTGTTGAATCCTGCCGAGGTGGTGGAAGGCCACAAGGCGCGCTTTGGCGAGGCAATGGAACTGGACCTGGGCGGACGCGCGATCCGCAGTATGGAACTGGTGGGGCTGGCGTACATGATCGTGGCCGGTCCGGCTGCGGATCATGGCGATTTTGCCTTGTACAGCTGGTCGGGGGATGGCAAGGAACAGCCAGTACAGCTGCTGCACGAGGATTTCGGCCAGGTGCGGCCGGAGGCGCTGTTTGCGATTCCGGGAACGCGCAAGGTGCAGATTCTCAGCGACGACGGCGGGCCGCATGTAAAAGGGATGCCTGAGAAAATTCAGGCGTTTCAAAGCGTCACCATCACCCTCTAATTTGGCACCATGTCCCGGATATTTGCATCGTTATCCGCGCTGGCGTATGATGCAATCAATGATTGCAAACAGGAGGCATGATGGCGACGAACTTGGTAGTGCGCAACGTCGATGAAGAAGTAGCGTTGGCCTTGAAGCAAAGGGCCGCGGCCAATGGTCGCAGCGCTGAGGCGGAGCACCGTGAAATCCTGAAAGCTGCTCTGAAACGACCTCGCCGGCGAACTGTGGCCGATATACTCGCGAACATGCCCGATGTGGGCGAGGACGCCGATTTCGACGCGCGCAAAGCTTAGTCAGGAAATGTACCTGGTCGACACGAATGTGATTAGCGAAGCGCGCAAAGGAAAAAAAGCCAATCCCGGCGTCGTGCATTTTTTCCGCTCGACGGTTGCTGCCGACCGCTACTTGTCAGTCCAAACGGTCGGCGAAATTCGTCGCGGCATCGAGAATATTCGCCGTCGTGGCGATCAAGAGCAAGCCTTGCGGCTTGAGGCTTGGCTTGATGGCGTTATCGGCGAATACGCCAATAGAATCTTGAATTTCGATTCCGATTGTGCTCAGGTGTGGGGCCGCTTGATGTCACCACATGCGAGCAACCCGATCGACAAACAGATCGCCGCAATCGCCCTTATTCATGGGCTTGACGTCGTGACCCGCAACACAAGCGATTTTTCTGCCACAGGAGCCAATTTGCGCAATCCGTTTGTTTAGGGCGCCAATGGCGACGGCAGCGACGGCAGGGTCTGTTCCGAAGATAGCCGGCGGCGGGGGCTGTTCCGGCAAACCGACATTGTGGCGGTTTGCCGGAATACATCGCACTCGCGCAGGCGGGTGCGATGTGTGGGTTTGGTCAAGCTTATAGCAGGCCCAGCGTTTTCTTTTGCAGCGTCACCAGGTCGGCAATCCCGCCCTGCGCCAGGTCCAGCAGACGGTTCATCCCGGCCCGGTCGAACGCCGCGCCTTCG
Organism: Pseudomonadota bacterium; assembly: GCA_040388805.1. Taxonomy (GTDB): domain Bacteria; phylum Pseudomonadota; class Gammaproteobacteria; order Burkholderiales; family Burkholderiaceae_D; genus Telluria_A. The sequence goes on from JAZKBE010000059.1 coordinate 45,201, forward strand.
GCCGTGCCCTGCACTTCAATGAAGTGCCCCGCATCGGTCATCACCACGTTCATGTCCGTGTCGCAGTCCGAATCCTCGACATAGTCCAGGTCCAGCACCGGCATGCCCTTGTACACGCCCACCGAAATGGCGGCCACAAAATTCTTGACCGGCACCGCGCCGATCGCGCCGCTGGCAACGAGCTTGTTGAAGGCGTCATACGCGGCCACCATGGCGCCGGTTATCGACGCCGTGCGGGTGCCGCCGTCGGCCTGGATCACGTCGCAATCGATTTGCAGGGTGCGCTCGCCGAAGGCATTCAGGTCAAACGCCGCGCGCAGCGAACGGCCGATCAGGCGCTGGATTTCCTGCGTGCGGCCCGACTGCTTGCCGCGCGCCGCTTCGCGGTCCATGCGCGTGTGCGTCGAGCGCGGCAGCATGCCGTATTCGGCCGTCATCCAGCCCTGCCCTTTGCCCTTCAAAAAGCCGGGCACCTTTTCTTCCAGGCTGGCCGTGCAAATGACCTTGGTGTCGCCGCACTCGATCAATACCGAGCCTTCCGCATGCCGGGTGAACTGGCGGGTCAGGCGGATTTCGCGCAACTGGTCGACGGCGCGGCCGCTCGGGCGGGATACAAAAGTCATGGAATGCCTTATTTGATGATTTGGGAAGATTTTTCGATCGCGCCGCGAATCTCGGCGATGGCTTTTTCGATTTCGTCGTCGTTGAAGGCGTCCACTTCGTACGGCGTGTCCGGTTCGGGCGTGCTCTGGATGGTGGTGCTGACCAGGTTATCGGGCAGCATCATGGTCGATATGACGGCCATGTCGGTATTCACGCCCGGCATTTCGGACACCAGGGTGCCCTGCCACATGATGGCCAGCGCGGTCGCGTTATCGCTCTTTTCGCCGGCGATCGACACGGCCGACGCGATCATGTCCGGCACCGCGCGCACGATGGTCTGGCTGGAGAGGCGGTGCACCATGTCTTCGTCCGACAGCATCGACCACAGGCCGTCCGAGCACAGCATCAGGATGTCGCCCGATACCATGGACACCGGCCGCGCGATGTCCACCCGCGGCAGCGACGAGGCGCCTATGCAGTTGAACAGCTTGTTGCGGTCCGGGTGGGTGGCGCGGTCGGCCGGATCGGCCAGGCCTTTTTCGATCAGGTGCTCGATATGCGAATGGTCGCGCGTGCGGCCCACGATCTGGCCGCGCCGGATCCAGTAAAGACGCGAGTCGCCCACGTGGGCCCAGGTGGCGATATTGTGCTGGATCAGGCAGGCCACGGCCGTGGTGCGCGGCGTATCGGGCAGGTTGTTGGCGGCCTTGTAGCGGTGGATTTCGTCATGCGCTTCGATGAAGGCCTCTTCCAGGAAGCGCTCCGGCTTTTTCACGTACGGGGTCGCGTTTTTCTGGAACATGGTCGACATGGTCTGCATCAGGATCGTGGCGGCCACTTCGCCGCGCAGGTGCCCGCCCATGCCGTCGGCCAGCACCAGCAGCAGTGCATCGCGCGTGAAGCTGTAGCCCATCCGGTCCTGGTTGACCTTGCGCCCGCCAATATGGCTTTCCTGGTAAACGGAGAATTGCATAAGGATTCCTCAGGTCAGGTGTTCTTGTTGTCGGCCTTTTTGCCGAAGCCGATCTTGTCGGCGAAACCGCGGAACTGGCCGGTCAGCTTGTCCATCTTGGACAGCTCGGGCGGCGGCGGCGGTGGCGTCTGCAATTCCTTCTGCAGCGTGAACAGGCTTTGGGGACGCGCCAGCGGATCCATCTCCAGGCACCACTTGACCATCCGGATCAGGTCCGCCGAATAGCTGTTTTCCAGCTTGGCGAAATAGGCCGGCATCTTGTCGTCGATCTTGCGCTGGTCGGCAGCCTGCGGCGGCGACGCCGCCATGCAGGCGAACATCGAGGCGCCGATGCTGTAAATATCCGACCACGGGCCCAGGGCCGCGGTCTTCGAATACAGGTCCGGCGGCGCAAAGCCCGGCGTGTACATCGGCGTCAGCTTGGGCACGTCGGCATTGAAAGTCTGGCGCGCGGCGCCGAAATCGAGGACCAGCGGCGTGCCGTCGGTGCGCAGGTAGATATTGGCCGGCTTCAGGTCCAGGTGCAGCAATTTGTTGGTATGCACTTCGCGCAAGCCCGCGCAGACGCCGATAAAGATCTGGCGGATGAACGCTTCGTTCAGGCGGCTGCCCTTGACCGACAGGCGCGCGATCTGCTCCTGCAGCGAATGGCCTGATTCATAATGCATCACCATGTACACGGTTTCGTTGGCACGGAAGAAATTGAGCACCCGCACCACGTTTGGATGGGAAATCAGGGCCAGGGCCCGGCCCTCTTCAAAAAAGCATTTCAGGCCGATCCGGAAGACCGCCAGGTTGGGCTTGGAAATGACAGGCACGAGCTCCCCCGGCTGGCGCAATGCGAGTGCGCTAGGGAGGTACTCTTTGATCGCGACGGCTTCTCCGTCAGGGTCATAAGCGAGATATACAATACTGAACCCACCGGACGCAATTTTCTTTACAATGCGATATCCGGCAATTTCAAGCCCATCGGGCAAGGGAGCGTTATTTTGTGCAGCCATGAGGGTTCCTTGCTTAACACGGCGATTGTGTGGATAAATCACTGCTTTGTAAAGAAAAGATAAAAACCGGGGACTCCTTTGAGCATTTCTAGCATGACAGGTTACGCGGTTGCCACCAGCGAAGGCGCGGCGGGCACCCTTACGATCGAAATCAAGAGTGTCAACTCGCGTTTTCTGGATCTGCAGTTCCGCATCAACGACGAACTGCGCGCCCTGGAACCCGATTTGCGCGCCGCTATTATGGGGGCGATCACCCGCGGCAAGGTGGAAGCACGCCTGTCTTTCGGACGCAAGGTGGCCGGCGGCTCGCAAGCCCTGAACGCCGCCCTGCTCGCCGACCTGGCGCGTCTGCAAACGGAAGTGACCAAACATTTTGTCTCCGCGCCCCTGATGACGGTGGCCGAACTGCTGCGCTGGCCCGGCGTCATCGAAGAAGCCCAGGTGGGCCAGGAATCGCTCCAGGCCGACGTGGCCGCCCTCACCGTCAAGACCGTGGCCGCCTTTGTCGACAGCCGCCGCCGCGAAGGCGCCGCCCTCGAAGCCATGCTGGTCTCGCGCATCGATGCGATGGACGTCATCGTCAAGCGCATCACCCCGCTCATTCCCCAGGTCATCGCTCAGTTCCAGCAGAAAGCCGTCGAACGCATGCAGGACGCGCTGGGCCTGGCCGGCCACGGCACCCCGTCGACCCTGACGCGCCAGGAAGCCTTCGAACGCATCCGCCAGGAAGTGACGCTGTATGGCATCCGGATCGACGTGTCCGAAGAACTGTCGCGCCTGACGGCCCACCTGACCGAAACCCGGCACATCCTCAAGAAGGGTGGCCAGGTCGGCAAGCGCCTGGACTTCATGATGCAGGAACTGAATCGCGAAGCGAACACGCTGGGCGCCAAGGCCTCGGTCAAGGAACTGGCTGACGCGTCGATGGAATTGAAGCTCCTGATCGAGCAGATGCGCGAACAAGTCCAGAACCTGGAATAATTGTCGCGCAAAGACAATCGTTTGGCAGCGAAAGACAAGCCCTGATGCAGCGGCTGGCCGAATGGTAGAAAACGCCGGCGCTGCGCGAACGAATCAAGGGCGTGGTCGAACTGCCGGTGCAAAATGGCGAGCGCGTCGATCACTACATCACGGGCGGATCCGCCCTGTACGAGCAATCGCGCCACGACGCCGTCGCCATCCATGCCTGCCCGCGCCGCTGCTGGTGCAGGCTGCCCGCCTTTGCCCGGTCGCTACTGCGCGGCTAGCTAGTTTGGTAGAATCAGGTTTTCAGCTTTCAAGAGCGCGCCATGCAAAACAATTCCGCCTTCGCGGGCAGCCTGTTCATCGTCGCGGCACCGTCCGGCGCCGGCAAATCGACCCTGGTCAATGCCCTGCTGGCGCAGGAACCGGGCATCCAGCTGTCGATCTCCACCACCACGCGTGCCCCGCGCCCTGGTGAGACCGACGGCATGCAATACCATTTCACCAGCGCCGGCGACTTCACCGAACGCGCCGCGCGCGGCGAATTCCTCGAATGGGCTGAAGTCCACGGCAATTACTACGGCACCTCGCGCCTGCTGGTCGAGAAGGAAATGAAGGCCGGCACCGACATCCTGCTGGAAATCGACTGGCAGGGCGCGCGCCAGGTCAAAAAACAGTTCCCGCAGGCGGCCGGCATCTTCATTTTGCCGCCCTCGATCGCGGCCCTGTCCGAGCGCCTGCACAAGCGCGGACAGGACGAATTGCACATCATCGAGCGGCGCCTGCTGGCCGCCGGCGGCGAGATCTCTCACGCCCCGGAGTTCGACTATGTTATTATCAATGAAGAGTTCAACGTCGCCTTGTCCGAGATGAGCGCGATTGTCAGAGCGACACGCAGCCGGTTTGCACAGCAAGCTGCGCGTAACGCCTCGCTATTTGCCCAACTGGGTATCCATGCGCAACAGTCGTGACACGGCGCAATATTGTCAAAAACAGGAGTAAAGATGGCCCGCATTACTATTGAAGATTGCTTGAAACACATCCCTAACCGCTTTCAACTGACCCTGGCCGCGACCTATCGCGCCCGTCAGTTGCTGCAGGGCCACACTCCAAAAGTGGACGCCAAGGACAAGCCTACCGTCGTCGCCCTGCGCGAAATCGCTGCCGGCAAGGTCGGCATCGAGATGCTCAAAAAGGTCCCGATGTAAGTTGTCGCTGCGTGCAACGAGAGTGTCCACCCGCTCTTCTGGTATCCTTTAAGTATGAACCTGACCACCCCGGATACGACACAATCAGGCACGCCCAAACCCCGGGCCTCGCGCTCGGCGTCGAAACAAGACCCAGCCGCATCTGCCGCGCCCGCCAGTGCACCTGGCGTGGCGTCGGTCACCCAGCTTTCCGCCAAGCTGGCAGAATACCTCAGCCCCTCCGAGCTCAAGAAAGTCAAGGAAGCCTATCGTTTTTCCGACGAGATGCACCTTGGCCAGGTCCGGAAATCGGGCGAACCCTATATCTCCCATCCCATCGCCGTGGCCGAAATCTGCGCCGACTGGAAGCTTGACGCCCAGGCCATCATGGCCGCGCTGCTGCACGATGTGATGGAAGACCAGGACGTCAAGAAGGAAGAGCTGATCGAACGCTTCGGCGCGCCGGTCGCCACCCTGGTCGACGGCCTGTCCAAGCTGGAGAAAATCGAATTCCAGAGCCTGATCGAGGCGCAGGCCGAAAACTTCCGCAAAATGCTGCTGGCCATGGCGTCGGACGTGCGCGTGATCCTCATCAAGCTGGCCGACCGCCTGCACAATATGCGCACGCTGGAACACATGACGGCCCCGAAGAAGCGCCGCATCGCCTCCGAAACCATGGAAGTGTATGTGCCGATCGCCCACCGCCTGGGCTTGAACAATATCTATCGCGAGCTGCAGGACCTGTCCTTCTCGCACCTGTATCCGGTCCGCTACCGAACCCTGTCCAAGGCCGTCAAGGCCGCGCGCGGCAACCGCCGCGAAGTGGTCAAGAAAATCCTGGAATCGGTCAAGAACACGCTCTCCGTGGCCGAACTGCCGGCCGAAGTGTACGGCCGCGAAAAGACCCTGTACGGCATCTATAAAAAAATGCGCAGCAAGCGCCTGTCGTTTTCGCAGGTGCTCGACGTCTACGGTTTCCGCGTCGTGGTCGACAGCTTCGCCAATTGCTATGTGGCGCTGGGCACCCTGCACGGCCTGTACAAGCCCATGCCGGGCAAGTTCAAGGACTACATCGCGATCCGCAAGCTCAATGGCTACCAGTCGCTGCACACCACGCTGATCGGTCCTTACGGCACGCCTGTCGAATTCCAGATCCGCACCCAGGACATGCACCGCACCGCCGAATCGGGCGTGGCCGCGCACTGGCTGTACAAGACCGGCGACTCGAACCTGTCGGACCTGCAGCAGAAAACCCACGCCTGGCTGCAGTCGCTGCTCGACATCCAGCAGCAGACCGGCGACTCGGCCGAATTCCTGGAACACGTCAAGGTCGACCTGTTCCCCGATTCGGTGTACGTGTTCACGCCCAAGTCCAAGATCATCGCCCTGCCGCGCGGCGCCACCGCGCTCGACTTCGCCTACACCATCCACACCGGCATCGGCGACCATACCGTGTCGGTCAAGATCAACAACGAAGCGGCGCCGCTGCGCACCGAACTGCGCAACGGCGACATCGTCGAAATCGTCACCGATCCGAATTCGCGCCCCAGCCCCACGTGGCTGGCGTTCGTGCGCACCGGCAAGGCGCGCTCCGCGATCCGCCATCACCTGCGCACGATCAACCTGAACGAATCGGTGGAGCTGGGCCAGGAATTGCTGGCGCAGGCGCTCACCACGCTCAACATCAATCCCGAGCTGCCCGCGCCCACCATCGAAAAACTGCTCAACGAATCGTCGGCCAAGTCGATGGACGAACTGTATGCGGACATCGGCATCGGCAAGCGCATGGCGGCCCTGGTGGCGCGCCACATTTTCGGCCTGATCGACGACGACCTGGCGTCCATGCCCTTCGACCAGCAGCACCCCAGCGCCAGCGAACTCGATCCGGTCACCATCTACGGCAGCGAAGGCGTGTCGGTGCAGCTGGCGCCATGCTGCCTGCCGATCCCGGGCGACCAGATCACCGGCCAGCTGCGGCGCGACCAGGGCCTCATCGTGCACACCACCGACTGCGTGGGCGCCAAGCGCATGCGCGGCAAGGAACCGGACCGCTGGATCGCCGTGCAATGGGGCGGCGAGGTCAATCGCCGCTTCGATTGCCGCATCCGCCTCCTGATCAACAATGAAAAAGGCATCCTGGCGCGCGTGGCCGCCGAAATCGGCGAGTCCGATGCCAATATTTCGTATGTGGGCATGGACGAGGACGAAGAACACGTCATGACGCAGCTGCGCTTCACGATCCAGGTCAAGGACCGGGTGCACCTTGCGCACCTGATCCGCAACCTGCGCGGCGTGGCCGGCGTGACCCGGGTCGAACGCGAGCGCAGTTGAAGCGCCTGTTTGCAGGCGCCGTGCTGCTGCTGCTGCTGCTGCTGCTGCTGCTGCTGCTGCTTATTCTTGCGGGCGGCTGGAAACTCGGTAATGCGCGCACGTTCCAGGTCACGGGCGACCTGGTTCACCGGATCGAGACCACCGACAAGGTGGTGGCGCTCACGCTGGACGACGGCCCCACCCCCGCCTTCACGCGCGAAGTACTCCAGGTCCTCAGGGACAAGGGCGTGCGGGCCACCTTCTACCTCACCGGCCGCGAAGCGGCCACCAGTCCCGACTCGGTGAAAGCCATCTACACCGACGGCCACGAGATCGGCAACCACTCATACCATCACAAGCGCCTGGTCTTCATGCCTGCCGCCGACATCCGCGCCGAAGTCGAACGCGGCGAACTGGCGCTGCGCACGGCCGGCTACACGGGCCCGCTGACCTTCCGCCCACCCCACGGCAAGAAGCTGTTCTACCTTCCCTGGTACCTCGAAAGCCGCGCCATCACCACCGTGATGTGGGACGTCGAGCCCGAGCAGTCCGACGACATCGGGCGCGACCCGGCGAAGATCGTGCGCTTCGTGGGCGAACAGGCCAGGCCGGGCTCCATCATCCTGATGCATGTGATGTACCAGGCGCGTGGACCGTCGCGCGCGGCGCTGCCAGGCGTGATCGACGAACTCAAACGACAGGGCTATCGCTTCGTGACGGTCTCCGAACTGCTCAAGCGGCGCTAGCCATTTTATCAACCAGCCCGATTCAAGGTCCGCAATGACACTTTCCCTTCGCCGTTTCAGCGTCCTCGCCGTGCTTGTGTCGGCAGCCTTCAGCGCCACCGCCCAGCCCCGCCCCGACATGACCATCGATGCCGCCATGCGCAAGCAGGCGATCAACGAGATGGCCACGCAGCTGACCGAGCATTATGTATTTCCCGATGTCGCCGCAAAAATGATCGCGGACTTGCGCGCACGCGAAAAGGCGGGCGAGTATGACGCCATCACCGAAGCGCAGCACTTTGCGGCCACCCTGGGCACGCAGATGAAGGCCGTCAGCAAGGACTTGCATATCCGCGTCAACTACGTCCCCGAGAAGCTGCCGCCGGAAGTTCCGCATGCCGGCGACGAGAAGCCCGATCCGGCCCAGGACGCGCGCCGCCTCGCCTTCGGGCGCTGGATGAATTTCGGACTGGCCAAAATGGAGAAATTCGACGGCAACATCGGCTATCTCGAACTGCGCTCCTTCAGCGATGCCAAAGGCGGCGCCAAGACGGTCGCCGCATTCATGTCGGCCCTGGCCGATTCCGACGCACTCATCATCGACCTGCGCCGCAACGGCGGCGGCTCGCCGCAGATGGTGGCCCTGATCAGCAGCTACCTGTTCGGCGCAGAAAAAATCCACCTGAACGACCTGTATTGGCGCGCCCGCAACAAGACCGATTCCTTCCATACCGATCCGGCCGTCGAGGGTATCCGCTACGGCAGAGACAAGCCGGTGTACATCCTGACCAGCAAGCGCACCTTTTCGGCAGCAGAGGAATTCGCCTACAACCTGAAGCACCTCAAGCGCGCCATCATCGTCGGCGAAACCACGGGTGGCGGCGCCAACCCGGGCGGCGGACGGCGCACGGGCGAACACTTCCTGACCTTCATTCCGAGCGGCCGCGCCATCAACCCGGTCACCAAGACCAACTGGGAAGGCACGGGCGTCGCGCCCGATATCGCCGTGCCAGCCGACCAGGCCCTCCTGACCGCGCAGCTGATGGCCATGAAACCGATGGTCGACGCCATCGCGGAACCGCGCTTTCGCGACGGCGCCGGGCGCAGGATGGCCGAACTGCAGGCCGAACTCGACAAGCTGAAAGCTGCGAAGTAGTCAGAACGCGGCGCTGAGCGTCACCCGGAACGAGCGCGATTCGACCGGATGGAAATGGACGTCGTCGCGCGCCTGGGCTTCGCCCTGCAGGCGCGAGGCGTAAAAATAATCGATCGCCGAATCGCGCCGCTTGGCCAGGTTGAAGCCTTCGACTTCGATCTTCATGCGGCGCCCGATCTTGTAGCCGATGCGGCCGTTGAGCGTTGACGTGGCATGCGAGCGCACCGAGTTATCCTCGACCAGCGGGCGCGGACCGAAGTAGCGCAGCTGCAGCGCCCCGTACCACGGCCCCACGTCATCGACCGCCAGCGCCAGCGAGGCCACGCCTTCCACGGCGCCGGGAATGCGCTCGCCGTTCAGAAAGCGCGCCCGTGCGAATGCCACGTCCGCGTCGATCGTCATGTGGCGGTTCGGCTTGTAGTAGTTCGAGAATTCGAAGCCGGTGCGCCGGCTTGCCCCGCCCGCTTCCGTGGTGCCGGCGTCGCCCACGAACACCAGTTCCGAATCGAAGTCCAGCCGGTACAGCGAGAACGTGCTTTGCAGGCCCTCGACCGCTTCGCTGCGCACCCCCAGCTCCACGCCGGTCGCCGACGCGAGCGGCGTCACGCCGTCCGTGGTGCCGCGCGCGTCGTTGCTGTGAAAGCCGCGTCCCGCATTGACATAGAACTCGGTCGACTTCCACGGCCCGAAGATCATGCTCAGCGCCGGGCTGGCCTTGCCGGCGGTGCTGGTGTCCCCCACGTCGAAGCGATAATGGTCGTAGCGCAGCCCCGCCACCGTGCGCAGCCACGGGGCCCAGCGCATGCCGTGTTCGGCGAACAGGCCGGCGCTCGTTTCGACGATATGGTCTTCACGCGTGGTGCCGATGCGGCGCCGCGCCACCGTCTTGTACAAGCCATTGTGGATATTGTCGTTCTGGACCTGCAGGCCGACCCGCAGGTCGCCCCAGCGATGTTCCGCGTTGAAGGCCGAGGTCACGCGCCGGTCCGGCTGGCTGAACTGGTCGCCATTGACCGGATCGTCCAGGAAGTAGGTGAAGTTGGAATACAGGTCCAGCCGGTTCGCCACGACATAGGCATTCACCTTCGACGCGTCGCCGCGCCATTCGCCGGACAGGCTGTAGCGGTGCGCATTGCCGCCGTCGCTGTTGTCGACGGCGTCGAACCTGCCGAGGCGGCCATCGGCCACCGCGCGCGATGGAATCTGGTCGGTGGCATTCCAGCGCGCCTTGTACGCCATGGCCGCCACATGGAAGTTTTTCCGGCTGTAGCGCAGCACCCCGTTGACCTTGTTGTAGTCGTCGCCGCGCGTGAAAGGGCCATCGTTGTGGAACACTTCCAGCGCGTACAGCAGATTGCCCTGCGAGCCGGCCAGCAACGCGCGCCGGAAGCCGTTCTGGCCCAGGCCAAGGCTGGCTATCCCTTCCGGCAGGGTGTCGGCATAGCGCACGGCCAGCGCCCCGGCGGCGGCAAAGTCGCCCTCGTCCACATGGTAGGGCCCCTTGCGGTATTCCAGGCGCCTGGCCAGTTCGGGAATCAGGAAATTCATGTCCGTCCAGCCCTGGCCGTGCGCATGGCTGCGCTGGTTGACCAGCATGCCGTCCACCGTCGTGCGCAGGTCGGTGCCGTGGTCCAGGTTGAAGCCGCGCAGGTAGAACTGGTTGGCCTTGCCTTCGCCGCTGTGCTGGCTGACGATCAGCCCGGGCGTCGCTTCCAGCAGTTCGCCGGGGCGGTACACGGTGCGTGCCGCGAGCTGCTGGCGGGTGACCACGCCCGCGTTGGCCGAGTCGGCGATGCCGAGCTGGCTGATGCGCGAGGCGGCGATCACCACGGTCGGGATGGGATCGGGCTCGGCCAGCGCCAGCGGCGCGGACAGGATCAGGATGGCGGTCAGGCTGGCATGTGCGTTCATGTGCGTGCGAAAAAATGGTCTGGATGACCACTTATTCGCCGCCTACGCGCTTTTGGATTCAGTTTTTGACGACCTGGTGGTGCATCCTGCGCAATCCCAGCCACACCGCCGCCACCATCACGGGAATCATGATGCCGGTCGCGATATCGGGATTGACCGGGTAGCCGGCCACTTTCAGCGCCTTGGCCGCATAGCTGACCAGCCCGATCGAATAGTAGGAAATGGCCACCACCGACAAGCCCTCGACCGCCTGCTGCAGGCGCAGCTGCTGGGCGGCGCGCGTATTGAGCGATTCCAGGATGCGCCGGTTCTGCTGTTCCTGGACGATGCCCACCCGCGTGCGCAGCAAGTCATTGGTGCGGCCTATCCGCTCGGCCAGCGCTTCCTGGCGCCGCACGATCGATTCGCAGGTATTCATGGCCGGCGCCAGGCGGCGGTCCATGAATTCGCGCACGGTCGGCACGCCCGGGATGCGCGTTTCGCGCAATTCCTCGATGCGCGCCTGCACCAGGCGGTAATACGCCTTGGAGGCGGCAAAGCGGTAGCTGTTTTCCAGCGCCAGCTTTTCCATGCGCGCGGCCAGCGAGGTAATCTTTTGCAACAGCTCGCGTTCATCGTTCGGCGTGTCCGGCGCCACCCCGTCGACGCCGTCCGTCATGCCGGCCGACAGGCGCGCCAGCTCGGTTTCGATGGCGTTCAGCGCCGGCCCCGCCAGCTGGGCGTGCGGCAAGCCCAGCAGCGCCATCATGCGGTAGGTTTCCACCTCCAGGATGCGCTGCACCAGGCGCCCGGCCTGCTGGTACTGCATGCCCAGGTCTTGCACGATGATGCGGCCGAAGCCGTCCGGCGCGATCGCGAAATCGGTCCACAGGCGGGCCAGGCTCTGGCTGTCGCTGCCCACCAGCAAGTTGCCGGCGAAGGCTTTGCGCATGTCGTCCAGCGTGGCGTCGCTTTCGTGCAGGGCCACATGGGTGGCGGCCATCACGGTGCCGTTCAGGCTGTGCAGCCATTTTTCCGGAATGTGGCGCAGCGGCACCTGGTCGAAGGATTGCTCGAGCGGCGCGGCCAGCTCGCGGTGTTCGGCGAAGGTGTAGGTGGCAAATTCGGTGTGCGATTCCCACTGCAGGCGGAAAGTGCCGAAATCGTGAAAATAGTACTTGGCGTCCAGGTTGGGGCCGGATACGCCGAAATACAGGCACAGCTCGGTGAGCAGCGCGTGCTGGAACGGCGCCTGTTCGCCTTCGCGGGTGTACACCGCCAGGTGGGTCAGGGTTTCCGGCCCCAGCAGGCGCAGCGAGGGACGGGAATGGACTTCGGCTGCCAAGGGGATGCGCAGGTAGTGATTCAGGCTGCTGTGAACGATCGACATCAACAACTCGCTATAAAGATAAGAAATCAGTCCGCGGCCGGCGCCGGGTAATCCACGCTGAGCACTTCGAGCTCTTCGGGCCCGAGCGGCGTCTGCAGCGTGACCAGGTCGCCTTCGCGCGCGCGGGTCAGCGCGCGCGCCACCGGGGAGACCCAGCTGATCTTGCCGTTCAGCGGGTCGAGCTCGTCGATGCCGACGATGGTGACCGTGTGCTCTTCCCCCGCCGCATTGGTGTAGCGCACCGTGGCGCCAAAGTACACCTGGTCGTTACCATAGTGCACAGTCGGATCGACGACCTCGGCCGCATCCATGCGCTTGGTGAGAAAGCGGATGCGCCCGTCGATCTGGCGCAGGCGGCGCTTGCCGTAAATATAGTCGCCGTTTTCGGAACGGTCGCCGTTCGACGCGGCCCAGTGCACGATGCGCACCACTTCCGGGCGGTCGACATCGATCAATTGCAGCAGCTCGTCCTTGATGCGCTGGTAACCGGCCGGGGTAATATAGTTCTTGGCGCCGGCGGGAATGGCGCGCGCGAGGGCCAGCGCTTCCTCGTCGTCTTCGTTGTCCGCTTCTTTGACAAATGCTTTGTTCATCAGGACATTGTAACGGCGCTGCGCCATCCTGTCCGGGCGATACCAGATTGCCGCCAGCACAATATTTCCAGTATCATGAAATCAATGAAACGACCCATCCGATTGCGAGTCTGGCTATTGACGCCGCTGGTCTACCTGGCGGCGCTGCTGCTGTTGATCGAAGAATGGTTCTGGGATACGGGCGCGCGCTTCATGCGCGCCCTGGCCGCCTGGCCGCCGCTGGCGTCGCTGGAGCGACGCATCGCCGCCCTGCCGCCGTACGGCGCCCTGTGCCTGTTCGCCCTGCCGGCCATCCTGCTGTTCCCGGTCAAGATCCTGGCGCTGATGGCCATTGCCCACGGCCACGCCGTGGCCGGCGTGCTGGTGATCCTGGCCGCCAAGCTGGGCGGCGCGGCCGCCGTGGCCCGCATCTATCTCATCACCCGCCCGCGCCTGCTCACCGTGGCCTGGTTCGCGCGCTGGCACGAGCGCTTCATGGCGCTCAAGGACCGCTGGCTCGGCCGCCTGCGCGCCACCACCGCCTACCGCTATGCCGGCATGGTGGCGCGCCGCATCAAGCGTCTGGCGCGCGATGTCCGCGCTCGCATCCGCCAGCGCCTGCCCGGCGGGCGCCACGCCGCCCATCCCCTGCGCGTGGTGCGCCGCCTGCTGGCCATGTGGCGCGCGCGCCGCCGCTCATAGTATGATTCCGGGCATGAGTAATGTCCCGCCTACCATCGCTGACGTCACGCAAGGTTTCGTCAGCAATTCGCCGGGCCTGGTGTACCAGTTCATCCTGTACGCCGACGGGCGCGTCGCCTTTCCCTATCTGTCCGACGGTTGCGCCGCCCTGCTCGGCATCGCGGCCGCCGAACTGCAGGCCGAGCCGGACCGCTTCCTGGCCCTGATCCTGCCCGACGACCGCAAGAGTTACCTCGATGCCATGGCCGCCTCGGCCAGCGCGCTGGCCGGCTGGAACTGGGAAGGGCGCATCTGGATCCACGAATACAAGGACCAGAAATGGATCAACCTGCGCTCGACCCCGCGCGCCCTGCCCGACCCGCCCGGCGCGGTGCACTGGGAAGGGATCATGACCAATATCACGGCGAGCAAGCTCGAACAGCTCGAAGTGACCCGCTCGCGCGCCCGCCTGGCCGAGCTGACCGCCCACATCGAGCAGGTCAAGGAACAGGAACGCACCCGCATCGCGCGCGAAATCCACGACGACCTGGGCGGCAACCTGACCGCCATCAAGATGGCCCTGGCCATGCTGGCCCAGCGCCTGCCGCCCGAGCTGCCGCAGCTGGCCGAACGGGCCGCCTATGTCGATTCCCTGGTCGACCGCAGCATCGAATCGGTGCACCGCATTTCGCTCGACCTGCGCCCCTCCATGCTCGACTTCGGCATCGTGGCGGCGCTCGAATGGCAGATCAAGGAATTCGAAAAGCAGAATGGCATCGCTTGCAGCTTTGCCAGCAATGAAAAGGAAATCGACCTCAGCCTGGACCATGCGACCGCGCTGTTCCGCATCTTCCAGGAAGCCCTGACCAATATCGCCAAGCATGCCCGGGCCAGCGTTGTCACCGTGCGCCTGCAGCGTTTTCGCCACCACATCGTGCTGACCATCGCCGACAACGGGCGCGGGGTGCGGCAGGCCGACCGCAGCAAGGCCGGCTCCTTCGGCTTGCGCGGCATGAATGAACGCGCGCGCGCGCTGGGCGGCACCATGGCCCTGTCCGAAGCGCCGGGAGGCGGCGCACTGGTGACCATCAAAATCAAGCTGACTTCGCCAAGACCAACGATAATAGAGGCCGCAGCCACTTGAACGACCGCAACAATGACTGAAAAAGCCATCATCCGCGTCTTTATTGCCGACGATCACGCCATCGTGCGCGAAGGATTGAAGCAGATCCTGGCCGAAGTGCCCGACATCATCGTCGCCGGCGAGGCCGAAAACGGACTGGACGCCATCAAGCTGTTTCGCAAGGCCAAGTGCCATGTGATGCTGCTCGATATCTCCATGCCCGACCGCAGCGGCATCGACGTGCTCAAGCAGGTGCACAAGGAAAACCACGACATCGCCGTGCTCATGCTGTCCATGCACCGCGAAGACCAGTACGCCATCCGCTCCCTGAAAGCGGGCGCGGCCGGCTACCTGACCAAGCAGAGCGCCCCGCGCGAACTGGTCACGGCCATCCGCCAGGTCGCGTCCGGCCAGAAATACGTCAGCGCCGCCCTGGCCCAGGAACTGGCCATCGCCGTCGGCGAAGACCACGACGTGGCCCTGCACGACACCCTGTCCGACCGCGAATACCAAACCCTGACCATGATCGCCTCGGGCAAGACGGTCAGCACCATCGCCCAGGAATTGTCGCTGTCGGTGAAAACCATCAGCGAATACCGCTCCCGCCTGCTGGTCAAGATGAAGCTCAAGAACAGCGCCGAGCTGACCCATTACGCGATCAAGAACCAGTTGATCGAGTAACACTTTTTACCTACCCCGCGGCAGCAATTAATGCTATAAAGTAAGCACCTTTTGCATCCTTCCTTTGCGGGATGCAGGAGCGCCAACACGGTTATCATGAAGGCAATCCATTCCGACCAAGGCACGTGCTCCACCATGGCAACGACTCCCGCTAAACCGCCCGCGCCGGCTCCCGGCGCCGCCACCGACAACCCGGCCGAGATCGCGCGCGAAGCCTTCCGCCGCCTGGCCACCCGGCGCATCGCGCCTACCCCGGAATCGTACCGGGTCATTTACAATGAAATCGCCGGCATCGCCGACACGCCGGCCGCGCCCGCGTCCGAGCTCAAGCCTGAGCCCAAGCCCGATACCGGCGCCGAAACCATGCTGACCGGTTTCGCCGGCAAGCTCACCGATTCCCCGGGCGACCTGGCCGACATCGGCCGCCGCCTGACGCGGGCCGTCAAGGCGCGCGACTGGGAAGCCTATGCGCGCAACCTGTCCTTGCTGGTCGACAAGCCGCTCAAGAAACCGGGCGCGATCGAGCTGGCCATGCCCGGCGACAACCAGGATGGCAAACAATTGCGCGACCTTCTCAGCCGCACGCTGAGCTTCGCGGTCGCCTCCCTGCTCACCGGCTCGCCCACCCTGGTGGCCGAAGCCGAAGCGCTGGGCGCGGCGGTCAAGCTGGCGCACACGGACGAGGCCCTGAACGAGATCGCGGTCCGCCTCAAGCAGCTGTGTTATCAAATTGAAATCAAGAGCGGCGACGTGGCCGAGCAGCAGGAATTGCTGCTGCGCCTGTTCAGGCTGCTGTTGGAAAACGTCAGCGAACTGCTGGACGACGACAGCTGGCTGCGCGGCCAGATCGATTCGGTGCAAGACCTGATCGCCGGCCCGATCGACCAGCGCGCGCTGGAAGACGCCACCCGCAGCCTGAAGGAAGTCATCTACAAGCAGAGCCAGCTCAAGCACAGCCTGTCGGACGTCAAGCTGACCGTCAAGAACATGATGATGACCTTCATCGACCGCCTGAGCTCGGTGGCCACCTCGACCGGCGACTTCCACGAGAAAATCGGCGGCTTTTCCGAAAAGATCAGCCACGCCAACAATATCAAGGAACTCAACAGCATTCTCGACGAAGTGCTGCAGGAAACGCGCCTGGTGCAGACCGAGGCCCTCAAGTCGCGCGACCGCATGATCGCCGCGCGCCAGGAAGTGCAGGAAGCCGAGCAGCGCATCCACAGCCTGGAAGCGAAATTGCAGCATATGAGCGAGCTGGTGCGCGAAGACCAGCTCACCGGCAGCCTGAACCGGCGCGGCCTGGACGATGTGTTCGAGCGCGAAACGGCGCGCGCCGACCGCCGCGGCACCCCGCTGTGCATCGCCATGCTGGACCTGGACGATTTCAAGCGCCTCAACGATACCCACGGCCACCTGGCCGGCGACGGCGCCCTGCGCCACCTGGTGCGCATCGTCAAGGACACCATCCGCTCGATGGATGTGATCGCCCGCTTCGGCGGCGAGGAATTCCTGATCCTGCTGCCCGAGACCACGATCGAGGCGGCATCGCAAACGATGACGCGCCTGCAGCGCGAGCTGACCAAGCAGTTTTTCCTGCACGATAACGAAAAGGTCTTGATCACCTTTTCCGCCGGGGTGGCCCTGCGCCTGCCCAACGAAGACCAGGCGGCCCTGGTCAAGCGCGCCGACAAGGCCATGTACGAAGCCAAGAAGACCGGCAAGAACCGGGTGGTGGTGGCGGACTAGCCAGGGGCAAGCATGGCAAAAACACAAAGGGCTCGCTTCGGCGGGCCTTTTTTCATGCCGGTTCGCCAAGCTCGCGATGGCAAAAATAAAATTATTTTCACCCTAAAGAAAGCCGAAACACTGTCGTTTAGCGGGGTGGCTTTCGTGAAACTTGAGAGTGAAAAACACGGTTTATTTAAGTTTTCTGCCATCAACTTTTTCCAGCATGCACCGTTACCAGCTTCAACTGCGGTTTGATTGTCTCTGAGCAGCGAGGCAGACCAAGGTGAACAGCGGCACGTAGCCCACCCCGAAATACCAGTTAGGAGAATTAAAATGGCTGCAAGTATCAATACCAATATCGCCTCGTTGAACTCGCAGCGTAACCTGAACGTTTCCCAAGGTTCGCTGGCGACTTCCCTGCAACGTCTCTCGTCCGGCCTGCGCATCAACAGCGCCAAGGACGATGCTGCGGGACTGGCAATTTCCGAGCGTTTCACTTCGCAGATCCGTGGTCTGAACCAGGCAGTGCGTAACGCCAACGACGGTATCTCGCTGGCTCAAACGGCTGAG
This sequence comes from Pseudomonadota bacterium, assembly GCA_040388805.1. GTDB lineage: Bacteria > Pseudomonadota > Gammaproteobacteria > Burkholderiales > Burkholderiaceae_D > Telluria_A. The sequence goes on from JAZKBE010000059.1 coordinate 62,757, forward strand.
GGCGGCTTGCAAACGGCTGGCGATTTGCTGCAACGTGTGCGTGAACTGGCAGTGCAGTCTGCTAACGGCTCCAACTCCACTTCAGATCGTGCTTCGCTGCAAGGCGAAACGCTGCAACTGACCCAGGAACTGAACCGCGTCGCCAATACGACCCAGTTCAACGGCCAGAACGTCCTCGACGGCACCCTGACCAATGCCCAGTTCCAGGTCGGCGCCAACGCCAACCAGACCATCTCGGTCGGTATCCAGTCGGCCAAGTCGACCGACATCGGTAACAACCTGGTGGCTTCCCGCACCGACGCATCGTCGATCAGCACCGCAGTCGCTGGCACCACGATCGCCACGCAAGTAAACAACACCGATGCCCAGACCCTGACCGTCGCCGGTAACGGTTCGACCTCGGACCTGACCATCGCCGTCAACGCGTCGGCCAAGGCGATCGCTGCCCAGGTCAACGGCGTCGCGTCGAGCACCGGCGTCACCGCCACTGCCAAAACCACCGTGACCCTGCAGAATGCCGCGGCAAGCGAAGGCAGCTTCACCTTCAAGCTCGCTGGCGCCAATGCTGCAACGGCCCCAGTGACGATCTCGGCAACTGTTTCTGACGGCAACGACCTCGGCGCAGTCGCCCAGGCCGTGAACGCACAGAGCGGCACCACCGGCATCACCGCAACGGCTGACAAGGCAGGCGGCCTGGTCCTGACCAGCGCCACCGGCGACGACATCAAGATCGAGAACACCAACACCACCGCCGGCCAGAGCCTGGACGGTTTCACCGCCACCGGCGCTGAATCGGCGACCTCGATCACCCTCGGCATTGGCGCCGGCGGCTCGGAAGGTGTTGTCATCGGCGGCGAACTGAGCTTCTCGTCCTCGTCCGGTTTCACCGTCAGCTCCGACACCACCACCCTGGTGAACGGTTCGGAAGGTTCGACCCTGTCGGCAGTGTCGGCGATCGATATCAGCACCACCGAAGGCGCGAATGCGGCGATCGCCACCATCGACGCGGCGCTGACCTCGATCAACAGCAACCGCGCTTCGCTCGGTGCTGTCCAGAACCGCTTCGCTTCGACCATCAGCAACCTGCAAACGACCTCGGAAAACCTCTCTGCCGCACGTAGCCGCATTCAGGATACCGACTTCGCTTCGGAAACGGCCAACCTGACCCGCGGCCAGATCCTGCAACAAGCTGGTACGGCAATTCTGGCTCAGGCTAACTCGCTGCCGAATGGCGTGCTGGCCCTGCTGCGTGGTTAAACCGAGCTGAACTAGCGCAACATCTAACTAGTTTCGGACCCGGTTCCCCGGCTGATTTTTCAGCCGGGGAATTTTCACAAAGGAAGCATCATGAGCATTCAGGCTATCAGCTCGCCGCCGGCAAGGTCACCCGTGACCCCAGGCGAAGGCGCGAACATCGCCCCCAAGGCCCGCGTGGCAGCGGCACCGGTCGACACCAAGGCCGCCGTGGCCAAGGCGGCAGCCGTTCCCACCCAGGATGAAGTCAAGGAAGCAGTCGCCAATATCAACAAATCGCTGCAAACCCTGTCGCAAGACCTGGTGTTCTCGGTCGACACCGACAGCAACCGCACCATCGTGAAAGTGGTCGACCAGAAGACCAAGGAAGTGATACGCCAGATTCCCACGCCCGAAGCGCTGGAAATTTCGAAGGCGCTCGACACGGTCCAGGGCTTGCTGATCAAGCAGACCGCGTAACTTTTTTCCTCCCGCCGCGGCCACGCGCCGGGATAGCAGCATCTGACGAAGGCCACTTCGCCAGCCGGGACGCGCTCGCCCTTGCGCCCCCCCTACCGTGCGCTCCCCTGGCCCCCTCGGGCTATACTGTAGGCAATACTTTCTACCGGAAGTAGCCCATAAATCCCCTTCTCAAGTCCTGTTTGATTTTGCCGATAATGTCTCATACTGTTGTTTTCGTCTGGAGAAAAAAGTGGGTATCTCGTCACCTGGCATTGGGTCCGGTCTGATCGATGTAAACGGCATTATTTCGAAGCTCATGGCTGTCGAAGCAGCGCCGCTTGCTGTCATGGACAAGAAGGTCGCCAGCTACAACGCCAAGCTGTCGGCCCTCGGTACGCTCTCGGGCGGGATCAGCGGCTTCCAGGGCTCGCTGTCCAGCCTGACCTCGATCTCCAGCTTCCAGTCCAACAGTTCGCTTTCGACCAATACCGACATCCTGGTCGGCTCGGCCACCAGCCGCGCCGTGCCCGGCACCTACCGCATCAATGTGACCCAGATGGCGCAGGCGCAAACCCTGGCCACGGCCGGGCGCGCGAGCACCACGGCCGCCATCGGCGCCGGCGCCAGCTCCACCATTTCCTTCCAGCTCGGCACCACCAGCGGCGGCAGCTTCGGCCTGGCCGGCACCGCGCTCGGCGCCGGGGTGGCCACCAGCGGCATCAGCAACGGTTCGCTGACCATCAATGGCACGGCGATTGCCACCGATTCGGGTACCAAGAGTGCCAAGGCGCTGGCCGAAGCCATCAATGCCAAAAACACCACGACCAAGGTCTCGGCCACGGCCCAGCCGACCGTCTCCTCGGCCACCCTGTTCGGCTCGGGCGGCGCCACCACCTTCGGCGATATCGACACCAGCGCCAGCGGCACCTATGCCCTGACCGTGGGCGGGGTGCAGATCGCGGCCCAGGCCGACGGTGTGGCGTCCGGCGCCGGCGTGACCGCGGCCTCGATCGATGCCGTGCTGGCCGGCCAGAACGGCACCACCGACGCCCTGGCCGCGGCCGGCATCACCTTCACCGGCAGCGCCGCCGACGGCACCCTGCAATTTACCGCGGCCGACGGCGCCAACCTGTCGGTCACGGAAACCGTCACCGGGACCGTCAGCGGCGGCATCGGCACCGACGCCGTCTCGGCCAACACCGGCTCGATCACCACCACCACCAGCACCGTCACCCTGTCGGCGACGGGCGCCAGCCCCATCACCATCGGCGGCACCAGCCCGGCCACGGCCGGCTTCGTGGCCGGTACGGGCGGCAGCTACAGCGGCTCGACCTTCGAGCAGAACGCCAACCAGATCAGCGGCACGGTGGTCATCGACAGCACCAACAATTCGCTGGCCGGCATCCGCGACGCCATCAACAAGGCCAATGTGGGCGTGACCGCCACCATCGTCTCGGACGGCAGCAGCACCCCGAACCACCTGGTGCTGACCTCGACCAAGACCGGCGAGGCCTCGAGCATGAAGATTGCCGTGTCCGGCACCGACGGCGGCATCGCCGACCCGGACATCGAAGCGCTGCTCAACTACGATCCGGCCGGGGTCCAGAACCTGTCGCAAAGCACGGCCGCGCAAAGCACCAAGCTGGAAGTGAACGGCATCGCCGTCACCAGCGAAACGAATGCCGTGGCCGAAGCCATCCAGGGCGTGTCCCTGACCATCGGCTCGGTCGGCACCGCCAACCTGGTGGTGGCGCGCGACACCTCCGCCGTCAAGGCCGGCGTGGCCGCCTTCGTGAAGGCGTACAACGACCTCAATACCTCGATCAAGTCGGTCTCGGGCTACAACGCCGAAACCAAGCAGGGCGGCGCCCTGCTGGGCGACTCGACCGTGCAAACCTTGCAAACCCAGTTGCGCAAGCAGTTGTCGGTGGGCATTACCGGCCTGACGGGCGACTTCACCTCGCTCTCGCAAGTGGGCATCGCCTTCCAGAAGGATGGCACCCTGACCCTCGATTCGTCCAAGCTCGACACCGCCGTCAAGAACAATTTCGCCGACATCGCCGCCCTGTTCGCCGCCGTCGGCAATGCCTCGGACAGCCTGGTCAGCTTCAATACCTCGACCGCCGCCACCAAGCCGGGCGACTATGCCTTGAATATCAGCGCCCTGGCCAGCCAGGGCAGCCTGATCAGCGACGCCGCCGTGGCGCCGTCGACCGTGATCGCCGCCAACACCAGCTGGTCGGTGACCCTGAACCAGACCGTGCCGGTGACGGCCAACCGCACCGCCACCTTTTCGCTGGCGGCCGGCACCTATACCGCCCCCCAGCTGGCCACCCTGTTCCAGTCGGCCATCAATGGCGCCGGCAGCTTTGCCGGCAACGACCTGGCGGTCAACGCCACCATCGACGACGACGGCAAGCTCAAGCTGGTATCGGCCAAGTACGGCTCGATCTCGAATATTTCCCTGTCGTCCAATTCGGGCACCAGCTACGCCGACATTTTCGGCAGCGCGGCCGCGGTGGCCGGCGCCGACGTGGCCGGCACCATCGGCGGCCAGCCGGCCAAGGGCTCGGGCCAGTTCCTGACCGGCGCCATCGGCACCGATACCGACGGCCTGAAGATCGAAGTCACGGGCGGCGCCCTGGGCGACCGCGGCACGGTCGGCTTTTCCCAGGGCTATGCCTACCAGCTGAAAAACCTGACCGCCGCCTTCCTCGGCACCAGTGGCCTGATCGCCGGACGCACCACCGGCTTGAACGCCAGCATCAAGGATGTGAATAACCAGAAAGAAGATTTCGGCTTGCGCCTCGGCGACATTGAAAAGCGCTACCGCGCCCAGTACACTGCATTAGACGTGTCGATCGCCGGCCTGACGGCCACTTCGACCTTCCTGACGCAGCAGTTCGCCGCCCTGTCGAAACAAACGAGTTAAATAGGAGACACAAACATGTTTGGATCCAAGCAAAGCGGCGTCAATGCCTACGCCAAGGTGGGCATGGAAACCGGCGTCACCTCGGCCAGCCCGCACAAGCTGATCGTGATGCTGTTCGACGGCGCGCTGGTGTCGGTCAGCTCGGCCATCGTGCACATGAAGGCGGGCAACATTCCAGCGAAGGGCGCGGCGATCTCGAAAGCCATCATGATCATCGACAGCGGCTTGCGCGCCGCCCTCGACAAGAAGGCTGGCGGCGAAATCGCCGAAGGCCTGGACGCGCTGTACGAATACATGGGTGCGCGCCTGCTGCAGGCCAACCTGAAAAACCAGGTCGACATCCTGGAAGAAGTGCAACGCTTGCTGGGTGAATTGCGCGGCGCCTGGAATGCCATCGGCGGCACCCCCGCCGTGCAAGACCAGGCCAAGAGCGCCCTCCCCACCTCTCCAACTTTCGCGAGTGCCTGATTCATGAAGATGACTAGTCAAGAAGTGGTGTCCGTGTACGAAGCGATGGTGGTGCTGACCGAGCAAATGGTCCAGGCCGCCACCGACGGCGACTGGGACCGCCTGGTGGTGCTGGAACAGCAGACCGCCGCCCACGTGCGCCAGCTCAAGGAGCATGAACCGCCGCTGGCCCTGGTCGGCGCCAGCCGCGAACGCAAGGTGGTCGCCATCAAGAAGATGCTCGACGACGACCGCAAGATCCGCGACCTGACGCTGCCATGGATGGCCCGCCTGTCGGCCCTGATCAACAATACCGGCGCCGAGCGCCGTCTCGCGCAGGCCTACGGCGCCTAGGCGGGGGCGCCATGCTGCCGCGCACCGATCTCACCATCAGTCCGGTCGGCCGCGCCGAGGCCCTCAGTAATCTCGACAGCACCGCGGACCCGCGCCAGCAAGCTTTCCAGCGTTCCATGGCCAGCCTGCTGGGCCGCTCGCTGCAGGGCGACATCCTGTCCAAGCTCACCGACGGCAGCTACCTGGTCAAGGTGGCCGGCGCCTCGGCCCGCATGCTGCTGCCGCCCGGCTCCCAGGTCGGCACCCAGGTGCCGCTGACCCTGGTGGCCCTGACCCCCCGCCCCACCTTCCAGATCAGCAGCCAGGCCGGCCCGGTCGCGTATGCCGAGGCCGGCCCGGCGCTGCTGCCCGGCGCCGCCGGCGCCCCCGCGCGCGCCGCGCCCCTGGTCTACCTGGAAGGCAGCGTCCCGGCCGCCGCGGCAGCCCCGGCCCGTCCGCCCGCCGCCGCACCCGCCGCACCCGTAGCCGCGCCCGCCGACTCCCTGGCCGACGATGTCGACGCCCTGCTGGCGCAGCAGGCGCGCACCCCGTCCGGCCTGTTCCGCGCCCCGGCGCCCGGCCTGGCCCCGGCCGACCCCGAACTGCTGCCCGCGCCCGGTCCGGCGCCGTCCGCCGTGGCGGCAGGCGTGGCCGACGAGCCGGCCGCCGCCGCGCCCCCTCTGCCCGGCGCGCCGGCCAAAGGGGGCGCCGAGGCCGCCCTGCGCACCACCTCGCACGCGGCCGCCCTGCTGCGCCAGGCGCCCATCGTGCCGGCCAGCGAGCTGCCCGCGATCGACCCGGCCAGCACCCCGGCCTCGATCAGCGACACCGCGCGCGTCATCACCAGCGTGCTGACGGCCGCCCTGCAGGGCGACAAGGCCCCCAGCGCCATCGTCGCCCGCGGCCCGCTGGCCGACGCCCCGACCGTGGCGCCGGAAAAAATGGCGGCCGCGCTCAAGGATGCGGTCTCGAAGAGCGGCCTGTTTTATGAATCGCATGTGGCCGAATGGTCGGCCGGCAAGCGAGCGCTGGCCGAGCTGATGCACGAACCGCAGATGCAGCGCTTTCACAGCGCCATTCCGGAAGCGGGGCTGCGCCCGCAGGCGGGCTTGCCGGACCATGCCACCGCCCAGTTCATCAACCTGCAGTTGCAAACCCAGGAACAGGCCCGCATTGCCTGGCAGGGCCAGCCGTGGCCGGGCCAGGACATGCACTGGGAAATCCAGCGCGACGCGCCCGAACGCCAGCACGGGGGCGACGAAGCCCCGCCGCCCACCTGGCGCAGCGCGCTGCGGCTGCGCTTCGCCGCGCTGGGCGAGGTCAACGCCAGCGTGGTGATGGTGGGCGACCAGATCCACATCCAGCTCGAAGCCGGTGCCAGCGGCATCGGCGCCCTGCTGCGCGAGCATGCGGGCGAACTGAACGCAGCGATGGAAGCGTCCGGTAACCCGCTCTCCTCGCTCAATATCCGGGCCGGGCGAGGCAGCCATGGCCGATGACCCTGCCACGCCCGCGCCGCCGCGCAAGAAACAGCAGTCGGCCGTGGCCCTGGCCTACCGCGACGGCGACCCTGCGCCGAAAGTGGTCGCCAAGGGCAAGGGATTGATCGCCGAACAGATCATCGTGCGCGCGAAAGATGCCGGCGTGTATGTGCACGAGTCGAAAGAACTTGTCGCTTTGCTCATGGATATCGACCTGGACGGCCAGATTCCGCCCGGCCTGTATCGTGCGATTGCGGAACTTCTGGCCTGGCTATATCATATTGAATCTGCGCAAGTGAATGGAGGGGACCTTCCCGCCCCCCCGAATGCAGCCTTACTGATCGACCCCTAACAAAAGCGGCTGATGATGCAATCAATGAACGACGCGGGATTAGAGAACTGGCACGATTACGAAGTCGAGTCGCGCAGGGAAATCATCGCCTTGTTGCGCCAGATCGGCGAAAAGAACCAGCTGATCCGCATGCTGATCCACGGCGAAGCGGACGTGTGCGTCACCTCCATCCTCGATGTCGATCCCGACAGCAATGCCCTGATCCTCGATTGCTCCATCAACAAGGAACAAAACCTGCGCATCCTGGCGGCCAAGCGCGTCTCCTTCGAAACCACGCTCGACAAGATCCGCATCCTGTTCGGCGCCGTACAGGTCGAAGCGATCCAGTTCCAGAATGGCCCGGCGCTCAAGGTAGCGATTCCGGAAACCATGATCCGCCTGCAGCGGCGCGAGTACTACCGCATGGCCACGCCGGTGAGCAACCCGGTGCGTGTGATGATCCCCATGCCGGCCGAGCTGGGCGGCGGCACGAATGTCTTTCCGCTGGCCGACATCAGCTGCGGCGGCATCGCCATCCTCGACAACAAGCTCTTGCTGGGCAACACGATCGGCAACAATTACGAAGACTGCCGCATCGACCTGCCGGACGTGGGCCCGGTCACGACCACCCTGCAGATCCGCAACTCGCTCGACATGACGCTGCTCAACAGCAAGACCAACCGCCGCCTCGGCTGCAAATTCGTCGACATCTCCCGCGGCAACCTCGCCAACGTCCAACGCTACATCACCAAGCTCGAGCGCGAACGCAACGCCCGCATCGCCGGCCTGAGCTAAGCCTGCACCAAAATAAACCGGGGT
>JAZKBE010000059.1:70804-130655 GCA_040388805.1 Pseudomonadota bacterium
ACCTCCGCAGTGAAACATTTCACTTCGGAGGTCTGACCCCGGTTTGTGGCTGCCTGCCTGGGACGGGCGCGCCTAGACTTGCATGTTCATGATCTCGTGGTAAGCCGACACCAGCTTGTTGCGCACCTGGACCGTGGCCTGGAAGCCGATGCTGGCTTTTTGCATCGATACCATCACGTCCGACAGGCTGACGCTGTCGTCGCCGCGGGTGAAGGCGCGGCCCATCTCGCCCGCCTTCAGCTGGGCTTCGCTGACCTGGGAGATCGAGTTCTTCAGGGCGTCGGCAAAGTCGACCTTGGCGGCCGGCACCGCCCCGGCCGGGGCCGCGGGCGCGCCGGTCGGCTTGGTCGCCGCCGCTTTGAGCTGGGCGATCATCGCTTCGATGCGCCCGCTGTCGATGGATCCTACATTCATGGTGTTCTCCGTTCATCACACTGGCGAACGCGGCAAGCAGCCGGTCCACGCGAGTACAATGGGGTTGCAAGCGATGTCAGGCTGCCAGAATAGCAGTACGGGCGCCATAATTTCGGTCGAGCAAGGGGCGAAAGCACGCTCTGTTTCGGCGATTGATTGTTGCCCCCGGCGGCCATAATGGCGCCTACGCCCTATCATTTCGGAACCCATCATGGCAGCAGCAGCGGAAGACCTCATCGATATCACGCCCGGGCCCACCCCTTTCCTGGAAACGCCGCTCGGCCGCAATTTCGCGCTCGCGGCCGGGATCGCGGTCGTCATCGCCATCATGGCGGGCGTGTGGATGTGGAGCCAGGTACCCGAGTACCGTGTCCTGTTCGCCAACATTAACGACAAGGATGGCGGCGCCATCACCGCCTCGCTCGACCAGATGGCCATCCCCTACAAGTTTTCCGAGGGCGGCGGCGCGATCCTGGTGGCGGCCGACAAGGTGCACGACGCGCGTCTGAAACTGGCCACCCAGGGCTTGCCCAAGGGCGGCAATGTGGGCTTCGAACTGATGGAAAACCAGAAGCTGGGCGTGTCCCAGTTCCATGAACAGGTCAATTACCAGCGTTCCCTCGAAGGCGAACTGGCGCGCTCGATCCAGTCCCTGGCCGCGGTCAGCTCGGCGCGCGTGCACCTGGCCCTGCCCAAGCCGTCCGTGTTCGTGCGCGACCAGCAAAAGCCCACCGCCTCGGTCCTGCTCAACCTGCAGTCCGGCCGCACGCTCGAACAATCCCAGGTCAGCGCCATCGTCCACCTGGTCGCCTCCAGCGTGCCCGAACTGCTGATCGGCAACGTGACCGTGGTCGACCAGACCGGCGCCCTGCTGTCGGACACCAGCAAGCAGGGCGGCGCCAAGCAGCTCGATCCGAACCAGCTCAAGTACATCAACCAGATCCAGCAGGGCATCGTCAAGCAGGTCGAGTCGCTCATTTCGCCCCTGGTCGGCCAGGGCAATGTGCGCGCCGAAGCGACCGCCGACATCGACTTCGCCCAGATCGATACCGCCGCCGAAAGCTACAAGCCCAATTCCCCGCCCGAACCTTCGGCCATCCGCAGCCAGGCCACGTCCGAAGCGGGCAGCCCCGCGACGCCGGCGGCCGGCGTGCCGGGCGCGCTGTCGAACCAGCCGCCGGGCGCGGCCACGGCCCCGATCGCCGGCGGCACCCCTGCACCGGGCGGCGGCAATACGGCGTCCAGCCGCAAGGATGCCACCACCAATTACGAAGTCGACAAGACCATCCGCTACGAGCAAAAGCCCATGGGCGGCATCAAGCGCCTGTCGGTGGGGGTGCTGGTCAACTACCGCCGCATCGTCGATCCGAAGTCGGGCAAGGTCACCATCAAGGCCCTCACCGCCGCCGAAGTGGCGCAGATCAACGACCTGGTGCGCGAGGCGATGGGCTACAACAAGGAGCGCGGCGACACCCTCAATGTCACCAATGCGCCCTTCCAGGGCGTCGACAAGCCGGAAGATCCGCCGGCCGTCATTCCGTGGTGGCGCGATCCGGACAACCTGGCCCTGGCCACCAAGATCGGCAAATTCGTGCTGGCCTTCATCGTGCTGACCTATCTGTTCTTCCGCATCCTGCGCCCGATGCTGCGCCCGGTCCTGCGCAAGCTCGACCAGATCGCCGACGTGCCGCCGCCACCGCCGCCGCGCATCGTGGTCGCGGAAGACGAACAAGCCGTCATCGCCCGCACCCAGCTCGAGGAAATGGAAGCGAGCCAGGCCCAGGGGTATCGGGAAAACCTTCAGATGGCCAAGAACCTGGCCAAGGAAGATCCGCGCGTCGTCGCCAACGTCGTCAAGGCATGGGTAGGCGCAAATGAATGATAATGGCATCCAGAAGGCAGCCATCCTGATGCTGGCCCTGGGCGAAGTCGAAGCGGCCGAAGTGATGCGCTTCCTCGGCCCGCGCGAAGTATTGAAACTGGGCGCGGCCATGGCCACCATGAAGGCGGTCCAGCACGAGCAGGTGGTCACCGTGCTCGACGCCTTCCGCCAGCAGACCGAACTCAATTCCACCGTCGGCCTCGATTCGGACGAATACATCCGCCAGGTGCTGACCAAGGCCCTGGGCGACGACAAGGCCTCGGTGCTGCTGTCGCGCATCCTGGGCGGCAAGGACGCGTCCGGCATCGAAAGCCTGAAATGGATGGATGCCTCGTCCGTGTCGGAACTGATCCGCAACGAGCACCCGCAGATCATCGCCACCATCCTGGTCCACCTCGAACGCGACCAGGCTTGCGAAATCCTGGGCAATTTCACCGATCGCCTGCGCAACGACGTGGTGCTGCGCATCGCCACCCTGGACGGCGTGCAGCCGGCCGCGCTGCGCGAACTGAACGACGTGCTCACCAAGCTCTTATCGGGCAACGAGAACATCAAGAAGTCGTCGCTGGGCGGGGTGCGCGCCGCCGCCGAAATCCTCAACTTCATGAGCGGCGAGCAAGAGGGTTCGGTGATGGACAACATCAAGAACTACGACAACGACATGGCCCAGAAGATCATGGACGAGATGTTCGTGTTCGATAACATCATCGACATCGACGACCGCGGCATCCAGCTGCTGCTGCGCGAAGTGCAGTCCGAAATGCTGATCATCGCGCTCAAGGGCGCTTCGCAGGATTTGCGCGAAAAAATCTTCAAGAACATGTCGCAGCGTGCCGGCGAAATGATGCGCGAAGACCTGGAGTCCAAGGGTCCGGTGCGCCTGTCCGAAGTCGAAGCCCAGCAAAAGCAGATCCTGCAGATCGTGCGCCGCCTCTCCGACGAAGGCCAGATCGTCCTGGGTGGAAAAGGAGAAGATTCGTTTGTCTGATACGCCAAAAGAACTGCAGAGCGCCTACCAGCGCTGGGAGATGAATTCCTTCGGCGACGAACGCCCCAGCGTCGTGGCCAAGCGCCCCGTGCCCATCGAGATGCCGACCGAGGATACCATCGCCGGCATCCGCGAAGAGGCGCGCCTGATCGGCTACGACGAAGGCCACGCGGCCGGCTACACCGACGGCCTGGCCATCGGCCGCGCCGAAGCGGCGAAAGAACTCGAACACTTGCAATCGATCGCCCTCACCTTCGGCCATGCCCTGGCCGAGGCCGACGAAACCATCGCCTCCGACGTGCTCGACCTGGCCCTGCAGCTGGCGCGCGGCATGCTGCGCAGCGCGCTCGAGGTCAAGCCCGAGCTGATCATCCCCATCGTGCGCGAAGCGATCGGCTACCTGCCGGTGCTGCAGCAGCCGGCCCTGCTGCAACTGAACCCGCAAGACGCGGCCCTGGTGCGCAGCGCCATGGGCGAAGAGCTCGACAAGGGCGGCTGGCGCCTGATCGAAGATGTCCAGATCGCGCGCGGCGGCTGCAAGATCGATACCGCCAGCAACCAGATCGACGCCTCCGCGCAGTCGCGCTGGAGCCGCCTCTGCGCGGCGCTGGGCAAGAACAATGTCGAATGGCTGGGCCCGTAACATGGGCGCCTTTGATCGCCACACCGCGCGCTGGTCTTCGTATATCCGCGACTGCGGCGCGCTGACCGCCTTCGTCGAACCGATGGTGGTGTCGGGCCGCGTCACGCGCGTGGCCGGCCTGGTCATGGAATGCGTGGGCCTGCGCCTGGCCGTGGGCAGCGCCTGCACTATCCCCATGCCCAACGGCGCCCGGGTCGAGGCCGAAGTGGTCGGCTTCGACGGCGACCGCCTGTTCCTGATGCCGCAATCCGATGTCGAAGGCATCGTGCCGGGCACCCGCGTGTTCCCGGTCGAAGCCCAGATCCCGCGCCCCGGTTCGGTCACCCACCCGCGGCGCCGCCCCAGCGACCGCGCGCGCCACCTGCCGGTGGGCGTGGGCTTGCTCGGACGCGTGCTCGACGGCGCCGGCCGCCCGCTCGACAACCTGGGCCCCTTGAATACCGACGACAGCGCCCCGATCAATGTGCGCCCCGCCAATCCGCTCGACCGCGCGCCCATCGTCGACACGCTCGACGTCGGCATCCGCGCCATCAACAGCATGCTCACGGTGGGCCGCGGCCAGCGCCTGGGCCTGTTCGCCGGTTCCGGCGTCGGCAAGTCGGTCCTGCTGGGCATGATGGCGCGCTACACCACGGCCGACGTGATCGTGGTCGGCCTGATCGGCGAACGGGGCCGCGAGGTCAAGGAATTCATCGAACAGATCCTGGGACCGGTGGGCCTGGCCCGCTCGGTGGTGGTGGCCGCGCCGGCCGACACCCCGCCTCTGATGCGCCTGCAGGGCGCCGCCTACGCCACCGCCATCGCCGAGCACTTCCGCGACGAAGGCAAGAATGTCCTCCTGATCATGGATTCGCTGACCCGCTATGCCATGGCCCAGCGCGAAATCGCCCTGGCCATCGGCGAGCCGCCCGCCACCAAGGGCTATCCGCCCTCGGTGTTCGCCAAGCTGCCGATCCTGGTCGAACGGGCCGGCAACGGCCTCGAAGGTGGCGGCTCGATCACCGCCTTCTATACCGTGCTGACCGAGGGCGACGACCAGCAGGATCCGATCGCCGACGCGGCGCGCGCCATCCTGGACGGCCACATCGTGCTCAACCGGCGGCTGGCCGAAGCGGGCCACTACCCGGCGATCGACATCGAACAATCGATCAGCCGCGCCATGCACTCGATCACCAGCACCGCCCACCAGCTGGCCGCGCGCCGCCTCAAGCAGCTCTACTCGCGCTACGAGCGTTCGCGCGACCTGATCAGCGTGGGCGCCTATGCCCCCGGCAGCGATCCCATCCTGGACCAGGCCATCGCCAAGAACGAGCAGATCGAAGCCTTCCTGTGCCAGGAAATCACCGACAAGGTGGGCATGCTCGAGAGCTTGGGCCAACTTACCTCGCTATTCGACTGATTGTCCGGCGTATTGCCCTCCTATAATGAATCATGGCCCATCCGTCCGCCCTTGAGACCCTGATCGAACTGGCCCAGCGCGACACCGACGAAGCGGCCAAGAAGCTGGGCGCGGCTTTGAGGTCGGCCGACGAGACGGAACAGAAACTGGCCATGCTGCTGGGCTACCGCGACGATTACGCGATGAAGCTCGATGCGGCGCAAGTCAATGGCATTACCCCGATGGCGTACCGGAATTTCGTGGCCTTCATGGACAAGCTGGACAACGCGATCAATGGCCAGAAGGAAGTCGTCAAGCATGCGCATTTCAGGAGCGCGGCGGCGAAAACGGCCTGGCAGGCATGCGAGCGCAAGCGCCTGTCCTACCGCACCCTGCACGAACGCGCGGCAGTCGAGGCGCTCAAGGCCGAGAACAAGCGCGACCAGAAACAGATGGACGAACACGCAGCACGCCAGGCTTACTACAAACGCACACAGTGACCATTAACGATTGCCGATCATGCAGACTCCGAACATCCCGATCCAGGTCTCGACCACGCCCGGCCCTGCCCCTGCCCGCGCCAAATCCGGCGCCGATGCCGACGGCGCCCAGTTCAGCGCCGCCCTGTCGCGCGAAGTGAGCCAGCGCCAGGCCGCCAGCGCGCCACTGGCGGCAAAGCAAGCCGTTCCGGCCAAGCAGCCGGCTGCGCCTGCGAAGGCCCCGGAAGCCAAACCCGCCACGCAAGCGGCGCCGGCCGCCGACTGCAAGGATGGCGCCGCTTGCGAAGTGCAGGCGGTCGCGGAAAGCGCGGAAGATGCCGCCAGGGCCGCCGCATCGACCCCGGTTGCCGACCTGATGGCCCTGGTGGCCAGTTTCAACATGCCGCTGCAAGCCAGCGCCGCCGTGCGCGAGGCCCCGGCGCTCGAATCGGCCGCCATTGCCGGCGTTGGCGCCACGGCGGCCGACACGCTGCCGGCGGTCGCCACGACCACGGTCGCCACGCGCGCCAGCACCGATTTCAGCGCCCAGATCGCCAAGGCCGCCCCCGCGCTGACGGTGGGCGCCCAGGATGTGGCCAAGGCCGTTGCCGCGCTGGCCGGCAGCATGCCCGCCGTCCCGGCCGCCAAGGCGGCGGCGCTCGACGATGTGACCCAGGCCGCGCCGGCCACGGTGCCCGTTGCCGCAGCGCCGGCGCTGCCGCTCCAGGCCGCGGCGCTGCAGGCCCCGGCCGGCGTCGCGCCGTTCAAGGCCACGCCCGCCGCACCTGCTGCGCCATTGACGGCGGCCGCGCATGCCGCCCCGCTGGCCGCGAGCACGGTCCTAGCGCTGCAGGCGACGAGCGCCCTGCCCGACGCCGCCACGCCGGCGCCCGCCATCGACCGTGGCGCCGCCTGGCCGCGCCCTGCCGCGGAAGCGCCGGCCATTCCGGTGGCCGCGGCCGCACCGCGCGCCGCCGCCGGCCCGGTCCTGCCTGCCATCGAGGCCCGCGTCGAAACGGCGCCCGTGGCCGCCGAACGCAGCCGCGACGTGGCCGTGGACACTGGCGCCATCAAGGATATCCAGGCCGCGCCGATCGCGTCGCCCTTGCAGCAAGCCTCGCTCGGCGTGGCCCAGGCCGCCAACGGCGTGGGCGCTGCCGCCGACAAGATCGCCGCCCGCGTGGGCACGCCTGCCTGGGACAACCAGGTCGGCCAGAAAATCGTCTGGATGGTGGCCGGCAAGGAGCAAAGCGCTTCCCTGACCCTCAATCCGCCTGACATGGGACCGATGCAAGTGGTCCTGTCGGTGACCAACGACCAGGCCAGCGTGACCTTCTCGGCGGCCCAGCCGGAAGTGCGCGCGGCGCTTGAAAACGCCATGCCGAAGTTGCGCGAGATGATGAGCGAGAGCGGCATTTCGCTGGGCCAGACCAGCGTCAATGAAGGCAGCGCCGACCAGCGCCAGGCCGGCGCGGAATCGCAGCGCCAGGGTGGCGGCGGCGCGCATGGCCGGGTTGACAACAATAACGGCAGTGCATCGGCCGCGGCCGAGCGCGCGGCGGAGCGTCCGCGCGGCCAGGGCGAGCGCCCGGGACTGGTCGATACCTTCGCGTAAGGACGTCATTTCCGGGCCAGGGCCGCACATGCCACGAGTTGGATCGTGATATTCCCTCTTTTCAACGTATCCCGCCGCTCATTTATTCCCGATAATGACATAATGACGGCATCATCCATTTTCAGCAGCGTTGAGGTAACTTGAAAGCGAATCCAAAAATGAAAGCTGACCCAAAAGCGGCGGAAGCAGCACCACCAAAATCTTCCGGAAAGAAGATGATGGTCATCGCCATCGCAGGCGTGCTGGTCCTCGGCCTGGGCGGCGGCGCGGCGTGGTATTTCACGCAAGGAAAAGGCGACGGCGAGCACAAGGAAGAAGTCAAGAAGGCGGAAAAGCCGGAATTCGTGGTCCTTGAAAACTTCACCGTCAATCTGCAGCCGGAAACGGGCGAACAGTATCTGCAGATCGGCATGACGCTGCAAGTGTCCAGCCTGGAGCAGGTCGAACTGATCAAGACCAATATGGCGCGCGTGCGCAGCCGCGTGCTCTTGCTGCTGTCGGCCAAGAAAGCGTCCGAGCTGACCACCACCGAAGGCAAGGGCCAGCTGGCCAAGGAAATCATCGCCGCCGTCAACCAGCCTTTCGTCGAGAAGTCCAAGCCGCAAGAAGTGCGCGACGTGCTGTTTACATCCTTCATCATCCAGTAAGTGCGTCATGGCCGATAATTTCCTCTCCCAGGAAGAAGTTGATGCCCTGCTCAAGGGCGTCAACGGCGATCAGGACGACGCGGCCGCGCCTGAAGAAACCGCGGGAGTACGCACCTACAACCTGGCCACCCAGGAACGTATCGTGCGCGGCCGCATGCCGACGCTGGAAATTATCAATGAACGTTTCGCGCGCCTGCTGCGCGTGGGCTTGTTCAACTTCCTGCGCCGCAGCGCCGAAGTGTCGGTCGGTTCGGTGCGGGTCTCCAAGTACAGCGAATTCATCCGCAACCTGGTGGTGCCGACCAATCTGAACCTGGTGCACATGAAGCCGCTGCGCGGCACCGCCCTGATGGTGTTCGATCCGGGCCTGGTATTCCTGCTGGTGGACAACCTGTTCGGCGGCGACGGCCGCTTCCACACCCGGGTCGAGGGCCGCGATTTTACCCAGACCGAGCAGCGCATCATCCTGCGCATCCTCGATATCGTGTTCGAGGCCTACACCAAGTCCTGGGAACCGGTGTTCCCGGTCGAGTTCGAGTACATCCGCTCGGAAATGAATACCCAGTTCGCCAACATCGCCACCCCGAACGAGGTGGTGGTGTCGTCCACCTTCACCGTCGAGCTGGGCTCGGTCAGCGGCCAGATTCACTTCTGCATGCCGTATTCGATGATCGAACCGATCCGCGACGCCCTGACCTCGAGCCTGCAGGGCGAGGCGCTGGAAGTGGACAAGCGCTGGATCCGCCTGATGACGCAGCAGATCCAGATCGCCGAAGTCGAGCTGGTGGCCACCCTCGGGACCGGCCGCGCCTCCTTCGATGACATCCTGAACATGAAAGTGGGCGACATCATTCCGCTGCAGGTGGCCGAACTGATCCAGGCCACCGTCGACGGCGTACCGGTGATGGATTGCACGTATGGCGTACTGAACGGCCAATATGCGCTGAAAGTGGAAAAATTGCTCGCAAATGCAGACGTTAAATAGAGAGGTGCATGATGTCCGATAATCAAGACGACCAGAGCATGGACGACGACTGGGGCGCCGCCATTGCCGAGCAGGCCAAGGCGGAAGCCGAGGCGCTGCAGACCCAGACCGCCAGCGCCGCCGTGTTCAAGGATTTCTCGAACAAGGGCACCAAGACCGAGACCCCGAACGATATCGACTTCATCCTCGACATCCCGGTGCAACTGACGGTGGAACTGGGCCGTACCAAGATCGCCATCAAGAACCTGCTGCAACTGGCCCAGGGCTCGGTGGTCGAACTGGACGGCATGGCCGGCGAGCCGATGGACGTGCTGGTCAACGGCTGCCTGATCGCCCAGGGCGAGGTGGTGGTGGTGAACGACAAATTCGGTATTCGCCTGACGGACATCATTACGCCGTCCGAACGGATTCGAAAACTCAACAAATGATGGTGCGTGGCGCTCTCGCGCTGGTGCTCGCTTCGGCCCTCGCGGCCGGCACGGCGCGGGCCGATGCGCCCGCCGCTTCCGCACCCGCCGCCCCCCAGGCCGCTGCCCTGCCCGCCCGCCCCCTCCAGACCGCGCCCGTGCTGCCGCCACCGCCGCGACCGGCGGTGGCGGTATCGGCCGGCAACCTGGTGCAAACCATCTTCGCCCTGACCCTGGTGCTGGGCCTGCTGGCCGGCTTCGCCTGGTTCATGAAGCGTTTCGGTCCCAGGGCGCCGGCCGGCGCGGCCGGCATCCGTATCGTCGGCGCGCTGGGCCTGGGCGGACGCGAACGGATCATGGTGGTCGAAGTGGGCGACCAATGGATCGTGGTGGGCGCCTCGCCCGGGCGTGTCAATGCGCTGGCCACGATGCCCAAGCAGGAAGGTGACGCCACGCTGGCGCCGCCTAGGCCGGCGGCAGGCAGCTTCGCCGACTGGCTCAAACAAACGATCGACAAACGCAATGCAAAATAAGCTGATTTCGCGCGCCGCCTGCGTCCTTTGGCTGGCGCTGCCAGCCCTGGCGCTGCCAGCCCTGGCCATGGCGGCGCCGGGCATCCCGGCCTTCACCAGCCAGCCAGCCCCGGGCGGCGGCACCGCCTATTCGCTGCCGGTGCAGACGCTGCTCCTGATGACGGCGCTGTCCTTCCTGCCGGCCGCGCTCTTGATGATGACCAGCTTCACCCGCATCATCATCGTGCTGTCGCTGCTGCGCCAGGCGCTGGGCACGCAGTCGGCCCCGCCGAACCAGGTGATCGTGGGCCTGGCCCTGTTCCTGACCCTGTTCGTGATGGGCCCCGTGTTCGACAAGATCTATGTCGACGCTTACCAGCCGCTGCAGGAAAACAAGATCCAGATGGCCGAAGCCATGGACAAGGGCGTGGCCCCGCTCAAGGAATTCATGATCCGCCAGACGCGCCAGTCCGACCTGGCCCTGTTCGTCAAGATGTCGCGCTCGGCCGCGCTGCAGGGGCCGGAAGACATCCCGCTGCGGGTCTTGATTCCCGCTTTTGTCACGAGCGAACTGAAGACCGCGTTCCAGATCGGCTTTGCCATTTTCATCCCCTTCCTGATCATCGACATGGTGGTCGCCTCGGTGCTGATGTCGATGGGTATGATGATGATGTCGCCGGCCGTCATTTCCTTGCCCTTCAAGCTGATGCTGTTCGTGCTGGTGGACGGCTGGCAGCTGCTGCTCGGTTCGCTGTCCCAGAGTTTCTACTAGGAGGGCGCATGACTCCCGAATCCGTCATGACCATGGGCCGCACCGCGATGGAAGTCACGCTGATGGTGGCCGCGCCCATGCTGCTGGTGGCCCTGATCATCGGCCTGATCGTCAGCATTTTCCAGGCCGCTACCCAGATCAATGAAGCGACCCTGTCCTTCATCCCCAAGCTGGTCGGCATTTTTGTCGCCCTGGTGGTGGCCGGTCCGTGGATGCTGGCGGTCATGCTCGACTACATGCGCCAGGTATTCACCGGCATCCCCGGGCTGATCGGCTGAGCGTGATCACGCTGACCAGCGGAGAAATGAACACCTGGATCGCAGCGCTGCTGTGGCCGCTGACGCGCATCCTCGGCATGATCGCCGCCTCCCCCCTGTTCGGCAATTCCAGCATCCCGGTGTCGGGCAAGGTGATCCTGGGCGTGATGCTGGCCTTGATCATGGCGCCGGCCATCCCCGCCATGCCGGCGGCCGACCCGATGTCGATGGCCGGTTTCCTGATCCTGCTGCAGGAATTGCTGATCGGCGTGGCCATGGGCTTCGCCATGCGCATCGTGTTCGCAGCGGTGGAAATGGCGGGCGAAGTCGCCAGCCTGACCATGGGCCTGGGTTTTGCCAGCTTTTTCGACCCGCAGACCAAGGGCCGCTCCTCGGCGGTGAGCCAGTTCCTGGCCCTGATCGCGACCATGGCCTTCCTGTCGGTGAACGGGCATTTGATCCTGCTCGAAGCGCTGGCCGAAAGCTTCGTCACCATGCCGGTATCAAGCACCCCGATCGCGGCCGGGGCGCCGTGGGAATTGCTGCGCTGGGCCGGCAAGATCTTCAGCGCGGGGCTGCAGCTGTCGCTGCCGATCGTCGCCGCGCTCCTGATCACCAACGTCGCGCTGGGCATATTGACGCGCGCGGCGCCGCAGCTGAACATTTTCGGTATCGGTTTTCCGATCTCGCTGGGCGTGGGCTTGCTGCTGATCAGCCAGTCGCTCCCTTACCTGAGCGGCCCGCTGCAGAACCTGTTCAACGAAGGCATCGAAGCGACCCGCGCGATCCCGCGTGCCGCCGAAAAGCGCAGCGCACCCACCCCGCCAACCCCACCGGCACCGACACCGGCGCCAACCAGCAACCCGTAAACGCCACCAGGGTCAGACCTCCACTGTGCAATGAATATTGCACAGTGGAGGTCTGACCCTGGTTGGGTAATACTTGCTTAGCCGATGAAGTTGAAGAGCGACAGGCCCGACAGCGATTTGAACGATTTCTGCGCCGCTTCCAGCGTGAACTGCTGCTGTGCGAACAGGGAGATGGCGGCCACGGTGTCGAGATCCTGCAGCGTCGACAGGGTCGAGGCGTACTGAATGTTCAGGTCGTCGCCGGCGCTGTCCAGGTAGTCCAGTTCCTTCAGGCGCGAACCGATCGAGGCGCGCACGCCCAGCACATTGTCCAGCGCCGAGCTGAGGTTTTCGTGCGCCTTGTTCAAGCCGTTCGTCAGGCTGGCCTGCCCTGCCGCGCCCACCACCGGGGCCTTGAGCGTGGCAATCAGGCTGGTCAGGGTTTCGAACAGCGATTGCTTTTCGCTCGGTTCGACCGTGAAGGTGTCGCCATTGGCCGGAATGCCCTTGATGTCGAAGGCCACGCCTTCAAACGCGATCTGCTGGCCGGCCTGGTACGGCGTCGGGCCCGGCAGGTCGGTCGGCGGCAGGCCGGTCGTGAGGTCCAGCACGTCGTAGGTGGTGACCGGCGGCGTGCCCACCACCGAAAAGGTGATGGTGTAATTGTTGCCGGTCAGCGCGGCGGCGTTCGAGACCGCGCCCGACGAGACGATGCCCGAGCCGGTGTTGGCCACGGCGGCCGCGGTCACGAAGGTGCCATTGCCGGTGACATTGTTTTCGAACACGCTGCTGCCCGAATCGCTGATGGCGACCTGGCGCGACGACGCCACCTGCAACTGGCGCTGGCCCTGGTCGCCGTGGTACTGGGCGCCCGTGGCGTCTTGCGTGAATGGCAGGGTGGTCGATTTGAATCCGGAGAACAGGTAGCCGCCGGCGCCGTCGGCGCTGTTGGCCAGTCCCAGCAAGTCGTCCAGGCGGCCCGACAGTTCGGTGGCCAGCGACACGCGGTCGGCCTGCGACAGCGCGCCATTGCCGGCATTCACGGCGAGGGTCTGCACATCCTGGATCAGGCCGGTCACGCCGCCCAGCGCCAGTTCGACCTGCGACAGCGAGCCGCGCGCGTTCTGGCGGTTGGTGGCGAACTGGGTGTTGACCGATTGCGATTGCGTCACTTCCAGCGCCCGCGCCGAGGCGATCGGATCGTCCGCGGCGGTCAGCATGCGGCGGTTGGTCGACAGCTGCATCTGGGTCTTGGCGATGTTCGTCTGCAAGGTGCCCAGCTGCTTGGTGCCGGTCTCGAAAATGGTATTGGTACTGATGCGCATGATAAACCTTCGCGTTGTGTGCTTAGCGGCCCAGCGACAACAGGGTGTCGAACAGCGTGCTGGCGATCTGCATCACCTTGCCCGCCGCCTGGTAAGCCTGCTGGTACTTGAGCAGGTTGGCCGCTTCTTCATCCAGGTTCACGCCGGAGACGTTCTGTTGCGCCAGGCGCGCTTGCGCCAGCAGGGATTCGCCCGCTTCGCCGTTGACCTGCACTTCGCGCGTCTTGTTGCCGACAAAGCTGACCAGCTCGGCGTAGGCCGACTGGTAGGTGGCGGTGCCGCCGTCGAGAATATTGGTCGTCTGCAGCTTGCCCAGCAGGCGCGCATTGCGGTTGTCGCCCACGCCGCTGGTGTTCGGGCCCACCGTGAAGGTGTCGCCATCGTCCGGCGCGCCGGTAAAGCTGATGTTGATGCCGCCGAAGTTGTAATTGGCATTGGCCGTGAACGGGATCGGGCTTGTGCCGGCCGGGTACACGGTGTCGACGCCGCCCACCGTCACCGTCACGTCCTGCGTGGCGGGAAAGCCCGTCAGCCCGCCTGCCGCGTCATCCTGGGTAATGGTGAACGGCGCCACCAGCGGGTTGCCCGCGATGAGGTAAGCGGCGTCCACGCTGCCGTCGGTAATCTTGGCCGTGCCGGTATTCGAAATCGGCGCGCTGGTGATGATGGGCGCGGCGGCGGCAATCTTGGCCCGGTCGGACAGGGCCACATTGAACTGGCCGGCGCCGTTGATGGTCGGGCGCACCAGGAAGCTGTCGCCCGTGGCCGAGGCGCCGGTGATCGTGAAATCGATGCCGTCGATGGTTTGCGGGTCGGTTTGCGGATAGGGGGCGATCAGCGTCTGCTGGTTGTCCGACAGGCGCGTGACGATAAAGTCGGTCCCGTTGAAGCCCACCTTGTAATCGCTCTGGGTCAGGCGCGTCGGATCGCTGACGACGGCCGTGATCGCGGTCGTGCTGCTGGCGGCGTTGTTGGTATGCGGGCCGACAAACGCTGCCGCCTGGGTAAAGAAGTCGCCGCCCGGATTGCCGGAATCGTCCTGGCCAAGCCGGTGCTGCTCGTTGAAGGTAAATGCCAGGCTGATGGCCACCCGGCCCAGCGAATTTTGCGCGCGGTCCAGGGTCGAGGAACGGAATTCGAACAGCCCGCCCAGCTCGCCGCCCGACAAGGAATTTTCCGCCAGCACCGTGACCTTGCTGCCGGTCACATAGCCTACCTGCACGCGGGTCAGGTCCGTCGGCGACACGGTCGCGGCCAACTGGAAGGCTTTCTTGCCCACGACCAGCGGCTGGCCGGTACCGATGGAGACCGTCAGCGAATTGTTGTCGCCCGCCACCACGGTGGCCTTGACTTGCTTGTTCAGGTCGGCCACGAGCTGGTCGCGCGCGTCGAGCAAGTCGTTCGGCTGGCCGGTGGAAGTGCCGTTGAAGCCGGAAATCTGCTCATTGAGCGAGGCGATCTGCTCGGCGTAGGAATTAATCAGCGTGACGTTCGAGGTGATCTGGTTGTTCACGCCTTCGCGGATTTCCTGGAGACGGCCATTCAAGCCCTGGAAACGCGCGGCCAGCGAATCGGCGGTCGACAGCAGCGCCTGGCGCGAGGCGACCGAGGCGGGGTTGGAGCTGACGTCCTGCACGCCCTTGAAGAAATCCTGCAGCGCCGGCGACAGGCCGGAGGTGGTGTCGGCCAGCAGGTTGTCGACCTGGCTGATCTGGGTATAGAAGGAATCGAGCGAGCTTTTCGATGCCTGGGCCGAACGCACCTGGGCATTGAGGAAATTGTCGGAATAGCGCTTGATATCGGCCACCTGGGTGCCGCTGCCGATGAAGCCATTGCCCAGGTTCTGGGCTTGCGTGGTCGATTGCACCACCACCTGGCGGCTGTAGCCCGCCACATTGGCATTGGCGATGTTATGCCCGGTCGTCGACAGGCCCATCTGCGCCGCGAACAGTCCCGATTTGCCAATATTGAGGATATTTCCAGCCATGATGTGGTTTCTTTCCTTTGAATATACTTGTCTACGGCAGAAACGCGGGAAACTTGATTTTCCAAGAGGAAACTATTTTCTCTTCTATCATGCCAGATTGTGCTTGATGATGCGCGTTAGCTTGGCGGCATACAGAGGGTCGGTGGCGTAGCCGGCGCGCTGCAGGCCGTGCGCGAAGCCGGTCGCGTCTGTTGCATTTGCTAACACTTTTTCGTAGCGCGGATTGGTCGTGATCAATTTAGCATAGTCCTTAAAGCTCTCGGCGTAGGAAGAATATGCGCGGAATTTTTCGACCCGGGTCTGCGCCACGCCATTGACGAACTCGGTTGTGACCGCCGTGGCAACCTTGCCTTTCCAGCCAGGACCGGCCTTGATGCCGAACAGGTTGTGGCTGTTGCTGCCATCGCTGTTCTTGATTTCCCGTTTGCCCCAGCCAGTCTCCAGGGCGGCCTGGCCCAGCATGAACTTGGCCGGGATGCCGGTCACGGCCGACGCTTCGGCGGCGTGGCTGGACAGTTTTTCCTGGAACGACTTCACGTGGGGCGCTTGCGGCTTGCCGCTCGGGAAGACCGACGGGGCCAGCAGCGCGCCCGGCGTCTTCATCAGCTCCATGGCATTGCGCCCGATCGGCATGTCGTTCGAGGTGGGCACATTCTGGTCGCCGCCGATGGCCAGGGCCTGGGCGCTGGCCGCCTGGGCGCCCAGCTGGCGGATCAGCACGTCGGCCAGCCCGACCCCGCGCTTGGCCAGCTTCTGGCTCATCTGCTGGTCCAGCATGGACGTGAACGTCTTGGTCTGCTCGCTGCCCGACAATTCGTCCTGGGGCGTGGCGTCGCGCATGCTTTTCATCATCATGTTGATGAACATGGCTTCAAACTGGGTGGCGGCCGTTTTCAGCGCTTCCGGCGAGCCGGCCCGGGCCGACTGCTTGAGCTCGCCCAAACCCTTGGTATCGAGGGCGAACTTGCTGGTCAGGTCGTTGGATGGGCCGATGCTCATGATGGTGTCCTCAGATGATCTCGAGATCGGCGCGCAGCGAACCGGCGGCCTTGAGCGCTTGCAGGATGGACAGCAAGTCTTGCGGCGAGGCGCCGATCGCATTCATGGCTTTCACCACCTCGGCCAGCGAAGCGCCGCCCTTGACGTTGACGACCTTGCCCGGATCCTTCTTGATTTCCACATTGGTGTTCTGGGTCACCACGGTCTGGCCGCCCGAGAACGGGCCCGGCTGGCTGACCTGCTGCGGCTCGGCGCCGATGGTGATCGACAGATTGCCATGCGAAATGGCGCAATTGTCGAGCGTGACCGACTGGTTCATCACCACCGAGCCGGTGCGCGCATTCATGATCACCTTGGCGGCCTGGCGCGCGGGATTGATTTCCAGCCCTTCCAGGATGCCGATGAAGGCAACCCGCTGGTCGGACGAGGATGGCGAACGCACGCGGATCACGCGCCCGTCGAGGGCGGTGGCGATATCCGGGCCGAAATGGCTGTTGATCGCCTCGACCACCTTGGACGCGGTCGAAAAGTCGGTGCTGTTCAACTCCAGGCGGATCTGGTTGTTCTCGCCCAGGTTCGACGCGACGGCGCGCTCGACCGTGGCGCCGCCGGAAATCTTGCCCACCGCCAGGTGGTTGACCTGGACCTGGGCGCCGCCGGACGCCGCGCCCACGCCGCCCACCAGCACATTGCCCTGGGCCATGGCGTATACCTGGTTGTCCGCGCCTTGCAGCGGCGTCATGATCAGGGTGCCGCCGCGCAAGCTCTTGGCGTTGCCGATGGACGACACCGTGATGTCGATGGTCTGGCCCGGCTGGGCGAAGGCCGGCAGCGAAGCCGTCACCATCACCGCCGCCACGTTCTTCAATTGCAGGCTGGTGCCGGCCGGCAGGTTGACGCCCTTGGCCTGCAGCATCGACACGATCGATTGCACCGTGAACGGGGTCTGGGTGGTCTGGTCGCCGCTGCCATCGAGGCCGACCACGATGCCGTAGCCGGAGAGCTGGTTATGGCGCACGCCGGCGATCGTGGTCAGGTCCTTCAGGCGCTCGGCCTGCACCAGCTGCGGCGCCAGCAAGGCCAGCAGCACGGCGGACAGGGTCAGGAAATGGAAGAAGCGGCGCATGGCGGGTCCCATCAGAATGGCAGCAGGGACTGGAAGAAGCGCGACACCATGGCCGTCACTTCCGCCCGGTCGATCTGGCTGTTGGTGCGGTATTCGACGCGCGCGTCGGCCACCTGGGTCGACGACACCGTGTTGCCCACGCCGATGTTGTCGGGGCTGATCATGCCGGAGAAGCGGATGAATTCGATGCCCTTGTTCATGGCCACCTGCTTTTCGCCGGCCACGATCAGGTTACCGTTCGGCAGCACCTCGGTCACGGTCACGCCGATGGTGCCGGTGAAGGTATTGCTGGCGCTCTGGTTGTCGGCATCGGAGAACTTGGTGGCCGCTTCGGTCGCGATTTGCGAACCGAACACGTTCTTGATCAAGCCCGGCGCGGCGAAGCCGGCAGTGCCGCTCTTGTTGCCGGAACTGGCGCCGGCTTTGACGGCCGCGGTTTTCTCGATGATGTTGATGGTCAGCATGTCGCCGATGTGGCGCGCGCGCCGGTCTTCGAACAGCGGTCGGTACTGGGACGCCTGGTAGATCGATCCGTTCGCCTGCGGCGCATTGTCGGCCGGGATGGGACGCGCGGTCGTCGGCAGCTGCACGATCGAGCTGGGCGTGGCGGCGCAGCCGGTCAGGACAGCGAGGGCGAGGATGGCAAGCAGTTTCATGAGGGTTCTCCGCGCGATCAGAGCTGGGCCAGCTTTTGCAGCATCTGGTCGGACGTCGTGATGGCCTTGCTGTTGATTTCGTAGGCGCGCTGGGTCTGGATCATATTGACCATCTCTTCGACCACCGACACGTTCGAGGTTTCGACATAGCCTTGCATCAGCACGCCCGAACCATTGGTGCCCGGCGTATTGGTGCTGGGGCTGCCCGAGGCGCCCGTTTCCACGTACAGGTTCTCGCCCTTCGATTCCAGGCCGGCCGGGTTGACGAAGGTGGTCAGCTGCAAGCTGCCGATCTGCGACGGCGCGGTGGTGCCGGGAATGGTCACCGACACGGTGCCGTCGCGGCCAACGGTGAGCGAGGTGGCGTTGGCCGGCACGGTAATGGCGGGCTGCACCACGAAGCCGGACGAGGTCACCAGCTGGCCGTTCGAATCGCTCTGGAACGAGCCGTCGCGGGTGTAGGCGGCGGTGCCGTCGGGCAGCAGTACCGAGAAAAAGCCGGCGCCGTTGACCATCACGTCTTTCGAATTGCCGGTCGACTGGGGATTGCCCTGGGTATGGATGCGCTCGATGGACACGGCGCGCACGCCGGTACCGATCTGGGCGCCCGACGGCAAATTGGTTTGCTGGGAAGACTGGGCGCCGGGCTGGCGCACGTTCTGGTAGAGCAGGTCTTCGAAGACGGCGCGTGAACGCTTGAAGCCGTTGGTGCTGACGTTGGACAGGTTATTGGTAATAACGTCCAGGTTGGTCTGTTGGGCTTCGAGGCCGGTCTTGGCGATGTGCAGGGAACGAATCATTGTCTTCTCCAGTTACGGCGGAAGACGAAATACGCCCTGCACCGGTCAATGGAACAATTATGCGCGCCGACCGCTTAGTTCAAAGCGAGGATCTGGGTAGCTTTCGCCGCGTTATTCTCGGCATTCTTCATCAAACTCATCTGGAGATCGAAGGACCGCGCCAGCGCGATCATGGTCACCATGGAGTCGATGGGGCTGACATTGCTGCCCTCGAGCGCGCCGCCGGCGACGACCACGTTCGGGTCGGCCTGGGCCGCGCTGCCATCTTTCAGGCGGAACAAGCCATCTTCGCCGCGCACCATGTCGGCCTCTAGCGGGTTGACCAGTTTCAAGCGGCCGAGCACGGTAGGCGCGCCCGGCTTGGTGGTGGTGGCGATGGTCGAAATGGTGCCGTCGCCGCCGATCGAGACCGACACTTCGGGCGGCACCGAGATCGGTCCGCCGTCGCCGGCGATCGTGTGGCCCTGCGCGCTTTGCAGCAAACCGTTTTCATTCATCTGCAAGGCCCCGGCGCGGGTATAGGCTTCGCTGCCATCGGCCATCTGGACTGCGAGCCAGCCCTTTCCCTTGACGGCGACGTCCAGGTCGCGCCCGGTCATCTGCAGCGGGCCGGACGAAAAATCCGATCCGACCGTGGCATTGACCACGAAGGCGCGCGTGGGCAAGCCCTCGCCCACGATGGGCACCGCGCGGAAGGAATCGATCTGCGCGCGGAACCCCGTGGTGGTGACGTTGGCAAGGTTGTTCGACGCCGTCGCCTGCTTTTCCAGGATATGTTTGGCGCCGCTGCCGGCCGTGTAGATGAGCTTGTCCACGTTCTACCCTGTTGATGCTTAGCGCAGGTTGACCAGCGTCTGCAGCACCGAATCCTGCGTCTTGATGGTCTGCGCATTGGCCTGGTAGACCCGCTGCGCCGTGATCATGTTGACCAGTTCCGCGGTCAGGTCGACGTTGGAGTTTTCCACCGCCGACGACTGCAGCACGCCCAGGCTGCCCGAGTTCGGGGTGCCGACCAGCGGCGTGCCCGAATTGGACGTTTCGGCCCAGGCGTTGTTACCCAGCGGCGACAGGCCGTTCGGATTGGAGAAATTGGCGAGCACGATCTGCGCCAGCGGATGCGACTGCCCGTTGCTGTACTGGCCCAGGATGATGCCGTCGGAACCTGCCGAAAAACGCTGCAGGCTGCCGGCGGTGTAGCCGTCCTGGGTGGTTTTCTTTTCGCTGGTGGCGGCGCCGTACTGGGTCGAGTTAGCGAAATTGAGCCTGACCGTCAGCACCGGATTGGAACCGGTCGGCGGGAAAATCGGCAGGGCCACAGTCAGCGGCAGGGTTTGCGGAATTGGCGCACTAGCCATCTGGGCCGCATCGAGGGCGCCGGCGTTATCGAAAATCAGGAAGCCGGAACGGGTTGGCGGGACGACGACGGCGGCGGCGATCAGGGCATCGATTTCATCAGGCGCGATGCCCACCGTGTTGCCGGCGCTGGTAGCCGCGTCGTCGATCGCCTGGCGAACCACGGCATCGGTGCTGACGAGGTCGAACTCCGCCAGCACGGCGGCGACCGCAGCTGCGGCGTATTGCTGGGCATCCGACTGGGCGACCGTACCGCCGGTGACGGCAGCCTGGTACTCGACGCGTTCCTGCAATGCGGCGGCGTCGAGGCGGGATGCGCCGGCGACACGCTGGTTGGTGATTTCCACGCCATCGACCGCCGAATACACATCCCAGGCGCCGGCGCCGGTCTTGACGTAGAAGGTCGACATGACGTGCGGGTTGCCCAGGCTGTCGAAGACGTCGATCGGCGTCTGCTTGTTGTAGGTGGTCGGGTCGGTCGCGTTGAACGGCGTGGTCAGCGGAATGATGCTGCCCGAATCGAGATTGATCTCGGTATCGACGCGGGTGGTCGCGACCGGCTTCAGGTCCGAGGTATTGATCTGGATAGGCACGGGCGAACCGGCCAGGATGGCGCCCGTCGCGCTGGCGCTGAAACCGGTCAGCTTGGCGCCCTGGGCATTGACCATATAGCCTTCCTTGTCCAGGTTGAACTGGCCGTTGCGCGAATACTGCACCGCGCCCGACACCGTGGTGCGGAAAAAGCCGGCGCCGTTGATGGCGATATCGAGCGGATTGTTGGACGCTTCGATATTGCCCTGGGTGAACTGCTGGGCGATCTGCGACACTTTCGAGCCGATACCGGCCTGGTTGCCGCCCGCGCCGTTCAGCGAGTTGGCGTACACGTCCGCGAACTGGGCTTGCGAACTCTTGAAACCGACGGTACTCGCATTGGCGATGTTGTTACCGATGACGTCGAGCGATTTTGCAGCGCCGTTCAAGCCGCTAAGTCCTTGTTGGAAAGACATGGTGTTCTCCTGGTAAAAAAGTAAATGCGGCTTGTTAAATAATCTGCTTGATCTGGCCCATGGTCACCGTACCCAGGGTTGGCAAATTGAGCTTCACGCCATCCTTGACGTTGGTGCTCACGCTGGCCACCGTGTCGAAGGAAAGGGTCTTGGCATCCTTGAGCTGTTCGCCACCGCGTTCGGCGACAACCCTGATCAGGTAATTGCCGTTGGCAAGCGTGATCGGCTTGCCGGCGGCGTCGAGTTTGCTCGGGTCGGGCACGCCGTCCCAGGCGATGGGGTAAGTCCCCGCGGGCTGGGCGCCCAGGTTGATGGTCTGCACATCCTTGCCGGTGCGCGGATCGGTAATGATGACCTGCACATTGTCGGCGCCGGTGGCAAGGTCGATGCCCATCACGGCCTTGCCGTTGTACAGGTCGACCTTGCCGCCTTCGATCAGCACGCCATGGCCGATCATATTGGTGGCCTGCAGCGCTTCGGACGACTGGTAGCTCGCTTTCAGCGATTCGAGCGTTGTGTTCAATTTGTTGACGCCGGTGACGGTCGACAGCTGGGCCAGCTGGCTGGTGAGCTGGGCATTGTCGAGCGGGTTCATCGGGTCCTGGTTCTTGAGCTGGGTCACCAAGAGGGTCATGAACTTGTCCTGGTCGGCCTGGACGCTGCCTTCGGCGGCGACGGTTTTCTTGGTGTTGACCGAATTGAGCAGGTCCTGGGAGACGACGGTTGGCGGGGCGTTGACGGTAGACATGGTGATGGGCTTTCTTCGCTTACTGACCGAGGGTCAGCGTTTTCATGAGCAGCGACTTGGCCGCGTTCATGGTTTCCACATTGGTCTGGTAAGACCGGGACGCCGACAGCATGTTGACCATTTCATCGACCACGTTCACATTGGGCATGGCGACAAAACCCTTGTCGTCCGCCAAGGGGTTCTTTGGATCGTACACCTGCTTGAGCGGCGACGCATCTTCGATCACCTGCTGGACGCGCACCCCGGTGCCGCCGCCCGTGGTGGGCACGGCTTCGAAGATCACCTGCTTGGCGCGGTAGGCTTCGCCCGTGGCGCTGGTGGCGCTGTCGGCATTGGCCAGGTTGGAAGCGACCGTGTTCAGGCGCTGCGCCTGGGCGCTCATGGCTGAACCGGAAACATTGAATATATTGAATAGGGACATGATTACTGGCCTCCCTGGATCGCCGACATCAGTCCGCGGATCTGGCTATTAAGAAAGGTGACCGCCGCTTCATAGCGCAGCGCGTTGTCGGCAAACTGGTTGCGCTCGACATCCATGTCGACGGTATTGTTGTCGGCGCTGGCCTGGGCCGCGTGGCGGTACAGGACCGGGGTGCCGTTGGGCAGGTAGTCGCCGCTCTGGCCTGCGCCTTTGACATGGCCGGGCGCGGTCTGGGCCAGGACGCCGGCCGGCGGCGTGGTGCGGGCCAGCACGCCCTGCAAGGCGCTGGCAAAGTCGATGTCGCGGGCCTTGTAGTTTGGCGTATCGGCGTTGGCGATGTTTGATGCGAGCAGCTCCTGGCGCTGCGCTCGCAGGCTGAGGGCGGCTTCGTTAAAGCGAAAATAATCGTCGAGTTTGCCAATCATGTCAGGCTCCGGTTCACTTCTTTTATGAGACAGGATCGATGATACGGTCCGTTCGAAACAATCAATCGGGCAATAAAGGCAGTCAAACCGCGGCTATTCGTGGATTCGGCCAGGCCGCGCGAGGCCTAAGATGGCTGCACTCCAAGGAATGCCACCCATGAAAACTGCCCTGCTCGCCCTCCTCCTACTCACCGCCCCGCTTGCGCACGCCGCGAACCAGGACCTGGGCGCCGTCAGCGCCGTTGCGGCGGAATATCTGCAGGCCCAGTCCGCCGGCTTGCCCGGCAAGATCACCATCACCATGGGCGCGCTCGACGGCCGCATGGCGCTGGCCGCCTGCGCCGCGCCGCAGGCATTCCAGCAGCCGGGCGCGCGCGCCTGGGGCAAGACCACGGTGGGCGTGCGCTGTGCGGCGCCCACGCCATGGACGGTGTATATTCAGGCTCAGGTGAGCGTGCTGGCCGAGTACGTGGCCGCCGCCGTGCCGCTGGCACAGGGCCAGCCCATCGACGCGGCGCAACTGGTGATGGTCAAGGGCGACCTGGCCGCTTTGCCGAACGGAACCTTGACCGACATGGCCCAGGCCATCGGACGCAGCAGCACCATCTCGCTGCCCTCGGGCGCGCCCTTGCGCCAGGACACGCTGCGCAGCAAGCCGGTGGTGCAGCAAGGCCAGGCGGTACGGCTGGTATCGACGGGAACCGGTTTCAGCATTTCCGCCGAGGCCAAGGCGATCGGCACGGCCGCCGCCGGCCAGGTAGTACAGGTAAGGACGCCGAACGGGGCCATCATCAGTGGCGTCGCCAAGGCAAATGGACTGGTCGAGGTGATTTTTTAAGCAAGGTTTCCTCAAGCAGCGGGTTTTACGCTAAAGTTTACGGGCGATTGGCCGTTACCGAGGCAGACCCCGGGGTTTTTACTCCGACCAGAGAAGGATACTGCTGTGAAAATTAACGACACCATTAAAAGTAACCCTGGCCTGCCGGCGACCAATACGCCGGCGACCAGCGCGAAAAGTACCGAGAAAGCCGCCAGCGCCGCACCGGCCAGCACAGATAGCGTGCGCCTGTCGTCGCAAGGGCAAGCCCTGGCCAGCACGGCCGGTAGCGGCGCCGTGTTCGACACCAAGAAAGTCGAACGCATCAAGCTCGCTATCGCCGACGGCCAGTTCCAAGTCAATTCCGAGAAAGTGGCAGACGGCCTCCTGGAAACAGTACGTGACCTGCTGCACTCTCGCAAACGCTGATAAAGCGATATAAAGCGACCTTTTCATCATGGCCCCTGCCAGCCCGAATGCCACGCTGTCCGAAGAAATTACTCTGCTCAAGTCGCTCACCGGCTTGATGAAACAGGAACAAGCTTTCCTGGTCAGTGCCGATACCGACGGCCTCAATTCCCTGATGCAGCAAAAATCCCAGTGGATCGACCACATGGCCAGGCTGGCCGCGCAGCGCCATCAGCTGTTGGCCGGCGCCGGTTGCGACGCCGCCGACAGCGGCATGCAAGCCTGGCTGGACAAGGGCAAGGATAGCGCGGCCGCGGCCAGCTGGCAGCAATTGCTGGACCTGGCGCGCGAAGCGAAGGAATTGAACCGCCTGAACGGCATGCTGATCAACAAGCAGATGAGCAACAACCAGGCCCTGATCGACGCCATGCGGGTGCCGGCCGGCGCGCCCGAGACCGGCTTTTACGGCCCCAGCGGCCAGGCCACCGTCACCAGCGCGACCCGCAAGCTGGTGGTCGGCTGACCTCTGTCCCGACGATCCCGTGACGGCCGCGAATGCGGCCGTTTTCCATTGTGCCGCCAACATTCACAGTAATGTATTGACAATTGTCACTGATAAATATATTGCTCTCTTGATAAAATTATGTTTTAGTCAGGATTGCCGAAAACTGAAGAGAGTAGGCCTCGTATCAGAAAGATGAAAATGTCGTTTGAAAAAGAACTCGAAAACAGCCTGACCGTCACCGAACTGGATCAGCGCCTGGAAATGCTGTATTGCTGCGCTGGCGGTTCCTGCGGCCTGTGCTGCGGCACCGGTGACCCGAAATGGCCGGTCGAAGGCCATTGCGACAATCCGAACTAAGGTTTGGATGTAGTCGTATCTGAATATTGTTGAAAGAAACTGCACACCCAGGTGTGCAGTTTTCATGTGAGCCTCATGTCCAATTATCCCCCTATCTCAAAGCACATCGACATTGTTGCCGTCAATGGAGCCGACCACTTCCTCCTGCGCTTCCGTGGGCGCGCGGTCTACATTTCGCCGCTGGTCAGGCTGATCTTGCTGGAAATGGCGAGCGGCAAACCGTCCGCGGACGTGCTGGCCTCGGTGAACCGGAGCGGCATCCTGTCGCGCGCGCTCAGCATGGTCGAGTTCGAAAGCGTCGTTGCGAACAAGATTGTTCCCTTGAACCTCAGCGATACAGGCGGCAAGGAACGGCAGGCGGAACAGGACATCTACCTGCGTTTCACGATCGCCAGATTCGACAATTGGCGATGGCTGCTCGAGTGGACACGCCATGCATTCGCGTCCAAAGCATTCCTGCTTGGGCTGCCCCTGAGTTTCCTGCTGTCGCTGGCCTTCCTGCTGTGGCATTCGGCCGGCAGCAGCGATTTCCCCCGCGTCGAGCATGGCGCCGAATTCGCGGCCATCGCTTGCGGCATGCTGCTGATCGGTTTGCTGCACGAAATCGGGCATTCCAGCGCAGCGTATTCCTTCGGGGCCGCGCCGGGCAACATCGGCGGCGGCATGTATCTGGTTTTTCCGGTGCTGTATGCCGACGTGACCAATGTCTGGAGCCTTTCCCCTCAGCAGCGGGTGGTGGTGAACCTGGGCGGCATCTATTTCCAGCTGCTGGCCAACGCGTTCCTGATGCTCACCTTCGCCGTGGACGTGCATCCCCAGGTCACGACGGTCTGCCTGATCCTGATCTACCTCAATTCCAGCCTGGTGATACTGAACCTGAACCCCTTCCTGAAATTCGACGGCTATTGGGTCTATGCCGACTTCTTCCAGATCCACAACCTGCGCACATCCGGCCACGCCTATCTGTTGAACCTGCTGAAATGGAACAAGGTCAGCAACCGCCCCGTCGATGGAAGCGGCCTGGCGCTGCCGCTGCATGCCTTCGGCTCGGTGCTGTTCAATGTCTTCCTCATCTTTGTCCTGGTCCAATTCTTCCGGCTGACCTCGACCGATTTCTATCAATTCGTCATGCAGGCCGGCGCGGTCGGCTTTGCCGAAGGCGACCGGCTGCGCTATGCGGGCATCGTCGTCAATGCGCTCATCATGACTATCTTCGCGCTGCGCCTGCTCCGGTCAGGATGGCGGACCGCCAAACATTGGGGACAACAATAATGGATGTTTCATACCAAAACGAGATCAACGGCCTGCGCGCCAGCATGCAGCACGACAGCGACAAGGACGTGTCAGGTTCCGACCTCAAGCGCAGAACCATCGTCTCGGCCAGCCTTTACAATCTGCTGCCGGCAGTGCCGCTTGCCGATCATGACGCGCTCATCAAGGACATGCTTTTCCATCAGCAATGGGCGGTGCGTGACCAGGTTCACCTGCAACTGGTCGATGAACTGATCGCCGACGGCGAACAGCACTGCAGCGCGGCGCAGGACAAGCCGACCATCTTCTGCTCCTACCACCTCGGATCCTACCGCCTGCTGATCCCTTACCTGGTCAGCAAGAAAATCAAGTTCACCTTGCTCATCGATTCTGCCGTGGCCAATCTCCAGCGGCGCGACTTCGACGAAGTGGCGCGCCGCGCCGCGCAGCGGTTTGGCGCGCCCGAGGATTGCTGCAACATCATCGGCACGGCTCAAGGCGGCGTGATGTTCACCATGCTCAGGCAATTGAAGCAGGGCCGCTCGCTGGTCGTCTTTATCGACGGCAATTCCGGCGTCGACGCCGGCAGGAGTGGCGTGGACAACCGGATCGCGGTGGATTTTTTCGGGCAAATCCTCGATGCCCGCAAAGGCGTTGCGTATATGTCCCACATGGCCAATGTCAGCATGACGCCAGTCGTGTTGTCGCGCGATCCAGGCGACCTGTGGAAAAACCACATCAGCTTCCGCGCGCCCGTCGTGCCGGACGCGGCGGAGGAAAAAGATGCCTACGCCAGGCGCGCCGTGCAGAATCTTTACCATATACTGGAGGCGGCAATCGCTTCCCATCCGCAACAATGGGAAAGCTGGTTTTATGTGGAACAGTCCCTGCTCTTGTCCAAGGTGGAACCGGAAGCACGCCCCCACGACGTGAACAGCCTGGCGGACGATACCTGCCTCGCCTTCGACAACGCGCGCTTCAGCCTGACGGTTCCAGCCGAAAATGAATGCTTGCTGTTCGACCGCAAGCACTACCGATCCACTTTTATTTCCCCGGCGTTCATGGCTTTCCTGGCGATGTTTACCGCGCACCCGGTCCGGTTTGCCCATGCCACCACGCATGCCGGCTCGTCCGAGAGCCTGATCATGAAACTGCTTGGCAACGGCGTGCTATGCGTACGTCCATGAGCCCGCTGGCGCCGCTGCATGCCCGACTGGCGATAATGTCCATCGCCGCTGTCCTTGGCGCGCCGGGATTTGCGCAGGAGCCGGCGCCTCCCGGCGATGGCGACAAGGCGGTGGCCGAGGTGACCGTATTATCCTTCAAGGATCCGTTTCGCACGGATTACCGGGGCTTGCAGAAGGCCAGGGCAGCCATGACCGAACTGCGCGCGCTGGCGCCGCAGGCGAGCTTGCGCTTCTTTATCGTGAACCGTTCCGGATCGGCTTACCGGGGCGAGCTCAAGGCGATCGTGTCCGACGGCGAGGCATCGCATACCATCCCGATGGCATCCGATGCCAGCTTCGAACTGCCGGCGCAGATAGCGGGCCTGGGGGAAGCTGCGGAATTCATGATGAACGCGAAACGCAAGGAGATCTATCTCCGGCCACAGGTCCGCTCGCCCGGCACCAGCGACAGCCGCCTGCGCCTTGGCGACTTGCGGATGGAATGCGAAATCGTCTGGCGCATGGAATACGCCGAAGCGTCCTTCATGGCCCGTGCCGCATTGAAGTTCATGGATTCGCCGTGCAATTCCGCAAAATTCGGCATGGATTTTTTTGCGCGGGGTCGCCTGTCAGCCGTCCGGATCAGCGAGCACGGGAACAGCAAGACGCTGCAACTGACCCATCGCGCCCAGGCTTACTATGCACCATTGCACGACAAGGCCTGGAGCAACGAGGCACTGATCGAACTGACGCCCGCCCTGGCCGAAGGCTTGCCCCCGGAAGCGTCGCTTCCGGGCCGATAAAGCATGTCGTTGACGACACACTGGCGCAGGCGCGCAAGCACGAGCTGCGCGGCACTCACGTCCTTGTTGATCCATGCCGCCCTGTTTGTCCTGGTGCTGGCCGGTTCGACGCCAACAAGAACGCCGCTGCCGGTGGCGCCGGACAGCGCGCCGCGCTTGCTGGTCCTGCTGCGCGACAGCCTGCCGGCAGCGGCGCCGGACGCCACAGTCCGGGCCAGGTACCGGCCCGCGCAGCCTGCCATCCGTTCAGGCAAGGCAGGACAGGACGCGCCCGTGGCGGTCCCGGAGCGCACGCTGGAACTTGCTCCCTTCCAGCAGGCCAGCCCGGAACATGGGCTGCGCCAGGCGGCAATGGACAGTGCCGGATTGATCGATCGTGAACTCAGGGAGGGCCGGCTTGCCGCGATCGACAAAAGCAGCGCGTCGAAATTGAGCACGCTCGGCGTGGAAATTGAAAAGGCGTATATCGATCTCTCAACTTATGAACGACGCGGCAGGTTCGCGCCGGACGAGAGCGGCGTCGTGTACTACAGCATGACCCGGCGAGGAAAAACCACGTGCGTGATGTCCGGCCTGAGCGGACCGCCGCGCGCAATCACCTGCCCAACCGGCGCTGCCAGTTGGCAAAACTATTAATCGTACCCACCATGAAAAAAAATCAGCCTGCCCCTTCCCCGTCCTTCCTGCGCGCGCTGCTGTTCTGCCTTGCCGCCTTGGCCTCGATGCCATTGGCGGGGCACGCTGCGGCGCCGGCAAGCACGGCGCCACGCTATGACACCTTGCCGGCGCCCTACCCCGCCCTGCACGGGACGGTGCCAGTACTTGCCTTCTTTTCCTATACCTGCTGGCATTGCCATACGTTCGAACCTTCCTTGCATCGCTGGTCGACGACGGGACGCCAGGGGGTGGCATTCAAGCGCATCCCCATCAGTTTTGGAAAAGATAGTATTGCCTTGCAGCGGCTCCATTTCACCCTCGAAGAACTCGGCGTCCTGCCCCAGCTTCACATGAAGATATTCACGGCGGTTCACGACCAGCCGCGCCGGCTGTTCGACGACGGCGCGGTACTCCAGTTCGCCCTGTCGAACGGCCTCGACGCGCGTCAATTCCGCCAGGCCTATCACTCGGCCGCGGTATCGGCCAAGGTGCGCGACGCCGAAGCGACCCGCCAGCGCTACCAGGTCAACCACCTTCCGGCCCTGGTCGTCGGGGGGCGCTACCGCCTTTCGCCGGAACAATTCGTCGCCCGCCACACGGGCCTCGACATGGTCCTGGCATTCTTCCAGTTCGATAACACGGACGCGTCACGAAAACTCGACGCCGCGCACGCCATGCTGGCGGCCACGGACCAGTTGATAGAGCAGCTCCAGACCCAGGCAGGCAAACCCGCACCAACCGCAACGCCGGGCAGCACCCTCACTTCCCGCTGACCCGGGCCGACGATGGCGGCATTTACCATGCCCGCGCCCAAAGTTCCAGCACCGCACGTATGCACGTGTAAAAATTTACACATTAACTAAATCAACTTTACTTCCGCGCGTGAATCCGTGAGTATGTATAGATGAGTGTTTGTATAGACAACTCATACAGAATGGCGTCCGTTCCGGGCCACGAGCCCGGTGAGAGACGCCACACAAAAAAATGATCTTTCTACTCGGAGAAGCACAATGAACTTGAATCACATGAGCAGGGCCGGCTTTGCCATCGTCGCCATCGCGGCATGCGTGGGCGCACAGGCGGCACCGAAAGGCGTGAGCGCCTCGATCGCCGCTGAAAAGGCCGTCCTCGGCAAGACCGACAACGTCACCATGCGCGTGACCATCACCAATTCCTCGTCGCAGCCGCAACTGGTCCTGAAATGGCATACCCCGTTCGCCGAAGTCGAAGAAGCGCTGTTCGACGTGACCCGCGACGGCGTCAAGGTCGACTACCAGGGCGCGCACTACAAGCGACCGGCCCCGACCGCGTCCGACTACTACCTGCTCAAGCCGGGCGCCTCGCACACGGTCAAGGTGGAACTGTCCGACATCTATGACATGAGCGTCACGGGCCAGTATTCGATCCGCTACAACACCAAGTCGCTCGCCATGTTCGGCGCCACCGAAAAAGCCGTCGGCGAACTGAAGTCCGAAGCCGTGTCGGTGTGGATCGACGGCCGCCTGCCGCGCGGTACCGACCTGACGACCAAGGCCGCGGCGCCGGTGACCCCGATGGCCGCCGGCCTGTCCTTCACCAAGTGCACCGCTTCCCAGCAAACCACGGTCTCGCAAGCGATCGCCGCGGCCGGCACCATGGCCAACGGCGCCGATGCCTACATGGGCGGCTCGCTGGGCGCGCGCTACACCCAGTGGTTCGGCGCGGCGGACACCACCCGCATCAACAAGGTCAAGGCCAATTTCTCCGCCATCAAGAGTGCCTTCGCCAACCAGGCCATCAATGTCGACTGCGGCTGCAAGAAGACCTACTACGCCTATGTGTACCCGAACCAGCCGTACAAGATCTACGTCTGCAAGGCCTTCTGGACGGCGCCGCTGACCGGCACCGATTCGAAGGGCGGCACCCTGGTGCATGAAATGAGCCACTTCACCGCCGTCGCCGGCACCGATGACTGGGTCTATGGCCAGTCGGGCGCCGCCAGCCTGGCGATCAGCGACCCGAACAAGGCTGTCGACAATGCCGACTCGCACGAATATTTCAGCGAGAACACCCCGGCCCTGTAAGCGACTGAAGCAAAAAAACAACGGGTTGGCGCCGCAAGGCGCCAACCCATTTTTTTGCGCCTTTCAAATTGAACATCCACTTGTAAAAATGTCCAAAGTTTAACAATCCATTGTCACAGTCATCAGCAAAATACTGCCACAACAAGCTTGATTTCAAAGGAGAAAATAGAAAATTGCACTGTGGAATCGAGTTTCTGAAAATACATTGAGAATTCAGAAAAAAGTCACAATTTCCAACTTTTCAACGTTTACTCCCAACTAATGTTTATGTGACGATGAGCCGTTGAGTTCGCTTTTGTATGCATGTGGTTGGCGCGCGGGACTCGGCAATAAAGCTAACAAGAAACCTAAACATTACTTCTCGGAGAAAAAATGAACTGGAATCACTTGGTAAAAGCTGGGGTAACGGCAGCAGCACTGGCAGCATGCTTTTCGGCGCAAGCCGCTTCCAACGGAATCACGGTCAGCGTCGAGCCGACCAAGCGTTCGCTGGCGAAGGATGACGACGTCGAACTGACCGTCACGATCACCAACACCTCGGCGTCGCCGCAATACATCCTGAAATGGCACACCCCGTTCGGCGGCATCGAAGACCATATCTTCGAAGTGACCCGCGACGGCGTGAAAGTGCCTTACCTGGGCGCCCACTACAAGCGCCCCGCCCCGACGGCCAAGGATTACTACGTTCTGAAACCGGGCGCCTCGCACACCACCAAGGTCGAAATCTCGGCGCTGTACGACATGAGCGTGACGGGCGACTACTCGGTGCGCTACCACGCCGCCTCGGTGAACCTGTTCACCAACAAGACCGACACCATGGGCAAGGTCGCCGTGGCTTCGCAGGTCGATGAAATCGCGTCCAGCCCGACCACCCTGTTCATCAACGGCCGCCAGGCGCGCGGCACGGTGGCCGGCGACGAGATGTCCAAGGCCCAGGCCGGCGGCATGGTCGGCACCCAGGCCGTGTCCTTCGCCAGCTGCACCTCGTCGCAGCAAAGCACCATCACCTCGGCCATTTCGGCGGCCAAGACCATGGCCAACAGCAGCAATACCTACCTGAACAACGGTACCCGCGGCACCCGCTACAGCAAGTGGTTCGGCAGCTATACCTCGTCGCGCTATGCCACGGCCAAGTCGCACTTCGCCAACATCAAGAACGCGCTCGACACCAAGCCGGTAGTGGTCGATTGCAGCTGCAAGCAATCCTACTACGCCTACGTGTATCCGACCCAGCCGTACAAGATCTACGTCTGCAACGCGTTCTGGTCGGCGCCGATGTCCGGTACCGATTCGAAAGGCGGCACCCTGGTGCACGAGCTGAGCCACTTCAATGTCGTCGCCGGCACGGACGACCATGCCTACGGCCAGTCCGCCGCCGCCAGCCTGGCCATCAGCAACCCGACCAAGGCACTCGACAATGCCGACTCGCATGAGTATTTCGCAGAAAATACCCCCGCGCTGAACTGATAAAAAAGCCCATAAGTTGCAAACGGAAAAACGAAGGGCGCCCGCGAGGGCGCCCTTTTGTCATGGGCTGCGGTCTATTTGACGGTATGCGAAAACGTCGCCGGCGCCACGGTGACGGGCGTGGCTTCATCGACCTTGTCGAGCGACGGCAGCATGCTGCCCGAGTAGGTCAGCTCGTAGCGGTGGGTGCCCTTCATGAAGGCGTAGCTGCGCGTGATGTCGATCGTGTTGCTCAGTTTGGCGCCGGGCTTGACCGCCACGTAGTCGTCCTTGGTGTAGGGCCCGCGCTTGACCATGGGGCCGGTATACCCGATTTCCACGCGCGAAGCGTGGTTGAGCACGTCGAAAATGCGGCCGAAGACTTCCTGGTCCTTGAACACCGCCTTCGGCACGTAGATGGTCTTGCCGCTGCCGTTCTCGACCGTCATGGTGACCAGCACCTTGCCGCCGACCGACGCCACCCTGGCCTGTTGCGCCATCTTTTCAAACGCCTGCGCCGGACCGAACGCCAGGAGCGCCAGTGCCGCTATCGTGGTCTTTTTCACAGTGCTTCTCCAGGTTCATCAGCGGGTGGGAATTTCGGTGGTGGTATCGGGCAAGGCGGACAGGATGGTGACCGCCACGCGCCGGTTGCGCGCCTTGCCTTCCGCCGTGGCGTTCGATGCCACCGGAATATTGGCGCCATGTCCGACCACGGTCAGGCGCTCCGGCGCCACGCCGCTATCGATGAACAAGCGTACCACGCTCCCGGCGCGTACGGCGGACAACTCCCAGTTCGAGGGAAACAGCTGGTTGGCGATGGGGGTGGGGTCGGTATGGCCTTCGACCTGGACCGCGTGCGGGTCATTGCGCAAGGTCACGGCCAGGGCGCGCAGCGCTTCGTCCGACTCGGGCGTGAGCCTGGCTTCGCCCGGATCGAACAGCACGCTGGCATTGATCTCGACGGTCACGCCGCGGCTGTTCTGGGTCACCCGCACCTTGCCTTCGCGCACCAGCGGCGCCAGCGTGGAACTGAGGTCGCGCGCCAGCCGGGTCAGGTTCTCCTTTTCGCGCTTGAGCGCGTCCATGCGGCGCTTGGCCAGCACGGTGGGTATCGGCAGGATGGCTTGCACCTGGCCCGGATCGTAGCTGCTGGTGCTGGTCTTGCGGCTGAAGGCGTCGCCCAGCGACACGGAAAACACCTTGTACTTGCCTTCGTTGACCACCGAAATGGCATACATGACGACGAAGAAGGCGAACAGCAGCGTGATCAGGTCGGCATAGGAAATGAGCCAGCGCTCATGGTTCTCGGTCTGCTCGTCGAATTTTTTGCGGGCCATGATCAGGGGCGCGACAGCAGGCTGGCAACGCGCTCTTCGATGACGCGCGAATGGTCGCCGCTGGCGATGTCGTAAAACACATCGGTCAGGATTTCATACTGGGTGACGGTCTCGGCCACGATGGCCTTGAGCTTGTTGCCGATCGGGTAGAAGAACAGGTTGGCCAGGCCCACGCCGTACACGGTGGACACGAAGGCGACCGCGATGCCGCTGCCCAGCTTGGACGGATCGGACAGGTTTTCCATCACGTGGATCAGGCCCAGCACGGCGCCCAGGATGCCGATGGTGGGCGAATAGCCGGCCGCCGATTCCCAGATCTTGGCGGCCTGGCGCTGGCCGAATTCGTAGGCGGTGACCTCGGTGTCGAGCAGGCTGCGCAGCTTTTCCGGGTGGATGCCGTCGACCACCAGGCGCAAGCCTTTTTGCACGAATTTATCCTTGTTGCCCTGCATATACTGCTCGAGCGAGAGCAAGCCGTCGCGCCGCGCATGCATGCTCCAGATGGCGATCTCGCGCGCCAGCTTGGCGCGCTGGCTCGGCGGCGGCTTGAAGACCCAGCGCAGCATGCGCATGCCGCGCATGAAGGTGGGGGCCTCGGTTTGCAGCAGGACGGCGCCGAAGGTGCCCACCACCACGATGGCGAAGGCGGCCGGCTGCACCAGGGAAGCGAACTTGCCGCCTTCCAGGCCATGGCCGAGCAGGAGCCCGGCCAGCGCCAGGGCCACCCCGATTACGCTGGCCCAGTCCATGCCTGCTCCCGTAGTGCCGCCCGCAATCGCGCCACCGCCTGGGTGTGCAACTGCGAAACGCGCGATTCTGACACGCCCATGACGGCCCCGATCTCTTTCAGGTTCAATTCTTCTTCGTAGTACAAGCCCATCAGGATCTTCTCGCGCGGCGGCAA
This sequence comes from Pseudomonadota bacterium, assembly GCA_040388805.1. Classification (GTDB taxonomy): domain Bacteria; phylum Pseudomonadota; class Gammaproteobacteria; order Burkholderiales; family Burkholderiaceae_D; genus Telluria_A. The sequence continues at coordinate 105,196 of JAZKBE010000059.1, forward strand.
GCCGTCGATCGCGTCGATCACGGCCTGGCGGAAATCGCCGTCGAGCAGGCTGCGCAGCGGGTCGGCGTCGTCGACGGCGTAGCGGTCGAGGAAGCTGTCGTTGCCTTCGTTATCGTGGAAATCTTCGTAGTACACCAGCTGGTGGCCGCCGCCGTCGGACAGCATGTCCTGGTAGTCGGCCAGCGACAGCTTGAGCATTTTCGCCACTTCCGATTCGGACGGCGGGTGGCCCAGCTTTTGCTGCAGCGCGCTCATGGCCGCTTCGATCTTGCGCATGTTCTGGCGCATCGAGCGCGGCAGCCAGTCGCTATTGCGCAATTCGTCGAGCATGGCGCCGCGGATGCGCAGCACGGCATAGGTCTCGAACTGGGCCCCATGGGTCTCTTCGTAGCGGTTGATCGCATCGAGCAAGCCGATCATGCCAGCCTGGACCAGGTCATCGACTTCCACGCTCGGCGGCAATTTGGCCTTCATATGGTGGGCGAGACGCTTCACCAACGGCATGTGCTCCGTCAGTAAGTGGTCCTTGTCCGCTTTCCCTTTGACCGTATACATGGTTATCGATGTGTTCTATGAGCCAAAATGGGTGTTTCCCCCTGTGCGACCAAGTTGTGGCATACCGGACAGGGCAAAACGCCCTGCCAGGCGGCGAAACGCAACAGATGCGCCCGCCAATGGAAATGCATCGACCACGGCACGACCGAGCCGGGCGGCGCGATGCAGGTATTCGTCGGCCGGCACCGAGCCCATCGACGTCAATTGCACCGCGAGGTAGCGACTTGCCGCAGATGACATATTATCGTATACCACCTTCGCCTCGGCTTCGGAAGCCCCGGTCACCAGAATTCCGAAGGGGCGGCGGCCCAATTGTTGCGAAAGTCGCTTGATCAGGGCGTAGGCGGCGGTGATCGAGGCGGCGCTGGTGGAGACCTGGACCACGATTTCCGCGCTGTCCATGATGGGCACCGGAAAGCTGGCATCGGGCCCGAATTCCCCGTCCACGATCACGATGCCGGTCTGCTTGACCAGCACGTCGAAGGTCTTGGCCAGGCGGCGCGCCTCGTCGGGACCGGCCCGGCCGCCGCGCCCGCGCGCCATGCTGACCACGCCGAAGCCTTGCGGCACCTGGTTGATGACCTGGTTCAGGCCGCATTCCTGGCGCGCCACGTTGAGCAGGGACGAACCATGGTCCACGCCCAGGCGCTGGGCCACGCCGTATTCCTTGTGGCAAGCGTCGACGATCAGCACGTCGTTGCCGGCCCGGGCCAGGGAAGCGCCCAGGTTGACCAGCATGGCGCCCTTGTCGTCTTGCGGGGTGGCGGAAAGGAAGGTGACGATGCGCGGCTTGGGGCCGGCCAGCATCCGCCGCAAGCCTTCGGCCTGGTCGAAATCGAAGTTAGCCAAGGTGCACCTCGCGCAGGCTGCGGTCGTTCTTGGCGCTGGAGGCGCCCGCCATCACGAGCGGCAGTTCCGCATCCGAATACTGGGTGGCGGCGTCGCCGCGTTTCAGGCGGAAGGCGCGGTCGATGAGCATGCCGCGGTCGGCCAGGTGCAAGTCTTCCGGCACCCGCTGGCCGTTGGAAATGTAGAACAGTTTCAGCTTCTGGCGGATCACCACGTCGAGCACATTGCCGATCGAGGCCGCTTCGTCGAGCTTGGTCATGATGCAGCCGGCCAGGCCGCTGCCCTGGTAGGCGCGCACCACTTCGTTCAGGGTTTCGTTGGTCGAGGTGGAATTGAGGCACAGCAGGCGCTTCACATTGGCGCCGCTGTCGGACAGCATGGCCACCTGCTCGGCCACGTTGTGGTCGCGCTGGGACACGCCCACGGTATCGATCAGCACGGTGTGCTTGTTGCGCAATTCCTTCAGGGCGATGCGCAGGTCGGCCTCGTCCTTGACCGAGTGCACCATCACGCCCAGGATCTTGCCGTAGATGCGCAGCTGCTCGTGGCCGCCGATACGGTAGGCGTCGGTGGTGATCAGGGCCAGCTTTTCCGGGCCGTGGCGCATCACGCAGCGCGCGGCCAGCTTGGCGGTGCTGGTGGTCTTGCCGACGCCGGTCGGGCCGACCAGGGCGAACACGCCGCCCTTTTCCAGGATTTCATCTTCATTGCTGATGGTGGAGAGGTTGCGCATCAGCACGGTCTTAATCCAGCGCATGCTCTCGGCGCTGTCTTTGCCCGCTGGCAGTTTTTCGATCAGATAACGCGACAGGCTGGCGGAAAAGCCGGCGGCCAGCATGTCGCGCAGGACGGCGGTTTTCTGCGGTTCGCGCTGCTGCGTGGTGCCCCAGGCGATCTCGGCCAGCTGCGACTCCATCAGGCCGCGCATGGCGCGGATTTCGCTCATCATGCCGGACATTTCGGCGGCGGCCGTGTCCTTGGCGTGGGCAATGGCTTGCTGCATCATGGACGACATCTGGGACGTCACCAGCGACATGTCGAAGGCTTCCGGCACGGTGCGGCGGTTGGCATAGGATTCGGGCGGCATCGACAGGCTGGGGCGCGGCTGCGACATTTCGGTGTCGGGCGCCGGCGAGGACATCGAGGCGACGTCGTCATTGGCCAGGGCGAGGATTTCGACGACACCGTCGACGGGGCGGTTCGACAGGATCACGGCATCCGGACCGAGCGCATCGCGCACCTTGCGCAGCGCTTCGCGGGACGTTGCTGCGGTAAATTTTTTGACATTCATCGTCGACTCCTGGTACCTGCTTGGCGCTGTGCACTCACATGAGGCACAAACCTTGATCACAGTGTCGATTATTGACGATGCAGAGGAGAAACGATCAGTGGAGAAAGCGGGGGAAATGGCTTCATTTCCCCCCGCGTGGTGTTTTACACACCGGCCCCGACCAGGCTGGTGACACGGATGGTTTTGGTCTCGGGAATCTCATTGTGCGAGAGCACCTTGAGCTGAGGCAGCGCGCGGCGCAGGAAGCGCGACAGCATGGCCCGTAGCGGCCCCGGCACCAGCAATACCGGCGTCAGCCCCATCTGCTCCTGCTGCTGCGCGGCCACGCCGGCCTGCTGGGCGATGGTATCGGCCAGGCCAGGCTCGATGCCTGCCCCGTCGCCGCCCGCGCCCAGCGCTTGCATCAGCAGGCGCTCCAGGCGGTTGTCGAGCGTCATGACCGACAGTTCATTGGTGCCCGGGAACAGCTGCTGCACGATGGCCCGGCCCAGCGCCACCCGCACCACGGCCGTCAGTTCGTTCGGGTCCTGGGTTTGCGGCGCATATTCGGCCAGGGTTTCAATGATGGAACGCATGTCGCGGATGTGCACGCCTTCCACCAGCAGGTTCTGCAAAACCTTTTGCAGGGTCGACAGCGATACCAGTTTCGGCACCAGGTCTTCCACCAGTTTCGGGGCATCCTTGGCCAGGTGGTCGAGCAGCGCCTGTACTTCGGCCCGGCCCAGCAGTTCGGACGCATGGGTGGTGATCAGATGGTTCAGGTGCGTGGCCACCACGGTGCCGGCATCGACCACGGTGTAGCCCATGCTTTGCGCCTCGTCGCGCAAGCCGGCATCGATCCAGATGGCCGGCAGGCCGAAGGCCGGATCGGTGGTCACCAGGCCCGGCAGCGTGCCGCTGGCCATGCCCGGATTGATCGCCAGGAACTGGCCATTGAGCGCTTCGCCGGTGCCCACTTCCACGCCCTTGAGCGTGATGCGGTAAGCCGAGGGCTTCAATTCCAGGTTGTCGCGGATGTGCACCGGTGGCGCCAGGAAGCCGACTTCCTGGGCGAATTTCTTGCGGATGCCCTTGATGCGCTTGAGCAGCTCGCCGCCCTGGGTCTTGTCGACCAGCGGAATCAGGCGGTAACCCACTTCCAGGCCCAGGGTGTCGACCGGCATGATGTCCTGCCAGCTCGCCTCTTCGTTTTCCGGCGCGGCGGCCGCGCTGGGCGCCGCCGCTTCCTCGACCTTGGGCGCCTTCTTTTTCTTGGCGATCAGGTAAGCCGTGCCCGCCAGCGCGCCGGCCAGCAGCAGGAACACGAAGTTCGGCATGCCGGGAATCAAGCCCATGCCGCCGATGATGGCGGCCGTGATGTACAGCACTTCCGGCTTGGCGAACAATTGCCCGACCAGCTGGGTGCCGATGTCCTGGTCGCTGGCCACGCGCGAGACCACGATACCGGCCGCGGTCGAAATGATCAGCGACGGGATCTGGGCCACCAGGCCGTCGCCGATGGCCAGCAGGGTGTAGGTTTCGAGCGCCTGGCTGAACGGCAGGTCGTGCTGCAGGATGCCGACCAGCAAGCCGCCCACGATATTGATCACGGTCACCATGATGCCGGCGATCGCATCGCCGCGCACATACTTGGAAGCACCGTCCATGGCGCCGTAGAACTCGGCTTCCTGGGCCACTTCGGTGCGGCGGCGGCGTGCTTCGTCTTCGGCGATCAGGCCGGCATTGAGGTCGGCGTCGATCGCCATCTGCTTGCCCGGCATGGCGTCCAGGGCGAAACGGGCGCCCACTTCGGCGATCCGGCCCGCGCCCTTGGTGACGACGGTAAAGTTAATGATGGTCAGGATGATGAAGACGATGATACCGACCGTGTAATTGCCGCCGATCAGGAAGTGGCCGAAGGCTTCGATCACCTTGCCGGCCGCCGCCCCGCCCGTATGGCCCTCGGTCAGCACCACGCGGGTGGAGGCGACGTTGAGCGACAGGCGCAGCATGGTCGATACCAGCAGGATGGTCGGGAAGGCCATGAAGTCGAGCGGCTTGACCGTGTACAGGCTGGTCAGCAGCACGATCACCGACAGCGCGATGTTAAAGCTGAAGAACACGTCCAACGCGAACGGCGGCAGCGGCAGGATCATCATGGCCAGCAGCAGGATGATGATGACCGGCGCGGCGAGCGCATTGCCGCCCGCCTTCATGCCGCTCATCCAGGCTGGTAGTTTCATGCTGTTCATGGTGTTGCTCCGGTATTGTTATCGGGCATGAGGTGCGAAGCCGGGTTATGCGGATCGAGCTCTGGCGGTACGTGCAGGCTGGTCGGACGGTCGGGATGCTTGCCGGCGCCCTGGTTGAAGGCACGCAGCTGGAACACATAGGCCAGCACTTCGGCCACGGCCGAATACAGCGCTTCGGGAATCTCGTCGCCGATGTCGGCGTGCTTGTGCAGCGCACGCGCCAGCGCCGGCGCTTCCAGCAGGGCCACCTTGTGTTCCTTCGCCAGTTCGCGGATCCTGGCCGCCACTTCATCGCTGCCCTTGGCCACCACGCGCGGCGCGCCGCGCTGGCCGTCGGCGTATTTCAGCGCCACGGCGTAGTGGGTCGGGTTGGTGACCACCACGTCGGCGGTCGGCACGTCGGCCATCATGCGGCGCTGGGCCATCTGGCGCTGCAGCTGGCGGATCTTGGCCTTGATCTGGGGATTGCCGTCCGACTCCTTCGACTCCTGGATCATTTCCTGGCGCGTCATCTTGAGCTTGTTGGCGTAATGCCACATCTGGTAGGGGCCGTCGATGGCGGCCACGACGCCCAGCCCACCCACGATGAACAGGAAGGCCGACGCCAACAAGTCGATCATGTGGGCCACGCCCAGGCGCAGCGGTTCGAGCGCCAGGCCCATCACGGCCTCCTTCTGGCTCATCACCACCAGCCAGGCCACGGTGCCCACCACGATGGTCTTGGCGATCGCCTTGAGCAGTTCGACCAGGGCATTGGTCGAGACCATATTGCCCAGGCCCTTGAACGGGTTGAGCTTGCCGAAATTGGGGGTGAATGCCTTGGCGCTGAACAGCCAGCCGCCGATCAGCAAGGGCGATGCCAGCGCGACCACCATGATGGCCAGCGCCAGCGGCAGGCAGGCCAGCATCACTTGCACGATGTCGCTGGCCGCGCGCAGGATCAGCACGTCGGAATAGAACACCTGGTCGCGATCGAAGGAAAAGCCGGACACCATGGTTGCGCTCAGCTGGCGCACCATGCCGCTGCCGGTCAACCACAGGCCCACGCCGGCGGTCATCAAGACGGTAAACGTGGCCAGTTCGCGCGACCGGGGAACATCGCCTTCTTCACGGGCTTGCTCCAGGCGCTTGGCTGACGCGGGTTCGGTCTTTTCTGCGTCGCTGTCTTCTGCCATTGCCTACTCCTGTTTCAACAGTAGACATTATTCGCGATATTGCTCTGCGGCTATCTCCAGAACAGGAAGGGAAACGGGTGCCTGTTCCGCTGCAGGGAAGGAAACAGCATGGCCCGCTGCGTCGCCTACTGCGGGTCCAGCGCGGCGCCGATACCGGCCGCGCGGCCGATGAATTGTTCGCACCAGGCAAGGTAAGCGGGCAAGGCTTGCGGCAGGGGAAAGGCGGCGCCGAGGTCCGGGCGCGCCGCATGGACCAGGGCTTGCAGGCGGTTCAGGCCGGGAATGGCCGAGGGCGCGCGCAGGAAGTCGCGCTGCCAGTCGCGCACCGTGCCTGCCTGCGGCCCCAGCTCGGCGCTGCCGTGTTCCAGGTACCACAGCAGCAAGGCGGCGCGCCCCTGCCGGGTTCCGCTGTCGAAACCGAGGTCGCGCCGGCCACGCGTCAATAGCACGATGCGCCAGGACAGGGCATGCAGCGGATCGTCCGCATCCTGCGCCAGGCCGGCGCCGACCGGGCTGTCGACCGCGTTCCAGAACAGCTCGGCAGTATCGAAGGCACGGTACTCGCGCTGCCCGTGCAGGATGCACCAGGCGATGAAGTCGAGCTTTTCCTGCAGGGATTGCAAGGGGAAATACACTTGCAGGTCGCGCTCGCGCATATGCCAGATGCGCAACATGAATCCCAGGATGGGCACCGGCATGTCGTGCGACAGCGTCGCCACCGGCGCCAGATAGCGTTGCCAGTGCGAGTCGCCCTGGCCCGCCCGGCCGGCCCCGGCCATGTGCGCATTGAGCAGCTCGAGCGAGGCGGCCGTCATGTCAGACCGCAGTGCGCTTGCCGGCCGCAGCCAGGCCGCGCGCGCGCGACCGATGCACGGTGCCACAGTGTGTTATTTGCAATCATGGTCGGTCACCTCGGGCGTGTCGCAAGCATCGAAAAGGCGTGGGGGAGAATTTTCCACTACGTCAATATTACTTGGGTTCAGCGCTTGCGGATACCACCAATTCAGCGCTGCCAAACCATTGCGCCGCTCTGCCGGCTGACCTATCATGGGATTCCGACAGCACAACGGCCGACCCCATGCCCGCCACACGCGCCGACCCGCCAGATTCCGCCGAAACGGCGCAGGTCCGCGCGCGCCTGGTGCACGCCTTCAGCAAGGATGGCGACCTGCTCTCGCTGGGAGTGGCGGTGGCGCGCGTGGTCGAATTGGCATCGTCGGACGACGAGGGCGCCGAAAACCTGGCGTATTACGTGCTGGCCGACGTCGCCCTGACCCAGAAGATCCTGCGCATCGCCAACACCGTGTTTTACCGCAGTGCCGTCAACGCGCCCATCACCACCATTTCGCGCGCCATTTTCGTGCTCGGTTTCGATACCGTGCGCACCACCGCGCTGGCGCTGCTGCTGGTGGAAAACCTGTCCAACAGCGCGCACGCCGAAGCGGTGCGCAAGGAAATCGTCGAAGCGCTGTGCGCCAGCCTGATCGGGCGCGAAGTGGCGCGCCACGTCAGCCTGGCCGGGGCCGAGGAAGCCTCGATCGCGTCCCTGTTCGCCAGGCTGGGGCGGCTGCTGATCGCCTCGCACGAACACCCGCTGTACGACCAGATCCGGGTCCAGGCCGACGGCGGGCTGGGCCTGACCCAGGCCGCGATCCGGGTCATGGGCTGCAGCTACGAATTCCTGACGGCGACCGTGCTGCGCGCATGGAATTTCCCCGAGTCCATCGTCGCTGCCGTCGACCCGCTGCCGCCCAGCGAACTGGCGCTGGCCAAGTCGCGCGCCGAAACGCTGCGCCAGATCGTCTCCTTCAGCGCCGACGCGGCCCAGGCCATGCGCGCATCGGCGACCGGCGTGACGGCCGCGCAAGGCGCCGCCCTGCTGCGCCGCTACGGCAAGTATTTGCAACTGGACCAGTTCCGGATCAAGGAAATTTTCGCCATGGTCGGGCGCGAACTGGACGAGATCGTCGCCGCCCTGAACCTGGCCCCGCCACCGTCGGCCGGCGCGCCGCAGAAGCCCACCAGCACCCTGCCCAATGCGCTCAAGCTGGCGACCATGGAAACGGGCGCCATCGATTCGAACGAACGCTACGAGAGCGGCAAGCCGATCGGCGCGCGCAGCCTGCTGCTGACGGGCGTCCAGGTGGCCACCCAGATGATGGGCACCGGAAAATACAAGCCGGGCGAACTGGTGCTGCTTATCCTGGAAACCCTGTACAGCAGCCTGGGCTTTCGCTTCGCGACGGTGTGCACCTTCGACCCGGCCAGCAATCAGTTCCGGGCCGTGGCGGCCATCGGCGAGCAGCAGGCCGAGCGCAAGCAGGGCTTCCGCTTTCCGGCCGAATCGCGCGAAGACGTGTTTCACCTGGCGATGGAAAACCAGGCCGACCTGATGATCGAGGAAACCAGCAGCGGCGCCATCGCCAGGCTGGTCCCGGACTGGCACCGCGCCCTGTTTTCCGATACGCGCAGCATGATGGTGTTGCCGCTGCTGCAGGGCAACCGCGCGATCGGCTTGTTCTACGGCGACCGCAACCAGCCCGCGCCCGAGGGCATCACGTCCGACGAAGCGGCGCTGATCAAGACCCTGACCGCCCAAATGATGACGGCCTTCGCACCCCGCTGAAGTGTGAGTTTGCGCAAAGGAAAGCTTGCTGGTTAGCAGCAGAATAGGGTTTTCCACGCGCAGGACCCTTTCATGCCCTTCATGCCACTTCGCACTGCGCTCTTGCTGGCCGCGCTGTGCGCGGGCTTGCCGCTGCGAGCGCAAACCCGGGCCGACATCGAACTGCGCACCGCCGAAGCGAAGATGCGCCTGGCCATCGCCGAAGCCGAACGCGCCGAATTGCTGGCGCGCCTGCCGCCCGCCGACAGCAAGGCGCTGGCCGGCTGCGTGCAGCTTGACCCTTTCGGCGCGGCCGGCCTGGTCAAGGCCTTCGACCTGGCCCAGGCCCTGGCCGCCGAGCTGTGCGCGCAACTGCCGCCCGAGCGCAAGAGCACCCTGTTCGATCCGCTCGCCACGCAAGGCGTGGTGGCGGCGCGCATGGTGGTCGGCGCCATCGACAACCTGGCCGCCGACCTGGCCGCGCACAATGCGGCCCTGCAAAAACTGATCGACCAGCAGGCGCCGCCCGTCCAAGGCGCGCTGCCGCTGGCAGCGCTGGCCGCCGTGCCGGCCACCGTGCGGGCCGTGGCCGACCTGGCGGCCCTGTTCCGCAGCAATGCCGCGGCCTCGTCGACCAGCTTCGGCGAGGGCGCGCGGCCCCTGTTCGCCAGCGCCCTGGCCGCGCATTGCCCGGCCAAGCTGGCCGGGCTCGGCAGCGGCTACCTGGGCGAACTCGACCCGCAGGGCGCCGAGCGCCTGATGGCCAGGGTGCGCGCCCTGGTGCGCCTGCGCGCCGACTATGCGGGCCGCGCGGCGCTCATCGCGCAGATGGCGGGCGCGGCGGCAGGCGAACGGAAAAAGGAACTGGCGGCGGTGGCGGCAGCGGCCGCGGGCGTGCTCAAGACGGTGGACAGTTTCACCGAGTCGCTGCGCATCGGCGAAGCGGGCCAGGCCAGCCCGCTGTTCAATGCCGGGCGCTACCTGGCCTATGGCGAACGGGCCCAGGGCGCGCTGGTGCTCGACTTCGAACTGCGGCTCGAAGGCATGGCGATCGTCAGGCAAACCCTGTTCGGCGGCCAGCGCCTGCGCCTGTCGGGCGTGGCCTTCCTGTGGTACCGCCTGCACGAAGCGAATGGCGCGCTGCGCCTGGCCAACACCGTGCGCCGGATCACGCCGCCCATCGAGGTGGATTTGCGCGGGGAAACAACAGGCGAGTTCTGGAATACGCCAGACACGCAGCACAGTGCGCGCGCGCACTAAGTATGGCTGAGCACGCTCCTATAATGAATCGTCAACCAGACCCGAGTACGATCATGTCGAAGAACCTCCCTCCCCTGCCCCTGGAACATGCGATCCGGGCCGACCTGCGCCATGACGGCGACTTTTCCGACATGCTCAGCGAGCTGCGCATCCTGCTGCCGGGCGCGCAGATGCTGACCGCCTTCCTGATCATCCTGCCGTTCAACGGCGGCGCGCGCGACATCATCGCCGCCGACAAGATCGTGTTCCTGGCCACCTTCTTCTTCGCCCTGACCAGCCTGGTGCTGCTGAGTGCGCCGGCCATCCAGCACCGCCTGATGCGCCCGCTCAACAACCGCGCCCGCTTCAAGCGCGTGGCCACCCGCCAGATCGTGGCCGGCTCGTTTTCGCTGGCCTTCGCCTTTATCCTGGGCACCAAGATGGTGATCAATGAAGTGTTCGGCGGCGTGGCAAGCAGCATCGCCAGCGCGGCGATGGCCACGCTGATCCTGTGCGTGTGGTGCCTGCTGCCCATGTACCTCAAGCGCAAGCACGACTTCTGATCAGCGCGTCTTTTTCGCCTCGGCCTGGCGTACCGTCTGGTCGATGGCGCCGAAGATGGACTTGCCGGCGGCATCGAGCATCTCGATCCTGATGGTGTCGCCAAACAGCATGAAGGGCGTGCTGGCCACGCCATCGGCGATCAGTTCCAGGCAGCGCTTTTCGGCGATGCAGGAATAGCCGCGTTTCTCATCCTTGTTCGACACCGTGCCGGAGCCGACGATGCTGCCGGCGCGCGCATTGCGCGTCTTGCACAGGTGGGCGATCAGTTGCGGGAAATTGAATACCATGTCCACGCCGGCCTGGGGCTGGCCCACCAGCTTGCCGTTCCAGGTCGAGCGCAGCGGCAGGTGCACCTTGCCGCCTTTCCAGGCATCGCCCAGCTCGTCGGGCGTGACCGCCACCGGCGAAAAACTCGAGGCCGGCTTGGACTGCAGGAAGCCGAAGCCCTTGGCCAGTTCCGGCGGGATCAGGTTGCGCAGCGACACATCGTTGACCAGCATCAGCAGGCGGATCGCCTGGTGCGCCTGGTCGGGCGTGCTGCCCATGGGCACGTCGCCCGTGATGACCGCCACTTCCGCTTCGAAATCGATGCCCCATTCTTCATGGGCGAGCACGATGTCGGCGGTCGGCCCCAGGAAATCGTCGCTGCCGCCCTGGTACATCAGGGGATCTTCCCAGAACGACGGGGGCATCTCGGCATTGCGCGCCTTGCGCACCAGTTCGACGTGGTTGACATAGGCCGAACCGTCGGCCCACTGGTAGGCGCGCGGCAGGGGCGCCATGCATGTCGCGGGATCGAAGTCGAAGCTGCGCTGGGCGCGGCCGCCGTTCAGCGCCTGGTACAGCTCGGCCAGCTGGGGGGCGATGAAGGCCCAGTCGTCCAGCGCCGCCTGCATGGTCGGGGCGATGCCGTCGGCCAGGTGCGCGGTTTTCAGGTCGCGCGCGACGACCGCCAGCTGGCCGTCGCGGGTGCCGTCATCAATCGTTGCAAGTTTCATCAGCCAGGTACCAGCAAGTCGAGTTGGGATTGCTCCAGGAAACACCATTCGCCTTCGGCCAGGCCCAGCGCTTCCAGGGTCAGGGACCCGATCGCCGAGCGGTGCAGCGCGCTGCAATGGTTGTCGGCGGCGGCCAGCATGCGCTTGACCTGGTGGTATTTGCCCTGTTCGAGCACGATTTCCAGCAGGTGGTCGCCGCGCTGCACGCAGCTGAGCGCCGCCAGCGCTTCCGGTTCATCGTGCAGCTTGACGCCGGCCAGCAGTTGCGCCACCAGTTCCGGGGTCACGGGATCCTGGGTGGTGGCCTGGTAAATTTTCGGAATATGCCGCTTCGGCGACGATTGTGCATGGATAAACGGGCCATCGTCGGACATCAGCAGCATGCCCGTGGTGTCGTGGTCGAGCCGGCCGACCGGCTGGACATCGCGCCAGGTGAACTGTTCCGGCAGCAGGGTCAGCACGCCGGGATGGTGGCTGGGCTTGCGCGAACATTCGAAATTGGCTGGTTTATGCAGCGCGATATAGACTTTTTCGCGCACCACCCATTCTTCGTCGAACACGGTCAGCACCAGGCCGTCGGTATCGATGGCCGTCTTGTAGCTGGTCTGGGGAACGCCGGCGATCAGGACTTCGCCGTCATCGATGAGGGCGCGGCAATATTTGCGGGTGCCGAAGCCTTGGGACTGGAGGATGCGGTCGAGGGATAATTTGCTCATAGGGCGAGACTTTACCAGATGCGCCCGGGCCGGTCACTGCGCCACCCCGTTATGCATGTAGGATAAAACCTCGTCGATTGGGAATTCGAGAAGGTGCTTTGCATCCATTTGACAAAGATCAAGCATGACAGGGGTCGGGTTGATACACTGAATCATCGTTAGGAATCGGCCTAACGGACTAGGACAATCAAGAGGACGAGGATGCATACAATGACTCCCGAAGCCCCGAATGAGCAGGCCGTCGAATCGGCCTCCGCCCTGCAGAGCGCACGCGAAGCGATCGCCCGCTGGACCAAGGGCGCCGTCACCCCCCATCCCGTGCGTGTAGCGGGCCGCGTATCGCCCCAGTCGCGCTGGTATGCGCAAACCCAGCTCGGCCTGGCCACCTGGATCAGCGAAGGCGGCTTTTCCCAGGCCGATGCCGCCGGCGCCAGCGCCCGCCAGGTCGCCGACCTGTTGTGCATGGAATAAAACCAGGAATGCCAAAATGAAAACGACGGCATTGCGCCGCCGTTTCCACGTCCCCAGATAAGGACTTAATGCGAGGAATCGTAATTCTCTCTATGCCGCATTCTTGATGCGGTTAGTAGTTCATTTCGAATAAATTGCTGCCAACACACTCTGTACTTTTTATATCGGCCCCCCTTGGAAAGAACTACAGGTCCAATATAGAACACCTGACTGAACTTTCAAGGGAAATATTGACCTATTCGGCTAACGTACTGCCGGCTTTGTGCCGTTATTCATGGCCCTGACCGCGCCCTGTCCGACGGCGGCGCCGAATTTCTTCAATACCCGCTCCGGCAAGCCTTCATGTGCTGTGTAATCGACAATATCTTCCACCTTGATGACGTCGCGGGCAACGCTTTCGACCGTGCCGAAACCGTCGGCCAGGCCCATGTCGACCGCCTTGGCGCCGCTCCAGAACAGGCCGGAGAAGGTGTCCGGGGTTTCCTTCAGGCGCTTGCCGCGCCCGGCCCGTACCACGTCGATGAATTGCTGGTGAATTTCGTTGAGCATGGATTGGGCATGCGCCTTATGCTTGTCCGACTGCGGGCTGAAGGGGTCGAGGAAACCCTTGTTCTCGCCCGCGGTGAGCAAACGCCGCTCGACACCCAGCTTTTCCATGGTGCCGGTAAAACCGAAGCCATCCATCAGCACGCCGACCGATCCGACGATGCTGGCCTTGTTCACATAGATCTGGTCGGCCGCCGCCGCGATGTAATAGCCGCCCGAGGCGCAGATTTCATCGACCACGACATACACCGGCTTGTTCGGATAGCCACGCTTGAGGCGCAGGATCTCGTCCACGATGATGCCCGCCTGCACAGGGCTGCCGCCCGGGCTGTTGATTTTCAGCACCACGGCCACGGATTCGAGGTCGGTGAAGGCCTTGTTCAGCGAAGGAATGACCACATCGGCCGAGCCATTGCCCTCGTCTTCGATATTGCCGGAAATTTCGATCAGGGCGGTATGCTTGCCGACCAGTTCGCCGTCGCCCGTGAAATTGAAATCGAAAAACGCCCACAGGGCGAAGAAGGCCAGGCCCAGGAAGCCGAGCCGGAAGGCGATGCTCCAGCGGCGCGCGGCGCGCTGTTCCTTGACGGTGGCGAACACCAGTTTTTCCAGGGTTTCGCGTTCCCAGTTGCCCGTGGTGGGCGCCTGGGCAGGAGGGCTGTCCGGCACTTTGTCGCTAGGGGTGTCGCTCATAGTCGCTTCAGGAAATGGTTGCAGGGGGTGGCTGGATGAATTCGTCGGGCTGCCAGTAAATCTGGCCGTCCGTTTCGACCACGGCGATCACGCGCAGCTTGCCGCCCTTGCACGGGCCGCCGGCGCAATAGCCGCTGTCGGGCACGTAGATCGCGCCGTGCGTGGCGCACATGATATACAGGCCGCTCGATTCGAAAAACTCGCCTTCGGCCCAGTCCAGCTCGATGGGCACATGGGCGCAGCGGTTCAGGTAGCCATACGCCGTGCCGCCGTAGCGCACCACGAAGCCGGTGGCCTTGTCGCCGAAGGCGCTGACGGGGAAACGCACGCCGCGGCCGCCTTCGATGACGTCGGCCGAGGCGCACACCAGGATGCCGGCTTCAGCGCCCATCATGCGTTCTCGGTCAGCCACTGGTGCAACTGTCCCACGGTTTCGGCGGAAAACACGGGATTGCAGGCACTGAGCTGTTCTTGCGGATGGGCGCCATACTGCACCGCGATGCCTGCCGCGCCGGCATTGTTGGCCATCAGCAGGTCGTGCGTGGTGTCGCCGATCATGACGGTACGTCGCAGATCCTGGCCCAATTCCCGCGTAAGTTCTTGCAACATGGCTGGATGCGGCTTGGAAAATGTCTCGTCCGCGCAACGCGTGGCATCAAACAGGGACAGCAGGCCGACCGCGTTCATGGCCCGGTTCAAGCCTACCCGGCTCTTGCCGGTGGCCACCGCCAGGAAATAGGCATCCTGGCTTAATTCGTTCAACATGTCGCGTACGCCGTCGAACAAGACCAGTTCATGGTCTTTCGACAGGAAATGGAAACGATAGCGCTCGACCATGCGCTGGTGCAGGGCCGGCTCGACATTCGGCATCACGGCCTGCATGGCTTCGTACAGGCCCAGGCCGATGACGTGCGACGCGTCGTCGTCCCGGGGAATCGGCAAGCCCAGGTCTTTCGCTGCTGCCTGAATACACTTCACGATGGCGGACGTACTGTCCATCAAGGTGCCATCCCAATCAAAGACGATCAAGTCAAATTGCTTACGTGCCATGTGTTCCGGCCGCTTGTGGCGGACCGGCTCCGATAGTGTTGAAATCAGCCTGCGCCAGGGTTTAGCGCGCAGCCGTCGTATGTGGTTTTCCCAAGCTTACCAAGAAACGTTCGCATTCACTTGCCAACGGTGCATTGATGGTCATCGGCTTGCCGCTCTCGGGGTGGGTAAAGGTAATCTGGTGCGCGTGCAGGAACATGCGCTTGAGCGCGCCGCGCGTCTGGTCGGCTTTCAGCAAAACGCGGTTGAGCGCGAAATCGCCGTATTTATCGTCACCTGCAATAGGATAGCCGGAAGAAGCCAGATGAACGCGAATCTGGTGGGTGCGTCCGGTTTTCAGTTCGGCTTCCAGCAGGGCGAATTTATCGAATTTGCGCAGCAGGGTAAACACGGTATGCGATTCCATGCCGCCAGCCTGCACGCAAACCCGGCGTTCGCCTTCCGGGGTCGTGTATTTATGCAGCGGCAGCTTGATATGCTGGCGCGCGTTCTTCCAGTCGCCATACACCATGGTCAGGTAGCGCTTGTCGGTCAGGCCGTCGCGCATCTGCTCGTGCAGGTTAGTGAGCGCCGACCTCTTCTTGGCCAGCATCAGCAGGCCGGACGTTTCGCGGTCGAGCCGGTGCACCAGCTCCAGGAACTTGGCATCCGGGCGCGAGGCGCGCAATTGCTCGATCACGCCAAAGGACACGCCCGAGCCGCCATGCACCGCCACGCCGCAAGGCTTGTCGATGACCAGGATGTGGCTATCTTCGTGCAGGATGGCGAATTCGGCGGCCGGCACCACGGCAGTCGACTTTTCCGCCACCCGTACCGGGGGAATCCGGACCACGTCGCCGGCTTCGAGCCGATACAACTGGTCGATGCGGCCTTTATTGACGCGCACCTCGCCGGAACGCAGGATCCGGTAAATATGACTCTTGGGGACGCCTTTGCAGGTTCTTAGCAGATAGTTATCAATCCGCTGACCGGCATCTTCGTCCGTGATGGTGACAAAGTAGGCTTGCGGCTGGACCTGTGATGATGAAGGGGGAACAACATCGTTTTGCATCTTCATTTGCTCTGTCTTCCCAGAAATTCTCTCTAAGTCCTTCATTTTGAATATATAATCGACAGGCGGCGGTCAAACCTCTGCTGGTGTAAGAATTAAAACGATATTTTACACAGGGGCGTCTCCATCGGCCTCGCCAAATTGCAAATTCGATGGAAAAAATGTGTATGCACCATTCTGCGCGAGTCAAGGTTGCACCGTTGTTGTAATCGGATAGCGCGCAAAATGGCTGAAATGGATTGCCTGGAATTGTAAGGATAAGTACTGGCAAGCTGGTGCAGGTTTCAACCAGCTCGCCGGATGTTGGCGTCGATAACGCTTGTCGTTTTCGCCCGACCCGATGTAAGCCTCATCCTGAAGGCTTGAGAATAAGGGCTGGCAGTATCAGCGGCCTGGGTATCGAAGTCTTGGAATGATTGCTGGCTACGGTCTGGCTCACTGATGTCGCTCAGCCTGGCTTTGTCTGCGCCCCGGTTCCACCGGGCGCGAAGTTGCAGGTCTTTTGTGCACTCGGCATGTCGATCGACCTAACCGCGCCCTGGTTGCGGCCGCGATGCTTTTGCGTCGCTGCGCCGTACGAAAAGGCATACCCACCCTCCAGCATCCCCTTCTAGCGTACATCCCCTGTACTTTCGCCGCTTGTCACCGAGCGGCACTAGAACGACCCACGGGTCGCGGAGTTTATAAAAATGAAACGCATGTTGTTTAACGCAACGCAGCAGGAAGAATTGCGCGTCGCAATTGTCGACGGTCAGAAACTGATCGACATCGATATCGAAACCGCTGGTCGCGAACAGCGCAAATCGAATATCTACAAAGGCGTCATCACCCGCATCGAGCCTTCGCTCGAAGCCTGCTTCGTCAGCTACGGTGAAGATCGCCACGGTTTCCTGCCATTCAAGGAAGTCGCCCGCACCTATTTCCGCGAAGGCGTCGATGTACGCACGGCGTCGGTCAAGGAAGCGCTGCGCGAAGGCCAGGAAATCATGGTCCAGGTCGAGAAAGAAGAACGCGGCAACAAGGGCGCTGCCCTGACCTCGTTCGTTTCCCTGGCCGGCCGTTACCTGGTCCTGATGCCGAATAACCCGCGCGGCGGTGGCGTATCGCGCCGCGTCGAAGGTGAAGAGCGCCAGGAACTGCGCGAAACCATGGACAAGCTGGACCTGCCGCAAGGCATGTCGGTCATTGCCCGCACCGCAGGCATCGGCCGCAATGTCGAAGAACTGCAGTGGGACTTGAACTACCTGATGCAACTCTGGCGCGCGATCGAAGGCGCCGGCAAGATGGGCAGCGGCGCTTTCCTGATTTACCAGGAATCGTCCCTGGTGATCCGCGCCATCCGCGATTACTTCCAGCCGGATATCGGCGAAATCCTGATCGACACCGACGACATCTACGAACAGGCGCACCAGTTCATGAGCCACGTGATGCCGGACATGGTGCATCGCGTCAAGCGCTACAGCGACGACGTGCCGCTGTTCTCGCGTTTCCAGATCGAACACCAGATCGAAACCGCCTACTCGCGCACGGTCCCCCTGCCGTCGGGCGGCGCGATCGTGATCGACCACACCGAAGCGCTGGTCTCGGTCGACGTCAACTCGGCCCGCGCCACGCGCGGTTCGGACATCGAAACGACCGCCTTCAACACCAACTGCGAAGCGGCCGAAGAAGTTGCGCGCCAACTGCGCCTGCGCGACCTTGGCGGCCTGATCGTCATCGACTTCATCGACATGGAAGTGGCGAAGAACCAGCGCGAGGTGGAAACCCGCCTGAAAGATGCGCTGCACCACGACCGTGCGCGCGTCCAGATGGGCAAGATTTCCCGCTTCGGCCTGATGGAACTGTCGCGCCAGCGCCTGCGCCCTTCGCTGTCCGAAGGCAGCCACGTGACCTGCCCGCGCTGCTCGGGCACGGGCCACATCCGCGATACCGAATCGTCCGCACTGCAAGTCCTGCGCATCATCCAGGAAGAAGCAATGAAGGAAAATTCGGCCACCATCCACGTGCAGGTGCCGGTCGACGTTGCCGCCTTCCTGTTGAATGAAAAACGTGGCGAAGTGCTCAAAATCGAGAACCGTCACCGCATCAGCGTGATCCTGATCCCGAACAAGCACCTCGACACCCCGCACTACAAGCTCGAGCGCATCAAGCACGACGATCCGCGCCTCGAAGACAGCCAGGCCAGCTACAGCCTGGCCGAGCAGGCTGAAACCGACATGGGTTACAGCAAGCGCGAAAAAGAAGAAGCCAAGCCGCGCCAGGAAGCCGTCGTCAAGACGATTACCCCTGCGCAGCCAGCGCCCGTGGTCGACCGTACCGAAGCACCGAAACCGGTTGCCGCACCCGTTCTGACCACACCGGCCGAAGTTGGTTTCTTCGCCAAGCTGAAAAACTTCTTCTTCGGCGACGAGCCGGCAGCCGTGGCGCCAGCCCCTGCGCCGGCCGCCGCGCCAGCGAAAGCCCCTGCGAGTGGCGATCGCGGCGACCGCAACAGCCGTGGCCCGCGTGGCCGCGCCCGTGGCGGCAAGCAAGGTGGCCGTGAGCGCGAAGAGCGCGAGCCGAAGGCAGCCCAGGACGACAGCGTCAAGGCCGCCGACAGCGAAGGCAAACCAGCACGTCCACCACGCGCACCGCGTCCACCGCGTGAACCACGCGAGCCGCGCGAGCAAGGCGACGTGGCCGCTGCTGCCCCGCGTGGCGAACGCGCCGAGCGCGGCGAGCGTCCTGAACGCACACCGCGTCCACCGCGCGAGCGCGCCGACTACCGCACCCCGGTAGCCGAAAGCAAGAGCGAAGAACTGGCCATGCCAGCCGTGGCAGTTGTCGTCAACGCCGGCCCGGCTGTCGACGCGGAAGCAGCACCGGCAGTACCGAAGATGATCACCACCATCGGTCCTAACGGCGAAGAAATCGAAGTCGAAGCCGGTGGCGACGAGCCGCGCCGCCGTCGCCGTCGTGGCGGCCGCAATCGCAACCGTCGTGACCGTGAAGGTGGCGAAGGCGTCGAAGGCAGCGAAGGCATGGACAACGAAGCAGGCGAGAACGATGCCGAGGCGCCAGTGGCGGTCGAAGCAGCAGCGCCAGCGCCGGTTGTTGCCGCGATCGAAGCAGCCGAACCAGTGCCGGTGTCGGAATACGTCGCGCCAGTCGCGGAAGCCATTGCACCAGCCCCGGTGGCCGAGGTGATTGCTCCTGCACCAGCACCGGTCGTGGAGGAAGTGGCAGCACCGGTCCACGCGCCGCTGGTCCAGCAGACCCTGTTCACGCCGGAAGCCGAACCTGATCCGGAACCAGTAGCAGAACCAGTTGCAGAAGCTGTTGTCGCGGCGCCGGTTGTCGCAGCACCTGTTGAAGCTGAAGCTGCACCTGTCGTTGAAGCTGCGCCTGTGGTGCAAGCGGCTCCGGCACCAGCCCCTGCACCAGCGCCAGCCCCTGCACCAGTCGTCGTCAAGCCGGTTGCGGACCTCAACGAGATCCTCAACTCGGCCGGCCTGACCCTGGCGGCAACCGATCCTGAAAAGCTGCGTGCAGCCCAGGAAGCGGCAGCCAAGGCAGCCCAGCCAGTGCGCGTGCCACGCGAGCGCAAGCCGCTGCCACCGCCAGTCGATGAACCGCTGATCCAGGTTGATACCTCCCGTCAGTAATCGCTAGCAACACAAAAAAGGGAAGCCGTGTGCTTCCCTTTTTTTTATCGACATCACCGTCCCCATGTCCCTCGCCCCTGACATCCGCCCTGCCCCCGTTTCCCTGGCCGACGCCTTCTGGTACTGGCTCAAGCTCGGTTTCATCAGCTTTGGCGGCCCGGCCGGCCAGATCGCGCTGATGCACACGGAACTGGTGGAAAAGCGGCGCTGGATCTCGGAGCAGCGTTTCCTGCACGCCCTCAACTACTGCATGCTGCTGCCCGGCCCCGAAGCCACCCAGCTGGCGGTCTACATCGGCTGGCTGATGCACAAGGCGCGCGGCGGCATCATGGCCGGCGTGCTGTTCGTGCTGCCGTCGCTGCTGTTGCTGATGTTGCTTTCATGGATATACCTGGCCTACGGCAGCATGCCCGTGGTGGCCGGCATCCTGTACGGCATCAAGCCGGCCATCGTGGCGATCGTGCTGGCCGCCGCCTGGCGCATCGGCACCCGTTCCCTGAAGAACCGCACCCTGGTCGGGATTGCCATTGCCGCCTTCCTGGCCATTGCCGTCTTCAAACTGCCCTTCCCCTTGATCGTGCTTGCCGCCGCCGTCATCGGGGCCCTTGGCGGCCGGCTGTTGCCGGCGCATTTCCAGGTGGGCGACAAGCATGCCGGCAGCCACGCTTCCTACGGCCTGGCCCTGATCGACGACGACACGCCCACGCCGGAACATGCCAGCTTCACATGGCGGCGGCTGGCGCGCGTGGGCGCCGCCTGGGCCGTGCTGGGCCTGGGCGCCTGGCTCTTGATTGCCCGGCAATTTGGGGCCGCCGGCACGCTGGCCCAGATGGGCTGGTTCTTCACCAAGGCCGCCATGATGACTTTCGGCGGCGCCTATGCGGTGCTGCCCTATGTTTACCAGGGTGGCGTCGAACATTACCAGTGGCTGACGGCGGCGCAAATGATCGACGGCCTGGCGCTGGGTGAAACCACGCCCGGCCCCCTGATCATGATCGTCGCGTTTGTCGGCTTCATGGGCGCGGGCGCGGCAGGCGCGCTGGTGGCCGCCTATTTCACATTCTTGCCCTCGTTCATCTTCATCCTGGCCGGCGGGCCGCTGGTGGAGTCGACGCGCGACAATGTCCGCATGACCGCCCCGCTGACCGCCATTTCGGCCGCCGTGGTCGGCGTCATCGTCAGCCTGGCGGTGTTTTTCGGCAAGCATGTGTTCCTGACCGGCGCCCAGCCCGACTGGGTGGCCATCGCCATCAGCGCGGGCGCCTGCGTGGCCCTGTTCCGCTACCAGGCCGGCACCATCAAATTGATCGCCGCCTGTGCCCTTGCTGGCCTCGTGCTATCGTACTGGCATGGCTGAAAAAATCATCATGCTGGGGGATGCGCGATCGCCCTCCCCGGCCATTCCCACGGTGCTCGAAGCGCCCACCGGCCTGCTCGGCGACGCGCTCGGGCGGCCCCTGCACGACCTGCGCATTTCGGTCACCGACCGCTGCAATTTCCGCTGCGTGTACTGCATGCCGAAGGAAGTGTTCGACAAGGACTACGCCTACCTGCCGCACGCGTCCCTGCTCTCGTTCGAGGAAATCACCCGCATCGCCACCTTGTTCGTGGCCCACGGCGTTGAAAAAATCCGCCTGACGGGTGGCGAACCGCTGCTGCGCAAGAACCTGGAAAAGCTGATCGGGATGCTGGCCGCCCTGCGCACGCCAAGCGGCCGCGCGCTCGACCTGACGCTGACCACCAACGGTTCGCTGCTGGCGAAAAAGGCGCAGTCGCTCAAGGACGCGGGACTGACCCGCGTGACGGTGTCGCTCGACGCGCTCGACGACGCCACCTTCAAACGCATGAACGACGTCGACTTCGCCGTGGCCGACGTGCTGGCCGGGATCGACGCCGCGCACGGCGTGGGCCTGGGCCCGATCAAGGTCAACATGGTGGTCAAGGCCGGCATGAACGACCAGGAAATCCTGCCGATGGCGCGCCATTTCAAGGGCAGCCCGTACATCCTGCGCTTCATCGAATACATGGACGTGGGCGCGTCGAACGGCTGGAACCTGGCCGAAGTGATCCCGTCTGCCGAGGTGGTGCGCCGCATTGCGGCCGAGATGCCTTTGCTGCCGGTGGGCGCCAACTACAGCGGCGAAACCGCGGCGCGCTGGCGCTACGCGGACGGCGGCGGCGAAGTGGGCCTCATTTCCAGCGTCACGCAAGCGTTCTGCAAGGACTGTTCGCGCGCGCGCCTGTCCACCGAAGGCAAGCTGTACACCTGCCTGTTC
Source organism: Pseudomonadota bacterium (assembly GCA_040388805.1). Lineage (GTDB taxonomy): Bacteria > Pseudomonadota > Gammaproteobacteria > Burkholderiales > Burkholderiaceae_D > Telluria_A. The sequence goes on from JAZKBE010000059.1 coordinate 127,150, forward strand.
GCCACCCGCGGCCACGACTTGCGCGCCCTGCTGCGCGAAGGCCGCAGCGACGCCGAAATCTCCGGCGCCATCGGCCAGCTGTGGCGTGTGCGTGCCGACCGCTATTCCGAAACCCGCACCATCAACACCAGCGGGATCGAGCGCGGCGACAAAAAAGTGGAAATGTCCTATATCGGCGGTTGATTGCGATATCATCGACAGATCAATCAGCGGAGTCTTGCATGACCATCACCGAACACGTTACAGGGCTTATTCTTGCGGGTGGCCGCGGCAGCCGCATGGGCCACGTCGACAAGGGCCTGCAGCGTTTCCGCAATTCGACCATGGTGGCGCACGTGCTGCGCCGCCTGGTGCCGCAGGTAAAGCGCGTCGTCATCAACGCCAACCAGAACCTCGACGCCTACGGTGTCTTCGGCACGCCTGTATGGCCGGATGATATACAGGGTTTCGAAGGTCCGCTGGCCGGCCTGGAAACGGGCCTGCGCCGCTGCACCACCGACTTCCTCGTCACGGTGCCATGCGACTCGCCGTTCTTCCCTACTGATCTGGTGGCGCGCCTGCATATAGCGCTGATGGAGGGCCATGCCGACCTGGCGCTGGCCGTGACCGACGAGGTGAACGACGACGGCACTGTGCGCATCCAGCCGCAGCCCGTGTTCGCCCTGATGAAGACCGAACTGCTGCCGGTCCTGTCGGCCTACCTTGAACTGGGTGGACGCCGCATGGACGGCTGGTACAAGGATATCAAGGTGATAGCGGTGCGATTCGACGATGCCAGTGCCTTCCGCAACATCAACACGCTGGGCGACCTGCAGAAATACGAAGTGGAAGCATGACGCTGCCCACCCTGAGCGACGCCGCCAGCTGCCTGTCGGACTACGATCCTGACGCATTGCCGGTTCGCGATGCGCAGCGCATCATCGCGCAATTCATCACGCCGCTGGAAGCGACCGAAGACGTAGCCCTGCTTGCCGCCCTCGACCGGGTGCTGGCCGCCGACATCATCTCGCCCATCAGCGTACCGGCGCATGACAACTCCGCCATGGACGGCTATGCCCTGCGCGGCGCCGACCTGGTAGCCGATGCGCCGTTGACGCTCGCGGTGATCGGCACCGTGTTTGCGGGCCGGCCGTCGGACGCGGTTCCTGCAGCGGGCCAGTGCGTGCGCATCATGACAGGCGGCGTCATGCCATCCGGTTGCGACAGCGTGATCCCGCACGAGCTTGTGGCCACGATGAGCGAAACCAGCATCACCGTCGCACCCGGCGCCATTCGCGCTGGCGACAACCGCCGCTTCGCCGGCGAAGACCTGATGGCCGGCAGCGCCGCGCTCAGGAAAGGCAAGATCATCCGCCCGGCCGACCTGGGGCTGATCGCGTCGCTCGGCATCGCCACGGTGCCGGTGCAGCGCCGCCTGCGCGTGGCATTTTTCTCGACCGGTGACGAGCTGCGCTCCATCGGCCAGGCGCTGGATGACGGCTGTGTGTATGACAGCAACCGCTACACCCTGTTCGGCATGCTCACGCGCCTCGGCTGCGAGGTGATCGACATGGGCATCGTGCGCGATGATCCGCAGGCGCTGGAAGACGCGCTGCGCCAGGCCTGCGAACAGGCCGACGCCATCGTCACGTCGGGCGGCGTATCGGCCGGCGAGGCAGACTATACGCGTGACATCATGGCCAGGCTGGGCGACGTCACGTTCTGGAAACTGGACATGCGCCCGGGCCGTCCGATGGCCTTCGGCCGCATTGCATCGAACGGCCACAGCGCTTTCCTGTTTGGCCTGCCCGGCAATCCGGTGGCGGTGATGGTGTCGTTCTATTTCTTCGCGCGCGCGGCCTTGTTGCGCATGATGGGGGCGGACGCGCCGCAATTGCTGGTGAAGGTGAAGTCCGCCGCTGCGATTCGCAAGAAGCCGGGCCGCACCGAATACCAGCGCGGCATCCTGGCACTGACTGCGAACGGCGAGCAGCAGGTACGCATTACCGGTTCGCAGGGGTCGGGCATCCTGCGTTCGATGTCGGAGGCGAACTGCATGGTGGCGCTGCATGCGGAACAAGGCAGTGTCGCAGCCGGTGACATGGTCGACGTATTGCTGTTCGATGGCCTGGTCTGAATGACCGCGCTTCTAGCTGACAGAGTTCGGCCAGAATCAGCCGCTGAAAGTAGGGATGAAATCGTTATACCGAATACGGTGTTGACCGCCAATTTTTTCACTGGCCGACTTTCATAATGCGCCCGTCTGTTGTATTCAATTTTTGAGAATATTGAAATGACCATGCCGATACACTCATACACTCACTCCGTCGGCTTGCTGGTGCAAGGCATGTGGACTCATGTCGCCACGAAGTTGAAATTTCCTCCACCTTCGAGGGCGCCGCTGTTCGGGCTGTCGGCCGGCTTGATATTGGGCGCCTTGAGTATGCCGGCTACGGCCGACGATGTGATCACTCCGGCAATGATGAATTCACGCTTTGTGCTGGGTGCGACCTTGATTTCGTCCTCCGAATATCCAGGATCGGATCGGAGCAAAGCCAAGCTGCGCCCGATTCTGGCCTATCAATATGGCCGCTGGCGTCTCAGTTCTTCACACGCCAGCGCCGTGCTGGGCTTTGCCACCGATGCGGCCGGACCAGGAGCCAGCGCGGAGCTGTTCGGCACCAAGAACCTGCATGTTGGTGCCGCCTTGCGCTTTGACGGCGGCCGTAAGGCAGGCAATTCGCCAGACTTACGCGGCTTGCCGGATGTGCCGCGTACCTTACGTGGACGTATCTATGCTTCCTATGCCTTGAACAAGCAGTGGTCAATCGGCGGAAACGTATCCCAAGACCTGATGGGGCGCGGCGGCGGCGCGTTGGTCAGTAGCGATCTCAGTTACCGGTATTGGATCACTCCGCATGTTGAATGGTATAGCAGCATCGGGGCGACCCTGGCCGACAAGCGCAACATGACCACCTACTTCGGCATCAGCGCCGCGCAGGCGAGCCAAAGCGGACTGCGCCCATTCGCGGCCGGCTCCGGATTTCGTGACGTTCATCTGGGGACCGGCTTGATGATGGCGCTCACGCCCCATTGGATCGCGTTCGGCAATGTCGGGGGTACACGCCTGTTGGCCGACGCCGCCCACAGTCCACTGACCCGCCGCAGCACGAGCGTAGGCGCGACGCTAGGCATCGCTTATCGAAACTGAAGGCGCGCCCGGCAAACTGGCAAATCGGCGATTGCAGAGCGCTTTGTCGGTTTGCCAGTTTGCCCCCGCTACTTAGGTATCGGACACGCTGGAAAACCAGCGGTCGGCGACGGCGGCGAGGTCGGCGACGGGGTCGTCGGCGACGGGGTCTGTTCCGGCAATCTGCCAAAATGTCGGTTTGCCGGAACTGACCCCGCCGACGGGAACTGACCCCGCCGACGAAAATGTCGGTTTGCCGGAACAGACCCCGCCGACGCCCTGATGCACCGCGACAGCCATGCCCAGCCATTCACCTATCTTGGGCGCGCCATGGCGC
>JAZKBE010000060.1:0-26248 GCA_040388805.1 Pseudomonadota bacterium
TGCTCGAAATTCGGACGCGACGCAAGAAACATCAATTGATCAGCGCTTCCCTAGGCGCGCGACCTGCATTTGATATTCCGTCACAGTTGGTTTTATCATTTGACATGGCGATGTTGCCCGGGTCCCAGGAACCCTCAGTGCGCGCCGACCGACACATTGCGCTTCAATCTGCGTCTCACAGGGAAACATTATCACGAGAAGCGGTCCTTGCCCAACGTTTCTTCTTGACGGTTCGATGAAGGTGTCCGCAGAGGAGATCGAGCGCAGGAACAAGGTCAATTCCCGCGCACGCTTGGCCGCGAGTGAGCCGCGGTTATGGGGCAGTCGGGGCCATGCATGAGCTCGTGGATGCGAAGAGCCGGAGGCTGCAACGCGAACTTGGTCGAACAAATTTCCGTGCTGTTTTCTCCAGGCAAGTGATGGGTTGTAATGTCTGCGATGGGGCGATAGCCGCCGATCAGCGGACATGATCCGTCAGCGCAAGTCTGAACAGACTATGCCATCGCTGCATGACGGTCTTCCCTGAGCAAGCTTTACCCTGCCAGGGTCGTGGGACCGCAATGCCACACATAGGCATCCCAACGCGTGGCGCCATTGTTCCAGTTTTTCCGGTAGAGCACATTGCACCCGCTGGTCTGGTGGCCGACCGTGTGGGTTCCCAGGTCGAAACTGAGGGTGCCGCCGTCATGCCCTTCGCCGTCCACCCACTCCGCGCCCACCCGCGCGCGCAGGGTCGGGGCCGAGGTGATGCCATAGCGCGCACCCCAGCCATCGGCGTAATGATTGCCCGCCGAGCCCGCCAGGTTGATGTTGCCCATCGGCGCCCCGGCCTGGCGCTGCGCCAGCAAGAGGGCGGCGGCGGCGGCCACCTGGGCGGCGGCGGCAGCTTGCTGCTGCGCCTGCTGTTGCGCGGCGAACTGCGCGTTGGCCTGCTGCTGGGCCGCATCGGCGGCCGCGACCTGGGCCGGCGTGCGCGAGGCAGCCAGGCGCGCGGCCCAGGTGGCGCGCTGGATGATGACCGCGCCGGCGGCCGGCGCCAGCTTTGGCTGCAGCGGCGTGCCGGCGCCGGGACGGAACACCGGCGGCAGCGGCGGCAGGCGGGCCGCGCTTTTCGCTTGCAGGGCGCCGCCTGGTGCCAGCGGGCGAAACGGCAATGGTGGCACGAGCTTTTTCGGCATGGGCGGCATGCGAATCCCTTCTGGTTGGTCCTGTGTTTCATACAATCTTTGCATGAAACCATCCCGCCACCAAGCAAAAACACTGTCTGCGGCCGGCGCCATTTCACATGGCTGAAAATCGATTCCATAATGCGGAATCCTTGGGAAAGTTTTGCCACCATTCCATTCCATTTTTTGAAAATATGTTCCACATCCTGAAAAACAATATTCAAGTCATTGAATTTTAGAGATTTAATTCTAGTTATATGTCTTATATAAGACTCGACCTGTTGCGTAAACAGGACTATCATTTCTACATGGAGATTTGCTTCGAATTCACCGCCAAGGTGTACTAGAGTGGACAGAAGCAGCGACACCGATTACGAATTCATCTAGCCCCCACTATCCAGGAGAATCACATGTCCCAGTATCAAGACGACATCAAAGCCATCACCAACCTGAAGGAAAAAGAAGGCAGTGCTTGGAATGCGATCAATCCAGAGTCCGCTGCCCGCATGCGCGCCCAGAACCGCTTCAAGACCGGCCTGGACATCGCACGCTACACCGCCAAGATCATGCGCGACGACATGGCGAACTACGACGCCGATTCGTCCAAGTACACCCAGTCGCTCGGTTGCTGGCACGGTTTCATCGGCCAGCAAAAAATGATCTCCATCAAGAAGCACTTCAACAACACCGACCGCCGCTACCTCTACCTGTCGGGCTGGATGATCGCCGCACTGCGCTCCGAATTCGGCCCGCTGCCTGACCAGTCGATGCACGAAAAAACCGCCGTCGCCGACCTGATCCGTGAGCTGTACACCTTCCTGCGGCAGGCCGATGCGCGCGAACTGGGTGGCCTGTTCCGCGAACTGGACGAAGCCCAGGGCGCCGCCAAAGCCGCGATCCAGGAAAAGATCGACAAGCACATCACCCACGTGGTGCCTATCATCGCCGACATCGATGCCGGTTTCGGCAATGCCGAAGCGACCTACCTGATGGCCAAGCAAATGATCGAAGCGGGCGCTGCCTGCATCCAGATCGAAAACCAGGTCTCCGACGAGAAGCAGTGCGGCCACCAGGACGGCAAGGTCACGGTCCCGCATGAAGACTTCCTGGCCAAGATCCGCGCCGTGCGCTACGCCTTCCTCGAACTGGGCGTCGACGACGGCCTGATCGTGGCCCGTACCGATTCGCTGGGCGCCGGCCTGACCAAGCAGATCGCCGTCACCCGCGAACCGGGCGACCTGGGCGACAAGTACAATTCCTTCCTCGATTGCGAAGAAGTGTCGACCGATTCGATGAGCAACGGCGACGTGGTCCTCAAGCGCGACGGCAAGCTGCTGCGCCCGAAACGCCTGCCGAGCAACCTGTTCCAGTTCCGCGCCGGCACCGGCGAAGAGCGCTGCGTGCTCGACTGCATCACCTCGCTGCAAAACGGCGCCGACCTGCTGTGGATCGAAACCGAAAAACCGCATATCGCCCAGATCGGCGGCATGGTCAATGAAATCCGCAAGGTCATCCCGAACGCCAAGCTGGTGTACAACAACAGCCCGTCGTTCAACTGGACGCTGAACTTCCGCCAGCAGGTCTACGACGCGCTCAAGGCCGAAGGCAAGGATGTCGCCGCCTACGACCGCAGCAAGCTGATGAGCGTCGAGTACGACCAGACCGAACTGGCGCTGGCGGCCGACGAGAAGATCCGCACCTTCCAGGCCGATTCGGCCCGTGAAGCCGGCATCTTCCATCACCTGATCACCCTGCCGACTTACCACACCGCGGCGCTGTCGACCGACAACCTGGCCAAGGACTACTTCGGCGACCAGGGCATGCTGGGCTATGTGGCTGGCGTCCAGCGCAAGGAAATCCGCCAGGGCATCGCCTGCGTCAAGCACCAGAACATGTCCGGTTCGGACATCGGCGACGACCACAAGGAATACTTCAGCGGCGAAGCAGCCCTGAAGGCATCCGGCAAGCACAACACGATGAACCAGTTCTAAGTTCATGTCGCTGTGAACCAGGCCCGCTACGGCGGGCTTTTTTTCGTCCCTGGCAGACACTTAAAGTTAAAGTTAATTTGTAACTATTGTTACTAAGCGCGCCAGCACACACAGGAGTGAACGCTCGGATCGGTATAAAGGAGACACTTCAACGGCCCCCGCGCCACCATCCACAAGGAAATCCCCATGATCCGTACCGCCTCCACGCCAAAAGCCCTGTTCCTCGCCACCCTGCTGGGCACCCTGATGGCGCTTCCCGCCCTGGCCACCGCCAGTACGGTCTACATGGCGGCCGCGGCCAAGCCGGCACGCCTGCAGGCGCCGGTCAAGCTGGGCTCGGCGTCTACCTTCGCGATCCTTTCCAAGTCCGGCATCACCAATGTGTATGCCTCGGTCATCAACGGCGACGTCGGCGCCAGCCCGATTACCGGCGCGGCCATCGGCCTGACCTGCGGCGAAGTCGCTTCCGGCATCGTCTACACCGTCGATGCCGCCGGCCCGCTGCCCTGCGCGGTGACGGCCGCCACCCTGCTAACGGCGGCGGTGGGCGACATGGAAGCGGCCTACCTGGACGCGGCCGGCCGCGTGCTGCCGGACTACACCGAACTGGGTACCGGCGAAATCGGCGGCAAGACGCTCGCGCCCGGCCTGTACAAATGGGGCACCGACGTGCTGATCTCGACCGATGTGACGCTGGCGGGCGGCCCGACCGATGTCTGGATCTTCCAGGTGGCCGGCGGCATCAAGCAAGCCAGCGCCACCCGCGTCAACCTGGTGGGCGGCGCCCTGGCCAAGAATGTGTTCTGGCAGTCGGCCGGCGTGGTCACGATCGGCACCACGGCCCACTTCCAGGGCGTGGTGCTGGCCAAGACCCTGGTGGCCGTGAAAACCGGCGCCACGGTCCATGGCCGCCTGTTGGCCCAGACCGCCGTCACGCTGCAGAAAAATGGCGTGACCCAGCCCGCCCCTTAAGCTGGCGCCACCTCGTCCGCGCCAGACAGGCAGGCGCGGTTGCGCCCGGTCCGGCCTGGCCCGGTACAGCGCCTGGTCGGCCAGCTGCAGCAGCTGCTCCGGCGTGCCGCCGGTCCCCGCGCCATCGATGCCACGCCGATGCTCACGCTCGCCACGCCGTGCGGCGACGCCGCATGCGCGATGCGCGGCGCCGTGACGGCGGCGCAGGCTTCATCGGCCGGCAGCACGGCATGCGCGCTCTCGCAACCCGGCAGCAAGAGCACAAATTCCTCGCCGCCGTCGCGGGCAGCGACATCGCCGGGCCGGCGCACCTGTCCGGCCAGCGCGCCGGCGCCCCCCCCTTGAGGCAATCATCGCCTTCCTGGTGGCCGTGGCTATCGTTGTACAGCTTGAAATGGCCGACATCGGCCAGCTTGCGCACGCCATCGACGTGGCGGAAGGCGCCCGTGCCAGGGGCAGAAAAAATACTTGCAGGCATGACTGGATCCAGACTTGCTTGTTGCCAATCAATTGCCTTGCTTGGGTACCGCGATGCCTCACGTAGATTTTGCCTTCACGAAACATTAAAATATATATAACAATGGTATTTCCGGAGCGCCGGAAATGCCATCGCCGCGTGCGAGGCCGGCCCACTATCGACCAAGAAAGAACCACCATGTCCCTGGTTACCGCAGTTACCCGCAGCAGCATCGCCGCGATCTCGCTCGCCATCCTTTCCGGCTGCGCCGTCAACATGAAGATTCCGGTCAAGGAACCGCTCGTCTCGACGCTTGCCTACAGCAAGAACGGCGCCGCGGCCGTGTCCCTGGCCTTCCGCGACGCCCAGAACGAGGCCGACAGGAAAACGGGCACGAGCGGCACCATTCCCATGCATCTCGAATACCAGGCCAAGCCCCTGGAAACGACCCCATGGCTGGCCGCCCAGGTCATTAAGGAAATGAAGGCGCGCGGCTTGCCGGTCACCCTGGCCGGGTCCGGCCCGGCCGGCGCCACCATCGTGATCAAGCGCATGCATATCGAAAACCACCGCGCCAACGCCTTTTCGCCCTTCGTGACCTTCACGTCCCTGAGCGCCGAGCTGGAAACACCGGCCGGACCGAAGCGGATTTCGGCCTGGATCAAGCGCGCCAAGGTGCCGGTCTGGAGTTTCGACGAAGTCATCGACCCGACCTTCAATGACCCGCTCGCGATCCTGTCCAAGGAACTGGCCGCCAAGCTGAACCAGCACCTGTTCAAGCAGGTCGCCAGCACCGACGACGTCAATGCGCTGATCGCGAAAATCAACAAGGATGCCACCACGCGCGCCGATGCCTACCTCGATGTGTACCAGCTCGGCTTCAGCAACAACCCGGCGGTCATTCCCGAACTGGTGAAACTGAGCACCAGCCCGAGCGAATACGTGCGCCTGGCGGCCCTGTCCTCGCTGGGCATCGTGAAGGCGACCGGCCAGATGAACTTCCTGGTCGGGCGTTACGAATCGAAAACCGGCATCTGGCAAGACCGCGGCATGGCGCTCAAGGCCATCGGCGACCTGGACACGGCGGAAAGCCGTGCCTACCTGCAGAAGCAGGCGGCCCTGTTCGAGAAGAGCTCGGACAAGGAAGCGACTTGGACCAAGCAGATCATCCAGCTCTACCTGTAATTCCGGCACCCCGGCAAGCACGACGCCACCTGCGGGTGGCGTTTGTCGTTTACCACATCAAATCGTCGGGGATCTGGAAGGCGGCGTACGGATCGTCGGCGTCGACTTCGGTGACCGGCTTGTTGACCCGCACCACCAGCGTGGCATCGCGCTCGGCGATCTTGTCGGCGATCACCCGGGGCACCAGCTCGGTCGTGGCGCCCTGCACCACGATCACCAGGCGTCCCGCCACCAGGTGGCCCTGCACCGCGGCCGACACATGGATCCGTTCGATCTTGTTGTTGTGGGTGTAGTTGTAGGCGATATCGCCATTGCCCTTGCCCTGGCGGTTCTGCTGCACCATTTGCGCGATCTGCGCCATGATGGCTTTCTGGCGGGCGGCAGCGTCGCGCTGGGCGTTCAGTTCGCGCGCGCGCTCGGCCTGCTTGCGCTGGATCTCCAGGGCGGCCAGGCGCGCCTCGTCCACCGTCTGGGTGCCGGTCTTGCGCTCTTCCTTCTTCTGCTTGTGCTTCTCGTGATTGGCCTGTTTGGCCTTGTTCTTGTCGACCAGGCCGGCCTTCAGGAACTGATCTTGCAACGACGCCATGAGGCTGCTCCGTGAGGTGAAACCGCTAGCATAGCAAACTCCGCCTCAGCGTACGGCCAGCGGGTGTTTCACCTCCGATTTGGCGATGTTGTAGACGCCGAAGTCGCAGCCGGACAAGGTCCATGCCTGCTGCGTGCCGCCGGCGTCGGTGCTGGACGTCCGGTAGAACTCGTTGATGGCGACATTGTTGATACGCCCGCCAGCGCCGGTCCAGGATTGCTTCACGCAATCGGCCTGTTTCAGCCACACCATGCAAACTTGTTACATGAACACGGCGCGCTTGGTCAGCACGGCTTCGAGGTAGTCGGCCGGCACCAGCAGCGAAGCCGGTCCTGCCGTATTGAAGCGCTCCAGCAGGGCCAGGGTATGTCTCTCGAGCGCCTGCTGGCCGTCCGGCGCCAGCGCGGCAAAGTCCCGGTTGGTGGGGCCGTAGAAGTCGCGGAACACTTGCAGCCAGTGCGCCGCCGACGCATAGCGGAAATTGAAGACCCTGCGCGCAATCTGGTAGCGTTCGCACTGGTCGCCGAACAGGGCGCGCAAGTGCGCCTCGATGCCCCACAGCGGCGGGCTCTGCAGTCCGGGCGGCGGCGCGACGTGGGCGGCGATAGTCTTGAACAGCTGGCCGATGCGCCCGCCGGGGCGCAGCACGCGCAGCATTTCGGCGGCCGCGCGCTGGTGGTCCGGCGCGAACATGACGCCGAAAGTCGATACCACGACGTCGAAGTCGCCATTGCCAAACGGCAGGTGCTCGGCATCGGCTTCGCGGAAAGTGACGGCCAGCCCTTCGGCTGCAACGCGCAGGCGCCCTTTTTCCAGCAGGGCCGGCACATGGTCGGTCGACACCACCCTGGCGAAGTGGCGCGCCGCGGCCAGGGTGGCCAGCGTGGGTCGAACAACTTGGACCATCGCCGCGGCCATCCTGTTCGGCGGCGCCGCGCCAGGAAATAATGCTATGCTCGCCTTGCATGAAAACCGTCCCGCTGTTCCTGCCGCTTGCCCTGCTGGTCGCCGCGCCCGCGTGCGCGCAGCAGCATGGCGAACTGCTTTCCCTCATCAATGCCTACCGCAAGGCGCCGGCCACCTGCGATGGCCGCAGCAGCGCCATGCTGCCCGCCCTGCTGCCCCACGCCGTGCTGGCCAGTCTGCGCATCGGCCCCGCGACCTTCCTCGAACCGGCGCTGGAACGGGCCGGCTTCCCGGTCGAGCATGCCGTCGCGATCGCGCTGGCCGGCCCGGCCGACGCCGCCGCCGCGATGGCCATCCTGCGCACCCATTACTGCGCCAGCCTGCTCGTTGCGCGGTTCAGCGCGGCCGGCATCGTCCGCGATGGCGCGCGGTGGCAGATCGTGCTGGCCCAGCCGGCCCGCCCGGCGCCGGGCGACACGCTGCCCGGCTGGCAAGCTGCCGGGCGCCTGGTGCTGGACGCGGTCAACCTGGCGCGCGCCACGGCGCGCAGCTGCGGCGCGCGCCAGTATGCGGCGGCGCCCCCGCTGGCATGGAACGATGCGCTGGGCGCGGCGGCCCTGGCGCACAGCCAGGACATGGCGGCGCACCGCTACTTCAGCCACGCGGCGCGCGACGGCGGCGTCGCCGGCGACCGGGCCCTGCTGGCCGGCTACCGCTGGCGCCGCGTCGGCGAAAACATCGCGGCCGGCCAGGAAAGTCCCGCCGCGGTCGTCGCCGGCTGGCTCGACAGCCCGGGCCACTGCGCCAACATCATGGATCCCGAGTTCGAGGACATGGGCGCCGCCTACGCGATCAATCCCGCCAGCCGGCGCGGCAGCATTTACTGGACCCAGGTGTTCGCCAGGGCGCGCTGAGCCGATGGCGAGGTGTTCGCGCATGCCGCCGGCACGGCCAGCGAACGCGATACCCTGGTCGCCGCGGTGGCTCAGGACACTGGCGGCATGCCCAGGCGCGCGCGCAGCGCCGTCCTGGACGCCAGCGGGCGTTCGAATTCCTGCGCCAGCCGCACGATGCGCTCCACCAGCGTGGCATTGCTGGCGGCCACGCTGCGCGCCCGGTCGTACCACAGATTGTCTTCCAGGCCCACGCGCACGCCGTCCGCCATGACCAGGCCCAGGCCGTTGGCGCCGAGCTGGTAGCGCCCCAGGCCGGCGATCGACACGATGCAGCCCTCGGGCAAGGCCGCGAGGATGGCCGCCAGCTGCAGCAGGTCGGCCTGGGCGCCGGCGATATTGCCCAGCAAGACATTCACATACAGGGGTTGCGTGACCAATCCTTCGCGCAGCAGCACGCGCGCGAAATTGGCCATGCCCAGGTCGAACACTTCCAGTTCCGGGCGGATGCCGCGCTGCTGCATGCAGGCGGCCAGGTGGCGGATGGTATCGGGGGCGTTGGTGCTGGCGCCGTCGGCGAAGTTGAGCGAACTGAGCGTAAGGCTGGCCATGTCCGGCCTGGCCGCGCCATCGAGTTCGAGCACGCGCGCACGCGCCGCGCCATCGCTGCCCTGGCGCCCGCTGGTGGTCACGCACAGCAGCGCTTCGCGCCCGCCCGGCACCGCGCGGATCGCTTCGATCAGGCGCGCGTAGCGTTCCGGGTCGCCGCAGGGCGCGCCCTGTTCGTCGCGCGCATGCAGGTGCACCATCTGCACGCCCAGCGCCAAGCAGCGCGCCACGTCGTCCACGATTTCCGCCGTCGACAGCGGCACGTGGGCATTCATGGCGCGCGTCGGCACCACGCCGGTACAGGCCAGGTTGATGATCAGGGCTTGCATCATCCTCCCGTGACCTCGAGCGCGCTGCGGGCGGTCTTGCGCGCCGGATTGCCGACATACACGCCGTCGGCCTCGGTATCGGACACCACCACCGCACCGGCCCCGATGAAACTGCGCTCGGCGATCGCCAGGCCGTCGCGCAGCACCGCGCCCACGCCGATGAAGGCTTGCGCACCTATCCGCACATTGCCGCCCAGGGTCGCGCCGGCGGCGACGAAGGCATGGTCGGCCACCTGGCAGTGATGCGAAATGTGGGCGCCGCTGCGGATGATGACGTTATCGCCGATGCGCGCGAAAGGCTGGATGATGGCGTGCTCGTAGACCAGGCAGTTCTGGCCCACCTGCAGGTCCGGCCAGGTGCTGGCGCGGCTCGAGACATAGCTGATGAAGCCATAGCCGCGCGCGCGCGCCTGTTCGTAGCGCGCGCGGCGCAAGCCATTGATGGCGTGGTAGCCGAGCGCAATGAGCAGGCGCACCTGCCCCGGCGCGAAGTGCTCCTCCAGGCGCTCGAACGGCAGCACCGGCAAGCCATGGTGGGTGGGCGTATCGAGGTAAGCCTGGTCGACGGTGAAGCCCACCACGCGGTACGGGCTGTCGTGGCTCAGGCAATACCAGGCCAGGCTGGAAAAGGTATCGGCGCCGAACAGCACCACGTCGGTGATCGCGTCCGTCATGGCACCTCCGCCGGCGCCAGCACGCCCGCCAGCGCGGCGTAGACCGCCGCGCACTGGGCGTGCGTGATGCCGGGGAACCAGGGCAGGCCCAGGGTATGGCTGGCCAGCTGCGCGGTCACCGGCAGCGCGCCGGCGGCGGGCGCGAAGCGGGCAAAGGCCGGATGGCGGTGCAGCGCAGGACAGTACCAGCGGCGTGTTTCGATGCCGGCCGCGGCCAGCTGTTCGAGCACGCCCTGGGCCGGCACCGGCAGGCGCACGGACAGGGTGGCCGGCGCCTGTCCCGGCGCGTAGCCCTGCTGGCTTGCCACGCCGGGCAGCGCGTCCAGCGCGGCGCGGCAGGACGCCCACAGGCTGGCCCTCGGGGCGCGGCCTGCCAGCCAGCGCGGCCACTGGGCCAGTCCCACGGCCGCCGCGTATTCCGACAGCTTGGCATTGCCGCCGGCCTCCTGCGCCAGCGCCCGCGCGAAACCGAAATTGGACAGGCGGCGCACGCGCTCTGCCAGCGCCGCGTCGCGCGTGACCAGGGCCCCGCCCTCGCCGACGCCGAAGGGCTTGGTGGCATGGAAGCTGAAGGCCACGGCGGCGCGCTCGCCGATGGCCTGATTGCCGAAGGCGGCCGCCGCATCGATCAGCACGGGTATGCCGGTGTCGTCGGCGAAGCCATCCCATGCGTCGGCGCAGACCGGGCTGCCGAAGGTCGCCACCGGCATCACCAGCGCCAGCCTGTGCCGGCGCGCGGCCGCGCGCGCCAGTTCCGGCGTGAGCTGCCAGCTGTGGGGATCCACGTCGGCGAACAGGGGTTCCAGGCCGTTGCGCATCGCCGCCGCGGCGGTGGCGGGAAAGGAAAATGCCGGCGTCAAGACCTTGCCGCCCGCCGCCAGGTCCAGTGCGGCGATTCCCAGTTCCAGCGACGCCGTACCGCTGTTCAAGGTGACCACCTGCGGTGGCGCCGGCCAGTGGCGCGCGATCGTCGTTTCGAGTTCGCGCACCAGCGGGCCGAAATTGGTGTACCAGCGCGCGCGGTCGATGCGTTCCAGCCAGGGCAGCAATTCCTGCGCGCTTGGCAGGTCGGGGATCAACAACGGTATGTCAGGCATGGGGTTCCTGGTCAAGCTCGATATCAAAATGATCGGCGGGCAGCCCGGCGCACCAGCGCTGCCACATGTGGCGCAGCGCGCGCGCCAGTCCCCGCGCCACCGTGCCTGGCTGGCGAAGGCGCGCCGTGTCCCAGCGCGCGCGCATGCCGGCACGCAGCGCGGCCAGCTCCGCGGGCGCATGCGCCCACTGTACCGCAAGCCGGACGAACTGGTCGCTATCCTTGGCCACCCAGTCCCCCATGCCCATCCGGCCCAGGACCGCCGCCGACTGGCAATGGGCGCGCGTGGGCCCTTGCAGGGTCAGCACGGGCACGCCCATCCACAGCGCGAAATTGGTGGTGGTGCCGCCCGTGTAGGGCCAAGCATCGAGCATGATGTCCGCTTCGTGGTGCAGGCGCAGATAGTCGGCCAGCGGCAGCGCGGGGTGGAAGGCAAGGCGCTCGGGCCCGATGCCGTGGCGCGCGAACCAGGCCAGCATGGTGCGCTGCGGCCCCGCCGCGCTCATGTTCCCGAGCAGCATGCGCGCGCCCGGCACCTGGTGCAGCACCCGGCTCCAGGTGGCCACCACGTGTTCGCCGATTTTTTCCGCCCGGTTGAAACTGCAGAAGGTGATGCGGCCCGTGGCCAGGGCCGGCAAGCCGTTCGGCGCCGGCGCGCCGGCGGGCGCGGCGAAGCTGCCCGACGAGGGCAGGCGCGCGAACTTCTCGGTGTACAGGTGCTCGTACAGGCCGTGCGGCGCATTGAAGCGATCGCACAGCACATAGTCCATCGCCGCCAGGCCGGTGGTATTCGGATAGCCGATCCAGGTGACCTGTAGCGGCGCCGGCTTGCGTGCGAACACCGGCAGCCGGTTGTGCAAGGTATGGCCGGACAGGTCGAACAGCACGTCGATCCGGTCGGCCCGGATCTGCGCCTCGAGCGCGTCGTCGTCGAGCCGGGCCACCTGGCGCCAGGCGTGGCACAGGCCGCGCAGCGACGCGGTTACCTCGTCTTCCTGGCCGTGGCTGGCATAGGCGATCAGCTCGATGCTGTCGCGGTCGCGCCCGAGCGCGGCCCACACCGGCGCGATGAAGCAGGGCACCGCATGGTTGCGCAGGTCGCCCGACACGAAACCGACCCGCAGCGTGCGCGCCGGGTCGCGCCCATTGGGGTGGGCGCGGACGGGCGCATCGTAGCGGCGGCCGTAGGCCTGGTGGGCCGCGAAGGCCGCTTCCGGCGCCACCGCGGGATCATGCGAGAGGCAAAACAGCAAGGCCGAATGCAGGTGCGCGGCGGCCGGGCCGGGCGCCTGCAGCGCCAGCGCCTGGGCAAAACAGCGGGCCGCCTGGTTCAGCTGCTGCATTTCCATCAGGGCCTTGCCCTGGTTGCACCAGGCGGCGTAGAGCGAGGGATCGAGCGCGCACGCCTCGGCCGCGTAGCGCGCCGCCGCGGGAAAGTCGCCGCTGTCGCTGGCGTTTTTCGCGGCATTGCTCAAGGCCGATGCCGACCCGGGATGGAGCGCCAGGCTGCGTTCGAAACTGGCGCCGGCCTGCGCGAAAAGGGACAGGCGGGTCAGCGCCAGGCCGTGGTGCTCCCACAGGCCGGCATCGCGCGGGCGCAGCTGGCAGGCGCGCTCGAAGGCCAGCCGCGCGGCGTCGTTGCGGTCCAGGGACAACAGCGCCACGCCATGGAAATCCCACAAGGTGCCGTCCGCCGGAAAGCGCTGCAGCAAGGCCCGGCTGGCCTCCTGCGCCGCCGCGGCCGCGCCCGCGCCGAGCTGGCGCAGCACGGCCTGCAGTTCCGCCCGCGGCGCGGCGCCCGGCGTGGACGGCATCAGCTGGCCGGCCAGCGCGCCCATGGCGTCGGCGCCAAGGGGCGCGCGGCTGGCCACCGCCCAGAGCGTGTCGCCGTCGCGCCGGCTGGCGACGGTGGCGAATCCGCTCGCATGCAATTGCGCGTCGAGCGCCCGGCCCGCCGTCTCGCCGACGCCGGCCGGCATGGCGATGGCCGCCAGGCCGGCGGGGGCCAGCACGCGCAGCAAGTGCGGCAGGACCACATGGCCGTCGCCGCCCCCGCCGCGCCAGAACAGCACCGCGGCCGTGCCGGGGGCGATCGCGCGCAGCTGGGGCAAGGATGCCACCCGCAGCGGCGCGGCCAAGCCGCGCGCCTGGCAATAGGCGCGCCAGCAGTCTGGCTGCGTGCCACGGGAAAAGAAGATCAGGCGTGAATTCATGAAGCGCGACGATAGTAACCGTTCCCATTGTACAAGCGCGGGCCGGCCCCGTTTCCCGCCCCCCTGTTTTCCCGTTTTGTTGCGCTTCGCCGACGCCTCAGAATTTTCATTGACAAATGATCTTGCTGAACATAACATTCAAAAATCGGTTGGAAACGCTTCCACAAGTCGCTAGACCTGCACCGTTCAAGGTTCGGCACGTATCACGATTGCAACCGTTTGAAGCGATCCACGACAGCATCATTGAACGAAATGAGGCCCGGTGGCTTGTATGGTTTGGATGCATCATGTAGCACGCAATTTTAGTGTCCGGCTTTCGGGGTGTAAGCGGACACGGCTTATACATATAAAAAAGAGGAGATCAAATGCACTACCCAACGGCAAAACTTCGATTAATGAGCCTGGCTGTCGCCAGCGCCTGCGCGGCCATCGTCGCGCCAGGCTATGCTCAGGAACAAACCACCGCCGCACCCGCGGCTGACCCCGCCCCGGCGGCCGGCGTGCAGACCGTGTACGTCACTGGCCTGCGCCAGTCCCTGATTTCGTCGATGAATTTGAAACGCAATTCGGACGGCATCGTGGACGGCATCGTGGCCGCCGACATCGGCAAATTCCCGGATACCAACCTGGCCGAATCGCTGCAGCGCATCAGCGGCGTGTCGATCGACCGCTCGAATGGCGAAGGCTCGAAAGTGACCGTGCGCGGCGTCGGTCCCGACTTCAACATGGTGTTGCTGAACGGGCGCCAGATGGCCACCTCCAACCTGGGCGACCTGAACGGCCGCGCCTTCGACTTCGCCAACCTGGCGTCGGAAGCGATTTCCCAGATCCAGGTCTACAAATCGAGCCGCGCCGAAACGCCCACCGGCGGCATCGGCGCCACCTTGAACGTGATGACCGCCCGTCCGCTGACGCGGCCCGGCATGCAGGCTTCGGTCGGCATCAAGGGCGTCTACGATGAATCGATCGGCAACATGCCGGCCGACGTGCGCGAAGGCGCCAAGTCGATCACCCCGGAAATGTCGGGCATCTATTCCAATACCTTCCTCGACAACACCTTCGGTATCGCCATCAGCGGCAGCTACCAGGAACGTAACGCCGGCTTCAACCAGGCGGCAGTCTCGAACGGCTGGCGCGGTCCTTTCCGCGGCGACGAGAACAACTGGGGCACCATCCCCCAGCCAGGCCAGCCAGGCGCGCAAAACATCACCAACCGTCCAGGTCCGAACGCCATCTACAATGTGCCGCAGAACTTGAACTACAACATGAACGGGATCCAGCGCCAGCGCACCAATGGCAACCTGACCCTGCAGTGGGCGCCAAGCAAGGCCTTGACCACCACGCTCGACTACAACTATTCCGAAAACAAGATCCAGACTCGCCGCCAAGACCTGTCGGCCTGGTTCAACTTCGGTCCGTCGGTCAGCACCTGGAGCGATGGTCCAGTTTCCGGCCCGCTGATCTATACCGAAACCATCAATCCGGGCACGAGCGACATCGCCATGGGCGGCGCCAAGTTCGCCACCAGGACCGCCAACCATGCGCTGGGCTTCAACGCGGCATGGAAAGCCACCGATACCCTGAGCCTCGACCTTGACGTGCACAAGTCGACCGCCGAATCGAAGGCCGACAGCCCCTTCGGTTCGAGCAATGTGATCGGCTCGGCCAGCTTCAGCCGCGGCACCACCACGGCCGACTTCCGCGGCGATTTCCCGGTCCTCTCGATCGTCGGCGCCAACTACGCGGGCGCACCGCAGCAGGTCACCGGTTCGGTATTCCAGAACGGCTACATGAAGGGGGAAGTCGAGCAAGTCCAGGGCAAGGGCAAATGGCAGGTCAGCGACAATTCGGATCTGAAATTCGGCCTCGCCTCGACCGAAGTGAGCAACCGTTCCGCCTTTTCCACGCAGCAGCGCGACACCTGGGGCGGCGCCACGCGCGCGGCCGACTACCCGGCCAGCCTGTGGCATGCGGAAACGCTGGCCCAGTACTTCAACAACATGAGCGGCAGCGACAATCCTAACCTGTTCAACAACTTCCGCACCTTCAACTTCGAGGAAGTGCGCAACCTGGTCGCCCAGGTCAGCGGCCAGCCTGCCCTGTACCTGCCGAAGAGCACCTTCGACACCGACCAGCGCACCACGGAAAAATCGCGCAGCCTGTTCCTCCAGTTCAATACCGACTGGGAAACCGCCCTGCCGATCCACACCTCCTTCGGCGTGCGCTACGAGAAGACCGACGTCACCTCGACCGCGCTGGTCCCGATCGCAACCGGCATTTCCTGGGTGGCGAACAATGAATTCCCGATCAGCTTCGGCGCGCCGAGCTTCACGACCCTGACCGGCGCCTACAAGAACGTGCTGCCGAGCATAGACACCGATATCGAATTGCGCAAGGATATGAAGGCGCGCCTGTCGTACGGCGAAACCATCGGCCGTCCACGCTACGACCAGATCCAGGGCGGACAAGTACTGAACACCCTGGCCCGCATCAACGGCGGCACCGGTTCGCAAGGCAATCCGGCCCTGAAACCGGTCAAGTCGAAGAACCTGGACCTGTCGTGGGAATGGTATTACGGCGCCCAGAACTTCTTCTCCGCCGGCCTGTTCAGCAAGAAGCTGGATAACTATGCGGGCCAGTCGCGCATCATTGCCCAGCCGTTCAACCTGCGCACGCCCGTCGGCGGCGCTTACTGGAATGAAGCGCTGGCCAACGGTTGCGCGAATGCCGATGCCACCTGCGTGCGCAACTACATTTTCCGCAACAAGAACGGCCAGCCCGGCGTGGTGCGCGGACCGGATGATGCGTCGGGCAATGCCACGGGCACCATCAGCGGCATTTCGTCCGACCCGATCGCCAACTTCGAGATCACCACCTTCGCCAACCAGAAGAAGGCGAGCCTGAAGGGCCTGGAACTGAACGTGCAGCATATGTTCGGCAACAGCGGTTTCGGCGTCTCGGCCAATGCGACCTACGTCGACTCGGGCCTGGCCTACAATAATGCCAGCATCGGCGAGCAGTTCGCCCTGGTAGGCTTGTCCAATTCGGCCAACCTGGTCGGTATCTACGAAGATGCCAAGTGGACGGTCCGTGCCGCCTACAACTGGCGCGACGAGTTCCTCTCGTCCACCTTCGACGGCGCCGGTCCGAATCCGAACTATGTCGAGGCTTACGGCCAGCTCGACCTGTCGGTCGGCTATACCCTCACGCCGAAGCTGAGCTTGCAACTGGAAGCGATCAACCTGACCAACGAAAACCAGCGCGTGCATGGCCGGACCAAGTCGGAAGTGTTGTACATGACCCAGACCGGTACCCGCTACATGATGTCGGCCCGTTACAAGTTCTAAAAGCTGTTGCAATCAAGAAAGGCCGTGGCCAGTCCACGGCCTTTTTCGGTTAGACTCATGCAGTCCACTAAGCTCTGCGGCATCTTCTGGAACCATGGCATGATCAGTAGCACTATCAGACATATCGTCATCGTGGGCGGCGGTTCCGCCGGCTGGCTGACGGCAGGCGTGCTCGCGGCCGACCATCCCGGCCTGCAGTTCACCCTGATCGAATCTCCCGATGTCGCCACCATTGGCGTTGGCGAAGGCACCTGGCCGACAATGCGCGACACGCTGCGCAGGATCGGCGTGTCCGAATCGGATTTCTTGCGCGAATGCGACGCCGCCTTCAAGCAGGGCTCGCGTTTCAACGGCTGGGTCAACGGCCGTGGCGACGATTATTATTTCCACCCTTTCGTGCTGCCGCAAGGCTATGGCGAGGCCGACCTCGCGGGCCGCTGGCAGCAGGGCCACGCCCACATCCCCTTTGCCGACCTGGTGAGCTTCCAGCCGCACCTGTGCGTCCAGGGCCGCGCGCCCAAGCAGGCCGCCACGCCGGAGTACGCATCCGTGGCCAATTACGGCTACCACCTCGACGCCGGCAAGTTCGGCGTCTTCCTGCGCAAGCACTGCCTGGAAAAGCTGGGCGTGCGCCATGTGTCGGACCACGTCACCGCCATCAACGCGCACGAGAATGGCGACATCGCGTCGCTGCAGACGCGCCATGGCGGCGCCCTGGCCGGCGACCTGTTCATCGATTGCAGCGGCATGCAATCTCTCCTGCTGGGCAAGCATTTCGGCGTGCCCTTCCTGCCGCAAAAGGACGTGCTGTTCAACGACAGCGCGCTGGCGGTGCAGATTCCCTATGCCGACCCCGGCGCGCCCATCGCTTCGCAGACCAGCTCGACCGCGCAACGCGCCGGCTGGATCTGGGACATCGGCTTGCCGACCCGGCGCGGCATCGGCCATGTGTACTCCAGCGCACATACGAGCGATGCCCAGGCCGAAGCCGACTTGCGCGCCTACATCGAAGGCAGCGGCGGCGCGGCCGCGGTTGAATTCACGCCCCGCAAGCTCGGCTTCGAGCCCGGCTACCGCCAGCAATTCTGGCACCGCAACTGCGTGGCCATCGGCCTGTCGGCCGGCTTCATCGAACCGCTGGAAGCGTCGGCCCTGGCCCTGGTGGAGCTGTCGGCCGCCATGCTCTCCGACGACATGCCGGCCACGCGCGCGGCGATGGACATCGTGGCGCGCCGCTTCAACGACGCCTTCACCTACCGCTGGGAACGGGTGATCGATTTCCTCAAGCTCCATTACGTGCTCAGCGAACGCACCGATTCCGACTACTGGCTGGACAACCGCGCCGCGGTGCCTGCTCGCCTGGCCGAATTGCTGACGCTGTGGCGCCACCGCGCGCCATCGCGCAATGATTTTTCCCGTATCGACGAAGTATTCCCCTCGGCCAGCTACCAGTACATTTTGTACGGCATGGGTTTCCATACCGAAGCGGGCAGCCGTCCCGCCCCCGGCGTCCAGGCCGACGGCTATTTCGCCGAAGCGGCCAGCCTGACGCGCAAGATGCTGGCCGCCCTGCCCGCCAACCGGGAATTGCTGGACCATATCAAGCTGCACGGCTTGCCCAACATTTGAAAGCGCACATCATCATGCCCAATCCCGTATTGCTGAACAATGTAGACCACAAAGACTTGCGCATCGTCACCGCCCGTGGCGCGCGCTACGGCGACAACGTCATGCTTGCGATCACCTTCCCCTCGGAATTTCGCAAGCTGCAAGCCCACTATCCGATCGTGTTCCGCAAGGGCGGCGACGGCATCGGCTTTGAAGCGGTGGCCCTGTTCGGCTTCCAGGAGGGCGAGAACCTGTTCCTGGGCAAGGATGGCTGGGACGCGGCCGACTTGCCGCTGACCATAGAGCGCCAGCCCTTCCTGATCGGCATCAGCGGCAAGGAACTGATGGTCAATGTCGACCTCGACAGCCCGCGCGTGAGCCGCACCGAAGGCGAAGCGGTCTTCCTGCCGCACGGCGGCAACAGCGAATTCCTCGAGAACATGAATTCGACGCTGCTGGCCATCCATGAAGGCTTGCAGTCGATGCCGGCCTTCACGGCCGCCCTGCTCGAGCATGAACTGCTCGAAGCGTTCGTCTTCGACATCGAACTGGACGACGGATCGCAGAACCGCCTGGCCGGCTTCTACACCATCAATGAAGAGCGCCTGGCGGCCCTGCGCGGCGATGCCCTGGCCCGCCTGAACGAGGCCGGCTACCTGCAGCCGGTCTACATGGCGCTGGCCTCGCTGGCCCAGTTCCGCGGCCTGATCGAACGAAAGAATCGCCAACATGCTGGCGCGCGCTAAACAGATACGGGAAATTCACGGTGTCGGCCCGGGTGGGTTGACGGCCGACATCCTGCAATCGACCGAACCGCTGGTCTTGCGCGGGCTGCTGGCCGCCTGGCCCATGGTCCAGGCCGGCCTGGCGCAGCAAGGCGCCGACTACCTGCGCCGCTTCTACCGCGATGCCAGCGTGGTCGCCATGCTGGGCGCACCGGAGAACGAGGGCCGCCTCTTCTACAATGCGGACCTGTCCGGCTTCAACTTCCAGTCGGTGATGATCAAGCTCGACACCATCCTGGACGAACTGGCACGGCAAGCGACGGTCGCGCGCCCGCCCGCCATTTACGTGGGCGCCACCACGGTCGAGACCTGCCTGCCCGGCTTCCTGGAAGAAAACACGATCGACCTGGGCGGGCGCGACGCGCTGGCCAGCATCTGGATCGGCAACGCCACCCGCATCGCGGCCCACTACGACCTGCCCGACAACCTGGCCTGCGTGGCGGCCGGCCACCGCCGCTTCACCCTGTTCGCGCCCGACCAGTTGCGCAATCTGTACATCGGCCCGCTGGACTTCACGCCGGCCGGCCAGGCGATCAGCCTGGTCGACTTCCGCAAGCCCGACCTGGAAAAGTTCCCCAGGTTTGCAGAAGCGATGGAACACGCCCTGGTTGCCGAACTGGGTCCGGGCGATGCGATTTTCATCCCCAGCAT
Source organism: Pseudomonadota bacterium (assembly GCA_040388805.1). Classification (GTDB taxonomy): domain Bacteria; phylum Pseudomonadota; class Gammaproteobacteria; order Burkholderiales; family Burkholderiaceae_D; genus Telluria_A. The sequence continues at coordinate 19,469 of JAZKBE010000060.1, forward strand.
GTGGTGGCACCATATCGAAGCGCTGGACCGCTTCAATGTGCTGGTCAATTACTGGTGGCGCCAGTCGCCCGACTACATGGATACCCCGACCAATGTGCTGATGCACGCCATCCTGAGCGTGCGCGACCTGCCGCCGGCCCAGCGCAGCGCATGGCAGGAACTGTTCCGCCAGTACGTCTTCGAGGCCAATGAAGAAACGACCGCCCACATACCCGGCAATGCCCGGCGCGTGCTCGGTCCGCTCGACAGCGATGCCGCGCGCATGCTGCGCGCCCAACTACTCAAGAAAATGAATCGCTGAAGGAGTCATGAACATGCAAGAAAACAGGAAACCGGTGCGCCGCGTGGTCATCGCCGGCGGCGGCACGGCTGGCTGGATGGTCGCGGCCGGCATTGCCAAAGTGCTGGGCAAGATCCTCGACATCAAGCTGATCGAATCCGATGAAATCGGCACGGTCGGCGTGGGCGAAGCCACCATTCCGACGCTGATGAATTTCCACAACTTGCTGGAGATCAACGAACGCGAATTCATGGCGGCGACCAATGCCACCTTCAAGCTCGGCATCAGCTTCGAGAACTGGCGCAACGTCAAGGAAGACTACATCCACTCCTTCGGCCTGACCGGCACCGACCACTGGACCGCGGGCTTCCAGCATTTCTGGATGAAGGGCGTGGAGCGCAATATCGCGCGCGACTATGGCGAGTACTGCCTGGAATTGAAGGCGGCCCAGGAAAACCGCTTTGCCCACCTGCCGCAAAATGGCATGAACTACGCCTACCACATGGATGCGTCGGCCTACGCGAAATACCTGCGCAAGTTCGCCGAACCGTTCGGCGTGCAGCGCATCGAAGGCAAGATCGCCAAGGTCAATACCGCTCCCGGCGGCGACATCACGTCGCTGCTGCTCGCATCGGGCGACGTCATCGAAGGCGACCTGTTCATCGACTGCACGGGCTTTCGCGCCCTGCTGATCGGCGAGACCATGAAAGAGCAATACCAGGACTGGTCGCACTGGCTGTTCAACGACAGCGCGGTGGCGGTCCAGACCGAATCGGTGGGCCCGGCCGTGCCCTACACGCGCTCGATCGCGCGCGAATCGGGCTGGCAGTGGCGCATTCCGCTGCAGCACCGCGTCGGCAACGGCCTGGTCTATTCCAGCCGCCACATCGACGACGATGCCGCCACGCGCTCGCTGCTGTCGAACATCGAAGGCGAAGCCCTGATGCAGCCGCGCGTGCTCAAGTTCAAGCCGGGCCAGCGCAAGAAGACCTGGAGCGGCAACTGCGTGGCCATCGGCCTGGCCAGCGGCTTCCTGGAACCGATCGAATCGACCAGCATCCACCTGATCCAGCGCGGCATCATCCGCCTGATGCAGAATTTTCCGACCTTGGGCATCTGCCAGGCCGACGTGGACGAATTCAACCGCCAGTCGGACAGCGAAATCGAACATATCCGCGACTTCATCATCCTGCACTACAAGGTCACCAACCGCGACGATAGCCCGTACTGGCGCGCCGCGCGCGACATGGCGGTGCCGGAATCGCTGCAGCACCGCATCGAACTGTTCCGCGAAACGGGACGCGTGTTCCGCATCCCGAACGAACTGTTCGCCGAGAATTCCTGGATCCAGGTCATGCTGGGCCAGGGCATCATGCCGCGCCAGCATCACCAGACGGCCGACCTGATGGGGGACGCGGAACTGACCCACTTCCTGGAAGGGATACGGACCACGATCGCGCGCACCGTGGCGCAGCTGCCGAGCCACCAGCAGTATCTGGAGCGCTATTGCGGGAAACCGAAAATGGTGTGATGGCAAGAAGAATCGCCCCCCGCGCACAGACTATACGATCGCCGGGCCATGCTGGCGGCGCGCTCCGTGATCAAGGGAGGAAGCGTCGTCCTGGCGCTTGAACGCCGTAGTATCGAGCAGGGCCAGCACCTCGGCCACGATGATCGGCTTGACCAGGTAATCGCTGAATCCGGCCGCGCGCCCGCGCTCGGTATCGCCCTTCATCGCGTTGGCCGTTAGCGCGACGACGGGAATGGCGGCTGTCAGCGGATCGCACTTGAGACGTTCCAGGGCCGCGTAGCCATCCATGCCCGGCAGGTTGATGTCGAGCAGGATCAGGTCGGGCAGCAGGGACCGCGCCAGCGCCAGCCCCGCTTCCGCCGACAGCGCCTCGCTCATGCGCAGCCCGGGACGCTGTTCGACGATCTTGCGCATCAGGCGCAGATTGACCGGATTGTCCTCGATGTACAGGATCACGGCGCCCTGCGCGCAGGCCGGCCGTAGCGCCGGCGGCGCCGCAAGGGCCGTCGGCGCTTCGGCCGCCTGCGCGAACGCGACCCAGAAGGTGCTGCCCTGCCCCTCCACGCTGGAAAAGCCGATCGTGCCGCCCATCGCCTCGACGATGCGGCGCGTGATGGCCAGGCCGATCCCGCTGCCCTCGATCGGACCGGCTTCCTTGCCGAGCCGGTCGAAGGCGGTATACAGGCGAGCTTGCTGTGCGGCCGCGATCCCCATTCCGCTGTCGCTCACGCTTACCCGCACGGCCGCGCCGTCACGCTGGCAGCGCAGCGCGACGCTGCCCCCGGCCCGGTTGTACTTGATGGCGTTGGTCAGCAGATTGATCAGCACCTGGCGCAGGCGCAGGTAGTCGGACCACACATGCAATGTCACATCCGGTTCGGTCTCGATGCTGATGCGTTGGGCGCGCGCCAGCGGCGCGACCAGCAGCACGCTCTCGGCCAGCACGTTGCTTAGGGCCACCGGCTCGATCCGGAACTCGAGCTTGCCCGCCTCGATCCGCGCCAGGTCGACCAGGTCGTTGACCAGCGCCAGCAGATGGCGCCCCGCCTGCTCGATTTCCCCGGCCTGTTCGCGCACGCTCCAGGGCGCCGCGGCGTTCATGCCCATCAGTTGGGAAAAACCGAGGATGGCGTTGAGCGGCGTCCGCAGTTCGTGGCTCATACTGGCCAGAAACTCGCTCTTGGCCCGGCTGGCCTTTTCCGCCACGTCGCGCGCGGCGGCCAGTTCGACCGTGCGTATGCCCACCAGCGCTTCGAGCTGGTGGCGGTGCCGTGCCAGTTCGATCTCGCCGGCCTTCTTGGCGCTGACGTCGCGCGCGTAGCCGATCGAGCCGAGAACTTCCCCGGTCTCCTGCAGCACCGGCGAGCTGTAGATCTCGTACCAGCGCCTGCCGTCGGCGCCGATGTCCAGCTCGGACTGGACGGCCGTCAAGGGCAGGTCCGGATCGCCCAGCAAGGCCACGTCGGCGATGCCGCGCGCGACCACGTCGGCATGGATCATGCCGATCAGGCTCACGGCCAGTTTCCCGGAAAAATGGGTGGCGCAAGGGGCGTTCACGGCCAGAAAGCGGCCATGCCTGTCCTTGAGCCACACCATGAAGGGGAAGTTGTCGAGCAGGGCGCGCTGGTAGCGGTCGCGCTCGAGCAGGGTCGCCTGCGCCTTGGCCAGCGCGGCCAGCGGCACCCGCCGCAGGGGACCGGCGATCAGGTAGGCGAAACACAGGCTCACGCCGGCGATCACGAGGCCGGTCAGGATTTCCTTGCGCACCGATGCGCCCGCCTCGACGCGCCCGACCGGGCGCCCGAAGTCGTGCAGCGCGCGCGCGCGCAGCACCATGTGCCAGGCGCGCGGCGGACCGCCCTGAAAGACCGTACGTCCAGCCTTGTCCAGGACCTGGAAGTAGTCTCCCGGCACCACGTACGGTTCATAGCTGGCGCGCAGCCGGTCCGAATTCAAGTCCCAGTATTCGGGCTGGGCGCTGATCGCCCGCTCCATGGCCGCCGCCTGCAGCCACAGGTTCGCCTCCAGGCGGTGGATGGTGCTCAGATACACGGCCAGCGCATAGGCCGCCACCGGGGCCGCCGCGACGAACAGCGCCAGCGCCAGCGCACTGACCAGCGTGGCCAGGCGCGCCTTGCTGCGCTTCATGGCGGCGGCAGGTAGTCGTGGCGCAGCAACAGGGCGCGCGCCACCGGCCCCTGCAGGAAGGCATAGAATTGGCGCGCCAGCGCGCTCGGCTGCGCCGGCAGGACCACCGTCAGCTTCTTGCGCCATGGATATGCGCCACTCGCGAGCGCGGCGGTACTGGGCATGACGCCATCGATCGGCAACAGGCGCAGCCCGCCCCCGCTCATGCTTATCAAGCCGAGGTTGGTGGGCCCGAGCGCGCCCGGCGTGCGCCGTATCAGTTCGAGCGTTTCCACGTCATCCATGGCGAACACCATGCCGGGACGCGCCGCGGCCTGGGGCACCGCCGCGCCCATCGCGTCGGACATGCTGGCCAGCAGCGTGCTGTCGGAGTCGTCGGCGGTGCGCAGCACCAGGCGGATCGGCGCCCCGTCATCCCAGCGCGTCAGGCGCCCGGCGTACACGTCGGCCAGGCGCGCCAGGCTGTAGCCGCCGGCGCGCCCGCCGTCGCTGGTCGCCAGCACGAAGGCAGTGCTGCACAATTGGACATGCTGTCCCAGCTGGGCCCGTTCGGCGCCGGTCAAGGCGCGCGAACTGTAAGCCAGGTCCAGGCGCGCGGCGGCCAGCGCGCGCAGGCCGCCGCTCGAGCCGAGCGGCGGCCTGGCGATGCTCAGCGCGGCGCCCGGGTGATCGCGCGCGAAGCGCTCGAACAGCAAGCCCACGATGGCCTCGCCGGAACCGGTTCCGCCAACCCTGAGCGGCGCTGGCGGCGGGCCGGCGCGCGCCCCCGCCGCCAGGCACAGCAACAGCAACATCCACAGCCTGGTCCCTGTCATGTCCGCTCTCCTGATCCATTGCATGATACGGGCCGCGCCTCCAGCCAGTTTAATAATTGCTCCAGCGGCATGGCCCTGGCGACGAACCAGCCCTGCACCTGGTCGCAGCCCAGGCCGCGCAGCAAGTCCAGGTCGGCCCGGGTTTCGACCCCCTCGGCCACCGTCGTCAAGCCCAGCTTCCTGGCCATCTCGATACTCGAGGCCAGGATCGCGCGCGAGGCCGGCTTGTCGGTGGCGCCATGCACGAAGCTGCGGTCGAGCTTGAGCTCGCCGAACGGGATGCGGCGCAGCTGGCTCATCGACGAATACCCGGTGCCGAAGTCGTCGATCGACAGGGTGTACCCTTTCAGGCGCAGGCGGGCGAGCACATCGAGGGCGGTCAGCGCGTCGCTCATCAGGCCGGTTTCCGTCACTTCCAGCACCACCTGCGCGGGCGCGATGCCGACCGCGCGCGTGCTGGCCAGGATGAACTCGGGCAGGCGCAGGTCGCTCAACCAGCTGGCCGACACATTGACCGACAGGTGCAGTTCGAAGCCGCGCTCGGCCAGGCGGGCCGCGCCCACCAGCGCCTTGGCCAGCAAGGCTTCCGACAGTTGCGCGATCAGGCCGTGGCGCTCGGCCAGCGCGATGAACAGGTCCGGCGCCACCGCCTCGCCGTCGCGCTGCCAGCGCGCCAGCGCTTCCACCCCCACCGGGCGCAGGGTGGCCGCGTCGACCTTGGGCTGGAAGTGCACGCTGAACTGGTCGCGCCGCAGGCCGTCGGCCAGATCGGCCGCGCTGATCGACCGCGCCGCGCCGGGCGCCGCCGTCGCCACGCAAGGCAGGCGCAGCAGACTGTCCAGCGCCGCCAGCCGCACCGGCTTGCCCAGCGTGCCGCACAGGCGCAAGCCCATGGCGCGCGCCAGCTCGGCGGCCGTGCCGAGCGTGCGTTCATCGATGCCGCTCACCAGGATCAGGCGCTGGTCGCAGGCGCGCGCGGCCAGTTCGCGCAGCAGTTCGATGCCATCCTGGTCCGGCATGTTCAGGTCGCTGATGACCAGCTCGATGCCATCCTCGCGCGCCAGCAGCGCCAGGGCTTCCTGCGCGCTGGCCACCAGGCGCACCTGCGGCACCCCGATCGCGGCCAGCATCATGGCCAGCTGGCGGCGCGCCACCGGGTCGTCGTCGACCACCAGCACCGCGCGCGGCAAGGCTGCATCGTGCCCCGGCGCCGCGCCCGCTTCGCGGCAGGCGCGCCCCAGCGCGCCGGCCGCCGACTCGACCTCGTCGAGCGCCGCCTCGAGTTCGTCCAGCATGGCCGCGTCCAGCGCCGCGCCGCCCGGCGCGCGCGCCTCGACCGACTCGGCCAGCGCGACAAAGCGCGCCGCGCCCACCATGCGCGCCGATGACTTGAGCTTGTGCATGTATTGGGGCAGCATGCGCGCGCCGGATTGCCCTATGGCGTTGCGGCAGGCCAGCAAATCGTCGCGCGCGCAGGCGGTGAACAGGTCGACCAGTTCGCGCGCCTGCCCGGCGTCCACGCCAGCCAGGCCCAGCGTCAGGAAGCTGGGGTCGAGGATGGCCGGCGCCTGGCGTGCCGCGCCCGGCGCGCCAGGCGCCAGCCAGCGCGCCAGCATGTGGCGCAGGGCAGGCAGATCGATCGGCTTGAGCAGGAAGTCGTCCGCACCGCCGTCCTGGCCGGGAACGATATGGTCCGGCAGCGGCGCGGCCGAGATCGTGATGATGGGCACGTGGGCGCCGCTGTCGCGTTCATGGGCGCGGATCGCGCCGGCCAGCTGCAGGCCGTCCATGCCGGGCATGTGGCGGTCGGCCAGGATCAGGGCGTGGCCGCCGCCCTGCCATTTGTCCAGGGCCGCCGCGCCGTCCACGGCCAGGTCGACGTCGATGCCCAGCGCCTCGAGCTGCATGCGCAGCAGGGCGCGGTTGGCCGGATTGTCGTCGGCCACCAGCACCCGCTGGCGCGGCGCGGCGTCGCTCCGGCCCGCGCCCTGGCCGCCGGCGGCCAG
>JAZKBE010000060.1:26258-34803 GCA_040388805.1 Pseudomonadota bacterium
CAGGGCGCGCCCGGCCGTCACGATGTCGCGCGCATGCGCGCGCGCTTCGGCGTCCAGGCGATCGTCGAGCAGCAGCATCTGCGCATGGGCCAGGATGGCTTCCAGCGGGGCGCCGGCCTGCGCCAGGTCGGCCGCCACGGCGCACCGCACCTGGCGCAGGCGCGTCGCCTCGATCATGACGCCATAGGTACGCAGCGCGGCGCGCAATAAGGCGCACGTGTCCGGATCGAAACCGGCGGGCCGGTTGGCCAGCGCCAGCAGGCCGAGCGGGGCGGCGGCGGGGCCCACCGACAAGCCCAGAAAGCTCGACAGCGGCGCCGCGCCCTCCGGACACAGGCGCGCGTCGGCACGCGCATCGTTGGCCACCAGGTCGACGCCGTCGCGCAAGACCGCCTCGATCAGCGGCGCCAGCCGCTGCAGATCGATGCCGGTCTGGGCGGGGGCGCCGCTGCGGCGGGCGGTCTCGGCGATCGCGCGCGGCACCATGCGGGGCTGGCCGCGGTCGTCGCGCGACACCTCGCCAAGCACGCCGTAGCCGCTGTCGGTCAGGCGCAGCACGCCGTCGAGCAGCAGCGCGCTGGCGCCCTCGAGGTCCTGGTGCAGCACGAACTCGCCCAGCGCGCGCCGCAGCAGCTCGGACAGGGCCGCTTCGCGCTCGCGCTCGGCCTGCTTGCGCTTCATGTCGGTGACGTCGGTGGAGATGGCGATGTACTGGCGCCCGGCGCCGTGCGCGGACGGCACCGGCACCACCGTGGTGCGCAGCCAGTAGGCGCTGCCGTCGCGATGCCGGTTGCCGATTTCGCCGTGCCATACCCGCCCGGCCGCGATGGTTTCCCACAGCGCGCCGAAAAACGATGGCGGATGATGGCCCGACTTGACAAGTCGGTGGGTGCGCCCGATCAATTCCTCGCGCCGATAGCCGCTGCAGGCGCAAAACTGCTGGTTCACATGAACGATGGCGCCGTCGTCGTCGGTGATGGCCACGATCGCGTGCGATTCGAGCGCCAACTTGAGCGTGTCGAGCTTGGCGCGCGAATGCAGGCGCGCTCGTTCGGCCGCCGCGAGCAGGCGGAACTGGCGCGCGCGCGCCATGGCCGCCGCCACCAGCAGGGGCGCCGCGACCGGCTTGCGCAGGAACTGCTCGCCGCCGGCGGCCAGGGCGTCGAGCTGGTGGTCGAGGTCGTCGAAGGCCGAGACGTAAATCACCGGCAGGCTGGCGAAACGGCACTCCCTGCGCAGCACGGCGCTCAGGTCGGCGCCGCTGCAGGCCGGCATTTCCACGTCCAGCACGCACACGTCGGGCGCGAATTCGTCGATGAAGTCGCGCGCCGCGACCGGGTCGTCGGTGGACAGCACCTCGAAACCGGCATCGCGCAGCACGGCACCATACAGGGCCAGCACGGCGCCGTTGTCGTCGACCAGCAGCACGCGGTAGGCATGGCGCGGCATCCAGGCCAGTCCGGCCAGTTCGCCGACCAGGCGGGTCACGTCGAGCGGGGCGTCGAGCAGCAGGCGCGCACCGCCCTGGCGGGCCCGGACCTGGGACCGGAAATCGGCTGCGCCGACCAGCGCGGCCAGCAACGGCGGCGCCAGGCCGGCCGCGATGGCGGCCGCCGTTTCGGCCGCCATCAGATCGGGAAAGTCGGCGATCCAGCCGGCGCCGGCCACCAGCACGGTGCGCGCCGAGCGCGCCGCGGCCACCTGCGCCGGGCAGTCGGCCCGGCGCACCTCGAAACCGAGCGCGCCCAGCGCGGCATGCGCCTGCTGGCCGTCGTCCTGGACGCCGGCCAGCACGAAACGCCATGTTTCCGGGCTGGCCGGCAGCAGCGCCGGGTCGACCGGCCCGCGCGCGGGACCGCTCTCGAGCAGATCGGCCAGGCGCCGCGCGCCGCGCAGGAGCGCCTGCAGGCGCGCCGCGTCGGGCTGTTCGACCTGAAAGCCGGCGCACGCTTCGGCCAGGGTGGCGGCGCGCCCGCCCACCTCGCACGCGGGGTAGGCGGCCGCCAGCGCGTCGGCCAGCTGCGCCAGATCCGCCCCCGCGGCGCGTGCCCAGCCGCCGGCCAGGGTAGCGCACAGGGAGCGCAGCGATGCCGCCCGCGGCGCTGGGCCTGCCGTCACGGCCCGCTCCCGGCCAGCGCCAGGTGCGACACCAGCGGGCGCAGCGCGCCGAACGGTATCGGTTTCGGAAACACGGCGATGTCGGGCGGCAGACCGCCGCCGGCGGCGATGGCGGCCTCGCTCAAGGCCGAAACCACCAGGATGGTGGCGCGCAAGGATGGCGGGAGGGCGCGCAGGCGGCGAATCAGCACGAAGCCATCCATGCCGGGCATGGCCAGGTCGGTGATGATCAAGTCCGGCGGGCTGCGCCCGTAGGCCAGCAGGCCGGCGAAGCCGTCCTCGGCCAGCTCGAGGTCCAGGCCCAGATCCCAGGCGCCAAGCTGGGAAAGATACAGGGCGCGTTGGACCGGCTCGTCCTCGACCACCAGCACCCTGAATCGGCGCGCCGCCGGCGCCGCCAGCGCGCTTTGCTGGCGCTCGCGCAAGGCTTCCACCGCCGCCGCCGAAATGCGACGGTGGCCGCCGCTGGTGCGCCAGGCCGGCAGCAGGCCCGATTCGACCATCTGCTGCACCGTCGACAGCGCCAGGCCGAGCCGCGCCGCCGCCTGGCGGGTCGACAGCACTTCCTGGTCGCGCTCGGTATCCGCCTTGCCCATCCCCACTCCTCTCGCCGGTGCCGCGCGCCGCTGCCCTGGGTCGCATTCTAGGCGCATTTCCGCACTTTCATCATATAAAGGGTACCCGGGGGGGCGCTGGCGGCGAGCCTTCCGCCGAAAAAACAACGCCTCCAATCATTTTGCATGATTTCAGCATATTCGTCATTTTCAGATGTAGACTCATTGTTGCAATTTTACATCTACAGGAGGTTACATGAGTGGATCAAGCATGCCGCCGGCCGCACCGCCCCCGCCAACCCCGGGCGGGGAGCGTGAATTGGTGGCGCGGGAAGTGCTCGCCTTCAAACTGGGCGAGGAAGAATACGGGATCGATATCCAGAGCGTCCAGGAATTGCGCGGCTATGAAGCTGTGACCCGGATCGCCAATGCCCCGCCCTATCTGATGGGGGTGGTCAACCTGCGCGGGATCATCGTGCCGATCATGGACTTGCGGGTCAAGTTCGGCATCGGCGCGCCGCGTTACGATCAGTTCACCGTGGTCGTCATCGTCAATGTCGCCAGCCGCACGGTCGGGATGGTCGTCGACGGCGTCTCGGACGTCATCACGCTCACAGCCGAGCAGCTCCGGCCGCCGCCGGAACTGGGCGCCATGGTCGCCACCGGCTATCTGGTCGGCATGGGCGTGCTCGATGACAGGATGCTGATCCTGGTGGACGTGGCCCGCCTGGTCTGCAATGGCGATGTCGCCGCGATGGAAAAAATGGCGGCCTGAGCCGTCGCAAAATTCATACTTCTATAAACAAGGGAAACGATCATGAAAATCGCGAATCTGAAAATCGGCACCCGCCTCGGGGCCGGCTTCGCCCTGGTACTCCTGCTGCTGGCCGCGGTGGCCTGGCTGGGTCTGAACGGCATGGGCGTGACTAGCGCCGCCCTCGACAAGATCGTCAACGAGAATGTGTACAAGATGGGCCTGATCCAGGACATGTCCGAATCGGTCCATATCGTCGCGCGCGTGACGCGCACCATCGTGCTGCTCCACGACGAGGCCCAGATCCGCCAGGAACAGAAAAAGATCGTCGCCGCGCGCGACAGGTACAACGGCGCCCAGGCCGATCTCGACAAGACGGCGGCCAGCGAAGCCGGCAAATTGATGCGCCAGAAGATCCGGGAAGCGGGGGCCACCACGCGCCCGTTGGTCGACCGCGTGATCGCGCTGGCGGTCGAGCACAAGGATGCCGAGGCGGTGGCGCTGCTGATGAAGGAAGCGGGGCCGGCGGCCACCGCCTGGCAGGCGGCGCTGGATGACAACATCGAGCTGCAAAAGACCAACAACAAGAAAGACTTGGCGGCCGCCGCCGAGGACTACAGCTCGGCGCGCTTGTCGATGCTGGTCCTGTCGGGCGTGGCGATCGCGCTCGGCGCCGCCATCGCCTGGTGGGTCACGCTCACCATCACCGGCCCCATCAATGTCGCCGTGGACATCGCCAGGACCGTCGCCGGCGGCGACCTGCGCAGCCAGATCGTGGTCGCTTCCAGCGACGAGACGGGGTGCCTGATGCAGGCGCTCAAGGACATGAACGACAGCTTGCAAAACATCGTTTCCCAGGTGCGCGGCGGCACCGACACCATCGCCACCGCTTCCGGCCAGATCGCCGCCGGCAATCTCGACCTGTCCTCGCGCACCGAGGAACAGGCCAGTTCGCTCGAGGAGACGGCCTCGTCGATGGAGGAATTGACCAGCACGGTCAAGCAGAATGCCGACAACGCGCGCCAGGCCAACAGTCTGGCCGCCTCGGCCTCGGACGTGGCCAGCAAGGGCGGGGCCGTGGTGGCCCAGGTGATCGAGACGATGAGTTCGATCAACGCCTCCTCCAAGAAAATCGTCGACATCATCGGGGTCATCGACGGCATCGCGTTCCAGACCAACATCCTGGCCCTGAACGCGGCCGTGGAGGCGGCCCGCGCCGGCGAACAAGGCCGCGGCTTCGCGGTGGTCGCCTCGGAAGTGCGCAATCTGGCGCAGCGCTCGGCCGCGGCGGCCAAGGAAATCAAGGTGCTGATCGGCGACTCGGTCGACAAGGTCGACGCCGGCGCCAAGCTGGTCGACCAGGCCGGCGCCACGATGAACGAGATCGTCGACAGCGTCAAGCGCGTCACCGACATCATGAGCGAGATCACCGCCGCCAGCGTCGAACAAACCTCGGGCATCGAGCAAATCAATCAAGCGATCAGCCAGATGGACCAGGTCACCCAGCAAAATGCCTCGCTGGTCGAAGAAGCGGCCGCGGCGGCCGAATCGCTGCAGGAACAGGCGGGCGCGCTGACCCAGGTGGTGGGCATGTTCAAGCTCGACACCGCCGCTGCGGCGCCGCGCGCGCAGGCCAAGGCCACGGTGACCGCGCTGGTCGCCAAGGCGCGGCCGGCCCACCACGAACGGCCGGCGCCGGCGCGGCGCCTGGCGGTCGGCGCGGGCGCCGCCGCGGAACCGGACTGGGAAGCTTTCTAAGGCGCGGCGCGCCGATGAGTCGACCGCGTAGACGAGCAGGCTGCCGGGTCCGGGGCGCTCGCGACGGACGGGCGCGTTGTGCGTGATATCCTTGAGCGGCCATCGGGGTCTCGACCGTCATGCCGCTCCTTTTCGCAAGGGGATGGTCTAGAACTTGGCGGACAGTCCGACCGTCCAGCTCGAATCGACGCTGTGGCGGGTCAATCCGCGCGCCAGCGCCGTATCGAGCTGCAACTGGGGCGCCAGCAGATAGGCCAGTCCCAGGTCCAGGGTCGCGACATGGCCGCCGTGCGCTTCCGAGGCCAAGCGCGGCGCGGCGATCTCCACGAAGCTGCGCACACGATATTTTCGAACGGCTTCTACCCGGCGCCGCGCATCAACAGGATCCGTAAGGATGTTTGGCGGGCGCCGTGTCGCGGCACGAATGGACCACGATCGGCAGCGCCGACTGCGCCGACCTTCACACCCACAGCCGGTACATCCAGAACGATTCGTCATCGATGAAGCGCTGGGCGAATTCGCCAGGCGCGAAGCCGGTGATCTGCTTGGCCACCCGGCTCATGTGGGCCTGGTCGGCAAAGCCTTCATCCTGGGCCAGCTCGGCCCAGGCCAGTGGCTGGCCCGCCTCGTAGCGGTCGCGCGCCGCGAAAAACAAGCCTTCGGTCCTGACCAGGGTTTTCCACTCGCGCAGGGACCTGCCGCTGAAGGACTTGACCCGGCGCTCCACCTGGCGCGCACTGTTCACGCGCCCCCAGTCCTGCGCTTTCCATGCCAGCCGTTCGACCCAGTTGCGCCCCAGCTGGCGCAAGGAAGGCTGGGCCGAGTCGCGCCCTTGCAGGGCTTGCCAGCGGGGCGCGAGATCCTGCTCGAGCAGCGCCAGCATGTCTTCATCTTTTCCCGCAAGCAGGGCTTGCCAGAGCGGCGCAAAACTGGCATCGATCACCTGCTCGACGGGCACGATCCGGTCCTGGATGGCTGCCAGGTCCACCCCGAACAAGGCCTGGGCCGCATCGGCATGAAAGCAGGCCATGCAGCCGGCGCCGGTCGTCGGCGCCCAGCTGACCGTCGGATGCGACTGGCTGCCGGAAATGACCACGGGGGCGCCGAATGGCTGCCAGACGGGCCCTGGCATCACCAGTCCGGGCGCCAGGCCGCGGAACCAGGAAATGACCACCATGGGCGACGCCGGCAAGTGCGTCAGCCGCTGCGCACTGCTCAGGGACAAGGCGCGCGTATCCCTGGCGGCCAGCGCAACGAGCGCGCCCTGCAGCGACGGCGGCGGCAAGCGCAGCCATTGCCTGCTTGACTCGTCCGCCACGGCGGCGCGCGGCGCGCGCGCCATCGGGTCGGGACAGGAAGGGTCGGTCATCATGGCCGCCAGTATAGCCGGATGTCGTTTCCGTTCAAGACGCGGCCTTGCAGAAGGCACACACTACGCAGCATGAACCCTAGCCCATCGACCCGCTGCCCCTTCCACGCCGATACCAGCGGCGCCACGCATCCTGCCGGAACCTGGCCACCGGGCCCGGCGTCGGGCATCACCGGCTGGGGCTTGCTGCGCCACATGTCGCGCGACATCCTGGGCGCCCTGGGCGAATGGCGCCGGCGCCACGGGGACATGGTGCATTTGCGCATGTGGCCGGAACACCAGGTCGTGGTGAGCGATCCGCAGCTGGTGCGCGAACTGCTGGTCAACCATCATGACGCCCTGATCCGCTGGGAACGCGGCGTTCAGGTGTTTTCCCAGCTGCATGGCAACAGCGTGCTCATTGCCGAAGGCGCGGCGTGGCGCGCCAAGCGCCAGGCCCTGCAGCCGAGCTTTGCGACCAAGAGCGTGCAGAACTTCGTTCCCGTCATTGCCGCCGCGACGGCCACGGCGTTCTCCCAATGGCCGGCCAGCGACGCCAGCTGGCCGATCGAAAACGCCTTCACATCGCTCGGCATGGACGTCATCTTGCGCAATATGTTTTCCACTGAAACCGGCGATGACACGCGCCTGGCGGAAAAAGCAGTGCACGACACGGTGGTCGCCGCCAACGCCGAAATGTATTGGCCTGTCAGCTGGCCGGCGTGGATGCCGTGGAAGCGCGCCAAGCGCCAGGCCATCGGCGTGCTCGACCAGCTGATCGATCGCCATATCGAAGCGCGGCTGGCGCTGGCGCCTGCCGCGTGGCCCGCAGATGTACTGAGCCGGCTGCTGGCGCTGCACCTGGACCAGCCAGCGGCCTGGCCGCTGAAGGCGGTGCGCGACGAGTGCATGACGGCTTTCCTGGCCGGACATGAAACGGTGGCGGCCACGCTGACGTGGTGGGCCTGGTGCATGGCGGACAACCCGCAAGCGCAAGCGGCCGCGCGGGAGGAAGTCGACGCCGTGCTGCAAGGCCGCCAACTTGCGGCGCAGGACTTGCCCGCACTCGCCGGCCTCACGCGCACCCTGCAGGAAACGCTGCGCCTGTACCCGGCAGCGCCCGTGCTGCTGTCGCGCCGTTCGCTGCGCCCGATCACGCTGGGCGGATGGCAGCTGCCTGCCCGCACCATGTTTTGCGTGCCGCTGCAGCTGATGCACCATGACGCGCGCTGGTTTCCGGATCCGCATGCGTTCAAGCCGGAACGCTTTGCCGACGGCGCGCCGGAAATTCCGCGTGGCGCCTATATGCCCTTTGGCGCCGGTCCGCGCGTATGCCTGGGACAAAACCTGGCGATGGCGGAAATGACGGTCGTCGCCGCGATGTTCCTGCAACGGTTTACGGCTGCCGTACCCAAGGGCATGGCGCCGCCCAGGCCGGTTTTCAATATCACGCTGCGGCCGGACCAGGCGCTGCGGCTGAGCATTACGGTCCGGCCAGCAGAATCGCGCGCACAGCCTTGTATTCTTCAAGCTGGGCAAAGTCACGCTCTGTAGGGTGTTCGATGCGCGACAGGTCCACGCTCTCGGCGTTGCCGGCATGCTTGACCTGGACTGCAAGCGAAGCATCACGCGCAAGGTATGGATCGGTAGGCAAACTGACCGCCTCTCTAGTTTCCGCTGGGGCTATGCAAGCCGTGCAATAGCATGCTTGTAGAGTTCGTGGGGCTGCGATTCGCCGCTTCCGCAAGATCTGTCACTTACGGCCCCGAAGCTGATAGCGCAACACGCTCCCAACGTTCGCGCCAGGAATTACCAAGCCGCGTCCGCTCTGATGCAAAGCAAACAAGCACCGTGTGCTGCTTGTTTGTGGCTCAATGGTTCAATACAGTCGTTTGAATGCCTATCGCCCGATAGCAATTTCCCTCAATCAAACGACAAGAAAATCAATGAACACGAAGAAGCTTGGCATGCTCATGCCGCTGCTTTTCTGCGCGCCTGTCGCCGTCGCATCGG
>JAZKBE010000061.1:0-29382 GCA_040388805.1 Pseudomonadota bacterium
GCAAACTCTACACAGCTCTAAGCGCCGATGGAAGGTGGCTCGGCTGGGCGCTTACCCTTCGCCGAGGTCTGACCCCGGTTTCAAGGCAACTAGTTTCTTCGTTTTACTGCGGACGGTAGGTCACTTTCAGGGTGTAGTTCGACGCTTTATATCCGTTCAGAAGCACATACACATCGCCATTCGCCGTCATGGTAATGGTGCATGCTTCAGTGCTGGTGGCGCCGTCCGATTTGCAGGTATACGTCGACGTGGTCGGCACCGATGTCTTGCGGATATACAGGTCGACATCGCCCGTTCCCGTTGTCTCACCCTTGAAGCTGCCACCGCTACCCACCTTGAACGGCCCGAAGGTTTTCTTCTGGCCGACTGTCAGCGAACCGGTGAAGGTTTCCACCTTGTCCGGTACGACGACCACCGGCCCATCGCTGCCCAGCTCGATCGCAAACGATGCCGCCAGGCGTGCAAACTTGAGCGCGTGCGCTGCCTGGTTGCCCGAACTGGCATAGGTGTCGTTGGCCGTGTGGATGGTCGGGTTGTCGTCGCCGTCGATGGTCTCGAAGGGGAACGATGCCGGGAACCCCTGGTTATGCCAAGAGGCATGGTCCGAGCAGGCATAGCCGCATGCCGAATAGCCTACCGTCAGCGTCGGCTGGTAGGTTTGCACCAGCTTGGCAAGAAAGTCGTTTTGCAGGCTGTCGGCATAGTCCGTGTAGATATAAATATCCCCTGGCGAACCTTTGTAGTTGGTCATGTCCAGCTGCATCACGCCGACCACCTTGACGTTATTGGTCTTGAAGTTCTGCGCGATCGCGGACGAACCGCGCAAACCGACTTCCTCGGCAGCGTAGCCCATCATCTTGATGGTACGGCGCGGTTTGTAGCCGCTGGCGACCATCACGCGCAGCGCTTCGGTCATCGACGCGATGCCGGACGCATCATCGTCGGCCCCCGGTGCGCGCATCGTTTCGCCGCTCCCCGAATTGCTGATCGAATCCAGATGTCCGCCCAGCACGATCACTTCCGACGCATTGTCGGTGCCGTTGATGGTCAGGATCACGGACTTCTGGTTGTAGCCGCTGTGCGCGAACTGCGTCACCGATATATCGCTGCGCCCCGCCGCCATGGTCGTCCATTTGTTGGCCAGCCAGTTCGACGCGTCCCGCCCTGCCGTCGAGGTGTAGTAGCGGTTGATGAAGGCAGACATGTCGGTGATGGTCGCGCCGATATTGCTGGCCTGCATTTGCGACAGCACGGGCGCCACCGTCGCCTGGTTGTCGATCAGGTAGGACGGGCGCAGCACGGCCGCCGCGGTCACCATGCCGGCCTGCTTCGCCAGCGCTTGCCTGCCGTCCGCTTCGCTGGCGTGGAAGGCATAGCCGCCGCAGCGCTTCAGTTCGTGGTGCACGGCCTTGCTCAGTTTCAGAAGGGTTTCCTCGTCCACTTCGACCAGGTGCACCTTCTCGGTCGCCGCCACCTTGGCGCTCGCTTCATTGGTGCGCAGCATCCGGCTTTCTTTGGCCAGTATGTTGGGCACGGATTTCTTCAGTTGGGCAAATGCCGCATCCCCTACCGTAATCCAGGTTTTTGTGTTTTCCGCAGCCGCAGTCGTGCTGGCGAACAAGCCGGCGACCAGGACGGCCAGCAAGGCCGGTGTCGCGCGACGTTCACATTGACGCAGTTGATTCTCCATCGAGTTTTCCTTTTTATGAAAGGGCGAGTCGCCCATTACCGAGCTGGAGCCTGCGGGTAAGCGGGCACAGCCCATCCAAAAAACCATGCAGCCGGGATGGCTGCAATGCTCGGATTCAAAAGCGCGCGATGCGATGCGAAACGCAACATTGGCAAAAATATTATCAGTAAAATGGCTGGCGCAACGCAATGTGTGGCTTTATGTAGACACGAATTTAATGATTTTAATCAATGGCTTATGGAATATGTATGTATGCGAAGTACTGAAGAATGCTACTGAGAATCGGCCGCCAGTTCGATGGCGAAGGCGGCCGCAAGGCGGGTGAATTTGAGCGCGTGCGCGGCCTGGCTGCCGCTGTTGGCGAAGGTGTCGTTGCGTGTGTGGATGTGCGGATTATCCTGCCCCATGGCCGATTCGAAGGGCATCGAAGCGGCGTAGCCCTGGCCCGTCCAGGATGCATGGTCCGAGCAGGCGTAGCCGCATTTCTCGCTCCCCACGGTCAGTGCGGGCAGGTAGGCCGCGGCCAGTGCACGCAGGAACTGGTTCTGCGCCGGATCGGTGTGGTCGTCGATCAAATAGATGTCCTTGTCCGAGCCCTTATAGTTGGTCATGTCCAGCTGAAGCACGCCAACCACGTCCACTCTTGCCTGGCGGAAGGCCTTCGCGATCTCTTGCGATCCGCGCAAGCCCACTTCCTCGGCGGCGTAAGCGATCAGCTTGATGGTCCGGCGTGGCTGGATCTTGCCGGCCACCAGCGTGCGCAGCAGCTCGGTCAGCCCCGCGATGCCCGAGGCGTCGTCGTCCGCGCCCGGCGCGGCGCTGCCTGCGATGCTGATCGAGTCCAGGTGCGCGCCAAGGACCACCACTTCGTCGGTCCGGTCGCTGCCGAGGATGGTTGCAATCACGGACGGCTGCCGGTACGCGGCGTGGGCAAATTGCACGACCGAAAAACCGGGGTGCTGCCGGCCAATCTCATCCCAGGCCAGGCGGATCCAGTCCGACGCTTCCACGCCCTGTGCGCTGCTGAAATAGCGATTCGGGAACGCCGATAGGCGCATGATGGTCGCCGCGATCTTCGCCGCGTCGATGCGGGCCAGGGCCGGCGCCACGACCGCTTGCTGGGTGAGCCGGTAAGACGGCCGCGCGCGCTCCGGCAAAGCCTGCGGGCCGGTTCCCGCCAGGGCAAGCCTGGCCTCATCCTCGCTTTCATGGAGCATGAATCCGCCACAATGCCTGAGCTTGCCGTGCAGTGTGGCGGCCAGGCGTCCTACCTGGTCCAGGTCCAGTTCGAGCAGATACAAGCCTGCCGGCGAGCTGCCGCGCAAGGCAATGGCCGCATCGCCCTGCATGGCGCGCCACGCCGCCTCGTCCGCGGTAATCCAGCCATTCCCCGCCATAGCGGCGGGCATGGCGCCCATCAGCATTGCCATGAGTACGATCTGGATGCGCATGCCATTCCCCAATAGTTTCCGGAGGAAAAAGCTTAGCCCCTGGCACGGGGCAGGCACTTTGATCGGCATCAATGCGCATGGGATCTAATGTATAGTCGGCCGCATGCACCAAGCCGACCATCACCAGCAGGGCAGCGTGGGCGTCACCGTGACGCGCCACGTCATCCACGCCGATCCCGCCTTCTCCGTGCCGTATGAAGGCAGCGATCCTGCCATCAGCGCCCTGTTCCCGCAGGGCTTTTTTCCTTCTTTCGGCTCCGGCCTCGCCTTCAAGGGTGTGGCCGCCGATGGCGCGCTCGAACTGTTCTGCCTGACCGACCGCGGCCCGAACGGCGAAGGCCCGATGGTGCCCGCGCCGTCCGGACACGGCCTGTCGGAAAGCAAAATTTTCCCGGCGCCTTCCTTCACGCCCTCGATCGGCATCCTGCGGGTGGACCAGGCCGGCGCCCGCATCACGTCCGTCACGCCCATGCAGATGCCCGACGGCGCACCCGTGTCCGGCTTGCCGCTGCCACCCGGCGCGGCCGGCAGTACCGGTGAAGTGCCGCTGGGCGATAGCCTGCGCTACGACCCCGCCGGCAAGGCCACCTTCCACGCCGGCGGCATCGATAGCGAAGCCCTGGCCTGGGATGCCAGGCGCCAATGCCTGTGGATCACCGACGAATATGGCCCTTACCTGGCCAGCATCGACCCCGCCACCGGCCGCATGCTGGCGCGCTACGGCCCGGGCCAGGGTTTGCCGCCGGTACTGGCACTGCGCCGCCCCAACCGCGGCATGGAAGGCATGACGCTCGACCCTGCAAGCGACAGCATCCACGCCTTCCTGCAAAGCCCCTTGAGCGATCCGAACGACAAGAACGTGGAACGCCACGCACGTTTCCTGCGCTGGATCGAATTCGACCCGCAGGCCGGCGCCACGGTGGCCATGCATGCCTATCCGCTAACCCCTGCCGACTACGCGGACGGGCGCACCGGCAACGCCAAGCTGGGCGACCTGGTGGCGCTGGGGAATGGCCGCTTCATCGTGATCGAGCAGGGGGAGGGCGCCGACGGCCGCATGTTCAACAAGCTGATGCTGGTCGATATCGCGGACGCGAGTGACATCGCCGCGTGCGGGCCGGAACTGGAGCAGGACAGTGTCAAGGGCGGCGCGCAATGGGCCGCCATCAGGCCGCTGCGCAAGCGGCAGTTGCTGGACCTGAACGCGCTCGGCTGGGTAGCGGAAAAGGCCGAGGGTCTGACCCTGGTTGACGACTGCACCCTGGCCATGAGCAACGACAACGACTTCGGCATGGCCGCCCATGCGAGCCGCGTGGTGCAGGTCGCCGAAGCGGACCGGCCACTGACGCTGTGGCTGCTGCGCTTCGACCAGCCCTTCAGCACAATCTCGTGACGATCAGAACCGGCGCGCCAGTTTCACGAGCAGGAAATCGACGCCGCTGTTGGGCTTTTTGATATTGGCATTGGAAAAATGCTGCAGGCGCATGCCCAGCTCCCACTTGTTGTCGAAGACATAGCCGGCGCCAAGATGGTCGCCGAACTGGAACGCGGTCGACAGGAAGTTCGAATCGTTGTCATAGCGTTCGCTCAGCAGGTGCACGCCGATGCCGCCTTCCGCATACCAGCCCTTCAGGCTGTCCGACTGAAAACGGAACACCGGCGTCAGGCCGATGTCCGTGATGTTCTGGTGCTGGCCGGGGACGTTCTTGTACGAATTGCCGCGCCATTGCGCCAGCGACAAATCCCAGTAGGCGCCGACGTGGGTGCCGTTCGAATGGAAATACTTGCGGGTCCAGTTTTTCTGGACCGCCACGCGCAGCATCTGTACCTTCGCGCCGCTGCCGGTTTCAAGCGATGCCTGGTCCACCGTCGCGGCGGCGGCAAGCGGGAACAAGGCCGTGCATCCGGCAAGGGCTAACAATCTCGTCAAGTGCATGGGGATCTTCATCAATGGGAGTGCATGGCATAATCAAGCAGCAGCCATTGTACTGGCGAACTTGAAAACGTGATGGCCTGAACCGTGCGGCCAAGGAGACGTATTGACTGCCCCCACCATTGCATTTCTCGGCATCGGACTGATGGGCCATCCGATGGCAGCGCGCCTGGCCCGCGCCGGCTTGCGCGTGGCCGCCTGGAACCGCACGTCGGCCAAGGCGCATGCCTTGCGCGGCGCTGGCGTCACCCCGCACGATGACCTGGACGATGCCGTGCGCGGCGCCGGCCTGGTGATCTCGATGCTCGAAAGCGGCACCGCCGTCGGGGAGGTGATCACCGCCGCGCTGCCTGCCCTGCAGCCCGGCACGCTATGGATCGACATGAGCTCGACGCAGCATGGCGAAGCGCTGGCCTTCAGCGCGCTGCTGGCCGAACATGGCTGCCGCTTCATCGATGCGCCGGTGTCGGGCGGCGTGGCCGGCGCCGAAGCGGGTACCCTGGCCATCATGGCCGGCGGCGCCAGCGCCGACTTCGACCAGGCCGCGCCCGTCCTGCAAGCCATGGGGCGACCAACCCTGGTGGGGCTGGCCGGCAGCGGCCAGGTTGCCAAGCTGTGCAACCAGCTGATCGTCGGCGCCACCCTGAACATCGTGGCCGAAGCCTTGCTGCTGGCGCAGGCGGCAGGGGCCGATCCGGCCGCGGTGCGCACCGCCATTCGCGGCGGCTTTGCCGAAAGCCGTATCCTGGACATGCACGGCCAGCGCATGCTCGACCGCAATTTCCTGCCCGGCGGACAGGTCAAGAGCCAGTTGAAGGATTTGCACAATGTGCTGGTCGCCGCGGCCGACGCCGGGGTAGTGCTGCCGGTAACCGCGCTGGTCACGGCGCATTACGAAAGCATCGCCAGCGACTTCCCCCGTGCCGACCAGTCGGCCGCCCTGCTGGCACTGGAAAAAATGAATCCCGGGCAGCGCCTCGGCAAGGCCCCGGACCAGTTGCCTTAAATCGCCAGCGGCAGCCGCATTTCCGCCAGCCGCACCCAGTAGCTGGCGCCGATCGGCAGCAGGTCGTCGTTGAAATCGTAGCTGGCATTGTGCAACTGGCACGGCCCCAGGCCATGTCCGCCGGCGCGGTGCCCGCCTTCCCCGTTGCCCAGGAAAACATAGCAGCCCGGCTTTTCCTGCAACATGAAGGCGAAGTCTTCCGCACCCATGGTCGGTTCCACCTGCGTGTCGACCTGGTCGGCGCCCGCCACCACCTTCATGACCTCGATCGCGAACGCCGTTTCTTCCGGATGGTTGACCAGCGGCGGATAGTTGCGCTTGAACGTGAAGTCGAGCCCGGCATTGAAAGCGGCCGCCGTGTGCTTGGCGATCTCGTGCATGCGCTGCTCGATCAGGTCCAGCATGCCGTTGGTAAAGGTGCGCACCGTGCCGATCAGCACCGCTTCGTCGGGAATCACATTGGTGGCGCTGCCCGCATGGATCTGGGTGATCGACAACACGGCCGTGTCGAGCGGATTGCGTTCGCGCGAGACGATGGTTTGCCAGGCCTGGGCAATCTGCACCGCCACCATGATCGGGTCGACGCCCTTGTGCGGCTGGGCCGCATGGGCCCCCTTGCCCTTGACCACGACGCGAAATTCATTGGAGGACCCCATCATGGGACCGGCCACCACGCCAAAGCTGCCCACCGCCAGCCCCGGCCAGTTGTGCATGCCGTACACCGCTTCCATCGGAAACCGGGTGAACAGGCCGTCATCCATCATGCGCCGGGCGCCGCCGCCGCCTTCTTCGGCCGGCTGGAAAATCAGGTACACGGTGCCGTCGAAATTGCGGTTGCTCGCCAGGTGATGCGCCGCGCCCAGCAGCATGGCCGTGTGGCCGTCATGGCCGCAGGCGTGCATCTTGCCGGGGTGCTTCGATGCATGGTCGAAGGTGTTTACTTCCTGCATGGGCAGGGCGTCCATGTCGGCGCGCAAGCCGATGGCGCGCTTGGAAGTGCCGTTCTGTATGATTCCCACCACGCCCGTCAAGCCCAGGCCGCGCACGAAGGGTATGCCCCATTCGGCCAGTCTGGCGGCCACCACGTCGGCGGTGCGCTGTTCTTCATAGCAAAGTTCCGGGTGCGCATGCAGGTCGCGCCGGATTTGTTGCAGTTCAGGCTGGAAGGCGATGATGGGTTCGACGAGTTTCATGTGGTGCTCCGTTTTGATGCCCGAATGTTAATGCATATTCCTAAGTATTGTAGCCCGTCTCACATCTCAGCCGGAATCGTTTACAGTATTGGTTTAGACCGGAATTTTGCCATGACCACCACCCATGTCCGTGCCACCTGCCCGCACGATTGCCCCGACACCTGCGCGCTCCTGATCACGGTGGAAGACGGCGTCGCCACCGAGGTCAAGGGCGACCCGGACCATCCGACCACGGCCGGGGTGCTGTGCACGAAAGTGGCGCGCTACACCGAACGCACCTACCATGCCGAGCGCCTGCTGTATCCGATGCGCCGGGTGGGCGCCAAGGGCGAGGGCAAGTTCGAACGCATCAGCTGGGACCAGGCCATCGCGGAAATCGCCACACGCCTGGGCAGCATCGCCGCGCGCGATCCGCAAGCCATCGTCCCGTACAGCTATGCCGGCACCATGGGCCTGGTGCAGGGCGACTCCATGTCCTCGCGCTTTTTTCACCAGCTGGGCGCGTCCCTGCTGGACCGCACCATTTGCGCCACGGCCGGCTTCACCGGCTACAAATACACCATCGGCGCCACCATCGGCACCGACATCGAGCAATTCCAGAATGCGAAACTGATCCTGATCTGGGGCGGCAATCCGATCGCGTCCAACCTGCATTTCTGGATGCGGGCCCAGGAAGCGAAGCGCAACGGCGCCAGGCTGATCGCGATCGACCCCTACCGCTCGCTGACGGCCGAAAAATGCCACCAGCATATCGCCCTGCTGCCCGGCACCGACATCGCCCTGGCGCTGGGCATGATGCATGTGCTGATCAAGGAAAACCTGGTCGACGAAGACTACATCGCGCAGTACACCATAGGCTACCCGGAACTGAAGGCGCGCGCCGCCGAATGGCCGCCCGAAAAAGTGGCGGACACCTGCGGCATCACGGTCGACGAAGTGCTGGGCCTGGCCCGCGAATACGGCCAGGCGGCGCGCCGCGGCGAACCGGTGGCCATCCGCACCAACTACGGCGTGCAGCGCGTGCGCGGCGGCGGCATGGCCGTGCGCACCATCGCCTGCCTGCCCGCGCTGGTGGGCGCGTGGCGCCACGCGGCCGGCGGCATCCAGCTGTCCTCGTCCGGCTCCTTCCCGGTCGACACCAAGGCGCTGCAGCGGCCCGACCTGCTCAAGCAGAATGTCCGCACCATCAACATGACCACCATCGGCGACGATTTGCTGAAAGACGCCTCGCCCGCATTCGGCCCCAAGATCGAAGCGCTCATCGTCTACAACTCGAACCCGCTGGCGATCGCCCCCGACTCGGACAAGGTCATGAAGGGCTTCCTGCGCGAAGACCTGTTCACCGTGGTGCTGGAACACTTCCAGACCGACAGCGCCGACTACGCCGACATCCTGCTGCCGGCCACCACCCAGCTCGAACACGTGGACGCGCACAAGGCATACGGCCACCTGTACATGATGGCCAATAACGCGGCCATCGCTCCGCTGGGCGAAGCGAAGCCGAACACCGAAATCTTCCGCTTGCTGGCGGCGCGCATGGGCTTTACCGATCCCCTGTTCCAGGAAACCGACGACCAGCTGGCCGCGCAGGCGTTCGATAAAACGCACGAGCGCGCGATCGGCGTCGACTGGGATTCGCTCAAGCGCAGCGGCTGGAAAAAACTGAACATGCCGGACGCGCCTTTCGCGCATGGCGGCTTCCCGACCCCGTCCGGCAAGTGCGAATTCTATTCGGCGACCATGCTGGCCGACGGCCTCGATCCCGTGCCCGACTACATCGCGCCCTACGAATCGAAAGCGTCGAACCCGGACCTGGCGGCCCGCTATCCGCTGGCCATGATCTCCCCGCCGGCGCGCAACTTCCTCAACTCGAGCTTCGTCAACGTGACCAGCCTGCGCTCGACCGAAGGCGAACCGCGCCTGGACATGCATCCCGACGACTGCGCCGCGCGTGCCATCGCCGATGGCGACATGGTGCGCATCTTCAATGACCGCGGCAGCTTTGTCTGCAAGGCGCGCATGACCACCAAGGCGCGAGCCGGCCTGGTGGTGGGCCTGTCGGTCTGGTGGAAAAAGCTCGCCAGCGACGGCAAGAACGCCAACGAAGTGACCAGTTCTGCCCTGACCGACATGGGGCGCGCACCGACCTTCTACGACACGCTGGTGCAAGTCGAAAAAGTACAGGCCTAGCATGAAACCGGGTCGCCGCGCCAAACACGGACTGCTGGCGATGGCGGCTGCGGCCATGCTGGCCAGTTGTTCCGGCCTGAATTACTACGCCCAGGCGGCGCAGGGCCAGCTGGCGCTGCTGTCGGACGCGCGCCCGATCGAGGAATGGCTGGCCGACCACAATACCGACGCCAAGCTCAAGCTGCGCCTGGCCACCGCGCGCCAGATCCGCACCTTCGCCGTGAAGGAGCTCGACCTCCCCGACAACAACAGCTACAAGAACTATGCACAGCTGGCACGGCCCTTCGTGCTGTGGAACGTGGTGGCCACGCCCGAACTGTCGCTGCGCCCCATCCAGTGGTGCTTCCCGGTGGCCGGCTGCGTGAGCTACCGCGGCTACTACAGCAAGGAAGACGCCACCGGCTACGCGCAGGAGCTGCGCAAGGAAGGCAACGACGTGCAGGTGGGCGGCGTGCCTGCCTATTCCACGCTGGGCTGGTTCAACGACCCTTTGATCTCCACCTTCATTTTCTATCCCGACGCCGAACTGGCGCGCCTGATCTTCCACGAACTGTCGCACCAGGTGGTGTACGTGCAGGGCGATTCGCAGTTCAACGAATCGTTCGCCAGCGCGGTCGAGGAAGCCGGCGTCGAACGCTGGCTCTCCGGCTTCGGCAACGACGCCATGCGCGCCAATTACATCGCCTTCTCGGCCCGCAAGAAGCAGTTCCTGGCCCTGCTGCTCGATTGCCGCGCCGCGCTCGAACAAAACTACGCATCGAAGGTCAGCGTGGCCGCCAAGCGCGCCGCCAAGGCGCGCCTGTTCCAGAAGCTGCAGGACGATTACCTGGTGCTCAAGCAGAGCTGGGGCGGTTTTCGCGGCTATGACCGCTTTTTTGCCGAGCCCCTGTCCAATGCCCACCTGGCGTCGATCGCCACCTATAACGATTTCATCCCCGCTTTTCGCGCCTTGCTGCTGCGCGAAAAAACCTTCGACCGCTTCTTCGCCGCGGCCAAAGTGCTCGCCGGCCTGGACAAGGAGGAGCGCCACCGGCGCCTGCGGGAGCTGGCAGCCACCCTTCCTGTTGTTGCCGCGTCGCATCAGTGACATTCCGATAGAGGTCTTGCTCAAATACCAGCAAAACCACTTGCGTCGAAAGCCACTGACCGATACGATCTCTGGAAGGTGTAATAAAACGCTCGTACTATTTCGCGCGTGAATGAATGCTGACTGGCATGGGTGCGCCAGATCCAATAACGATAATTACTTGAGACAGAGGCACACGATGGATAAAATTTGGCTGAAATCCTACCCCCCTAACGTACCTGCGGAAATCAATCCCGACCAGTACGGCTCGCTCGTCCAGTTGCTGGAAGAGTCCTTCACGAAGTTCGCCTCCCGTAACGCCTACGTTTGCATGGACAAGTTCCTGACCTACGGCGAGATCGATGCCTACTCCAAGCAGATGGCCGGCTGGCTCCAGAGCCGCGGCCTGAAGAAGGGGGCCCGGGTAGCGGTCATGATGCCCAACGTGCTGCAGTATCCGATCGCCATCGCCGCGATCCTGCGCGCCGGCTACACCGTCGTCAACGTCAATCCCCTCTACACCCCGCGCGAACTCGAACACCAGCTCAATGACTCGGGCAGCGAAGCGATCATCGTGCTGGAAAATTTCGCGACCACCCTCGAACAGGTGCTCTCGAAGACCGGCGTCAAGCACATCGTCGTGGCCAGCATGGGCGAAATGCTGGGCGGTGTCAAAGGCGTGATCGTCAATTTCGTGGTCCGCAACGTCAAGAAAATGGTGCCGGCCTTCTCGCTGCCGAACGCGCTGCGCTTCAAGGACGTGCTGGCCCAGGGCGCGAAGATGACCTTCACCCCGGCCAAGGCATCGCCGAGCGACGTCGCCTTCCTGCAGTACACGGGCGGCACCACGGGCGTGTCGAAAGGCGCCACGCTCACCCACCGCAACATCATCGCCAACGTGCTGCAAAGCGAAGCCTGGTCGCAGCCCGCCTTCAAGGGCGGCCTGGGCAACGAGCAGCTCACCATCGTGTGCGCGCTGCCGCTGTACCACATCTTCGCGCTGACGGCGTGCGCCATGTGGGGCACCCGCGTGGGCGCCCTGAACATCCTGATCCCGAACCCGCGCGACATCGGTGGCTTCATCAAGGAGCTGGCCAAGTACAAAATCAACATGCTGCCTGCAGTGAACACCCTGTACAACGCGCTGCTGAACCACCCGGACATCGGCAAGGTCGATTTCTCGGGCCTGAAGATTTCCAACGGCGGCGGCATGGCCGTGCAGCAGGCGGTCAACGACAAGTGGATGAAAGCGACCGGCACCTGCATCATCGAAGGTTACGGCCTGTCCGAAACCTCGCCCGTGGCCACCTGCAACCGCGCCGACCTGACCCAGTTCTCGGGCACCATCGGCCTGCCGGTACCGTCGACCGACATCGAGATCCTCGACGACGACGGCGTGCCTGTCGCGCTGGGCGAGCCTGGCGAAATCGCCATCCGCGGCCCGCAAGTCATGGCCGGCTACTGGAACCGTCCCGACGAAACCGCCAAGGTCATGACCCCGGACGGCTACTTCAAGTCGGGCGATGTCGGTGTCATGGACGCCAACGGCTACGTCAAGATTGTCGACCGCAAGAAGGACATGATCCTCGTGTCGGGCTTTAACGTGTATCCGAACGAACTCGAAGGCGTGATCGCCCTGCATCCGGGCGTGCTCGAATGCGCCGTCATCGGCGTGCCGGACGAGCACTCGGGCGAAGCGGTGAAGGTCTTCGTGGTCAAGAAGGATCCGAGCCTGACGTCCGAGCAGCTGATGGAGTACTGCAAGGAGCAGTTCACCGGCTACAAGAAACCGAAATACATCGAGTTCCGCGACGAGCTGCCCAAGACGAACGTGGGCAAGATCCTGCGCCGCGTCCTGCGCGACGAGAAAAAAACGGCGTAAGCTGCGGGAACCAGAAGCCGCCCGCATCGCCGGGCGGCTTTTGCATTCAAGGTCATAACAACTACGTGAGGCAAGGATGGACAAGTTTTGGCTTGAGTCGTATCAAAAGGGCGTACCCGCGGAAATCGATTACACGCAGTACAAGTCGCTGACGCACCTGCTGGAAGAAGCGTTCCGCAAGTATGCCGACCGCAAGGCCTATACCTGCATGGACAAGTCCATCACTTACGGCGAACTCGATACCATGTCGCGGCAGATGGGCGCATGGCTGCAGTCGCGCGGCATGAAACAGGGCGCGCGCGTGGCCATCATGATGCCCAATATCCTGCAATATCCGGTGGCCATGGCCGCCGTGCTGCGCGCCGGCTACGTGATCGTCAACGTCAATCCCCTGTACACCCCGCGCGAACTGCAGCACCAGCTGATCGACTCGGGCGCCGAAGCGATCATCGTGCTGGAAAATTTCGCCACCACGGTGGAACAGGTCCTGCCGCACACCAAGGTCAAGCACGTGGTCGTGGCCAATATGGGCGACCTGCTCGGCTTCGTGAAGGGCACCATCGTCAACCTGGTGGTCCGCAAGGTCAAGAAAATGGTCCCGGCGTTCTCGCTGCCGACCGCCATCCCTTTCAACAAGGTGCTGGCCGAAGGCACTCGCATGACGATGAAGCCCGTCAAGCTTGGCCATGACGACATCGCCTTCCTGCAGTACACCGGCGGCACCACGGGCGTATCCAAGGGCGCGGTCTTGCTGCACCGTAACGTGATCGCCAACGTGCTGCAGAACGAAGCCTGGCTGCAGCCGACGCTTAACACGCTGCCGAAAGACCAGCAGCTGGTGTTCGTGTGCGCGCTGCCGCTGTATCACATCTATTCGCTGACCGTGTGCGCGCTGATGGCCACGCGCCTGGGCGGCATGAACGTGCTCATTCCGAATCCGCGCGACATTCCCGGCTTCGTGCTCGAACTGGCCAAGTACCGCGTGAATATTTTCCCGGCCGTGAACACGCTCTACAACGGCCTGATGAACAACGAAGAGTTCGCCAAGCTCGATTTCTCGTCCTACAAGATCTGCAACGGCGGCGGCATGTCGGTGCAGAAGGCGGTGGCCGACAAATGGCTGAAGATGACGGGCACGCCGATCATCGAAGGCTACGGCCTGTCCGAAACGTCGCCGGTGGCCACCGCCAACCGCTGCGACATTACCGAATTCACGGGCATGATCGGGCTGCCGTATCCATCGACGGAAATCCAGATCCTGGACGACGATGGCAAACCGCTGCCGCTTGGCGAAGCCGGCGAAATCGCGATCCGCGGCCCTCAGGTCATGGCGGGCTACTGGCAGCGCGCCGATGAAACGGCCAAGTCGATGACGGCCGACGGCTTTTTCAAGACGGGCGACGTCGGCATCATGGACAGCCGCGGCTACACCAAGATCGTCGACCGCAAGAAGGACATGATCCTGGTATCGGGCTTCAATGTGTACCCGAACGAGATCGAAGGCGTGGTGGCTGGCTATCCTGGCGTGCTGGAATGCGCGTGTATCGGTGTGTCGGACAATAACTCCGGCGAAGCCGTGAAGCTGTTCGTGGTGCGCAAGGACCCGAACCTGACGGAGAAGCAGCTGATGGACTACTGCAAGGAACAGCTGACCGCGTATAAGAAGCCGAAGTACATCGAGTTCCGCGACGACCTGCCGAAGACCAACGTCGGCAAGATCCTGCGCCGCGAACTGCGCGACGAGAAGAAGACCGCGTAACAACGAGCCACCCGGGCCGCAGTCAGGAAGATCGCTGTGGCCCGGCCTGACCGTCAACGACCGTGAACGACGCCAGCGTGGCAATCGCCGACGCCTTGTCCCGCACATCATCGAGGCCCATGAACAGCGTCGTGGCCTGTTTCGGCGTCACTTCCATCAGCATGAACCCCCGCTTGTCGCTGCGCCCGTAGCGCACGTGCGGATTCATGTCCACATACTGCAGCGTCCTTGCCTGCGGCCGTGACCCCGACGTCACCGACGTCCCGCAAAACTCGGTCGCGATCACGGGATTCCCCTTCGACGTGGGGCGGTTGAAATCCTGCTTCAGGTCCGTGGCATAGAAGGTGTGCACGTCGCCGGCCAGCACGATCGGATTGGCCGCCTTGCCAGCCAACAGCGCATCGAACAGCCTTTTGCGCGCCAGCGGATAACCGTCCCACCCATCGTTCCAGAAGCGTCCGTCCGAGGGCGTGGCCACCGTCACCTGGCTCGACTGCGCCATCGGCGTCTGCTGCGCGATGATGTTCCAGCGCGCCTTCGACGACCTGAATCCATCGGCCAGCCAGTCTTCCTGTGCCTTGCCCAGCATGCTGCGGCGCGGATCGCGCAGCGCGGCACAGGCGCGCGTGACCGAACTTGATCCGCCCCTGCCCGACGGCGTGCAGGCATGGCGGTCGCGGTACTGGCGGTCGTCCAGCACGTGAAAGCGCGCCAGCCTGCCCCAGTCGTAGCGTTCGTGGATGCGCAGGTCGCCGAAGCTGGCCGGGATCGATGCCCGAAGTGGCATGTGTTCGTAGAAGGCCTGGTAGGCGGCCGCGCGCCGCGCCGGAAAGTCGATGTCGCGCCGTTCGTCGCTGTCGCGCGCATAGTCGTTGGCGACCTCGTGGTCGTCCCAGGTGACGATCCACGGCGCGGCCAGGTGCGCCGCCTGCAGGTCGGGGTCCGACTTGTACTGCGCATAGCGAGCCCGGTACTGCGCCAGCGTGAACGATTCGTCGACCCGCCTGGCCGTGGCCGGATGCGCCAGGTGGTAAGGGCCCCACTCGTAGATGTAGTCGCCCAGGAAGGCGACCAGGTCGGGCGCCGCCGCGGCGATATGGCGGTGGGCCGCAAAGCTGCCGAACTCCCAGTGCTGGCATGACGCCACCGCCAGCCTCAAAGAGGCCGGCATGGCGTCAGGCGCGGGCGCGGTGCGGGTGCGGCCCACCGGGCTGACCGCGTCGCCCAGCATGAAGCGATACCAGTACCAGCGCGCCGGCTCCAGGCCCTTCACGTCGACATGGACACTGTGCGCGAGGGCCGGCAAGGCCTGCCCGGTGCCCCTGGCGGCGATGCGGGTGAATGCCTGGTCGTGCGCCACTTCCCAGCGCACCGCCATCGCCACCGGAGCGTCGGCCACTATGCGGGTCCACAGGATGACGGAGTCAAGCAGGGGCGAGCCGGAAGCGACGCCCAGGCCGAAGGGATAGTCCGCATTGGCAGCGCGGCCTGGTGCGGCCAGGCCGGCCAGGCCAAGCAGGACAATGCGGCGTTGCGGGTCCATCAGCTGCCGATGAGCGACTCGATGGGCGGCAGCTGGCGCGGCTTGCGGTCGTCGCCGGTGGCCACGTAGGTCAGGGTCGCTTCGGTCACCTTCACGGTATCGGCTTGCAGGCGGTTGCGTTCGGCGTACACTTCCACATACACGGTGATCGAGGTATTGCCGACCTTGACGATATCGGCATAGAACGACAGCAGGTCGCCCACGAACACCGGGTTCTTGAACAGGAAGGAATTGACCGCGATGGTGGCAACCCGGCCGTTGGCGCGGCGGGTGGCGGGCAGGGAGCCCGCGATATCGACCTGCGCCATGATCCAGCCGCCGAACACGTCGCCGTACACATTGGCGTCGGATGGCGCCGGCATCACCCTCAGCTGGGGCATTTTCCCCGCAGGAAGGCCGGCTTGTGCCGGGGAGGGCGCTGCGTTATCTGGCGTGGTCATCGTGAATTCTCATGAAAGGCTACAATCGTTCAGATTGAACCATAAATCCCAGAGCTCCGCCATGCGACGACATTCCAACAGCCCGCCCCCGCCTGCCCAAGACCCCGGCGCAGCGCCCCGCAGCGAATGGGCGACGCTCAAGACCCTGTTTCCCTACCTGTGGGTGTACAAATGGCGGGTGATGGGCGCCATGACGGCCCTGGTGGGCGCCAAAATGGCCAATGTGGGCGTGCCGCTGGTGCTCAAGCAGCTGATCGACGCCCTGGCCATCGACCCGGCCAGCCCGCGCGCGCTGCTGGTGCTGCCCCTGGGCGCGCTGGTCGCTTACGGCCTGCTGCGCCTGTCCACCACCGTATTTACCGAATTGCGCGAATTCCTGTTCGCGAGCGTGACCCAGCGCGCCGTGCGCACCATTGCGCTGCGCGTGTTCCGCCACCTGCACGCCCTGTCGCTGCGCTTTCACCTGAACCGCCAGACCGGCGGCATGACGCGCGATATCGAACGCGGCACGCGCGGCGTCAGCTCGCTGATCTCCTTCACCCTGTTCAACATCCTGCCGACGCTGGTGGAAATCACGCTGGTGCTGGGCTACCTGATCACCCGCTACGACATCTGGTTCTCCATCATCACCGGGGTGGCGCTGGTGGGCTATATCGCCTTCACCGTCATCGTCACCGACTGGCGCACGCATTTCCGGCGCACCATGAACGACCTTGATTCGAAGGCCAACACCAAGGCCATCGATTCGCTGATCAATTATGAAACCGTCAAGTACTTCGGCAACGAAGACTACGAAGCGAAGCGCTACGACGAAGGCTTGAAAAGCTACGAGAATGCGGCCGTCAAGTCGCAGACATCGCTGTCGTTCCTGAACACCGGGCAGTCGCTGATCATCGCCACTGCCGTCACGCTGATCCTGTGGCGCGCCACCGAAGGCGTCATCGCCGGCACCATGACCCTGGGCGACCTGGTGCTGGTGAACGCCTTCCTGATCCAGCTATACATTCCGCTCAACTTCCTGGGCGTGATCTACCGCGAGATCAAGCAAAGCCTGGCCGACATGGAACGCCTGTTTTCGCTGCTCGACCAGAACCGCGAAGTGGCCGACAGCAAGGACGCGAAGCCGCTCGCCACGCATGGCGCCATGGTCGCGTTCTCGAACGTCAATTTCAGCTACGAGAGCAAGCGCCAGATCCTGTTCGACGTCGACTTCAGCATCCCGGCCGGCACCACCACCGCCGTGGTGGGGCATAGCGGATCGGGCAAGTCGACCCTGTCACGGCTGCTGTTCCGCTTCTACGATGTGAACGACGGCGCCATCACCATCGACGGCCAGGACTTGCGCAACACCACCCAGGAATCGCTGCGCGCGGCGATCGGCATCGTGCCGCAGGATACGGTGCTGTTCAACGACACCATCGAGTACAACATCGCCTACGGCAAACCGGGTGCGACCAAGGCGGACATCGTGGCGGCGGCGCGCGCGGCATCGATCCACGATTTCATCGAAACGCTGCCGGACGGTTACGCGACCATGGTTGGCGAGCGCGGACTGAAGCTGTCGGGCGGCGAAAAGCAGCGCGTGGCGATTGCACGCACGCTGCTCAAGGATCCCGCGATCCTCATTTTCGACGAAGCCACGTCGGCGCTCGACTCCAAGGCGGAGCAGGCCATCCAGGGGCAGCTGAAGGAAATTGCGAAGAACCGGACCACGCTGGTCATTGCGCACCGCTTGTCGACGGTGGCTGATGCGCAGCAGATCCTGGTGCTCGATCACGGGCGCATCGTCGAACGCGGCACGCACCAGGCGCTGCTGGCGGAAAACGGCTTGTATGCGCAGATGTGGGAAAGGCAGCAGGCGCGCCAGGATGAAGAACTGGCGTCGCCCGTATCGACTGCTTAATACATGTAGAACATGCGCTGGATTTCCTTGCTGCTGGTCGTCTTGGTCAGCGCCAGCATCAGCAGGATGCGCGCCTTTTGCGCATTGAGCGTATCGGCCACCACGAAATCGAGTTCGTCGTCGTTGGCTTCGCCATTGCGCGCCAGGATGCCCTGGCCTACGCGGCTGGCGCGCACCACGATCGCACCCTTGGCGCGCGCTGCCTTCAGGGCAGGCACCACCTTGGCGGCCAGGCTGCCGTCGCCCACGCCGGCGTGGATGATGCCCTTGGCGCCGGCGGCCATGTACGCGTCAACCGCCACCGGACCTACGTTGGCGTAGCCGTACACAATTTCCACTGACGGCAAGGAGGCGAGCGCGCTCACGTCGAATTCGGTTTCCACGGTGTGCTTGCGCACCAGCTGGCGATAGAAAAACGCCTTGCTGCCCTGAAAATAGCCCAGCATGCCCAGTTCAGGCGTGCGGAACGCGTCCGGCGTCGACGTGTTGACCTTGCTGACGTCGCGCGCGGTATGGATCTGGTCGCCCATGGCCACCAGCACGCCCTTGCCGCGCGCATCCGGACTGGCGGCCAGCAGCACCGCGTTGTACAGGTTCAGGGGACCGTCGGCCGACAGTGCTGTGGAAGGGCGCATGGCGCCTACCAGCACGACCGGCTTGCGGCTCTTGACCACCAGGTGCAGGAAGTAGGCGGTTTCTTCCAGCGTGTCGGTGCCGTGGGTGATGACGATGCCGTCCACCGACGACTGCGCCAGCAGCACGTTGACGCGCTTGGCCAGCGTGAGCCAGTGTTCGTTGGTCATGTTCTCGCTGGCGATCTGGAACACCTGCTCGCCGGTGACGTTGGCCACCTTGGCCAGTTCGGGCACGGCCTCGATCAGGCGCTGCACGCCTACCGTGGCGGCCGTGTAGCCAACCGTGGTGGTGCTGGTGGCGCCCGTGCCTGCGATGGTGCCGCCGGTCGCCAGGATGGTGACGTTGGCCGCCTGCGTGGCGGACGCCAGTAGGAACAGCAGGCCGAAGACGGCCAGCAGCGATCGTGCGGGTTTCTGGTACAGCATGGGATCTCCTTAAGGTTTCTTGTAGACGACGCCGTCTTTCATCACGAACTTTACCTGCTGGAGGATGGTGATGTCACGCAGCGGATCGCCGCTGACGGCGACAATATCGGCCGCGTAGCCAGGTTCGATGGAACCGAGGCGGGTGGACTGGTCAAGCAGGGAAGCGGCGCCCAGCGTGGCAGAGCGGATGGCCTCAAGCGCCGGCATGCCCGCTTCCACCATGTACATGAATTCTTTCGCGTTTTCGCCGTGCGGGAACACGCCGGCGTCGGTGCCGAACGCGATCTTCACGCCGGCCTTGTAGGCGCGGCCGAACGTGGCCTGGATCTGCGGTCCGATGGCGGCGGCTTTCGGGCGCACCAGCGCCGAATAGTAGTCGGCTTCCTTGGCTTTCTCGGCGACGTATTTGCCGGCCGAGATGGTCGGCACGTACCAGGTGCCGTGCTTCTTGAACAGCGCGATCGTTTCGTCATCCATCATGGTGCCGTGTTCGATCGAATCGACACCGGCGCGTACCGCCCGCTTCATGCCTTCGGTACCGTGCGCGTGCGCCGCGACGCGAAAGCCGTAGTCCCTGGCGGTGCTGATGATGGCCCGCAGTTCGTCTTCCGTGTATTGCGAATTCTGGCCGCTGCGGGCCTGGCTCAGCACACCGCCGGTGGCCGTCACCTTGATCAGGTCCGCGCCTTCCTTGTAGCGCGCGCGTACCGCTTCGCGTGCTTCGTCGGCGCTGTTGACGACGCCTTCGCTCGGCCCTGGCTTGCCAATCGCGGTCGCCAGGCGATGCGAGAGGCTGTTGGTCGGATCGGCGTGGCCGCCGGTGGTGGCAATCGATTTGCCCGCCGTGAACATGCGCGGACCGGGAATGGCGCCCGAGTCGATGGCGCGCTTGAGCGACACGTTCAGCCCATCTTCCGCGCCCAGGTCTCGAACGGTGGTAAAGCCGGCCTTGAGCGTGCGCTCGGCCAGCGCCACCGAGCGATAGGCCTGGTCCTGGGTGTCGAGCGTGAGTTCGTCGCGCAGGTTGTCGACCTGCTTCTGGGTTTCGCCGGTCAGGTGCACGTGCATGTCGATAAAGCCGGGCATGCAGGAGTGCGCGGACAGGTCCAGCGCGCCGGCTGCCGCCGTCATCGGCCCCACCGATTTCACTTTGCCGTCTTCGATGACGATGCTGACCTTGTCGCGCCATGCGCCGGCTTTTACGTCAAGCAGGCGGCCGCAATTGACCGTTTGGGTAGCGGCCTGCGAACCGGTGGCGGCGAGCAGGAGGCAGAGGGCGGACAGCTTTTGCATGCGGTAGCTCCAGTGGGGTTTGATGGCAAAAGAGGATACACGAATTCCCATGAAAAAAGGCCTTCCATCGCTGGAAAGCCTTGGGCCTGGAATGCCGGTATTTACTGGAGCGGCGCGGTGGCCGGGTCCTTCTGCGACGGGTCAGTCAGTTCGCCTTCCCACTTCGCCACGACGGCCGTTGCGATGCCGTTGCCGATCACGTTGGTGGCCGAACGGGCCATGTCCAGGAAGTGGTCGATACCGAGCAGCAGGACCATGCCGGCCGCGGGAATGCTGAACTGGTCGAGCGTGGCGGCGATCACCACCAGCGAAGCGCGCGGCACGCCGGCCATGCCCTTCGAGGTCAGCATCAGCACCAGCATCATGGTGATCTGGGTGCCGAGCGACATTTCGATGCCGTAAGCCTGGGCGATGAAGACGGTCGCGAAGGTGCAGTACATCATCGAGCCATCGAGGTTGAACGAATAGCCAACCGGCAGTACGAAGGCGGCGATGCGGTTCTTGACGCCGAAGCGCTCCAGGCCTTCCAGCGTTTTAGGGAATGCCGCTTCGGACGACGCGGTGGAGAAAGCCAGGATGGTTGGCTCGCGCAGTTCCTTGAGCAGCGCGAATACGCGCGGTCCCAGGAACATGAAGCCGGCCACGGTCAGCACCACCCACAGCAGCACGATGGCGATGTAGAACTCGCCCATGAATACGCCGTAGGTAGACAGTACCGACATGCCGCTCTTGGCGATGATGCCGGTAACGGCAGCAAACACGGCGATCGGCGCGAAGTTCATCACGTAGCCGGTCACCTTCAGCATCACGTGGGCCACGCCGTCGATGGCGTCGATCATCGCGTTTGCGCGCGGGCCGACCGCAGCAGCCGCGGTACCGAAGAAAATCGAGAAGACCACGATCTGCAGGATCTCGTTCTTGGCCATGCCGTCAACGATGGACGACGGCACCAGGTGGGTAATGAATTCCTTGAGCGTGAGGCTGGACTTGGCCAGGTCGATGGTGGCGTTCGGGTCGAGGTAGGGAGCCATGCCGTCGCCGGGACGGAACAGGTTTACCAGGACCAGGCCGAGCGACAGCGAGATCACCGACGCGATCACGAACCAGCCGAGGGCCTTGATGCCGACGCGGCCCACTTCGGCGGCGTCGCCCATCTTGGCGATGCCGACCACCAGGGTGGAAAACACCAGCGGTGCGATGATCATCTTGATCAGGCGCAGGAACATGGTCGTGATCAGCGACATCTGTTCGGCGAAGGCCTTCGGGTCGGCCAGGTTGATATTGGCGAGGTAGCCCGCACCCACCCCGAGGATCAGGCCCGCGATGATGTAAACGGTGAGGCGGTTGCGATTGTTCATTGGTCGATCCTGTAAAGTGCTGAATTTCTTGGCAAGTTCCGCAGTATCATAGGCGTCGCTGGCGCTGTCAAGCTCGCCCCGGCCCCGCTCAATCGACGAAAAACAACATGATCGAACTGAAAAATGTCAGCAAATGGTACGGCACCTTCCAGGTCCTGGCGGAGTGCAGCACCCATGTCGCCAAGGGCGATGTGGTGGTCATCTGCGGCCCGTCCGGCTCGGGCAAGTCGACCCTGATCAAGACCGTCAACGGGCTCGAACCGTTCCAGAAAGGCGAAGTGCGGGTCGACGGGATTTCGGTGGGCGACCCGAAAACCAATCTGCCGGCGTTGCGCGCGCGCATCGGCATGGTGTTCCAGAATTTTGAACTGTTTCCCCACCTGTCAGTACGCGACAACCTGACCCTGGGGCAGGTCAAGGTGCTGGGCCGGACCGTGGAGGAGGCGACGGCCAAGGGACTCAAGTATCTCGACCGCGTAGGCTTGCTGGCGCAGCAGGACAAATTTCCCAGCCAGCTGTCAGGCGGCCAGCAGCAGCGCGTGGCCATTGCGCGGGCCCTGTCGATGGACCCGATTGCGATGCTGTTCGACGAGCCGACGTCGGCGCTGGACCCGGAAATGATCACCGAGGTGCTTGACGTGATGGTCGGCCTGGCCCAGGAAGGCATGACCATGATGGTCGTGACCCATGAGATGGGCTTTGCCCGCAAGGTGGCGGACCGGATCGTATTCATGGATCACGGCAAGATCGTCGAAGACAGCCCGACCCAGGAATTTTTCAGCGCGCCAAGCTCGGAACGCGCGCGCGAGTTCCTCGCCAAGATCATTCACTAAGTCGGCGTTATTCGTAATGCGTCCACATACGCAGAACTTTGACCGTTCTTTGGTCGGATAGCACCTCGTACACCAATCGATGCTGGATATTGATTCGGCGCGAATAGGCGCCGGCGAGGTCGCCGATAAGTTTCTCGAACGGAGGTGGATTGCAGAATGGATCTGTTTCAATCAGCGTTAGCAACGCTTGAGCTTTTTTCTTCAGTCCTGTTGCGGCGAGCTTTTGCGCATCCTTTTGCGCCTGCTTCGTGAAAACGACTTGCCATATCACCACTTGAGTTCCGTCGCACAGTCGTCCAACGGCGTCTCCAGCCCTTCGCGGATCGAGTCCCGCATCCCAGGCACGGAAAGTAGGAACAGCGTTTCCTGTATTGCGGCCCAGTCTTCTGCTGCGACAAGTACGGCGTTGTTGCGCTTGCCTGTAATTGTTACAGGCGCGTGGCTAGCGGCAGTCTCGTCTATGAGTTCGTAGAGTTTTGCGCGCGCCTTGCTGGCAGAAATTGAATCCATACTTTCCCCTGATGAAATCAGAACGTACGCTTTTACGTACGTACTGTCAAGCGGCCTGGCTTGAATCTAAACGTTAGCGAGAAGTAGTTCTAGCTCGGCAATGACTACCTCTGCTGGGAAGTACTCGCCCGTCCGTCTGGATTCCTCTCGCGAAGCGAGGCCGCGAGCAATGAATTCCTCCTGAAGTCTGCGCTCTTCAATTTCCCTGTCATTCGTGGGCGGCCTCATGGTAACTCCATGTATTTGGTTTGCGATCAAGTATGTCAGGGGCGTGCAGATCACGCAAATTGCTGCGTCAACCGGGCGAGGGCTGACATTAGAATGAAGGCAACAGGGTAAAATAACGCACCTGATTCCAGAGAGCCGCCATGTCCAACTCCGACACCCCGCAAAGCCTGACCATCACCCGCCCCGACGACTGGCACCTGCACCTGCGCGATGGTGCGGCCCTGGCCAGCGTCCTGCCGCACAGCGCGCGCCAGTTCGCCCGTGCGATCGTGATGCCCAACCTGAAGCCGCCGGTGACCACCACCGCCATGGCCGCCGCCTACCGCGACCGCATCCTGGCCGCGCTGCCCGCCGGGATGGCCTTCGAGCCCCTGATGACGCTGTACCTGACCAATAACACGCCAGCCGACGAAATCCGCCGCGCGGCCGACAGTGGTTTCGTCCATGCCGTCAAGCTGTACCCGGCCGGCGCCACCACCAATTCCGACGCCGGCGTCACCGACCTGGCCAATTGCTACAAGACGCTCGAAGTCATGCAGGAAGTGGGCATGCCCTTCCTGGTGCACGGCGAAGTCACCGACCAGGATATCGACCTGTTCGACCGTGAAGCCGTGTTCATCGAACGCGTGATGCGCCCGCTGCGCCGCGACATGCCCGAGCTGAAGATCGTGTTCGAGCACATCACCACCAAGGACGCGGCCCAGTACGTGGCCGAAGCGGACGGCCCGATCGCCGCCACCATCACCGCGCACCACCTGCTGTACAACCGCAACGAGATTTTCAAGGGCGGCATTCGCCCGCACTACTACTGCCTGCCGGTCCTGAAACGCGAAGAACACCGCCTGGCCCTGATGACGGCCGCCACCAGCGGCGACGAGCGCTTCTTCCTGGGCACCGATTCGGCGCCGCACGCGGTGGGCGCCAAGGAATCGTCCTGCGGCTGCGCGGGCTGCTACACGGCGCTGCACGCAATGGAAATGTACGCCGAGGCGTTCGAACGCGCCGGCGCCCTCGACAAGCTGGAAGGCTTCGCCAGCTTCTTCGGCCCCGATTTCTACGACCTGCCGCGCAATACCGACAGCGTCACCCTCAAGCGCGAAGCCTGGACTTTGCCGCAGACCGTGCCGCTGGCCGAATCGACCCTGGTTCCGCTTAATGGCGGCGAACAGATCAACTGGAAACTGCTGTAGGCCGATGCTGGCGCTGATCGACTGGACGCGCCGCTGGTACGATTCGGTGCGCCCGGCGTTCCAGGGACTCGATATCGATGCCCTGGGCGTGATCGGCGCATTCAACGCCACCGCCGGCCTGCCGGTCCGCTTCGTGCCGCAAGCCGAACTGCCGGGAGGGCGCGCCTACGAGGAATTCATCGGCGCCACCGGCTGCGTGCCCACGCGCGAGAACCTGCACGATTTCTTCAACGGCCTGGTGTGGCTGACCTTCCCGCGCATCAAGCGCCAGCTCAATGTGCTGCAGGCGGCGCAGATAGCGCTGGCCGGCGTGGGCAAGTCGCGCGGCGCGGCGCGTGACGGCGCCACCATTTTCGACGAAAACTGCGCCCTGCTGGTCGTGCGTGAAGGCGCCGAAGCGCTGGTCGATGCCCTGCGCGCGCACCAGTGGAGCGAAGCGCTGTTCGAACGGCGCGGCGCCTTCGGCGGCGACGTGCAAGTCTGGCTGTTCGGCCACGCACTGATGGAAAAACTGGTCGCGCCACGCAAGGCGATCACCGCCCATACCCTGGTCGTCAGTGCGCCGGACAGCTACTTTGACCTGGCCTGGAACGAGCGGCGCATGTGGATCGACGCGCACGTGGCAAGCTTGCTGGTCAGGGATGGCATCACCACGGCCAGTTTCACGCCGCTGCCCGTGCTGGGCGTTCCCGGCTGGTGGGAGGGGCAGGACGCCGCCTTCTATGCCGACACCAGCGTGTTCCGGCCCAAACGCCTCACTACCACCTGACTGGACAGACATGACTGACACGATCCGCTTCGGCATCCTTGGCACCGGCAAGATCGCGCGTGCCTTCGCTACCGCGCTGCGCGAAACGCCCGGGGCCGAACTGGTGGCCGTGGCATCGCGCACCGAAAGCGTCGCGCGCGCCTTCGCGGACGAATTCGCGGCCCCGCAAGCCTTCGGCTCCTACCAGGCCCTGGCCGATGCTCCCGGCATCGACATCGTCTACATCGGCACGCCGCACCCCATGCACTGCGAAAACGCCCTGATGCTGCTCCACGGCGGCAAGGCGGTCCTGTGCGAAAAACCCTTCACCATGAACCGGCGCGAAGCCGAGCAGGTAGTGGCGCTGGCGCGCGAGAAAAAGCTGTTCCTGATGGAAGCCATGTGGACCCGCTACATGCCGGCCCTGGCCGAAGTGCGGCGCGTGATCGCGTCGGGCGACATCGGCACGGTGCACCAGGTCAGCGCCGATTTCGGCTTCGCTGCCACCCAGGACCCGGAACACCGCGTCAACAACCCCGCGCTGGGCGGCGGCGCGCTGCTGGACCTGGGCATCTACCCGCTCTCGATCGCGGCCGCGCTGCTGGGGCCTGTGACCTCGGTCCGGGCGCTGGCCGAGATGGGGCCGACCGGCGTCGACATCCAGACCGGGTTCACGCTGCGCCATGAAGGCGGCGGCATGTCGGTCTGCAGCTGTTCGCTGCGGGCGCGCACGCCGGCCGAACTGACCGTCTCCGGTTCGCTGGGCCATGTGCGCATGAATACCATGTTCCACCGCGCCACCTCGGTCACCGTGGTCACCGAGGCCGGCGCGCGCACCGTGCCCACGCCCTACCTGGGCAACGGCTATGTGCACGAAGCGTTCGAGGCGGTCTGCTGCCTGCGCCAGGGGCTGACCGAAAGCCCGGGCATGCCGCTGGGGGAGACGCTGGCGCTGATGGGCGTGCTCGATGAAATCAGGCAACAGATCCAGCTGAGCTACGCGAGCGACGGGCCGTTCGATTGCAAATAAGGCATCTTGTTTTGTGTGTAATTCGCGTATAGTTGGTATCTTTATTCCGCTGATTTACGATCCCTGCCTTCGCCAGGGCGGATCCAGCCCGGACGGAGTGTATGAGCGACGCGATGCAAACACCGGGGAACGACTTTCTCGCCCGCCTGGTAGACGAGCTGGTGCAAGATATTTCCTATCTTGACGGCGTCATTGTCGATTTGCAGGCACAAGCCCGACAGAGCCGGGAGCAGGAGCAGAAACGCATCAGCGATTCCCTGGAACTGACCAGGGCCGCCAACGAGGCGCTTGTCCTTTCGGCGCTGGAAGCCCGCGATTCGAGCGCTGCGTCCGACATCGACAGCCAGCGGAAAACCCTGTTCCTGTCCATGTTGTCGCACGAACTGCGCAGTCCCCTGGGCGCCATCGTGACGGCGACCAGCCTGCTCGAGCGGCAAGTTGCCGACGTGGCCGGGACCGCCAAGACAATTGCCATTGTCAAGCGCCAGGCTGCCCAGCTGGTCGGCCTGGTCGATGACTTGCTCGATGCGTCCCGCATCAGCAGCGGAAAGATTACCCTGCAACGCAGCTGGATCAAGCTGAACGACGTGTTGGACAGTGCGCTCGAGGCGGCCCAGCCCCTCTTCGAGGCGCAGCAGCAGACGGTCGCGTTCGAGATGGCGTGCGAGCCGCCCCGCGTGTTCGGCGACTCCGTGCGCCTTATCCAGCTGTTTTCCAACCTGCTGGCCAATGCGAGCAAATTTTCGGCGCCCGGCACCATCGTCGGCGTGCTGGTCGCGGCGCAGGCGGCCAGCGTGTCCGTCGCCGTCAGCGACCAGGGGCAGGGCATTGCCCCGGCGGCCCAGAAGGACGTATTTTCGCTCTTTGCGCAGGCCGGGCAGAACCAGCGGCACGCCGGCACCGGCGGCATGGGCATCGGCCTGCCGCTGGCGCGCACGCTGGCCGAACTCCATGGCGGAACCCTGGCCCTGTACAGCGAGGGGATCGGCCAAGGCAGTACCTTTACGGTGGTCCTGCCGTGCCGCCCACACCCGCTGGACCGGCGCAGTTCCCGTGATCCGGAGCGGATAGGCTAGAATGAACACATTCAAGCGCTCCCCTTTTCCTTAGATCTTATGGCGACAGACGACGATTCTTCACATGCGATCATAGAGCGATTCCTGGCGTCCGAACGCCTGGGCGCGGTCGACCTGAGCGTGCAGCTGGCCCAGCTGCTTGCCGGCGCGCTGGCGGGCATCATCGGTGAAATCGGCTTCCAGTCCATCTTGCTGCGCAGCGTGGTCCGCACCGCCCGCGCCGTCCCCTGGCTGACCTACGATGCGCGCAGCTACGCGTCCGACCCCGAATTTGAACACTTGCGGCAATGCCTGACCGGCCAGGAACCGGCCGCCGTCCTCGCCGCCACCCGCCAGCTCTTCAAGACTTTCATCGACATCCTGGTGTCCCTGATCGGCGAACATCTCACCCTGGTCATCCTGCGCACGGCCGTGAGCCACGCCATGACCGGGAACACCCCCAAGGAGCAGCACAATGGGTAATCGCGTCAACATCGGACGGCTCGCGACCGGCATCTCTGGCTTTGACGAATTGCTCGGCGGCGGCGTACCGGAGTATTCCTTCAACCTGATCGCCGGCACCCCGGGCAGCGGCAAGACCACGCTGGCGCACCAGATCATGTTTGCGCTGGCCAACCCGGAACAGCGCGCGATCTTCTTTACCGTCCTGGGCGAACCGCCGCTCAAGATGCTGCGCTACCAGCAACAGTTCGAGTTCTTCGATTTCGACAAGCTCGACAGTTCGATCCGTTTCGTCAACCTGGCCGAGGACATGCTCGACGGTAACTTTGACCGGGTCATCAAACGCATCGTGGACGAGGTGCAGGACTTTTCGCCCGGCCTGGTGTTTGTCGATTCCTTCCGTTCCGTGGTGCAATCGGCCCCGGCGACGGACAAGGGCGCCGCCGCCTTGCAACTGTTCGTCCAGCAACTGGGCATGCAAATGACCAGCTGGCAGGCGACCACTTTCCTGATCGGCGAATACCTGCAGCCCGAAGTCGAGTCGGGGCCGGTGTTTACCGTGGCCGACGGCATCATCTGGCTGTCGCAGCTGGTGCGGGGCGATTCCATGGCGCGCAAGATCCAGGTGGTCAAGATGCGCGGCTCGCAGCAAAAGCTGGGGCCGCACACCTTCCGCATGACCGACAGCGGCATCCATATTTTTCCGCGCGCCGTGGTGCTGCCGTCCGGCGTGCCGGGCGCGCGCCACAGTGCATCGGAGCGGCTCTCCTCCGGCGTGCCGGAACTCGACACCATGATGGGCGGCGGCATCCCTGGCGGCTACGCCGTACTGCTGGTCGGTCCGTCCGGCTCGGGCAAAACGGTGCTCTCGACCGCCTTCCTGGCAGAGGGCGCCAAAGTGGGTGAAAAAGGCGTGGTGGCGGCTTTCGAAAAAAGCCCCAGCCAGTTGCTCAGCCTGCGACTGAACGAACTGGTCGATGCCGGCCACGTGGGCGTCATCAATACCCGTTCGCTCGACATGTCGATCGACGAAATCCTGCACGACCTGCTGGTCATGATCGACACCATGCAAGCGAAGCGCGTGGTGCTCGATTCCCTGTCCGGCTTTGAAATGTCGCTCTCGCCCATCTTCCGCGAAAACTTCCGCGAGTCGCTGTACCGCGTGGTGGCTATCCTGACCGGCAAGGGGGTGACGGTGCTGATGACCGCCGAACTCGAGGACAGGTACACCGAATTGCGTTTCAGCTCGTATGGCAATGCCTTCCTGGCCGACGCCATCCTCATGCAGCGCTACATCGAGCTCGACGGCCAGCTGCGGCGCGTCATTTCGGTGGTCAAGGTGCGCGGCAGCGAGCATAGCAAGGACGTGCGCTTTTTCGAGGTCGACGGCGACCGCATCGACATTGGTGCGCCGCTGGCGAGTTTTCGCGGCATCCTGTCCGGCCAGCCCCAGCGCAAGGGGCGCACGGCACGGGTCCGGAAAAACCTGCGCATGCTGAAGTAGGCTAGTGTGGTGAGTTAGAAATTCGCAGACAAAATCGTTCGATGCTTGCGAGGA
>JAZKBE010000062.1:0-15453 GCA_040388805.1 Pseudomonadota bacterium
CGGCCGCCTG
Source organism: Pseudomonadota bacterium (assembly GCA_040388805.1). Taxonomy (GTDB): domain Bacteria; phylum Pseudomonadota; class Gammaproteobacteria; order Burkholderiales; family Burkholderiaceae_D; genus Telluria_A. The sequence continues at coordinate 11 of JAZKBE010000062.1, forward strand.
CGGCCGAGCCCGTGTCCGGATGTCAGGCCTGGCCCCCTGCGCCCTTTTTGGCGGCGTTATTGCTCGGCGAGCTGGAATTCGGGGCCGTGGATGTCGCGGTCGTTCTTTTCGGCCGTGCAGCTGAAGTCCAGGCAATCGATGCTGACCGTGCGCGCCTGGGTGCCGCCCACGTCGGCCTGGCTGGCCGACAGGCCGTAATAGGCCAGGTATTTGCGCGCCGACGCGATGTTCAGCAGCCCCGTGCCGCCCTGCTCGTCCGCATGGGCGCCGCCGGCGATGAACACTTCCACTTCGTCGCGGTCTTCGGGCCGCACCCCCATCATCACCAGCAGCGATGGCACCGCGTGGTTGATGAAACGCGCCCCAAGGCGCAAGCCCGGTTTCGGCGACTCCGGCAGCGGGCAATGCGCCAGCGCGCACACCCCGCCACGGCGCCACAGCATGCCGATGGCCACCCCTGCGCCCACCTGGGTCGTCAATACGTTCGCGGTCCGGCCAACCTTGGCCTGGCCAATGGCGACCTGGATCATTCCTGTTTCCTCTTTGCCCAGCATCGAGTGCCGGTGTGGGGCCGCCAGGGCCGCCGTTTCGTGTGCGCTGTTCTTCATTTCGCTCGCCTCGTGCGTAAGAAACTAACAAACCGCCTGATCAATAACGCGACATGGTCTGGGTCAGCGATGTAGTCATAATCCTACAATTCGTCGACGTGGCGAGAAAATATTTGCTATTTTCGTAATTAAACTATGTTTCGTAGCAGAAAAACAACGTGGTTGAGGGAAACTAAAGAGGACTTGTCGCAATCGTCACACAACAAGGTGTCAGGCAGCGTCGCCGTCGGCCAGGCGCAGGGCCGCCTTGACGGCCGACACGCGCGCCGCGTGCACCGCTTCGGGGATGCGTTCCTTCCTGTCGCCGCAGGCCAGGGCCACTGCGCCGGCATTGACGCCGCGCGCCGCGCCCAGCGCGGCCAGCAGGTAATCGCCCTGGGGCCAGGGCCGGGTGCGGAAGTCGTCGCCGGCGCCGCCACGTCCGCGGAAGTCGCATTCGGACGCGCGCAGCATGTCGGCGAAGCGCTCCGGCTTGCGGAAGGCGTCGCAGCGTTCGAACAGCGCCACCAGGGTATTGGCGCGCAAGTCCTGCGCGCGGCTGACATTGCCGTGCTCGCGCGCGGTCATGATGGCCAGCTCGCGGCAATCGTTGGGCACCTTCAGGCGCTGGCACAGCGCCTCGATCAGGGGCAGGCCCAGGCCTTCGTGGCCATGGTGGCGCGGCCAGGATTCGGGCGGCGTGGCCCCCTTGCCCAGGTCGTGCATCAGCGCGGCAAAGCGCACGCACAGCGCGAAACCGCGTTCGGCTGCAAAGTCCACCACCAGCATCATGTGCACGCCGGTGTCGATTTCGGGATGGTGCAGCGGCGGCTGCGGCACGCCCCACAGCTTGTCCAGCGCCGGCATGATGCGCGCCAGCGCGCCGCAATCGCGCAGCACCGCCAGCATGCGCGACGGCGTCGACTCCATCAGGCCGCGCGCCACTTCCTGCCACACGCGTTCCGGCACCAGGGCGTCGACTTCGCCCTCGTCGACCATTTTTCGCATCAGGGCATTGGTCTCGGGCGCCACCGTGAAGTCGGGGAAGCGCGCCGCGAAACGGGCCACGCGCAGGATGCGCACCGGGTCTTCCAGGAAGGCGTCGGACACATGGCGGAACACCCTGGCCTGCAGGTCGCGCTGGCCGCCGAAAGGGTCGGTCAGCGTGCCGTCTTCGGCCCGCGCGATGGCGTTGATGGTCAGGTCGCGCCGCACCAGGTCTTCTTCCAGCGTGACGTCGGGCGAGGTGTGGAACACGAAGCCGCGGTAGCCGGGCGCCGTCTTGCGCTCGGTGCGCGCCAGCGCGTATTCTTCCTGCGTTTGCGGATGCAGGAACACGGGGAAGTCCTTGCCGACCGGGCGAAAGCCCTGCGCCAGCATGTCGTCGGGGCTGGCGCCCACCACCACCCAGTCGCGGTCCTGCACCGCGATGCCGAGCAGCGCGTCGCGGACCGCCCCGCCCACGATATAGGTTTTCATCAGGGCGTGCCGGCGATCTCGTCGTCGTGCTTGCCCGCGACTTCCGTTTCGGCCAGCGCTTCGGCCACCCAGCGCGCGATGGCAGGGTGGGCCTGCATGCGGTCGCAATAGGCTTGCAGCGCCGGCGCCAGCGCCACGCCGTAGATCTTGAAGCGCATCACCACCGGCGCGAAGAAGGCATCGGCGATCGAAAATTCGCCGAACAGGAACTGGTGGTGGCCAAAGCGCGACAGGCATTCTTCCCAGATTTCGCTGATGCGCCCGATGTCGCCCTGCGCTTCCGGCGTGCGGCCCCGTCCCGGCAGGCTTTGGCGGATGTTCATCGACATGGCCGTGCGCAGGCCGGAAAAACCGGAGTGCATTTCAGCCGCCACCGACCGGGCCATGGCGCGCGCGGCCACGTCCTGCGGCCACAGGTGCTTTTCGGGGAACTGCTCGGCCAGGTATTCGCAAATGGCCAGGCTGTCCCAGATCGTCATGTCGCCCGCCAGCAGCACCGGCACCCGGCCGGCCGCCGAATACTCGGCGATGCGGCTCGAGGTATCGGGCTTGTCGAGCAGGACCCGCACTTCGTGGAAGGGGATGTTGAAGGCGGTCATGGCCACCCAGGGCCGCATCGACCACGAGGAATAATTCTTGTTGCCGATCACCAGGGTCAGGCCGGCTTTTTTTGCATCATCGAGCGTTTGCGACAGGGTTGGATCGAGTTCGGTGGTTTGCATGGCATCCGGAGTAGGTTCGGTTAGCGCCCGGCGCGGGCGCGGTACTCGTCGAAACGTTCGCGCGGCGACAGGTAATGCGGCGCGACCGCTTCGAGAGCCGTTAGTTTAATCCCTAATGCGTTTGCGGTCATGGCCTGGATCGCCGGGTCGACCACGCTGTCGGTTTTCATCGAATCGAGGATGTCGCGGCTGATCAGGGGGTCGCCCGGCAGCAGCTCGCACAGCATGGCTTGCAGCCTGGCCAGGCCGGGCGCGATGCCGAACACGGGACGCGGATGGCCGGCATAGCGCCCCGCCAGCCGCACCAGCTCGGCCAGCGGGTAGATCTGCGGGCCTCCCAGCTCGTACACCTGGTGCCTGGTGCGCGGGTCGGACAAGGCGTGCACGAAGGCGCGCGCCACGTCGCCCACGTACACCGGCTGGAAATCGGTCTCGGCGCCGGCCAGCGGAACGAAGGGCAGCCATTTCTGCACGCGCGCGAAGGTGGAAAGGAAGCTGTCGCCCTCGCCGAACACCACCGAAGGACGGAAGATGGTGGCGGCCACGGAAGGTTCGGCGCGCGCGGCGATTTCGCCGTCGGCCTTGGAACGCTGGTACATGGAAGGACCGTTGGTGTCGGCCCCCAGGGCGCTCATGTGCAGGAAGCGCTTCACGCCCGTGGCCGCGCAGGCGAGCACGATGCGGCGCGGCAGGTCGACATGGAAGCGCTTGAATTCGGGGCCGTACGGCGTGCCGCGCCGCGAATGGAGCAGGCCGACCAGGTTGATGGCGGCGTCGCGCCCCGCCAGCAGGCGCCGCAGATCGGCGTCGTTGCCGGTGTCGGCTTCGACCACTTCCACGCGGGGCAGGAAAATCAGGTGCCTGGCGCGCTCCGCGCGACGGGTCGGCACGATCACGCGCGCCCCTTCCTGCGACAGCAGCGCCACCAGGTGGCTGCCGATGAAACCCGTACCGCCGAATACCACTACCGTCATATCGTGCAGCATGTCGTGAACTCCAGGTCAGGGTAGGTCGCTGGCGGCGGGCCCGCGCGGGGCCACCTTGCCAAGGCGCGCCTTGAGCGACTGCGGCCGGCCTTCGAACAGGGCCGCGTAATTGGTGGCATTGGACATCACGTTCTTGACGTAGATGCGCGTTTCCATGTACGGAATCGATTCGGCGAACACCGCCCCTTCCATCGGTTCGGTCAGCGTGGCGCGCCAGGTGCGCATGCGCCCCGGCCCCGCGTTGTAGGCCGCCGTGGCCAGCGGCTGCGAGCCGCCAGCGTTGGTGAGCACCATGTTCAGGTAGTTCGAGCCGAGCACCAGGTTGGTGTGCAGGTCGTTGAGCTTGTCCTTGACGTAGTCGCCCAGGCCGATCTTGCGCGCCACGAACTGCGCGGTGGCCGGCATCACCTGCATCAGACCCGACGCGCCGGCGCTGGAGCGCGCATCCATGATGAAGCGCGACTCCTGCCGGATCAGGCCATACACCCAGGCCTTGTCCAGCCCGAGCTGGGCGGTGGTGGGGCCGAGCACGTCGCTGTGCGGCGCCGGAAAGCGCTGCGTGTAGTCGAACTGGGTGCGGGTGCGCTCGGAGGTGTGCACCATGCGGTCGAGGATGTCGTGGCGGCGCGCGAATTCGGCGGCCGCGATCAGTTCGCGCTCGCTCAGTTTGCGCAGTTCCCAGTTCCATTCGCGCGAGCCTTCCGGCCGCAGGCGCATGCTGAAGAACTTGAGCGCGCGCCGCAGGCCGGCATTGGCCGAGATGGGCGCCAGTTCCTCGGGCGTGAGGGCGGCCGCCGCCGCGGGAATGGAAATCTGCTGGCCCATTTCCTCGAGCGCCAGCTGGCCATAGAAGCTGTTCTGGTCTGCGATGCGCTGGTACAGCGGCGCGGCGTCGCCCAGCGCGCCTTCGGCCTGCAGCGCGCGCGCCAGCCAGTAGGTCCAGGCGGGCTGGCTGCGCAGGTAGGCGGGCATGTCGCCGATGATGGCCTTGACGGCTTTCCAGTCGCCGCGGCGCAGCGCCATGCGCGTTTTCCACTGGGCCTGTTCGGCCGTCAGCGGGGCGCCGGCGCTCTTTTGCCAGTAGCTTGACGCTTCCGGGTCGAGCTTGAGCGAGGCCGCATGCGCCAGCGCCGCGTAGCCGATGGCCTGCTCCTGCGCGCCCAGCTGGGGCAGCGCTTTTTGCAGGGCCACCAGCGCCAGCTTCTGGCTGGTGCGCGACATGCGGCTCACGGCCGCCAGGTAGATTTCGTGTTCGGCGCGGGTGGCGCCCACGCCGCGCGCCAGCGCCAGCGCGGGAAAGTCGATCGCTTGCGCGGCGCGCGTGTCGGACGCGCCCAGCAGGGCCGCGGCCCGTTTCGCGGGACCGGTGGCGCCCGCTTCGCCCGCCAGGCGGATCTGGGTGAGCAGGTCGTTGGCGTCGAACTGGCCGGCCTGCGACAGGGCGGCGACCAGGCCATTGCAGGCGTCGCCGTAGCCCAGGGGCGCGGTCAGCAGCAGGCGTGCCTCGTCGCCCACTTTGTCGCCGCGCGCAATGCGCGACATGAGCGCGTAGCAGCGCACCTGGGTATCGTCGTTGAGGACGAACAGGGGATACTGCTGGTCGAAATTGGCCCAGTCGCGCGCGCGCCCCAGTTCGAGCAGCCAGTCGTTGCGCAGGCGGTCGGCGATGGCGCTGCCCTGGTAGCGCGCCAGGAATTCGCGGATTTCGGCCGGCGGCGTGCTCGCCAGGCGCGGTTTCATCCGATAATAGGCAACGTAGGAAGGGATGGGGTACTGGCCGAGACGGTCGGCGTAGACGGCGGCCTTGCCGGCATCGTTCTGGCGTGCCGCTTCGCGCAGCAGCTGGAAGGTATCATCCCCGGGATGGGCTTCGGCGGCGCCCGGCAGCGGCTGGGCCAGCGCCGGCAGCAGGCAGGCGGCGCCTAGGAAAGCGGCGCTGAGGATTTTCGGCAGGAACATCAATATGCAACTCTCAATTTACGCTTCATTGGACACATGACAGGCGAACCAAGAATACCACGCAGCGACGGCGCTTCACTAGCGCCCAACGCACACAAGGCACACAAGGACGGCTTGCGGCGCACCCTGGCCAGCTTGCGGCGCGCGCTCGATCCGCAGCAGAAGGCCGCCTGGGATGCCTTGATCGTGGCACGGGTGCTGGCATGGTGGCGCGCGCAGGACCAGGCGGCCGCGCTGGGGGTGTACTGGCCCTTGCGCGGCGAGCCCGATCTGGCGCCGGCCTATGCCGAACTGGCGCGCGCCGGCACGCGCCTGGCGCTGCCGGTAGTGGTCGACCGTGATGCGCCGCTGGCCTTTGCCGAATGGCTGCCCGGCGAAGCGCTGGTGAAAGATGCGATGGGGGTGGCGGTGCCGGCCGCGCTGCGCATGACCGGGCGGCCGGGCGCGCTGCTGGTGCCCTGCCTGGGCTTCAATGCCCAGGGTTACCGCCTGGGCTATGGCGGCGGCTATTACGACCGCACCCTGGAAGCGGCGCCGCGCCCGCTGACGGCGGGCATCGCCTACGCCTGCCTGGAGGCGGACTTCGCCGGCGCGCCGCATGACGTCGCGCTGGACCTGGTCATTACCGAGCAATCCTAGGCTTTTGCCAGGCGCTGCCACAGCGCCGTGGTGGGACCGGCCTGGTTCATGCTGTAGAAATGCAAGCCCGGCGCGCCGCCGGCCAGCAAGCGTTCGCACAACTGGGTCACCACGTCCAGGCCGAACGCCTTGATCGAGGCGCTGTCGTCGCCGAAACTGGCCAGCTTCAGGCGCACCCAGCGGGGAATCTCGGCGCCGCACATGTCGGAAAAGCGCATCAGCTGGGTGTAATTGGTGATCGGCATGATGCCCGCCACCACCGGCACGTCCACGCCCAGCTTGCCGCATTCATCCATGAAGGAAAAATACGCGTCGGCATTGTAGAAATACTGGGTGATGGCCGCGTTCGCGCCGGCCTTGACCTTGCGCGCGAAGGCTTGCATGTCGTCCTGGGGCGAACGCGCCTGCGGATGGACTTCCGGATAGGCCGCCACTTCGATATGGAACCAGTCGCCCGTTTCGGCGCGGATGAACTCGACCAGTTCGCTGGCATAGCGGAATTCGCCGGCGCCGCCGTAGCCGCTTGGCAAATCGCCGCGCAGCGCGACCAGGCGCCGGATGTTATGCGACTTGAACTGCGCCAGGATGTCGCGGATCGATGCGCGCGAGCCGCCCACGCAGGACAAATGGGGCGCGGCCGCGTGGCCCTCGCCCAGGATTTCCAGCACCGTGTCCAGGGTACCCTGCTGGGTGCTGCCGCCGGCGCCGAAGGTGACCGAGAAATACTTGGGATCGAGCAGGGCCAGCTTGGCGCGCGCCGCGCGCAGTTTCTCGGCGCCTTCCGCCGTCTTGGGCGGATAGAACTCGATGCTGAAATTGGTAGTGTCCATCATTTTTTCAGGAGTAAGGTCGACAGGGCCCAGGAAATGATGCTGTACAGGATCGCGGCCAGGAAGGCCGACAGGAAACCCGTCACGTGGAAGCCATCGACCAGCTGGGCGACGCCCCAGAACAGCAGCGCATTGATCACCAGGATGAACAGGCCCAGGGAGAGCACGGTGACCGGTAAGGTCAGCAGCACCAGGACGGGGCGGATCAGGGTATTGACCAGGCCGAGCACCAGGGCGGCCACGAAGGCGGCGCCGATATGGGTGACGGTGACTGAACTCATCAGGTATGGCAGGGCGAACAGGGCCGCTGCGTTGATTAACCAGGTTAACAATAGGCGCATGGTGGGGACCGTCTGTGGAGGTGGAAGGCGCCGCCGGTACGGAACAGGCGGCGCCCCGGGGTGCATCAATAACGGTAATGGTCAGGCTTGTAAGGGCCTTCCTTGCTTACCGTAATGTAGGCGGCTTGCTCGTCGGTCAGGACGGTCAGTTGCGCGTTGAGCTTCTTGAGCTGCAGGCGCGCCACTTTTTCATCCAGGTGCTTCGGCAGCACGTACACGCCGATCGGGTACTTGTCGATGTGGGCGAACAGCTCGATCTGGGCGATGGTCTGGTTCGCGAACGAGGAGCTCATCACGTAGGATGGGTGGCCGGTACCGCAGCCAAGATTGACCAGGCGGCCTTCGGCCAGCAGGATGATGCGCTTGCCGCTAGGGAAGATCACATGGTCGACCTGGGGCTTGATGTTTTCCCACTCATATTTTTTGAGGGCAGCGACATCGATCTCGTTGTCGAAGTGGCCGATATTGCAGACGATGGCCTGGTCCTTCATGGCCAGCATGTGCTGCTCGGTGAGGATATGGTAGTTGCCGGTGCAGGTGACGAAGATGTCGCCGTGTTCGGCGGCGTAATCCATGGTCACAACGCGGTAGCCTTCCATGGCCGCTTGCAGCGCGCAGATCGGATCGATTTCCGTGACCCAGACCTGGGCCGACAGGGCGCGCATGGCCTGGGCCGAGCCCTTGCCGACGTCGCCATAACCGGCGATCACGGCGACCTTGCCTGCGATCATGACGTCGGTGGCGCGCTTGATGCCGTCCACCAGCGACTCGCGGCAACCGTACAGGTTGTCGAACTTGGACTTGGTGACCGAATCGTTGACATTGATCGCAGGGAAGGCCAGCTTGCCTTCCTTGTGCATCTGGTACAGGCGGTGCACGCCGGTGGTGGTTTCCTCGGTCACGCCCAGGATTTGCGGCAAGCGCTTGGAATACCAGGTCGGGTCCTTGGCGATGTGCGCGCGGATCGAATTGAACAGGCAGATTTCCTCTTCCGAACCCGGCTTGTCGAGCAGCGACAGATCGGTCTCGGCGCGCGTGCCCAGGTGCAGCAGCAGGGTGGCGTCGCCGCCATCGTCGAGGATCATGTTCGAATACACGTTCTCGCCCGGCCATTCGAAGATGCGGTGGGTGTATTCCCAGTATTCGTCCAGGGTTTCGCCCTTGACCGCGAACACCGGGGTGCCGGCGGCGGCGATGGCGGCGGCGGCGTGGTCCTGGGTCGAGTAAATATTGCACGACGCCCAGCGCACTTGCGCGCCCAGTGCTTCCAGGGTCTGGATCAGCACGGCGGTCTGGATGGTCATGTGCAGCGAACCGGTGATGCGCGCGCCCTTGAGTGGCTGGGCGGCCGCGAATTCCTCGCGGATGGCCATCAGGCCGGGCATTTCGGTTTCGGCGATGCGGATTTCCTTGTCGCCCCAGGCGGCCAGGGAGATGTCGGCGATGTGATAGTCGTGCGAAGGTTTGAGTACGGCGTTCATCACGCCCTCCTTTCAGTTAGAAAAAAGTAACGTGAGCGCAGTTGCGGTGGACATCCGAGCCTGGCGAAAATAATTTCGTCGCAACGCTCCTCGGAACGCAGAAGTGTAACACCATCCTGCCGCGCCTGTCACCAACACCGGGGTCAGACCTCCACCGAGAAACAATTTCTCACGTGAGGTCTGACCCTGGTTGGCGGTCAGGAAAGACCGGCTTCGGCGCGCAGCAGGGCGACCTTGTCGGTACGCTCCCAGGTGAACTCCGGCTCTTCGCGGCCGAAGTGGCCGTAGGCCGCGCTCTTTTGGTAGATCGGGCGCAGCAGGTCCAGCATCTGGACGATGCCTTTCGGACGCAGGTCGAAGTGTTCCATCACCAGCTTGGCGATTTTCTCGTCGGAAATAACGCCCGTGCCTTCGGTGTACACCGTGATGTTGATCGGCTTGGCCACGCCGATCGCGTAGCTGACCTGCACCTGGCACTGGCGCGCCAGGCCGGCGGCCACCACGTTCTTGGCCACGTAGCGCGCGGCGTAGGCTGCCGAACGGTCCACTTTCGAAGGATCCTTGCCCGAAAACGCGCCGCCGCCGTGCGGGGCCGCGCCGCCGTAGGTGTCGACGATGATCTTGCGGCCGGTCAGGCCGCAATCGCCCTGCGGGCCGCCGATGACGAAGCGGCCGGTCGGGTTGACCAGGTAGCGGGTGCCGTGCAGCCATTCGGCGGGCAGCACTTTCTTGATGATTTCCTCGATCACCGCTTCTTCGATCTGGGCGTGGGTGACGTCCGGATGGTGCTGGGTCGACAATACGACGGTATCGACGCCGACCGGGCGGCCGTCGACATAGCGCAGCGTGACTTGCGATTTCGCGTCCGGACGCAGCCACGGCAGGCGGCCATCCTTGCGCAGCTGCGACTGGCGCTCGACCAGGCGGTGCGCGTAATGGATGGCGGCAGGCATCAGTTCCGCGGTTTCATCGCAGGCATAACCGAACATCAAGCCCTGGTCGCCGGCGCCCTGGTCCAGGTCCAGGCCGGCGCCTTCGTCCACGCCCTGGGCGATGTCGGGCGACTGCTTGTCGTAGCAGACCATGACGGCGCAGCCGCGGTAATCGATGCCGTAGTCGGTATTGTCGTAGCCGATGCGCTTGATCGTTTCGCGCGCAACCTGAATATAATCGACGTTGGCGTGGGTGGTGATTTCACCTGCGAGCACCACCAGGCCGGTGTTGCACAGGGTTTCGGCGGCCACGCGCGCCTTCGGATCCTGCGCCAGGATGGCGTCCAGGATCGCGTCCGAAATCTGGTCGGCGACTTTGTCCGGGTGGCCTTCCGAGACGGATTCGGAAGTAAAGAGATAATCGTTTGACATGCAATGCTCCTGTTACTGTTGAAGATTGAAGTCGCAGTAACCGGGTTGCTGCGACGCTTTAGCGACATTTATATTCCGCTTCGCAAGTTGTCTATTAACTCGGCGGATCCTGCATACGTGGTATTTTACGCTCCTTAAGAAATTTTGGTTAGGCAACTGACCGCTTTTGAACCACGATCAAGCCCATGTTAGTGCTCCTTTTCCGCCTTTTGTCCAAGCTGCCCTTGTCTGTTCTGCACGTCCTGGGCAGCGCCCTGGGCTGGCTGGCCTATTTGTCATCGTCCTCTTACCGGCGCCTGATGCGCGGCAATATGGCCGCCGCCGGCTACAGCAGCCACCTGTCCAGCGCCATTGCCGAGTCCGGCAAAGCCATTGTCGAACTGGCATTCGTCTGGTGCGCGCCGCCCTCCCGCGTGGCCGCCCACGCCAGCGACGAGAACTGGGACCACGTGCAGTCCGTGCTCGACAGCGGACGCGGCATCGTGTTCCTGACGCCCCACCTGGGTTGCTTCGAAATCACGGCCCAGCAGATCGCCCTGCGCACTCCGCTCACCGTGATGTACCGCCCGCCCAAGCAAGCCGCCCTGAAGCCGCTGATCGAGGGCGCCCGCGCGCGTCACAATCTGCACCTGGCGCCGGCCAACCTGTCGGGCGTGCGTATCCTGGCCAAATGCCTCAAGCGCGGCGAACCGGTGGGCGTGCTGCCCGACCAGGTGCCGCAGGAAGGCGAAGGCGTGTGGGCGCCCTTCTTCGGCCGCAACGCCTACAGCATGACCTTGCCGGCCAAACTGGCGCAACTGGGCAAGGCCGCCATTATCCTCGTGTATGCCGAACGGCTGGCGCACGGCAAGGGCTTCGTGGTGCGCTTCGTGCCCTTCGAGGGCGACCTGTCCGGCACCCCTGCCGAGCAGGCCACCACCATCAACCATGCCATGGAGCAGCTGATCGCGCGCTGCCCGGCCCAGTATTTCTGGAGCTACAACCGCTACAAGCAGCCCGACGGCGTGCCCGCCCCGGACGCGCAGGTGGCCCCATGAGGGTGGTGCTGGGACTGATGTGGCTGCTGCATTGGCTGCCCCTGCCGCTGCTCGGCCGCTTCGGCACACTGGTCGGCTCGCTGCTGTTCCTGTTCCTGCGCAAGCGCCGCAATATCGCCCTGGTCAACCTGCGCCTGGCCATGCCCGAACTGGACGAAGCGGCCCGGGTGCGCCTGGCGCGCCAGCATTTCCAGGCCTATTCGCGCAGCGTGTGGGAGCGCGCCATCCTGTGGTGGGCGCCGCAGGCGCGCCTGCGCCGCCTGATCACTGTCGAGCCCGGCGTGCCGCTGGCGCAGATCGCCGCCGGCCCCACCATCCTGCTGTGCCCCCATTTCGTGTGCCTGGACGTGGCCGGCGTGGCGGTGATGCTGGAAACGGCGCTGTGCTCGATCTATGTGCAGCAAAAAAACAGCGCCTTCGACGCGGTGCTGCGCCAGGGCCGCTCGCGCTTCCGTCCGGTGCAACTGTTTTCGCGCAAGGAAGGGGTCAAGCCCATCATTCGCGCCATGCGCGAGCGCCTGCCCTACTTCATGCTGCCGGACATGGATTTCGGCGCCAAGGATGCCGAGTTCGTGCCCTTCTTCGGGGTGCCGGCCGCCACGCTGACGGCGCCGGGCCGGATCGCCGCCGCCACCGGCGCGGCCGTCATTCCCGTGGTGGCCACCTTCCTGCCCGATTACGCGGGCTGGCGGGTGCGTTTCTATCCGGCCTGGGACGACTATCCCGGCACCGACATGGCCGCATCGGCGCGCCGCATGAATGCCTTCATCGAAGAGCGGGTGCGCGAAGCCCCGGCCGAATATTTCTGGACCCACAAGCGCTTCAAGACCCGGCCCGAAGGCGAACCCTCGCCGTATGTGAATATCTAGTTCCGGCTATACTTGGCTGCATGAAACTGACATTTACCAAAATGCATGGCGCCGGCAATGACTTCGTCGTCATCGACGCCACCGCCAGAGCGCTGGCCCTGTCCCCCGCCCAGCTCAAGCTGATCGGCGACCGCCGCTTCGGCATCGGCGCCGACCAGATCCTGGTGGTGGAGCAAGCTGCCAGCCCGGACTGCGATTTCCGCTACCGCATCTTCAACCAGGATGGGGGCGAGGTCGAACAGTGCGGCAACGGGGCGCGCGCCTTCGTCAAATTCGTGACCGAGAAAAAACTCACCGGCAAGACCCACATCCGGGTCGAAACCATGAAGGGCATCATCAGCCCGCGCCTGGAAGCGGACGGCAGCATCACGGTGGACATGGGCGCGCCGGTGCTGGCGCCGGCCGAGGTGCCTTTCGACGCGGCCGGCCTCGATGGCGAACACGATGTGTACCCGCTTGCCCTGCCGTCCGGCACGGTGCAGGTATCGGTCGTTTCCATGGGCAATCCGCATGCGGTGCAAGTGGTCGACGATGTCGACACCGCCCCGGTCGAACTGTCCGGCCCGCTGATCGAACATCACCCGCGCTTCCCGAAAAAAGTGAATGCCGGCTTCATGCAGGTGCTCGACCGCGCCCATATCAGGCTGCGCGTGTTCGAACGGGGCGCCGGCGAAACCCTGGCCTGCGGCACCGGCGCCTGCGCGGCGGTGGTGGCCGGCATCCGGCGCGGCCTGCTCGATTCCCCGGTGCGCGTGAGCGCGCGCGGCGGCGAACTGTCGGTGGCCTGGGCCGGCCCCGGCCAGGCGGTCTACCTGAGCGGCCCGGCCGTCACCGTGTATGAAGGCACGATCGACCTGATCGACCTTTAAGCTGTTTTAAGCTTCAAGCGGCCAGCTCGTACTCCTGCTCGTCCGGCGCGCCATACGGCAGGCTGGTCTTGAGGCGATACAGGCGCTGCCGGTAATTGCCTTCCGGCCCGGCCGGGCCGCAATCGACTTGTTCGAACAACCTTCCCAGCACATCGAGCGCCTGGCGTTCTTCCTGCGTATCGACCATGACCAGGCGGCGCTTGCTGCGCCCGTAACTGGCGCGGATATCGATGACCAGGCAATGCCCGTGGTCGGCCGCGCGCACGTCGAGCAGCAAGGCTTCGGCCCGGGTCAGGCGGAACATGGCGGCCAGCTGCAAGCGCGCCGCCAGCAGCGGCTGGCTTGACGCCAGGCCCGGCGGCAGCGGGGCGGAAAACCCTGCGCCGCGCGGGGCTATCTTGTGCAGCAATTCACGCGCCTGGGCACAACCCTGGGCCGCGGCGCGCTGCAGCCAGTACGCCGCGCGCACATCGTTGCTTTCATTTTCGCGGCGCGCGCGCCAGGCGCTGTGGCCGCATTCGAGCTGGGCGTCGCGGTATCCCATTTCGGCGGCGCGTTCCAGGTAGCGTTGGGCGTCGGCCACGTTACGCTGCGAAAATTCCGGCTTGATATAGATGCGCGACAAGGCATACCACGCTGCCGCCAGCCCCTGTTCGCCGGCCAGGGTCAGCCAGCGGATGGCTTTCTTGAAATTGGCCGAGCCCTCGCCCACCGCGGTGCGAGTGCCGTCGACCTGCATGCGCGCGCACCACAAGCCCATGGCCAGCTGGGCATCGCGGTCGTGTTCATGGGCGGCGATTTCGCGGAAACGCTGGATGTCGGCCGGATCGGCCGTGTCGGCCCCGGCCACGGCGCAGCGCGCGAGCAGGGTCACGTCGTCCGGCGCGAGCCGCAAGGCCAGCGGACCGCCGCAACTGTGGGCGTCGGCCAGCGCGCGCGCCAGCGGCAAGGCCCGTTCCAGGTAGCTGGCGGTGCGCCCGGCGCGCCACAGCTTGTCGAGCTGGCTCGGCTCCGGGTCGCCGGCGGCGCCAGCGGCGCCAGACAAAGGGGCGCCGCTCAGCCGCCGTTCCGCCGCTTCGGGCACCGCCCCGGCCTGGCCCGCAGCGCCGTGATAGCGCGCGAACAGCCATCTGGCGTCCGGCACCCCGGCCCGGGCCGCCGCTTCCAGCGCGCGCAAGGCCTTGTCGCGGCGCGCCTGGTCCTGCGCCTGGCCGGCCGGCGTGTCGAGCGTGAGCTGGGCCAGCACCAGGCCGGCGCGCAGCACGCCGGCGTCGAACGCCCGTTCGTACCACTGGGCCAGCGGGCGCGTGCTCCGCATGGCAAGTTCGGCCGGAATATGGGCCCCGATCAGGGCGCAGGCCTGGTTGCAGCCCTGCTGCGCGGCCCGGTCCAGCCAGTGCAGCGCGGTCGGCAGGCTCTTCGGCAATCCGGCACTGCCATAAGTACAGTTTGGCCAGCGCCAGCTGCGCGGACGGCTGCCCGCCACGGGCGCCACGGATGAGTCCAAGTTCTTCTCGATTTGCCATCGTTTTGTTCCCGCCTGTACGTGGACGAAAGGTCACGCTTCGAACAAAGTCTACGGCAGGCGCGCAGCGCCAATAGTGCAAACAGGCCATTCCTTGATTTTGCACAAACGTTTCCAGGCCTGCGCAAATGGCAAGCTTGATCAAACCGCTGGTCTTGCCATCGCGGCCACGTTTCGAAAATACAACAACGCGAATCGAAAGATTGGCTTTGAACCAAGTCGACCACGCATAATTATCAGGTTTGCTTGCCCGCGCACCACCCAAGGAATGTATGAGAAGAATCCTGTTGGCCCTGACCCTGGCTGGCGCCGCCCTGGCGGCGCAGGCCCAGTCGTCGGTCCAGGCCTATGGCACGCTCGACGCTGGCATCAGCAAGCGGACCGAGCAGAGCCTGGCGATCGGCAAGCGCGCCAACAATACCCTGGGCTTCAGGGGGACGGAAGCGATCGGCGCCGGCCTGAAGGCGGTGTTCGAGCTGGAAATGCGTTACGAAACGGACACCGGCGCGCTGGAAAACGGCGCCGGACAGCGCCCGCAGTTCCAGGGCGCGAGCCGGCTTGGCCTGGCGGGCGGCTTCGGCACCCTGCGCCTGGGACGCGGCCCGACCGCGCTGCAGGAAAGCAGCATCGCCTTCGAACCTTTCCACGGGATTGCCTCGCCAGCCGGGTTCCGGAGCGACTTGATGGTGGGCGGGGGCTACACAATCCACCCAAGTTAAGCCATCTCAGCAATTTTTCTGACTCATTGCCTTGTG